>JBGOEV010000017.1:0-47069 GCA_041538025.1 Candidatus Thermosaccharophagus gerlachensis | reverse complement strand
AAATGAGACCCCACACCTCATCGTATTCCTTACCTTCCTCACCATCTACGACTACAAGCAACTTATTGCCACGACTTGCTACATAAGCCAAACGCTTGCTGTCTGGACTGAAAATGGGATCCCACACCTCATCGTATTCCTTACCTTCCTCACCATCTACGACTACAAACTCCTTCTCGCCACGCCTTGCTACATAAGCCAAACGCTTGCTGTCTGGACTGAAAATGAGATCCCACACCACATCGTATTCCTTACCTTCCTCACCATCTACGACTACAAGCAACTTATTGCCACGCCTTGCTACATAAGCCAAACGCTTGCTGTCTGGACTGAAAATGGGACCCCGCACCA
This sequence comes from Candidatus Thermosaccharophagus gerlachensis, assembly GCA_041538025.1. GTDB lineage: Bacteria > Armatimonadota > Fervidibacteria > Fervidibacterales > Thermosaccharophagaceae > Thermosaccharophagus > Thermosaccharophagus gerlachensis. Next base: position 46,718 of record JBGOEV010000017.1, on the reverse strand, counting down.
CATCGTATTCCTTACCTTCCTCACCATCTACGACTACAAGCCTCTTCTCGCCACGCATTGCCTTATAAGCCAAATGCTTGCTGTCTGGACTGAAAATGAGATCCCCAATTCTATCGTATTCCTTACCTTCCTCACCATCTACGACTACAAACTCCTTATCGCCACGCCTTGCTACATAAGCCAAATGCTTGCTGTCTGGACTGAAAATGAGATCCCACACATCATCGTATTCCTTACCTTCCTCACCATCTACGACTACAAACTCCTTATCGCCACGCCTTGCTACATAAGCCAAATGCTTGCTGTCTGGACTGAAAATGAGATCCCACACATCATCGTATTCCTTACCTTCCTCACCATCTACGACTACAAACTCCTTATCGCCACGCCTTGCCCCATATGCCAAATGCTTGCTGTCTGGACTGAAAATGAGATCCCACACCACATCGTATTCCTTACCTTCCTCACCATTTACGACTACAAGCCACTTATCGCCACGCCTTGCCCTATAAGCCAAATGCTTGCTGTCTGGACTGAAAATGGGACCCCACACATCATCGTATTCCTTACCTTCCTCACCATCTACGACTACAAGCCACTTATTACCACGCCTTGCCTTATAAGCAAAACGCTTGCTATCTGGACTGAAAATGGGACCCCACACCTCATCGTATTTCTTACCTTCCTCACCATCTACGACAACAAGTTCCTTCTTGCCACGCTTTGCCACATAAGCAAAACGCTTGCCGTCTGGACTAACAACGAAGCTTTCTTCGATGATAGGGTGTATCTTCCCCAGAGGAACTTCCTTCGTTGACAGCCTGATGGCTTTGCCCTCTTCTACTTTTTGGGCATACCCATTTGCCAAAAGCAATAACATCACCAACGGAATTACCATTACCCAACACCTCATCTTCCATCGCCTCTTTTATGGCTTTGTTACACATCCCTATCACCGTCGCACAAACAATTATAGCGCAGAATGCGTCTTGTGTAAAGCAAAAACCGTGGGAGCCAATTGAGCGGAGTGTCGGGACATGGGACACGGGAAAGGTTTGGGCTCACCGGAAGGTTCACCCTCCCAAACGCCAAATGAGTTCGGCGCTCAAGAAATTCGCCATCAACCACTGGCTAAAGCCAGTAGCATGCTCAGTCAGGCGAAAATCTTAAAGATTCACTGCAGAAAATTTCATTGCCGTGCCAAACGATGCAAAGAGCTTGGGCTATCAAAAACCAAACTATCGCCTCCTACACATCAAAACCAAGCTTTCGTAGATACTCCCGTTCCTCTTTCTCTATTTTCTCATCCTCAAGCCACCAAGGAATTTCACGCTTGTAGACCAGCAAGGTTCTGATCAGCTTCCTCTTCATGTATTCCCACACACATGTTCTGCTATTCTCATCCATTGCATCCGCTATTCTTGCACCCCAGTTGTAGTAATACCAGCCCAATACCTCAACCAGCCTGTCTGGGAAGTATATTTCCGAGAGGTTTATCATGCCACCTTGTGCTTTACCCATCTCAAGGATTTCTTCTTGGCTAAGCTCGTCAGGAATATCCTTCCAACCAAATTCGCAAGGCTCTACAATTTCTTCTTGTGGGTCCTTTTTCTTTCTTTTCCTTGTCATATGTTTCTCACCTCACTTCGTGAATACCAATCTGGACATCAATAGGTTTTAAGCCACGCTGTTTGCGCTTTTTGTTTATCTTGGCTAATTTCTCTGGCGATGCCCCAAGCATCTTTAGGATATCGGAAAGTGTGTAAATCTCTTCAAGCGATGACTCCTTACTGCTGACTGCTTCAATTTGCTTCTTTCCTTCCCCTTCTTCACGGAACTCTTTGCCAAAGATTAATGCTTCAATACCTTCATTCATCACTTTAAGGATTCTCGCGAGTGGGTTTGAGCTAACTACCGCGGTCCCTACAGGTAGCATATGCCTTGCTATCTTTTCCGCCAACTCTCTCGGTTCAAATAGCAAGCGAAACCAGAGTTGCTCTATCTGCCCAATAGTTGCCCTTACCACTTCTTTCCTCTCGTTTGGGTTTCTTTTCAAGAATTCCTCAAATTTTTTCTGCAATTCATAGATGGTTTCCCACATGTTCTCGGTCAAAAGCGAACGAGGCATTGGTTTTGTCGGTGGCGTTCCTTTCCAAAGGCAACACAGGAAATTGTTTTCCCATGCAGAAATACTGAGCAAAAATTCCCTTTCTTGGTCGGTGAAAACACCCACTGCTGTAAGACGTTCTATATCTTCCTTGCTCAGCCAGAAAACATTTGGCATCCATCTACGAGAGATGTCACCTATGATGTCTGCAAGGAGTTGTAGCCTCCTTTCCTCTTCTTCCGCTTTCATCTTTGCTTCCTCAAGCTTCTTAATAACCTTCCCAGAGACATACACAATGTATTTGCTGTAATTCGTCAACTCCTCAAGAAACTCTACAAATGTGTTTAGGTTTTCACCCTCAGGGTCAAGGGGCACAATCCACCTCTTTTTTTCACCGTCCCACCTAACCTGCTCGATTTTTAACTTGACTTGCTGCATCATATTAACCAGCTTTTTGCTATAATTAAACCTTACTTCCAATGCATTTTCGTCTTCGGCAAGCAGCACACCTATAAATTTACGTGCTCGCTCTCTATGCTCAGCTTGTGACTCTCGTGAATCTTTTCGCTTCTTTCGCATTAGGCAATCACCCCCCTATAATCAAGCCACCATGATATGGCTTTTTCTATTCACTCCATTAGCGATTACTGCCACTTGCTTTCATCTCCTTCTCTATCCTTTCCCACTTGACTTTCTCAAGAGAGTCAACTGTCAATAGCACTAATTCCACAACCCTTTTCGTGTATTCAGGATGGCGAACACACCGTAACCGCTCTTCCATCAGCTCTGCCTGCCAAGGAATGTTGTAGTGAACTATAACCATGAGGTTCAACCGCAAGTTTAAATTGAGATTTTTAACTGCGTCATCGCTGATAAGCACCACTTTGATTCTCCCGCTGTTAATATCCTCAACAATTCTTTGTATCTCCTTTGAAGATGTTTCGCCCGTGATCACCGCGATCCTGCTCTTCCTTTCGTCATTCTTCCTTTCCTCTTTCTCCTCTTTCTTGCCCCACTTTCCCCTAAGGCATTTTCCTATTGCCTCAAGGATTTCAGGATAAGTGCAAAAGACAACAACAGCGTTATACGAGGTTTGCGCTTGCGCCTCCAGGATGTTCGACACTAAGATATCCAACTTCGCACCTTTCTTAAATCTCCCATCCCCTCTCTCCCTATAGGACTCCTCAATCACTGGTGGAAGCAGGCAGACTTTCTCTAAGTCCATTAGCATCTTGATGAGATGTGCCCTTGCCTCCATGCTATCGGGATCTTCAACTGTAGCAAGGTAATCAAAGGCTTGATTGCAAATTCTTTTGTAAAGCCCTATTTGCCCATCCACCAAGTTTAACTTTTCAACCGCGGTGAATCTTGGTGGTAAGTCAACGTCATCATAGCCACAATAGAAAATCCCAACACTTAATGCCTCATGCATCCCCTCTACATCGTAGTATTCGGTAGGATTGTGCTTTTTCTTCCTTTCCATCTACTTCCTCACCTCGCTTTTCAAAGTTTCAAATCATTGGGAATTATTTTAACACAGGAGGAGCATTTTGTCAAGAGAGGCGATTGGTCATTCCTTTGTTTGGGTAAAAGTGGGAAAAGCCTCGTCATTTTGAGGCTTTTACTTCTGCCGACTCCGAAGTTTTTTGACGTAGCAGAGGTTGTGCTCCCAAAATTAAATTTTTCGTCCAAATTAGTGAAACTTGTGCCAAATCTTCATCATCGCTTTTAACTGTGTCCTTGTTTCTTCTGCTCTTCTTGAGATGGGAGAGCTGATAGCCCGCAAAACACAGCAATTGCCATCAGTGATCACATAATGGCGAATTTTTTGGATTGCCATAGCAGGACAGCCTTAATGTAGGCTCGCTTAAATTCATCTTCATTTACTCCTAAATTTCTTCGCTTCTACCCTGATGCGGAGATCGGCATAACATAGAATGTAATCGGGGCGACCAACTTCTGTCTGAAATTCAGGCACCACATGGTCGGGGTCTTCCGTGTCCCAGCCAAGAGCGCGTAGGATGGGGTCAATAGGGGCATAGCAGGTGAGCATCTCGTTTTGGCGGAGCTCACACTCGTGAGGCTCAATTTGCTTCCGCACCTGTTCAATGGCTTCCAATAACTCCTATGAGCACCAACTTCGGTTGGTGAAAAACCTTTTGGGCAAATCGTAACCGTTTTTTGTCATTTTGAGCTACATTAGCTGTCGCTTTGTTGCAACAAGTATCCTCACGGGACCAAGCAAGCCAGATTGGATGAGTGGCGAATCTTTTGTGTAGTGGCGCCATGTTGTCCATGTGAACCTGCCGGTTTTTGGCATCGGCTTGCCTTCAAGCATCCAACTTGGCCATGCCTTGAGGCTACCGTTTGGATTCCACTCCCTATCGTCTGGCAACAGCTCATCACCGATAAGCCTATTAACCCACAAGTTTGCGACGCTCACTTCAAGTGTGTTCCTACCTGGCTTAGCGACACCTGTGATTTCAATCTGGAATGGCTTCTTCCAAAGCACACCCAGATCTTGCCCGTTAAGCTTCACCCTCGCAATAACCATTACATCGCCCAAGTCAAGGTAGAGCGCTTTATCTTTCGTAAACAACTCCTTTGGCAAATTGAATTCCTTCACATATGTTGCAGTGCCAGAGAAGTATTTGATGCCACTGTCGCTATGCTCAGTCCACGAGATGAGCTTCTCAAAAACTACGCTTTCTGGTGCGCCCCAACCGGGCGTGAAGTTCACGCGCCAAGGACCAACAAGCTCAATTGGTTTTGGCACACCTTTGATGTTGAATTTGAACACCTTCCCAGTGCTCATATGCACCGAATATAAACCGTCCTCAAACACACGAAGCTCATGTGCTGACTGTGGCAAGCTGTGTAGGATGACAGGTGGCGCAGCACCTGTTGCTCTCGGTGGTAACTCAACAACTTCGTTCTCGTTCACTATGATGGTATCAGGCTTGCCATTAATCGTGTAATCAACGCGCATCTTTTTCACGATGCCATACGCTGGATCGCCAGCTATCTCGTTTGATGCAACGACAAACAGCATGTTATTTTTGACCATTTTCCTCAGGTGCTCTGTAACATCAATACATTTCTTTGGATCCTCAAGGACACCGTAGATAGCCTTAACTATCTCAAGTTTTCCGACCGCAATCGGCATTGGCAAAAGAGCATCTTGACCGTCGCGTGTCACCTTCGTAACGGATATTGGTTTTGCGATCGGTCTTCTGAAGACGACGAATGCCGAGCCATATGGTTCAAGAGTGAGCGTGACGACAGTCCGACCGCCACGGAATGAGAAGACTGGCGCACGCTCAACCTTACCGCTGTCTGGATGCCATATTTCAGGGACTTTACCAGTCACCCTGAATGTGCAGTCAACTGTTTCAAATCTCTCCCTCATGTTAGCAACAAAGTAGATATCCGTATCGCCGACCCTACGGTGGATATAGTTGATTGCTGTCATTGGTCTTCTACCCTCAAACTCAAAATCTGGCATTACGCCTTTCTCCTTGAGCACATCTAAGATGCTCTTACCCCAGAAGACCTTCCCAGCGCCGTAAGCGTTTTCAAGCACTGTCTTACCATCGCATTTGCCCCATATCTTTTGGGCGAGTTCGTTCACTTCCTCATCGGCTTTCGGGTAACCCATGAGGCTTGGTGAACGAGTTGGCTTTGGTCCAATGACATATGCGCCAGCCTTGACCAACTCAGCGAGTTTCCTCAGCAGTGTTGGTGTCATCGTCTGTTCATTTGGCAGGACAAGCACTTCATAAGTTTTTCCGTCGGGCAAAACGAGCTTGTTACCTTTCACGGACATGCGTTTCAGTATCACTTCAGAATCACACACATCAAAGTCATATCCCTGTGGCATCGGCATGCTAAGCCTGATTGAGTTTGGAGAGCCCTCACCAACAAAGTAACACACATCCGTGACTTGGATTCCCTGTTGGAGCATGAACTGGCATCTCGCGATGTATTGCAACCAAGCTGGCGCATAGTCCCACCAAGTGTTTGTCCACTCAAAGTGGAAGCCCCAAGGTCCCATCGTCATCCCCGGCTTCCTGTCAAGCCAAGGCTGATGTGCAAACCTGTGGAAAACAAACTTGTTGACACCACTGCAGAACATGAAATCGCCCAGAGGCTTCATTGAGTATGGGTAATTGCGCCACCCTCCTCTTTCAGGCGATGCAGTGAACGATTCTGCAGCCACTACCTGTTTGCCATATGTGTTTGCAATTGATGAGGCAAGCTTTGCATTGAAGTGTTTCCCGACACCAACGCCAGTTCCGACCCAGAACTCACACATCGGCACATCTGCTTTACCACCGCATGTTATATCATCAAAAGGTCCATTCCCGTATGACTCAACCCACAAAAGAAGACCATGCCTATGGCAAAGCTCCGCGAAGTATCCAAAATAGTTTTCTGCGAACAGTTCAGCTATGGTCTTCCTGAAGTCCCATAGGAAGCGCTCCGATACATCAAGGCTTTCAACAACTCTTCCAGTCAGCGTCGGTAAGAACGGCAAAATGCTATAGCCTCTCCTGCGCCTAAACTCGTCCATGAAATTGTGTGTCCAGTTTTGAGAACCAACTTCGTAGCTGTCAATCAGGATGTGCTTGAATGTTTTTCCAGCAAGCTTACCAACGTCGCTTAACAGCGGTGCGATTGCATTTTGCCAATGGACATCTAACGCTTCCCTACTCAACTTATCGCATTCAAGCCCAAGCCCAGATAAAGGTGCTGGATGGTTCGTCTTACCTGTTGGCGTGTAGCCAATCCGCAATATCGTCCAGTTGCCTTCAGGAACATCCCAAACGAGGTGTCCGTCCTTTGAAAGCTTTTGTGTCAGGTCAATAATCTGTTCCCTCTGTATGATGCATTCCTTTGGAACGCTCCTCGTGTCAGGTTGTGGATTGTCCATGCGTGTGAAACATGCTTTACCCTGCCAGTTGTCTATTCGGAAGGCAAGCTCAAATGAGACTTCAGCTATGGTAATCCCTTTTGCCCGTGGGTCTGCTCTCGTGAAGGAAATCCTATAGATGTGGTCTTTAGGTGCATCTATGCCAACGGTTATCGTTCGCTGGTTTCTTGGAATGGTGAAGCTTTTGATGCGCTTGAATGATTTGCCATCCTCTGAGATGAGTATCTCGCCTGAATGGCTTTGTGCTCCGCCACCCATGGTCAGCGTTATAGCGAAAACATCAATAGGCTTTGGGAACTCAAATTGCACAAACTGAGGCTGGGAAGCCTCAGGTAACGGTAGAGATGCAGTTGTGTTGATGCGCCCATCAATTATGCGCTGGGAATTGAACTGTGGGACACTCGCTGTAATTTTCGGTTGTAGTTCCCTAATGGTAACATCCTCACCACGAGGTGTTGGGAAAGCCAAGACAGCAATGTCACGATAAAAGCCAGCTGTGGTAGGAGGCTGTGGCAACTTCTCATCAAACTTCCTTGGACCTTTTACTTTGACCTCACTCCAGACAACCCTCTGCATTGCGTGTTCTGGCTTTATCCAAGGACCACCACTGCTTGACCAACCAGCACAGTTGTGGATGCATATTTCTAAGCCAAGCTTTGAAGCAGTCTCAACGGCGTGCCTGAACAGCTCACGCCATTCCTTGCTCATGAACTGGACAGGACCTTCGGGAATCCTTTCACCGACATTGAAAACTTGTGCACCACCAACGCCTACTCGCTTCATCTCACTGAGGTCTTTCGTTATCCCCTCACGAGTTATGTTGCCATTCATCCAATGCCACCATGTGTGCGGTTTGGCGCTATCTGGTGGATTGAGGAAACCATTAAGCAATTCGTCTGCGCTGAAAGCAGGTGCAACTAACGTAACTAACACTGCACATAACAAAGAGAGGTATTGGAAGCTCACCTTCCAACCACATGCTTGTTTCATCGTTCCCACCCCCGCTAATGTGGTGAACGATTTTAGTGCTCACTCATTTTTGATTTCAAGAGCACACCGTCTTAAAAACATTATGCCAACAAACGATTTGCATTTGCTACGAACTGATAAAGCATTTCTCACATGTGGCAAACTTATGTTGATGATTTTCCAATCTCGGCGTTGGTGATGAGGATGAGTAAGCCATTGAGCGAATCGGAGTGCAAGTTAGCTGTTGAGCGTATCCAGCGTTTCATCAACGAGGTTGAGAAGGTTATTGTTGGGAAGCGCCGAACGATAAAGCTTATCACTGCAACATTGTTGAGTTGTGGGCACACGCTGATTGAGGACATACCTGGCGTTGGCAAGACGACGCTTGCCAAGGCAATGGCAAGAGCTTCAGGATGTGAATTCAAGCGCATACAGTGCACACCAGACTTGCTTCCGTCGGATATAACTGGCACATCCGTTTACAATCAAAAAACTGGTGATTTCTCCTTCCGCCCTGGACCAATATTTGCGCATTTCGTTTTAGTTGACGAGATAAACAGAGCGACACCACGCACGCAAGCGAGCTTGCTTGAATGCATGGAAGAATTTCAAGTGACAGTTGATGGCGTAACATATAGCCTCCCGCGCCCTTTCTTCCTCATAGCGACCGAGAACCCAATTGAGCAAAGAGGAACATACCCACTCCCTGAGTCACAAAAGGACAGGTTCCTGACAAGGGTGCATATGGGTTACCCTGAGCATGAAGAGGAGGTTGATGTTCTTAAAAGGCAAGAGCATGGTCACCCGATTGAGAATGTTGAGGCGGTCTTATCGCCCGAAGAGATAGTTGAGCTTCAGAAGTTCACACTGAGGGTGCATGTTGCAGACGCACTGCGTGAATACATTGTCACCATTGTTGAGATGACGAGAAGACACCAAGAAGCGCTCTTAGGTGCGAGCCCAAGAGGTTCAATAGGATTGATGAGGATGAGCCAAGCATGGGCTTTAATGCATGGGCGAAATTATGTCCTGCCAGATGACATAAAAGAGCTCGCAGTGCCTGTTTTGAGCCATCGCTTGATACTTCACCACAGCGCTACTTTAAAAGGGATAACACAAACGCAAATCATTGAGAGCGTCATACACTCTGTTCCTGTCCCGATTATTCGTTGAAGCCCTTAGCGCTTTGCAAAAAGCCTTTCGGTTCGTATGCACAGAGTGGTTCTTGAGCCATCATATTGCCTGTGGCGAAATATGCTCTTGCCCTACAACCGTAGCAGATATCCTTGAACTCACAAACACCACATTTGCCCTCAAGGAGCGTGCAATCACGAAGCACTTCAAAAAGCTTTGAGTGGTGCCATATCTCAGAGAATGATTGAGTGCGTATGTTGCCAGCAGGAATAGGCAAGTAACCACATGGCATAACATCACCACTTTGTGATATGAAGCAAACACCAGTGCCAGCTAAACACCCCCTTGTGAAACTGCTAAGTCTGCTTTGTTGTCCAGCTAAGAGGTTCATCAGTCCCTTCTGGGCAACGATTCTGTAGAAGTGCGGTGCACAAGTTGCCCTGATAGGTAGTTCGCCAAGAAACATCAGCTCACAAAGTTCCTCAAGCGCTTCTTCACACTCATGTGGTGTCATCATCTCAGTGTCAGCCAATTGAGCGCCACAACCGACTGGCACGAGAAGAAAAACATGAAGAGCAACTGCTCCCAAAGCCTTGGCGAGTTGATGCATTGGTCTAAGGTAAGGTTTTGTGGTTCGTGTAAGTGTAATGTTTATCTGGACTTCAACACCGCACGAGAGCAAATTCTTAATCCCAGTAACAGTTCTCTCAAACGCACCCTTCACGCCCCTGATGGCGTCGTGCACATCAGCTGATGGACCATCCAAACTGACGGCGCACCTCTTTATCCCAGATGCCTTCACTTCAGCAGCCATCTCTTTGGTCATGAGAGTTGCATTTGTAGCCATGCATGTGATCAAACCGAGAGAGTTGGCATGCCTGACAAGCTCAAAGATGTCGTCCCTGAGGAGTGGCTCACCACCAGAGAAAACCAAAACTGGCTTACCTACCTCAACGAGTTCTTCTATAAGGCGCATTATTTCCTCAGTGTGCAACTGCTCTTTAGGCGATGTCGTAGTGCGACGACAGTGAAGGCAACTCAAATTGCAAGCTACAGTAGTTTCAATGAAGACAAGCTTTGGAAGGTAGCTTCTTTTTTCAAGAGTGGGCTGACGAAAACCAAATTGCTCCGACACAAGCCTTCACCTCCTGCGCCTTTGCATTGCATAATAATTGTAACGAACGCGGAATGAATAAAACAACGTCAGTTTGCTGGTGTGGGGCTTATAGCAACGAAGAAACAATGTAGCAAAATTTTGAGGTGGTGAGGTTGCATGAGGTGTTTATTTTTGGTGGCAACCTTTGTTCTGGTGTTTCAGGTGCTAATGCTAAACGGTTCTTGGGCTGTCTCAAGGCGGGCATATGCAGAGAAGGTAAGCCAACTGAGGGAGAAAAAAATAGAGCTTGAACGCAAGAAGAGGAGGGCAAAGGAGAAGCTAAGGGAGATACGAAGGAAGGAGCGCTCAATATCTGAGGAGTTACAGCAAATACAGCTTAAACTGCTTTCGGCGATGGAGCGCCAAAGACGGTTGAGCGCTGAGCTCTCTTTCACGAGGGCAAAAGTTGAAAAGCTAAGGCGAGAAGTAAGACGGCTCTCAAACAAGCTATCAAGCGATAGGGAAAAGTTTAGGAGGAAGCTCGTCAGCATCTACAAGCAAGAACCAGTTGTGTATGTTTCGCTGTTGCTATCAGCAAGAAACCTGATGGATGCAATGAGCAGGTTCTATGTTGTGCGCAAGGTGATTGCAAGCGATTCAAAGCTGCTCAATGACTTGGAGCGAAATATTAAGTTGCTGCGAGAAAGGCAGTATGAGCTTGAAGAACAAGAAAACAGGTTAAGAGCACTTCACGCACAAGTAGCAGCACAGAAGAAGCAAATTGAACAGCAGAAGGCGAAGCAGGTAAAGATACTGCGCTCCGTGCAGTCGGAAAGGCTGATGTATGAGCGTTACATAAGGGAGTGGGAAGAAGAATCGGAAGCGATTGAAAGGATGTTGAGAGCACTTCAAATGAGAGGACCTGTAGTAAAGAAACCTTGGATGGGCTCGTTTGTCAGACCAGTTACTGGTGAAATTGTCTCTGGGTTCGGTTACAGGTTGCACCCTATATTCAAGGTTGTGCGCTTCCACACGGGAATAGACATAGCATGTAGCTACGGGACGCCTATAAGGGCAGCTGCAAGTGGGACGGTTGTCTTCAGCGGTTGGAGAAAAGCATATGGGCTAACAGTTATCATAGACCATGGTAATGGCATAGCAACACTTTATGCGCATTGCTCGCAAGTATATGTTTCAGAGGGCGATAGAGTTAATGCAGGACAAGTCATAGCAGCAGTTGGTAGCACAGGGCTTTCAACTGGTCCACACCTGCACTTTGAAGTGAGGCGCTACGGAACGCCTATAAATCCTTTCACACTGCAGTAAAGAACATGAGGAGGCGAGAAGAATGAAAAGTATGCGTGGAGTAAAAGTGGGAGCAATCATCATAGCATTGGTTGCTTCATTCATGGTTGGAAGGTTAAGCGCTAAGCTCCCATCCTTACAACCAATGATTGCTGGGTTGCCAGTTGGCGAGAGCACGTCCAGAGTAGGCATCCTGCCAAACACCACACCAATAGAATACATGGATGAAGCATTCCGCTGTATAAAGCGTCACGCATACGATAAAAGCATAAAGGACAGGGACTTGATTTACGGAGCGATAAGAGGGATGCTCACTGCCCTCAATGACAGGTATGCTCGTTTCCTATCGCCAGAGGAACAACGAGAGTTTGAGATTCAGACCGAGGGTGAGTTTGAAGGCATAGGTGCTGAACTCGCCCACATACCAGACCCATTCACAAACCGCTACAGCATAACGATAGTTACCGTCTTTCCGGGGCAGCCAGCACACAAGGCTGGCTTGCAACCGATGGACAAAATAAAGGCAATAGACGGAAAGCCAACAGATAAGATGAGTTTGAACGAAGCTGTGAAATTGATACGAGGACCGAAGGGAACAACAGTAGTGCTCACGATAGAGCGTCCCGGAGTTGAGCACCCGTTCAATGTAACACTTGTCAGAGAGAGGATAAAAGTCCCGACACTCAAGTCAACAATAATTGAAACAGATTTTGGGAAGGTGGGTTACATTCACTTGCTTGATTTTAGCAGGCTCGCTGATAAAGAGCTCGCAGAGAGATTGCAGAATTTCCGAAGGGAAAACATTTGCGGTCTCATACTTGACTTGCGTGATAATCCGGGTGGATTGCTTGAGTCCGCAGTTGCTGTAGCCAGCAGGTTCGTAAAAGGAGGACCCGTCGTCATAGTCAGGGATAGGTATGGCAATGAGGATGTGCATGAAGCGCGCCCGGAAAATTACATCAACTTAGGAGTGCCGATCTTGGTGCTCGTAAACCATTTGAGCGCGAGCGCAAGCGAAATAGTCGCTGGAGCGATAAAGGATAGGAAGGTAGGAAAGGTGGTCGGTGAAAAGACATTCGGAAAAGGCTCAGTCCAAACAGCTATACCTCTCAACCATGGTGGAAGCATCATACTGACTACACATCGCTACTTAACACCGAGCAGGTATGACATAACTGAAAAGCAAGGCATAGAGCCGGATGTGGAGATAAAGTTTGAGGACATAGAACTTGCCAGGATATGGAAGGAAAGGGCAAAGGAACACATGAAAGCTGAGCAATTTGACGATGCCCTTCTTTGCTTGAAGAGAGCATTGCAACTCAACTCCAAAGACGAAGAGTTAAGGAAGCTATGGGATGAAGCATGGAACGGATGGGGGCAAAGGAGAGCTGCAGGAAAACCGGTGGAGAAGGATTATGAGCTACAGCAATGCTTGGAGTTGCTCAGGGAAGAAGTGAAAAGAAGATGAAAAGGTTTGCCGTTCTCTGTATCGGCTCAAAAAACTCTTCTTCATGTTCACCCGATAATGATGCAAGCATTGGCTGAGGTGTTTCAGCTTGCGCCTGAACCCACTTGAACGAATTGTTTACTTGGTCATCATAGCTGTATTGGTGGCTATTATCCTCATTCAATGGTGGACGAAACTGCCATACGCTGTGATGGTGAGAGGAGATATCGTGGGATGGGTTGGTAGCAAAGGGGCGTTCAAGTATGCAATGAAGCTTGCTATGAAGGAGGCGGAAGAAATTCACAAGGGCGCACCAGTTTGCTTCTTAGAGGCAGAAACTGGTGATGTGTTTTGTGAGCGCCACATCCCGAGGGGGAAAGTTCAAACGCTTACACCAAAGGAGTTGAGCACCATCTTACTTAAGCACTTGAGGATAGGCTACAAAGCCACAGCTATAGTTGTAAATGAGAAACCGATTGTGGCTTTGAGCGATGAGGAAAAAGCTAAAAATGTTCTCAAGAGGGTCCAACTACACTTCGCTCAATTTGCTTCATACGCTGGCGAGCTGATCAAGGAGGCGAGCTTCAAGGAGAAAGTGGAGATAAGGAAGATGCACATACCGACAGCAATATACGCTCGCGATGAAGAGGAAGCTGTGAAGCGAATACTTGAAGGTGGTGAGAAAGCTGTCTATCACAAGGTAAAGAAGGGAGAGGTCGCTATCGCCATAGGCAGGAAGTATGGTGTGAGCTTAGCTGAGCTTCAGAAGCTCAACAGCGGTAGAGATTTAAACAAGCTTAGGATAGGTGATGTTTTGCTCATTAAGCCGGGCAAGCCTTTATTGACGGTCATCACATATCACCAAAGGAAGGTCAAGGAGAAGATACCATTCAAGGAGGAAAGGAAGCTTGTGCCACACCTGCCGGGTGGCGAGATAATCATCCAGAGAAGAGGAAAGGAAGGAGTAAAGGAAGTCACATACGAGGTTGTGTGCGAAAACGGTATTGAGGTTTCAAAGAAAGTTCTCTCAGAGCGTGTTTTAAGCGAACCGGTCAATCAGGTCATCCTTGTGGGGGGAGGAATGAGGGGTGCTCAATAACAACGATGTGGGAAAGCAAGCTGAAGCAGACTGGGATTGTCCACTGCTACACAGAAAGAAATTGCATATGGAAGCCTTCACACCGATCACATATAACCTTGAGCTACTTGGCACACTTGAGAAGTTGATAGCACCTCCATACGATGTTGTAACGCCTCGCGAAAGAGAGATGTATGCATCTTTGCATCCATTCAACATCGTCCACATACTACTTCCAAAGGGCTTTGATGAAAAGTCAGACGAAGATGCTTACAGGCGTGCTGGTGCAACCGTCAGGAAGTGGTTTGAAGAGAACATACTTGTTGAATCACCACCTCCGTCCGTCTTCCCATACAAGCAATCGTTCAAAGACAGCGACGGTAGAGAAGTAGAACAGATTGGCATAATAGTGACACTGCAATTGCGCCATTACGAAACACGCGTAGTGCGTCCCCACGAAATGACAACTTACTCTCCAAAACTTGATAGGTTGATGCTGCTAAGAGCTACAAGGCTTGAGATGAGCCAAGTATATGCGCTCTTCGTTGACGATAGTGGCATAGCGGATGAGTTGATAAAGGGAGCGATTAAAGAACGCAAGGAGTGGCTCTCAGTAACAGACAGCGATGGTGTTACACACTCATTGTGGCGTGTCAACGACGAGGAATGGTTATCCGAACTATATTCAACGCTTGAAAACTCTTGGGTCTTAATAGCCGATGGACACCATAGGTATGAGACATCCATAGACTTCTTGAAGGAGCTCTCGGATGAAGATTTGAACGATACTCATCCAGCATGCTACATTGGTGCTGCGTTGGCTAATATTCACGGGCGCCTGACAATACTCCCAACGCATCGCCTCCTACATTTCCGATCAGAAAAGGAGCGCGAAAACTTTGAAGCGAGTTTCACCAGACTCTTGAAACTGCATGGCAGTGTTGAAGAGATTAACCTCACGGAAGCATTTAGGAGCATCCGTGAAGGGTTTGATGGTGATACCGTCAATTTCGTCATGGTATGCCCAAACAGGATTTTGTTGCTCAAGGTGAAAGCGAACGAACTGAGTGAGATGTGTAGCAATGATGTTGGTAACAGGAGGGAGCTTCTAAGGAATGGTGTAAACACAGTTGCTTTACACGAATTGCTTCTTCCGATGGTTTTGAAGGAGTGTGGCATATCTTCCGAACCATGCCTTTCATACACTCAGGATGCAAAAGCTGCAGTTGAAGCAGTCAGGAATGATAGTTGCACAGTATCCATACTTTTGAGCCCGTTGACAACAGCTCAATTGCGTCTTGCAGCTGAACTCGGTGAGCGCCTCCCACCAAAGTCAACATACTTTTATCCCAAGATACCATCAGGGCTTATCATGAGGTTGATTTAGAGCAACCAAAAACAACGGCACTATACAACAGCACTATTGATGGCTTATCATGTCCTCCTTGAGAAAAGACCTCGTGCAAAAGTTACCGCAATCAGTGTGCTAATTGCAGCGCACCCGAAGACAGCATGATAGCCTATTGACTGAACAACAAAACCACCAAGTAGTGGGAAGAACATGACCAACCCATCAATTGTGTTAAAAGAAGCTATGAGCAAAGACCTTCTGCTAACCTCGGCTACTTCAAGAAGGTAGTTTATGAATGCGATTGCAGGACCTGAAGATGTCATCCCGATAAGCGCATAGAGCAACATCCAAAGCTTCAACATTAATTCGTGGCTGCCAATAAATTCCCTTGCCACGCTGATGGCGAGCGCGAGGACTGGCACAATAGGTATAAAGAGGAGGCAAAGGCGCATGGCTACAGCGCTACCTTTAGCATCATTGATGTAACTCCATACTGGGGTGAGCAGTAAACTTGTAACTGTTTGGAGTATGATGAATGTCCCCATAATCGCATCATTGGCATACAAAGCCCTTACAGCAAATGTTGCATAGAAAGGACCTGCAATTGATGAAGCATCCAAGAAGACGCGTATGAGCATCAGCCTTTTGAATTGCTTATTCGTTTTTAGCAGTTCAAATGCAGCCTTTACTTCGTCTAAGAGGTTGCTCTTCGGTTGAAGGTGTATATCTGGAGGCTCATCAACGAACATGAAGAGCATGAAGGCAAGCGCATAGAAGATGAGCGAGAAAAGCATCAGGAACATATAGTTGTTTGGGAAAGGTAAAGCGCTTTCCATTGATAGGATGCGTCTTACAATCATGCCAGCGAGTATGCCAAGCAAGCCACCGAACAGGTTTCGCCCACCAAAGAAAGCCCCTCTCCTCCTTGGTGGTATCGTCTTTGTAACGATGTCCATGAAGGCAAGACCACCGACACCTCCAAGGAGCGTGAATGAAGCATAAAAAGTGAAAAATAAAGCTATTGCGACTTTCTTCGATACGCCTATAAACAAGAGCACACAAAGCATCATCAAAGCCCAGCTCAAAAGCCTGAGTAGAGCAGCAAGCCTGTAGGCAATCATCTTCACAGGAATTGCCTCAATGTAACTTGCAACAAAGAGTTGTGGTAGAAACCAGCCAGCACCTGCTATTGTCCCGATGAGACCTGCGCCTATTTCTGAGTTGGTGAGGCGAGTTGCGAACGTCACAAGGACGGTTGAAGGATGCGAGAGTGAAAAACCAAACTGGAACAAAACTCCATTGAGGACGCCAAGCATGAATGAGAGGCGCCATCTTCTAAGTTGTGGCAAGGGGACAGGCAAGGTTTTGGTTCCCTTTGAGCTGTTACAGTTACTCCCCTTGTCCACCTTTGAAACGCACCTCTTTTAAAGCTACGGAAACTTTGCCTTGCTACATCCGTGCTTGTGCTCAAGTGTTAAATTTGATTTTTGCTACGCACACAACTACCGTCAAAGTTTAATCTAATGGTAGCACACTTTGCTCAGTTAGACCAAAGAGAAATTGAAAGGGGTGAGATTGAACTGTGCGCCAATTTGAGGAAGGCGAAGCAGTCCTTCTCATGGATGAACTTGGAAACAGGTGGGTGGTGCAGATCTCGGAGGGCAAGTTTACGATAAGCCAAGGTGTGATAGAGCTCGAGTCAATAGTCGGCAAAACGCCCGGATGTGCTATCTTCACGCATCTTGGGCATCGTTGCTATGCATTTCGCCCAACCCCAAACGACTTGGTCATGTATGCGATAAAGAGAGAGACGCAAATCGCATACCCAAAAGAGATGGGCTACTTGCTCTTGCGCCTCGGAGTTGTGCCGGGTTGCAGAGTCGTTGAAGCAGGCACTGGAAGCGGTGCATCAACACTGCTGTTTGCTGCTATGGTTGGCGATGAAGGCAAGGTCTACTCTTACGAGAGGCGTCCAGAGTTCACTGAGAGGGCAAGAAAGAATTTACAGCTCGCTGGATTGCTTCACAGGGTTGAACTAAAGGTGCGCGACATAGCTGAAGGGTTTGATGAGAAGGATGTTGATGTTGTCTTCATTGATGTGCGCACACCATGGGAATACCTTCAGCAGGCTATTGAAGCACTCTCGTGTGGTGGCTCAATTGGCATACTTGTCCCTACAACAAACCAAATATGCCAAACACTTCAGGCGTTTGAAAATCTACCATTGGTTGATGTTGAGGTTTGCGAGATACTTCTACGCCACTACAAGCCAAACCCTTACAGGCTTCGCCCAGAAGATAGAATGGTAGCTCACACAGCTTTTCTCATATCAGCACGCAAGGTTTGCAAATAAAGGTTGAACACAAAAACTGCGTTAACAGCTTCAAACCTTCTCTGGGACAACGAACGGGTGGCGATATTCCCTCGTGAGCAACTTGTCAGCCTCTGGGTCATTAACGAACTTTTCACTCGCTGGATCAAAGACAAGCTTCTTACCAAGACGGTATTTCAAACCTTTGATTGGGACACCGTTCTCCTTAAGGTGTTCAATCATCCTGCCGAAGGCTTCATTCGCATCCTCATATTCTCCGAACGGTTTGCTATCATCACCAGTGTATTCAACATCCACACCGAGACGATACGAAATGTTAGCAAGATGACAGAGTGCGCTTGAGTAGTGCCCTTCAAGTATATCGGCATCAAGCAACTCCTGTTTCCTCTCCCTCACAGCAGTTATGAAATTGCGGAAGATGTTCGGGCGACCTTGAAGCCTCTCAGTTATCAACGGTTCTGGTTTATCCTTGCCCTTCGGATAGAACATGCTCCCTGCTATGATCCCTTCCTCCATGTGGAATATATTGCCGATACGCTGTTCATAGTATGGGTTTGTTTTAAGACCTCGCACCTCAAATATGAGCAAAGCATCACCGAAATCAAACAATGCTATTTGCGTGTTTGGTGTTTGCCCTTGATCAACATAACCGAACCTACCGCCAAGGCTTATAACGGTCACTGGCAAAGTCTTATTGAGTGCCCAACGGGCTATATCCATCTGATGGACACCTTGGTTGCCTATGTCACCATTCCCGAAGTCCCAGAACCAATGCCAGTTGTAGTGAACGAGGTTGCCATGATAAGGCTGTTTTGGTGCAGGTCCAAGCCATATGTCAAAATCAAGCTCAGGAGGCGGTGGCTCAATTTGCTTAAAACCGATGCTTCCCCTCGGCTTGTAGCAAAGCCCTCTTGAAACAAGCAGCTTGCCGTATTTACCAGACCTTATTATTTCAATCGTCTTAATCCACCTTGGGTCGCTCCTGCTTTGAGTGCCGTGCTGAACTATTCTGTTATACTTGCGAGCTGCCTCAACTGCTTTTCTACCTTCAAAGACATTGTGACTGCATGGCTTTTCAACATAGACGTCCTTGCCAGCTTGGCATGCCCAAATGGTCATAAGTGAATGCCAATGGTTAGGTGTGGCTATCGCGATTACATCCACATCCTTATCATCAAGCACTTTCCTAATGTCCTGAACACATATTGGTGGCTTAGCACCCTTTTGCTCAATCTGCTTTAGGCGCTTCGCGAAAGTCCTTGTATCTGGGTCTACAAGGTATGCTATCTCCACTCCTTCAATGCGCATGAATTCATCAATATGTGCTCCCCCTCGCCCATTCAAGCCAGCCACCGCAACTCTTATCCTATCATTAGCGCCAAACACGCGAGAACTTAGGAACCATATGCCACCAATCGCACTGGAAGATAGCTTGATGAATTCACGCCTTGAGTGAAGTCGCATGACTATCACCTCCGTGGAAAAAAACCACTTACAACGCCAACAACTCCCGATAGAGAATTATAGCCTGCATCACATTGGCGCACCTTTCTTGATGGTGAGCTTTGGCAGTGGCGATGGCTTTTCAACACCAGCAAAATCGTCCCACAGCTTTTGTATGACAGAAGCGTCTTGCAAGTCACCATGGAAAACTGCTATGCGATATTTTAGTGTGAACGATTCATTAAACTTCACATCATGCCTTACGAAAGCACCGAAGCGCCCATAGTCACGGTAGGCTGAATAGATTGTTCCTTTTGGATTATCTGGATGGTTCATGTGGATGACTGTGTATCGCTTGCCGAAGACGGTATAACTCATAGCAACCCACGGATAATCAGTATCAACCTTAGGGTTGGCATTCTCCTTGGGAAAGATGTAAACGGTTTCCTTTGGTTCAATCTCGTTTGCTGCCCTGAATTGCACGCCAGCATGTTCTGGGTCGCCGTCAAGTCTCACATCACCGATAGATGGCTTTATCGTCGTCGTCAAATCAACAACTGCAATAGCACCCTCCGGTGGGCGAATGAAGCGCATCAGGCGTTCCTCTTCAATCACAGTCCTATTGCCAGAATCCCTCCACGCTATAAGCGCACCAATGATAGCTTCGTCACCCTTTGACTCAAGCTTCGTCCACTTCAAATGGAGCTGATATGTCCCTCGCATGCCCCAAAAGTCAAGTGGCTTACCATCAACGATTGTCCTGCTCCAACCAACAAAGATGCCACGATGGTGCGGATGTAAGCCTCCAGCACCCTTCGTGATCGGCAAATTCGTTTGTGGGTCAATGATGTGAAGGTAGGGTTTGTAAGTCTCTTGGAGACGCTGTGGTGTTGAAGGGTCGTAGGCATACATGTAGCGTGCGACCACCTTGCCAGCAAAAACAACATCAACAAACTCCCCATCTTTATTTCGGAGCTCAAATTGCGCCATGCATGGGATAGTGAGAAGAAAAACCATCGCTAAAGCAGATGTGCACCACTTGTAACCTCCCATGATACTCACCCCAACCTCGCTATCCCGTCAAAGTGCGTGAACCAACCAATTTGATAGAAACTTCTTTGTTCAAGTTGCATCAATCATCGTGCCACATCCATGTTCGCTTATGTCGTCAACTTTTAAAGTGTGTCTCAAAAGTCCAAGCTACGGGCTTTACTCCATAGTCAGTGACAAAAACTGAACACCAACTCTTTTTCGGCGAGATTATGAGGAGAGAGGCTTTTGTTGAGCCAATTGCAAGGGTATGGAAAGACTTGGCTCGCTAAAGTGTTCGCACACAAAGCTACTGATGAATTCGGCACTTAAAAATTCGTCATCACCAACTGGCTAAATCCAGTGGCATGAGCAGTCTTGGAAAGCGTCTCAAATTTTGTTGCATTGCAGCACGATGCGCTATAATATGCAGTAACCAAAGCAAAGGTGAGCTTAAATTTAAGCACGGAAGGAATGATGCAAGATGAAGCGCATGAATGGCATAGTTGTGGGGATGATGCTCTTTTTGATCGGGGTATCCGTAGCCGATTTAGAGGTTCCATCGCTGTTTTCTGATCACATGGTCTTGCAAAGGGGCATGCATGTCTCCATCTGGGGAAAAGCAACACCAAACGAAAAGATCACAGTTAGGCTATACCCAGAGAAAAACGCGCAAACTGCTGGGAAGCAAATTGAGGTGCAGTGTAAAGCATTAGAAGACGGGCGATGGAAAGCCGTTCTTCCACCGATGGAGGCAGGTGGTCCGTATGAACTTACTATTACTGCGGGCGATAACAGCAAGCTCGTCTTTCGTGATGTTGTAATTGGCGATGTTTGGGTTTGCTCGGGGCAATCAAACATGGAGTGGCCAGTAGCTCGCTCAGCAAACGCTGAGCAGGAGATAGCGAACGCAAATTACCCACTCATACGACTATTCATGGTGAGAAAGGTTGTAAGCGACACTCCAGTTGAAGACCCACAAGGTAAATGGATGGTATGCTCGCCTGAAACGGTGCGCAACTTTTCAGCTGTCGGTTACTTCTTTGCGCGCGAGCTTCACAATCACCTCAGAGTCCCAATTGGCATGATACAATCTGCTTGGGGAGGGACGCCAGCAGAATCGTGGGTGAGCTACCAGACGCTTGAATCTGATCCAGAGTTGAAGGTCATCTTGGAGAACTGGCAAAAGATAATCAACGCGTATCCTGAGGCGCTGAAGAAGTATGAAGAAAGGCTCAAGAAATGGGAAGAAGAAGCGAAGGCAGCAAAGGAGCTTGGTCAGCCTATACCTCCAAAGCCTCGCCCACCAATTGGACCTGGAAACCCTTGGCAACCGTGCGGTCTGTTCAATGGTATGATTGCACCACTTACAAAATTCTCCATAAAAGGCGTCATATGGTATCAAGGCGAATCAAATGTTGGGAGAGCTGCACAGTATCGCAAACTCTTCCCAGCATTAATAAACGATTGGCGAAAAGCGTGGGGTATTGATTTTCCATTCCTGTTTGTTCAACTCGCCAACTTCATGCAAAGGAAGCCAGAGCCATCCGAAAGCGCATGGGCTGAGCTAAGGGAGGCACAACTCCTAACGTTTATGAATGTCCCGAAAACAGGGATGGCTGTGGCAATTGATATCGGCGAAGCAAACGATATACATCCCAAAAATAAACAGGATGTAGGGAAAAGGTTAGCATTATCTGCAAGGGCTGTAGCATACGGTGAAAGCATCGTTTACTCAGGACCAATTTACGATGGCATGAGCATTGAAGGCAACAAGATACGCATACGCTTCAAGCACACTGGTAGTGGGCTTATAGCAAAAGGTGAGAAGCTAACTGGCTTCGCAATTGCGGGTGAAGACGGGAAATTTGTTTGGGCAGAAGCGAAGATAGAGGGCGATACCGTTGTTGTTTGGAGCCCAAGTATTGAAAAGCCAGTCGCTGTAAGATATGCATGGGCTGACAACCCAGATTGTAACTTGTATAACCGAGAAGGGCTGCCAGCATCACCATTTAGAACAGATATGCCAAAATAATGTGCAAGAACCTCAAAAACACAGCTATACTTGCGAAGGGAACGAGGGTAAGATGGCATGTAGTTGCCATATTGTGGCTAACTTTCTTGGTTTTTGTGAACTTGTGGGTTCTAAGCGCAGAACTTTACACAGGCGCTTCAAATATTGCTGGCGGTAATCCGCCAGTTCCAGTCTTGCTTGGTTTGACCCTCCTCATTCCAATTCGCGGTTATTTTGGGCTGAATGAAAAGGAGTTGCTCTCCTTCTACATCCTCTCATGCTTTTCAATAATTCCGCTCACTTATGGGGGTGTTCGTTCCTTTTTTCCGTCTCTGACTGTTTTGCCTTATTATGCCACCCCCGACAACATGTTCAAAGAGTTTTGGGCAGCTTTGCCAGACTGGTGGGCACCAAAGGATTTCGCCATAATTCGCGGTTTCTTTGAGGGAGCGAACGGGAGGGTCCCATGGAGTGAATGGCTTTTTCCTCTCTCACTTTGGTCTATATTTTTTGTATCACTTTGGGCAATAGGGTGCGGTATTTCATGGCTCTTTGCACAACGATGGATAAATGTGGAAAAGCTGAACTTCCCACTCGCTCAAATGCCAATCCAAATGATTTGCAGGGAAAAGGGCTTCTTTACCCTGCCACTCTCTTGGGTTGGCATGGTAATAGGGGCTTTACCAACAAGTTTGATGATGCTCACCTCACTCTTCAAGCCAGTCAGGAGATTCTGGGATTTAGCCCCATTTTTTAGCGAGCGTCCGCTCAGTGCGTTACGTCCGTTGATGATTTTCCCACTGATGGAAGGCATAGGCTTCGGCTATCTTGTGACACAGGAGGTTTTGTTTTCTGTATGGTTTTTTTACTTCATCCTCAAGCTTTTTGCTGTCATGACGATAGGAGTTTTTGGTTGGGAAGTGCCAGCTGTGATGACAATCGGCGACTCATTCCCATTCCCACATGCACAAAGTGTAGGCGGATATCTGGCAATCGCTTTAGTGTTGATATACCGAAGCTGGAGGCAAAAAGCGTTTAAAGAATGCAAGCTTGCTTTATACACACTTGTCATTGGAAGTGTGATAACGGTAACATGGATGGTGCTCTCGGGCATGTCATTGGCGGTAGCGACATCTTATTGGCTAATTTTGTCGCTTTTTGTCGCAACATATGCCCGTATAAGGGCAGAAGCAGGAATGCCTTACTCTTGGGTTTACCCATATGGTGCACAGCGCGATTTTTTGCACTACGTGCTTGGGACAAGTAGGTTGCTCAAAATTGGAGGTGTAAGAAGCCTTGTCATACTCTCGGGTCTTTTCTGGGTATCAAGGCACTTTTATTTGAACCTGACAGGCGCATATGCAGCGGATTCAGCAAAGATAGCCAGTGAGTGCTCAATCAATTTGGCAGAGCTTGCAACGATGTCTTTTCTTGGCATGTTTATCGGGTTGTGGGCGTCTTTCATCACACATCTCAAAGCCTATTACAAGCTGGGGGCAAACTTCTTTGAAGGTGCACCCGGCTCCGCAGATTATCGCACCTATGTTGCGGCACAAGATTTTCGCATTTTGAACCAGATGCTCAACAACCCCATGCCTCCGGACTTGTGGCGAATTGGTTTTACAGTTTATGGCGCTACTGTAACAGCACTTATCTCTTATCTCAGGCGAATTTTCCCGAGTTTCCCACTCCACCCTCTTGGCTTCCCTTTGGCATACGCCTATAGCCACCATTGCCCATACTGGTTCCCAACTTTCACAATTTGGGCAATAAAAGGTTTGATCCTGCGCTATGGCGGCATGGGGCTGTATCGCCAGCTAATACCATTGTTTTTGGGCATATCATTCGGACACTACATGATGACGGGCGTGGTATGGGGTGGCATACTAAGCCCAATGCTCAAACAAAAATGGCCATATCACTTCCGCGTGGTGTTTGAATGACGGAACGCTTTACATAGCCACAAGGCGTGCTATAATTTTAACGCAAAAGACAGCCAAGCAAAGGATAGTGTAGCAGGAGGTGGAGAGAAATGAACGAACTAAAATTTAGCAGGCGCAAATTCATAGAATGTAGTTTTGGAACAGTGGTTGGAGCTACTACCGCTGCAATGCTACAAAACAATACAAGTGCGGAGGTGAAGAAGATGGGGCGCATAAAGCAATCGGTGTGTTGGTGGTGCTTCGTGCGAGGCGAAGTCAAGCCAGAAAAACTCATAAAGGAAGCTGCTGCGATAGGCTTTGCATCAATTGAGATGGGACCTCAACAATACTGGGATATGATTAGAGAACATGGAATGCGTATCGCAATTGTGAGTGGACATGGGACACTCACAGATGGCTTGAATAGAAAAGAGAACCACCCTCGCATTGAGCAGGAGCTTCTGAAGAACATTGAACTGGCAGCAAAATATGAGATACCGAGCCTCATTGTGTTTTCGGGCAACAGACGTGGCATATCCGATGAGGAAGGAATTGATAACACTGTTGAAGGCTTGCTCAGGGTAGTTAAAGCTGCTGAAGAAAAAGGAGTCACACTGTGCCTTGAGTTGCTCAACAGCAAATACGACCACAAAGATTATCAATGCGATAGGACTTGGTGGGGAGTGGAAGTATGCAAACGAGTCAACTCGCCAAGAGTAAAATTGCTCTACGATATTTATCACATGCAGATCATGGAGGGAGACCTCATAAACACGATAAGGCAAAACATCAAATTCATTGGTCACTTCCACACTGCTGGCGTGCCGGGAAGAAGGGACATTGATGAAGAGCAAGAAATAAACTACCGAGCAGTGATGCGCGCAATAGCCGAAACTGGCTACGATGGCTACGTCGGACACGAATTCATCCCGAAGGGAGACCCAATACAGGCACTCAAAAAGGCATTCGAAATTTGTAATGTGTAAAAAGTGCGTGAGAAGCTTTAACGGCTTCTTTGCTATAAGATAGACTTTGCAATGCTGTTGCCATAGGAGCGAGCTCTCTCTTTCACTTGCTCGTCTGGCTCGCCGTCAATTCGTATAAACATCGGTTCAATTAGTTTCATGTTGTGGTGGTATGCGAATGCTAACCGCAGCATCTTGAGACATTGTGTGGCATCCCTTTTACAGCCAGCCGATGTGAAGAGGAAAAGTGGTTTGCCATTTAGTGCACCATCCTCATACAACGATATGGATTCATCAATGAGCTTTTTGACCTGCCATGCAACATTGCTGAAGTAAGTTGGCGAGCCAATCGCGATGGCGTCAGCTTCTCTCAGGTCACGAAGGGAGCACTCTTCAACACGCTTGACTACAACCGTCATACCTGCTGCCCTTGCACCATTGGCTATTTCTTTTGCGACCATCTCTGTATTTCCAGTGCCACTATAGTAAACCACGAGCAGGCGCTTCTTAGGCACCATTATCACCTCGCTCATCATGATGACTTATGTCGCTGTCTTCCCTTGCAGTTCCATTCACCCTTGAACCAAATGCTATGATATGCCTTGGAGAAAACAACTCCACAATTCGCCCCAAATTAGCCTCTATGTAACAACACAGCCTTGAATCTGTAATTGATGTGATCATCAACATTATCGTCCCCTTTTAAGCCTTCGTTTAACCTGCATGCTTCAACTTCTTAAAGCTTCATACAGCAGTCGCGACCCACTGACAGCTAAAGCTATCAACCTCCTGCAGGTATGATATTGACAAAAATTAACACCCATGTTGGCTCCGTTCAAGCCCAAGTCTAATTGCAACGCAATGAAGTGGGATTTTGCATCCCGTTGTTGTCCAAGGCTACAATCATTTGAGCGTAATCTTTGCTACCCGTCATTGATGAAACGCCACTTGCAATGAACACGCTCAATTGCTGTCAGCACCAATGAAAAACAGATGCAGTGCATCTTTAGTCAACGCGCATTGCTATTCATCTCAGAGTCGGTGCTTCCAAAGTTTAATCCTGAGGATACATCTCCTGCTTCTGTGCGTCGTAATACCATCGCTTCCCAGTCCAGTATGCTTGTGCTGCCAATATGCACGCAACAGAATGAGCATATCCAGCTTCAATTGGAGCGTTTGGTGTTGTGCGATTTCGTATGCACTCAATCCAATTGCGCACATGGCTTATACTCTCTTTCGGCTTGAGTTGAATTTCTTCCTGTATCTTCTTTGCGCCTGCCCCTCCTTCGCCACTCAACCTCCAACGCATGCAATCAAGCGTTCCGTTCGTCCCATGTATGGTGAATGTATTTCCGGCGCTATTGCATAAGCTCATGCTGAAGCTCACCAAAAAGCCAGACGGGTAATCCAAGAGCGAATGAAACGTATCAGCGTGCTCGCGCCCATCGTTCCAAACGTAGATACCACCATGTGAGACAGCGCTTTTTGGGAAGTGGTCATCTGTGAACCAATGGACGACATCAATGAAGTGGCTCATCCAAAGCCCCGGAATGCCAGTTGAGAACTCACGGTATAGCTGCCAGCAGAGGAAGCGAACAGGATCAAATGGACGATATGGAAGGTGCATCAAGAAGCGTTTCCAATCAACATCCTCCTCGCGGACTACCTTCGCGTCGCGACGCCACCTTGGGTGATTAAAGTTAAACGAAATCACTATGCGACTTATCTTCCCCAGAACGCCAGAGCGAACTACTTCTACAGCCGATTTGTGGTAGCCGTCACTTCTGCGTTGCGTCCCAACTTGAACTATGCGCTTAGTCTCATTTACAGCCTTTAAAGCTTCTTTAGCTTCTTGGAGCGTATTTGCTAACGGCTTCTCGCAATATGCATCCTTGCCAGCACGAACTGAGTCAACGAGTATGCGCGCATGACTGAAATCTGGCGTGGCAATTATGACGGCATCAACTTCATCCCATGAGAGGAGTTCTTGGTAGTCACTTGTTGAGCGTGGCTCAATGCCAAACCATTCCTTTGCCTTCGCGACGGCTGATTCCCTGTTGAGACGCCAAACATCGCATATAGCTACAACCTTTGCATTCATGTCCTTTGCATTTACATAGACTTCGCGCATGAGGTCCTGTCCTCTACCTCCAGCACCAATAATGCCTATGCCAATGCGCTCATTTGCACCTTTGGAACTCTCGGAAAGAAAAATGAAAGAACCGATACCGAGCGCAACACGCTTTAGGAACTGGCGTCTTCGCATATTACGATACATCGTTGCTACCCACCTCCAGCAACGCTTATCACACGGCTCAAATAATCAACTATCACATTGCAATCACTAATGCAAGCACCTTTGCTTCACACTTTCATTTGCGATACCATGTTTAAACAGCGTCCTGTGGTGTTACTATGAGATGCGTTATGCATTCGGTTGGAGGTGAGCTGGATGCCATTGAGGGCGTTTGGTATAGTTATGCTTATGTGTGTTGGTTTAAGTTTTGCTGTGATGGTAGGCTGTGGGCGTTTGAAGCGAGTTGGCACTGAGGAGATAAAGCTCGCTCCACCAGCGACGATCATCCCCCCAATCACAACGATAGCACCACCACAAAGCCTCGTTGAAGTTCCAACACCTGCGGAGATAGCCGAAGAGGAAATGTCTAAAGAAGTGGCTAAAAAGGAGGTTCAAGAAGTTGTTGAAGTTGCCCCAAAGGAATTGAGCGAGGAGTTTAAGAAGCTTAATGCATTGCTGAATGAGCTGGATGAAGCAGTGCTGGCACAATCTCTTGAGAAGGTTGAAGCGGTATCGCTCAGGATGCTTATTCGGCTCGCGCATATTGAAGTTATGGCAGTTGAGCAAATGCGCGGTGGTGAAGATGCTCTCAAAATAAGCGAGGTCATCAAAACGTTGGACGATGTTCGTGCCAACTTGAGGGATGTAAGGAATGCACTAAAGCGTGGTAGTGTTAAGGTTGCAAGTGTATTTGTTGAGGAACTCAAAGAGAGGGTGAAATGGCTTGGATCACTCTTACTAAAGGGCGCTGTGGAGACTTCATTACTTAGCACAAAACAAAGCGAGGTTGGCGTGCAAAAGAAACAGTAGCTTGGTAACTTTGCACAACACTCGCTTTACCACTCTGGCGAAGCAAGAGTGGAATCCCTCCGTGCAAATGCGAAGTGGTGTGTCATCTTGTGAATGTGAACTTCTATCTTGTTATCTTGTGCGCTGTTCACGAAGTTTATGGAGGTGCAGCGCAAATGGGCTTCAATATCGCCAGTGATGATGAGATACGCTCCGGCAAAGTGACAGATGTTTATTTTGTTCGGACTGTTAGGACACTGCTCTCGGCAGGCATAAGGAAAAGGGTCGTCATGGAAGTCACAGCATCAAGCCTCCCCGATGGATACAAGTGGGCTGTCCTTGCCGGAATTGACGAGGTTGCGCATCTGCTTGAGGGCAAACCGGTAAATGTTGACTGCATGCCAGAAGGCTCAATATTCCATGCCTCAGAACCGGTGCTCCGAGTTGAAGCCGAATACACCGACTTTGCTATATTTGAAACGCCATTGCTTGGCTTGCTATGCCAAGCATCTGGTGTTGCAACAAAGGCAGCGAGATGCAAGAAAGCTGCTGGCGATAAGCTTGTAGTTAGCTTTGGTGCAAGGAGGATGCATCCAGCTCTTGCACCAATGATAGACAGGGCTGCTTTCATCGGCGGGTGTGATGGTGTGGCTGTTATCAAGAGCGCAGAACTTCTTGGGATAGAACCAGTTGGGACGATGCCACATGCGCTCATAATCATTGTTGGTGATATGGTTGAAGCGCTAAAGCTTTTTGACGAGTTTGTTGAACCGGGTGTTAGGCGCACAGCTCTCATAGACACTTTCGGTGACGAGAAATTTGAGGCGCTCAGGGCTGCAGAGGCTCTCGGTGAACGTCTCTATGCTGTTCGCTTTGATACGCCTTCATCAAGGCGAGGTAACTTGCTCGCGCTGTTGAAAGAGACGAGGTGGGAGCTTGACCTTCGTGGATATAGTCATGTGAAGCTGTTTGTGAGCGGTGGTCTTGACGAGTATGAGATAAAGCGTCTGAACGAAGTAGCTGACGCATACGGTGTTGGGACTTCGCTTAGCAACGCACCCGTCATAAACTTCGCCATGGATATTGTTGAGGTTGAAGGTGAGCCAATAGCGAAGCGTGGGAAGGCTTCAGGCGTGAAGGATGTTTACCAGTGTGTTGAATGCTTTAGAAACATCGTTGTGCCAGCGAACCGTAGCGCACCAAAGAAATGCCAATGTGGTGGAAGCTTCGTAAAGCTTATTCAACCGCTCATTCGTGACGGTAAGCTGGTTGCCGAGCTACCGTCACCTGCAGAGATAAGAGAGCGCGTCATGAAGGCTCTACCGAGGCTTGAAGAAATTTGACCAGCCACAAGCGATCTAAAGCATTAGCATTGTAGCGCTTTAAGCTCAGCAACTATTGATGCGCACCTGCTACACAAATCTTTGTAAAGTTTGTCCTTGCCGACGCTCTCCTGTCGCTGCCAGCATCTTGCGCACTTCTCGCCCTCAGCCAGAGCAACACCTATTTTGACGCCAACGAACTCTTCCCCATCCATCAACCCATCAGGAGCTGAAGAGAGGGGATGCAGTTCAACTTTTGAGACGATGAAGAGCTCGTTTAGCGGTGTCTCAAATGACTTCAAGAACCTTAGAACTTCATCGCTTGCATAGATGCTCACCTTTGCTTCAAGCGGATTTATGACAACCTTTTGCCTTTTAGCTATCTCAAGAGCC
The DNA here is from genome assembly GCA_041538025.1 of Candidatus Thermosaccharophagus gerlachensis. Lineage (GTDB taxonomy): Bacteria > Armatimonadota > Fervidibacteria > Fervidibacterales > Thermosaccharophagaceae > Thermosaccharophagus > Thermosaccharophagus gerlachensis. The sequence goes on along the minus strand of JBGOEV010000017.1, from coordinate 16,793 downwards.
TTATGGACATCATCCCTGAGCCGAAGGAGTTGTTGATAGCGAGCGCTTAGGCGCTCATCCTTCCACTCCTCTTTAGGCTGTGGCCAATTTGCGAGCGCAACGCTTTCTTCCTTTCCTTCCCAATGAGGCATGCTTTGCCACACTTCCTCAGCAGTGTGGCTTATCATGGGAAAGAGTATCCTGCAAAGCGCTGATGCTAACTCAAACAAAACAGTTTGTGCAGAGCGCCTTTCCACTGAATCGCTTCGCATCACGTAGAGCCTATCCTTGAGCACATCAAAGTAGAACGCTGATAGCTCAACAGCACAGAAGTTTTGAAGGATCTGAAACGCCCTGTAAAACTCAAACTCCTCAAAGTGCTTGGTGACATTCAAAATAAGCTCGTAAAGGAGATGGAGGATGTAGCGGTCAAGCTCAAGAAGCTCACCATAACTTAGCGAGTGTCTATCTGGTTCAAAGTCATACAGGTTACCGAGGATGAAGCGGAATGTGTTTCTGAAGCGCCTATATGCATCAACGAGGCGAGCGAGTATGTCACTGCCAAGGCGCACATCTTCAAAGTAGTTTGATGAGCATACCCAGAGCCTGAGCACATCAGCACCATACTTATCAATGACTTCAAAAGGCGATATGACATTGCCAAGCGACTTATGCATTGCTCTCCCTTGCTCATCAACAACGAAGCCGTGCGTTATGACCGTCCTGTATGGCGCTGTGTTCTTGGTGGCGACAGATATCATGAGCGATGAGTTAAACCAACCCCTGTGTTGGTCACTCCCCTCAAGATAAACATCGGCTGGGAAACGCAAGTTATCCCTGCCCTCAAGGACGACCCTGTTGGTTGAGCCAGAATCAAACCATACATCAAGGATGTCCGTCTCCTTATCAAATTCGGTGCAACCACACTTTTGGCACTTAAACCCCATTGGCAATATTTCTGATGCTGGCTTGACAAACCATGCATCCGAGCCCTCTTTGCGGACAAGATCTGAGACAGCCTTTATCGTTTCTTGCGTCAGGACTTCAACACCACAATTGCGGCAGTAAAATATCGGTATACCGACACCCCAAGCCCTTTGCCTTGATAAACACCAGTCTGGACGCGACTCAAGAGTCCCTTGCATCCTCCTGAAGCCCTCTTTTGGGACCCACCTAACTTTCTCTATTTCCTTTAGGCAACGCTGCCTATGGTTGTTATGTTCAACGCTCATGAACCATTGCACTGTTGCTCGGAAGATCACCGGCTTCCTGCATCGCCAACAGTGTGGATATGAGTGGACTATTGTTTCACGCTTTAGCAACGCTCCTTTTTCTGTGAGCCATTGCATCACAGCCTCGTTACCCTCTTCCACATCCATGCCAGCCAACCTATCGCCTGCCTCATCAGTGAAGCGCCCAAGTTCATCAACTGGGCTAATGATTGGGATACCCTCACGCCTGCAAACTTCAAAGTCCTCAGGACCATGCCCCGGAGCTGTGTGGACTAAGCCAGTCCCCTGCTCAAGCGTTACATGTTCACCAAGAACAATAGGAGATGGTCGCCCATATAGCGGGTGCCCGAACCTAACACCTTTAAGTTCTTCACCACTCACCCTTTTAACAACCCTCAGGAGCTTCAAGTTGAGCACTTCGCAAACTATAGGCAACAGTGCCTCGGCGATCACGTAGAAAGCTCTTTTGCCAGATTCATCTTCCACTTCCGAGATCGCATAATCAAACTCACCGTTAACCGCTATAGCCATGTTCCCGGGTATCGTCCAAGGCGTGGTTGTCCATATGACAGCGTAGCAATCCTCCTTTGGCAAGCCAAAGAACACACCATTGGGGTCATCAAGCAGAGGGAACCGAACATAGATTGAAAGCGATTCCTTCTCACGATATTCAAGCTCAGCCTCCGCAAGTGCGGTCACGCACTGCTTGCACCAATGGACTGTTTTCAAGTCACGGTAAATGTAGCCACCAAAGTATAACTCACCAAACACCTCAACGATGCGAGCTTCAAACTCAAAATCCATCGTCAGGTAAGGTCTATCAAACTCACCGAATACACCGAGCCTTCGGAATTGCTCGTTTTGAACATTCGTAAAATGCATCGCATACTCCCTACAGCGCCTGCGCAACTCAATTTTAAGCTCTTGAGGTATCTCCTTACCTCTTACCCACTTACCTTCCTGTATCATCTGCTCCTCAACTGCTTTCTCAATTGGCATACCATGGTTGTCCCAGCCAGGCACAAATGGTGTGTAATAGCCGTTCATGGCTTTGTATTTGACGATGACATCCTTTAAGACCTTGTTGAGCGCATGCCCTATGTGTATGTCGCCATTTGAGTATGGAGGACCATCGTGCAATATAAATGGCTCGCCTTTGGCGTTCTTCTCAAGCATCTTTTGGTATATCTTGCGCTCATGCCAGAAGCGTTGGATATCTGGTTCCCTTTCAGGGAGGTTAGCTTTCATTTGGAAAGATGTCTTGGGCAAGTTCAAACTCCAATCATAATCTTCTCTTTGCCTCGCCAATTACTCTTCACCCCCTGAGTGAAGTGACCATTCGCAGAGTAGTGGTTAAGTTGCTCAACAACTGCCAGACATGCTCACTGCGCCATGTTTCCATCCTGTCGCAATCGCATTATAGCTCACTGTTGAGCAACCATTGAGACATACTAAAGCTATGGTGATAGCCAACGGAGCAAAATAAGACAGCACAATAACGGTTGCAAGGAGTTGTCCTTCAAAGCAGTGGGGGAGAAAAGCCGATGTTGTTTGAAGCAAGTGAGGCTCCGATGGATCATTGTGGGATATTCGGTGTGTATGCGCCGGGTGAGGATGTAGCTCGCATAACTTACTTTGGGTTGTTTGCACTCCAACATCGCGGTCAGGAAAGCGCTGGAATAACAGTATCAAACGGTGAGCGTCTACTCACATACAAGCGAATGGGATTGGTTTCACAGATCTTCACAGAGGAAGTGCTTAAGAAGCTTAATGGCTACATAGCCATCGGTCATAACCGCTACTCAACAACTGGCTCAAGCATACCCCTAAACGCACAACCGATTGAAGGGAAGCACCGCAATGAACAATTTGCGATAGGTCATAACGGTAACATCGTCAACGCCTTTGAGCTACGCACGGAGCTTGAGGCGCTTGGCTTCGCATTTGAAACAAGTTGCGATACCGAAGTTATAGCAAGGTTGATTGAGAGCTATGAAGAACTTGATTTTGAGCTTGCGGTGGTGTCGGCACTGTCAAGGCTAAGAGGCGCTTTCTCTGTTGTGATAATGACGAGGGACAAACTTATAGCAGCGAGAGACCCATGGGGCGTCAGACCGATATCGCTTGGCATGCTTAACGGCGAACACTATGTCATAGCGTCAGAGACATGCGCCTTCAATGTTGTTGGTGCTAAGTATGTTCGTGAGTTGCAACCTGGAGAGATGCTCATCATTGATGAGAAAGGGCTGAGAGAGATACACTACCACCCGAAGCTAAAGCAAGCCTTTTGCATATTTGAGTTTGTTTACCTCGCCAGACCAGACAGCTACATACTCGGCAGGACAGTCCACATAGCAAGGCGAAGGATGGGCAATCTGCTTGCAATTGAGCACCCAGCAAACGCCGATATAGTCATACCAGTCCCGCTTAGCGGTATACCTGCTGCCATCGGTTATGCTGAGGTCTCAAAAATACCATACGCAGAGGGCTTCGTCTATAACCGATACATCCAAAGGACTTTCATACAGCCAGATCAAAGGATGCGTGAGCTTGGTGTTCGCTTAAAGATAACACCAATAAGGGATGTGCTCGCTGGAAAGAGGGTCGTCATCATTGAAGACTCAATAGTTCGTGGCACGACAATCAAAAACATTGTCTCGGTCCTCCGCGAGGCTGGTGCAAGGGAAGTGCACGTGAGAGTTAGTTCACCGCCATATCGCTTCCCTTGCTTTTACGGCATAGACACACCAACAAGAGGCGAGTTGATCGCTGCTCAATTGGAAGACGTAGAGCAAATAAGAGAATTCATTGGAGCAGACAGCCTTGGCTACTTAAGCTTAAGCAATCTAACGAAAGCTATTGATCTGCCAAAGAAATGTTTTTGCACAGCATGCTTTGATGGGCACTACCCAATACCGATACCAAAGACTCTCAGGGTGACGAAGCTTGTATTTGAGAGGAAGCTAACTGGCGTTGCCCCCGTTCATGCAGATGATGAGGAAGACAAATTTGGCGAGGGCGGTTAGGGGCTGGTGCCTCTCCGGGACTTCAAATCCCGTGCGACGCTGTGAGAACAGCGTTGGGTGGGTTCGATTCCCATCCGCCCTCGCCAACTGATTTAGTGATCCCTCGCTTAGGAGGTGAACAAGATGCGCTACAGACGCTTGGGAAAAACAAACCTTGATGTCTCAGTGATAGGCTTTGGAGCAATAAAGCTTCCGCATGTTGATTTGCAGACAGCCATAGAAGCGATAAAGAAAGCAGTTGAACTTGGAATCAACTTCATTGATACAGCACGCGGCTATGGTGATTCGGAGACGAAGATTGGAAAAGCAATCAAGGGAACAAGAGACAAGCTCATCATAGCCACAAAGACAGTTGCGAGGACTGCCGAAGGAGCAAGAAGAGACCTTGAGACAAGCTTGCGCGAACTATGTGTGGACTACATTGACCTATACCAGCTTCATAGCGTTAGCGATGAAGAAACATATGAAGAGGTAATGTCTATTGGTGGGGCATATGAAGCACTTCTCAAGGCAAAAGAGGAAGGAAAGGTGCGCCACATAGGCATAACGATGCATAGGGCACTTGAGACAATGAAGAGAGCAATTGAGTCCAATTGCTTTGAGACAATCATGCTCGCTTATAGCCCACTTGACCAAGAAGGTGTGGGAAGGGAAATCATACCTATGGCATACGAACATGACATGGGAATCATCATAATGAAACCTCTATCAGGTGGACAGCTGAGGAGCAGAGCAAACCCATCACCAACTGACCCGCCAGAGAAGGATGAAATTGTTTTTGAATCACTTCGGTTCATCATATCAAACGAGATGATAAGCACTGTCATACCGGGCATGACGTGCGTTAGGGAAGTTGTAGAAAACGCATGGGTTGGTGACGCACCGTTGCCGATGAGTGAAAGCGAAAGAAGAAAGCTGTTGGAAGCAATAGGCAGTTTGAGGAAGCAATTCCGCTACGGGCAAGTGTGCTTGAGATGCGAGTATTGCATGCCTTGCCCTCAAGGCATACGCATACCAGATGTTTTTCTCGCATACGACATGTGGAGTGGCTACCCGGAAAACTTGCGCCACTTGGGAATCCAACTTTATATGTCGCTTGATGTGAAGCCAGATGCATGCATTGAATGCGGTGAGTGCGAAGAGAAATGCCCAGCTGCGTTGCCGATAAGACAGAGGTTGAAAGAAGTGATGAAGGAGCTTGAACTGCAGGTGCAAAGGATTAAAAAGGGCTAAGAAACACATCGGCATAAAACTGCCGTGCCCATGAAAAGCCATCATGAGTTAGTGTGATAAATCCTCGCCTCTTAATAACCAAAAGAGGAGAACACCACAAAGAAGCGCGACTCCAGTTTGAAAGACTGATTAAGTTGCCCCTGTCATTACAAGCTAAAACGCATTTTACATCAACGCACCAGCGCGTTACACTATGTGGTAGTGTTAACAAATTCAAATTCGTCACACCATAGGAGGTGGCTAATATGCGAAGGGGTTTCACGCTGATTGAGCTGTTGGTGGTCATAACCATCGTCGCCATACTGGCAGCGATCTTGTTCCCGGTGCTCAGCAGGGCAAGGGAAAAGGGACGACAAACAAGGTGCATAGCAAATCTCAAGCAGATTGGCTTGGCGATGCAAATGTATTGCCAAGACTACGACGGGATGATGGTGCCTTGGTCCTATCCCGATGTCAATAGGGGTGCATGGCGAATTGGCATTTACGGTTGGCAGGAGTTGATCAAGCCTTACCTTGCGAGCAAGACTTACACTCGTTGGACGGATTCTGGGACAACTTACTTTCGCTACGAAGACCTCCTTTGGTGCCCCAGCCAGAAGGAAGTGTCCCGGATGATGATGGGGCGAGCGATTGCATATGTCTCTTATGGCATCAATGGAAACGTGTCTGGGTTCGTAATCGCTCCCAACGGCAATGCAGCGTTGGGGCAGGTTCCTTTCCTTGACAGCATCGTCATACCGTCCCAAGTCATGTGGGTTTGCGATTCCCCAGGGCATGTGGTTAGGAGGACAAGTTGCGATAGCAATGTTGCAGACCGGCACAACGAATGCGCCAGTGTGCTTTTCGTTGACGGACATGTGAAAGGATTGCGCAAGGAGAAAATATGTTCGGCTCAACCACCGGAAATCTGGTGGTATGACCCACAGTAGCAAGGAGATTCACAAACAAAACCTTGTGATGGAGGTGGAGATGAAATGGTGCGACGCTTTAGTTTGAGTGCAGCAGTTGTGTTGTTACTCGCAGGCTTAGCGAATGCACACTACCTTTGGGTGACCGTTGATAACTACAATCCAAAGCGAGGCGATGTCGTCGTATTCCGCATTGGGCTCGGACATGAAGACGAGTTCCCCGCAAGCGACATCTTGCCACGCACTGAAAACCTCTTCGTTGAAATTATCCAGCCAGACGGGAAATCGTTTTCGGTTGACGTCTCGGAAGACCCTGCCACCAAGACCCTCGTCGGAAAGTTCATTGCCGAGCAAGAAGGCACTTACGCTATTGTCGCTCGCCTTATTGCGCGCCCGAAGAAAGGACAGGAGCAACAGCGGTCTCAAGAGGCTTCAGAGAAGGAGAAATGGGCAGAGGTAGTGAAACCGCTTTCGCAACAGGAAGGCAGTGGCTTTACTGTCTACCCGATCGGCGTCATTCGCTCACCCTATGGACCTGAAGGGAAGCGCCCACCGCATCAGGGCAGGTATTCACACGAGGTCTGTCAAATCGTCGTTGACGAGAAATTTGCTGACGCCCTCAAGGGCATAGAGAACTCATCGCACCTGATCGTGCTCTACTGGATGCACAAGGCACGCAGGGATGTAGTGGCATCACGCACTCCTTTCAGCGATGAGGTTTTTGGTGTCTTTGCGACTCGTTCACCGAACCGACCGAACCCGATAGGAATTTGCGTCGTTGAGTTGCTTGAACGCAAAGGGAATGTTCTGCTCGTCAAAGGATTGGACGCTTTTGATGGGACTCCAGTCGTTGACATCAAACCATACTCCTTCGGGATTGACGCAGTCTTGGGGAGCGGCATACTTGCAGGGGCTGGTCTTGGTTCAAGTGCAGTCACATGGTTTGACATGAGCGCAAAGGCGTTGGTTGATGTAGGGAAGCCCTCCCCCACTAAAGTCCGCCGACCACCCAGACTTGATATGATCATCCTTGACAACTCAGCAAGGTTAAAGAAGGGGATATCCGTCCCCGTCCTTGTTCTGGATAATGGTCTTCCAACCAACGTGACCCTCTCAGCTACATCGTCGGATTTTAAAAAGCTTTTGAAGTCAGGTGAAGCAAAAGCAAGGAAAGTTCTTTCCCTTACAACGACCGATGGCGGGCTAACACATCTTAAAATTGACCACTCAGGTATGTGGCTCATAGCGTGCCAACACGGCAATGCGCGAGCAACTTTAACCTTTGCAGTAAAGTGAGATAGCACCATGGGGGTGGCTAATATGCGAAGGGGTTTCACGCTGATTGAGCTGTTGGTGGTCATAACCATCGTCGCCATACTGGCGGCGATCTTGTTCCCGGTGTTTGCGAAGGCAAGGGAGAAGGCAAGAGCAACTCAGTGTGTTAGCAACATGCGACAAGTAGGCTTAGCCTTCCACATGTATGTGCAGGATTACGACGGAATATATCCACCTGCCAAGTATTGGAAGTCACGCCTTGACCCATACATGAAAAACCGAGAGCTCTTCAAATGCCCAAGCAGACCTCAACTCCCTTGGTATTATGGTCATGGCTACAATATAGGCTATGGAGGGAGTTCCCCAGCTTACGGCTTCGTTGAACTTTCCCCCTCAGACACCCTTCCTAACCCAGATGCCTCGGGAAGAAGTGAGGCTTCAATTTCTTCTCCCTCTTACAAAATCGTCGCAGTTGAGTGGGATAGATGCAACGCAGGACCACCTATAGGTCCAACTGGGCTCTACCACGGTGGAAGCACATGCTACTGGGCTGTATGCCGAATCCATAATGATGGCTCAAATATCCTTTTCGCCGATGGGCATGTGAAATGGATGAAACCAGAACAGTTCCATAGCACAACCTACCGTGAAGATGGCAATGGTAACCCTGTAGATGTAAACGGTAATCCCCTTGATCCAAATAGTGCTCGTGTTCCAGAGCATGTGTGGCGAACCTATTGGGATACTAATTACCAAGTCCCGTGATTGAAAGTAACCGGTATGCGGAAATAGCTCTACGCTGTGTCATGACGCTACCAAATTCAAACCCGTTATGCAGGGGGTGATTAAAGTGCGAAGGGGCTTCACGCTGATCGAGTTGTTGGTGGTCATAACCATCATCGCGATTTTGGCTGCGATTCTGTTTCCGGTGTTCGCGAAGGCAAGGGAAAAAGCAAGAGCGATATCTTGTTTATCCAACTGCAGGCAGATGGGAATCGCTATGGCGATGTATGTGCAGGATTGGGATGAAGGCTTCCCTTTGACTGAGCCGCACGAGTATGCGGGTGCTCATGCTCCTGTCGGACCTGGGTGGCTTAAAAGTTGTCAGCCTTATGTCCGAACGACCCTGTTGCATCGTTGCCCGTCGGACTCAAGCCCTCTTTGGGATGATGATGACCCAACGACGAGGGTGGCATCATACGGGCTTAACGGTTACTTCCCACCAGACCATCCACCTTATTGGGGAATTCGGCTGAGCCAAGTAGTTGATCCGTCACAATGCATAATCGTAGCTGAACTTGCCGACCAAGTTGAAGACGATCACTTTGTCCCTGCTGCTTGGGGCAATCCGACGAAGGTGCCTGAGTTTGGTCCTGGGTCTGAAGAACACGAAGCGGAATGGGACGATGAGAAGGGTGAGCCCAAGAGCCTTGCTATCCGCCGCCATCAAGGCGGAGCAAACTATGTTTTCGTTGACGGTCACGTCAAATGGCTTCAGTTCCACCAAACATGGAAGCAGGTTACCGGTTTCCCACCAGAAGTTGATTGGTATGACCCGTTGCATCCGTAAGAATTGATGTTTCCACAAGTCTTAAAGGCACCAAGATGGAAGTGCATCATCATCTGGCGAGTATGAATGCAATCACTTCACAGTTAACCTGATGGGGCTTGCTTCAGTTCTCGTTTCATCAGGTGCATAGTATTCGTATACAGCAGCCTTGCCGGAGCTTGCCTTCACTGGGCATGTCGCTTTGAGACGATATGTTATAGTGATTGAGCTTCCTGCACGCACTTCCTCAAGGTAGATGATAACTTGTCTTCCAGTGAGGCTGAACTTCTGAATGAGTCTCTCTTTTACGAGCCTCTCCAAGTCCTCCGTTAAGACTTGAAAGCCGGGTGGTATGCCAACATCAACGATGACCATCTTCGCTGTAACTTGCTGATTGTTTCGCACAGTCACAGTGCATTTTACGATGTCATTCACTGACAGCTCACGCCTGTCGTAATCAACATCTATATCAAGCAACTCTTTCTCCCTCCGAACCATATCCCAAGGCACATAGAAGCGTGTTGCTATTTGGCATACCGCTGTTCCTTTGCCTTGCCAATCAATCGCTATCTCGTTTTCGCCCTCCCTCACAAACCCTTTCAGATCAACCTGACGAACGATGTCGCTATCCTTTGGTGTTATTCGCAACTTGGCTGCTTCATTACCGTTGCAGCGAACGGTTATATGTGCATCAACATCCCCCGAAGCCGATTCAGTTGCGAGCAAGAGAGCCTTTAGAGACCATATTGTGGCTTGTGTGTTATGCCATGTCCCGAAAGCATCTTTATTCCTCACGAGGTATGTCAAAGCTTTGTTTGCGATGTCAATGTGTGAGCGTGCCCTCAAAAGGGCATATGCTGAAAGTGCGGTTGTTTCAAGGTCGGCAGTTGTTCCCTTGCTGTGTGTAAATGTGGGCATCTTCGTGCTCCAAAATGCTATATCACCGTTAACCTTAGCCATCTCAACGAGACGCTCAATAATTCTCTTCGTGAAGGCGTTCTCTCTGTCCCATCCAACAAGCGCGTTTGCTATAACAGCGACAGCATAAGCATCATCTACATTTTCGGCTCCCTTCGCCATGATGAAATCAACAGCCCTGCCAACGGCTCTCTTGACATCTTTGTCTGCGTTGTCCTGAAGTGTTTCTGTTAGCGACCAAGCGATGTATGCAGTTGTGCGAAGCACATCAGTTTGACGATTTATAACGCCTTCCCTTATGCCACCTTCAGGTGGCTCCCATGAGCCATCTTGGCGCTGCCTTGAAATAAGCCACTTCCTTGTGCGCTCTATCACGCGCTCATCAATCTCAAAGACTTTTTTCATATCGTTGAACTCCATCAAGCCATACGCCGTTAGAACCTCGTGAGCTGGTGGATTGCCAAACCAAGAGAAGCCACCACCCTTCACCTCAAAAGTGAGCAAGCGCTGGTAGCCCAAATTGATGAACTGTTCAGCCTTCATCTGAAGTTCTGGATTTATTTGCTTTGTGCGCTTCATGTAGTTGAGCACGAGCACATTCGGGTATGTCACAGAAGAAGTCTGTTCAAAGCATCCAAATGGCATCCTCAGAAGCTTGTCTAAACCATCAACAACTTGGCTGAAGCCACCACCGTAGATGCGCACGAGTATGGTTGATGAGCCATCTATAGCTTGCGGTGGTATCTTGACGACCTTGCGCATGCTCCCCTTCAGCGTGTCATTGATAGTCATCCACACCTCCTTACCGTTTGGCATAACAAGCACGCTCCGCTTTATCGCATCGCTCATCTTCTCACCACGAGCGATCACCGTTAATGTGTGCATCCCAAGAGCTTTAACCCTTATCGGGAAACGGACGACACCGACATCGCCAGGTTGCATCTTCACAGTTTGCTCAACACTGCTCAGTGGCTCAAACCAATCCTCAACACTGAGTCGTAGATGAACTGCCTGAGCTTCTTTGAGGTAGTTGTATATGGCAACTGGTATTGAAACTTCGTCACCCTGTGTGAGGCTCACTGGGAGGTCAATGTCAACGAAGAAATCTTGAAAGACTCGCAATGCAGAGGTAGTGCTTCCAAGCAACCCTCCAATAGTTGATGCAATCGCTGTCAAACGCCATGTCGTTATTGAATCTGCCATCGCAATGTTAAGTGAAGCCCTGCCACGCTCATCAGTTATGAGCTGTGGAACAAAAAGGAGCGTCTCTGGGAAGAATTGCCTTATGCGTATTTGCTGTGCTTCTGGAGCGCCTTCCTTCGCAGCTCTCTCAGACGCAACACCTCCATCCACTGCTTTAAGCAAAGTTGCCTCCTCTCTACCGCGAACACCGAGAACTGCAGCAGGAGCTTGGAAAAATACGCGGACGGGTTGTATTTCTTGAGGCATCTTAATGTCGTCGTCTGTTCCAAATTCACCATCAACTCCTGCCCCGATGAGCGAGACAAATCCGCGACGAATTTCAATTCGGTATCTATTGCCGAGTGGATCAAGCACATCCTGTCGGTTCAAAAACCTTTCTCGTATCAGCACATCAATTGCCTCAGCTTGCTCTGGGTAATCACCATAGCGCCTTCTGTATTGCTCAAGTGCATTTCTTATACGCAGGTATGCTTTGTATGCGTGTTCGACCCACTTCTCACGGAGTGCGTTGGCTTTGATGCGCCATGTGTTCACATGGAGTGTGTGCATGTTTGGCATCGCTGCAGCAAACAGAACACGTGCAATCTTTTGCCTACCTTCATCAAGCTCCAGTGGGCGTGGTCGTTCAATTGGGATTGGTGGCTCACGCAGCACAGATGTTGGCTCAAGACCGTGAACCTCATACCTCGGCTTCAAAAGCTCACGCTCAAGCATGAAGTAAACCTTCTCAAGCCCCGGCTGCATCTCCGAAAGCGCATACACAGATTCATCAACAACAGCTATGCCAAGTGCTGCTAAAACTGGGTGACCCTTTAAATCAGTGACTGCAAACTGGATCTTCGCATCATCACCCGGAAGGTATACATCCTTATCTGGCTTGACTGAGATGCGCAAGTCTTGAGCTGGATTGACATATACTACCTTCGTGTCACGAACGATTTGCCCTGACCTCGTAATTCGGTATGCGTGCAGTATGAGTGTGCCGACCATTTGCTCAGTTAGCGTTAATCTTGCAGTGCCCTTTGAACCATTTAGCTCAAGCGTCTTGGTGAGCACCGTTTGCCTGCCTCGTATTACATCAATGTAAACAGCGCCACCTTTGCGAGGTGAGATAACTGTAATCGTTAGCGAATCACCAACCTTCGCTATAGCCTTATCTGCCCGCATCAAAACTGTTTCGTCACTTACTTCGCTATCCAGAGTCTTTTCCAATTTACCTCTGTTGCCGTTTCTGTCGGTTGCCTCAACTAAGACACTCAAGCGTTCATCAGTTGGCACGAAACGCACTTCTGCTATGCCCGTTTCATCCGTCTCGCCTCTCCATCTAATCCCACCACTCACATTGATGCTCGCCCTCGCTGGTGTGCCATCTGGGTAAGCAGTCAAGATGAAGAGCGTGTTTTCAACACCCTTAGCGAATGTCTGGCTTTCTGGTATGAGTGAGATGCTGATTGCCTCTTTCGCTACAGGGAAGGTTTCTGTTATGCTCTCCTCGTGTTCTGCTTTATCCGTGATAGTCACATCAACCTTCAGGAGAGCTTTGCCCTGCTCAAGAGGTAGCCCAACAAAGTATGTCGGCAGACGATGTTTGAAACTGTAAACTCCATTGTCGTCGGTTCGTCCTCTTATTTCGGCAAACTCATTCCAACGCACATCAAATGTTGAAAGCTTGATCAGAACTTCACCACCTGAAACAGGCTTCCCGAAAAAGTAATTCGCCCTTACAAGCCCTTCAAACTCCTCTTCGGGGAGGAAAAATTTCTTCTTCGTTTCAAGCTCAACCTTGAACTTCGGAAGGACATAACGCTCAACCTTAACCGTTTGCGTTGCCTCGCCAACTCTCCTTGCGTTTCCTTTATCGTCGGAAAGATATGCAATCGCCCTCACTGTGTAATTGCCGAGGTTGATCTCGTCGGCGAGTTGGAAATCAGCGCTTGCAATGCCAAAAGGTGATGTGCGTTCGTGCTTCCTGAACACCTTGTTTCCCTTTGGGTCTTCAACTTCAAAAGTTACCTGAGCACCTTCAAGTGGCTTTAACAAAGCAGCATCAATACACAAAGCACGCATGTGTATGGTTTGCATTGGTTGGTATAGTGGCTTATCTGTTGTGAGCATGATGCGTGCTTCTTCACGCACCGTTATTGTCTCGGTTATTTTGTCATCGCCTATTGGTGTGCGCACATCAACAGAGAGTTCATTTCTCCCGACAGCCCAAGGAGGGACTGTGAATGCCCGTTCAATCGTTCCATGTTCATCTGTCCGTCCACTTATCAGTTTGGTTGAGCGCCCACTGTCACGATGCAAAAGCGTCACGCTTATTTGCGCACCGGAGATAGGCTTATCGGCGTTGTGGTTTTTAACCACGATGCGTAAAGAAGCATTTGAACCAGCAAACCACTCACGCTGACCTATGAGATGCGTCTCAAGTGGTGGAGGCAGAAAAGGATTATCTTGTGACCTGCTCCTCAAGGCAATCAATGTGGATACAGCGAAGACAACAACCCAAGCTAAGGCAACAACCCAAGCTTGCTTGCGCATCTAAAGTCACCTCCAAATCAAAGCTCGTCAAAACCACTACCGACAGTTGTGACGAACCAACTAAGGCGATTGTTCCATCGGCAATGTTCCAAAGGGATAAATGTGCTACAATTTTGAGCAGTGAGTATGCGCCATGCTATTGCGGAAGGTGGATGGATAATGTGCCTTCTCGTGGTTGGTGTCCTCAGCTTCTTAGCGCTCAGCGATTGCATCGCTGAAACCACACAAGCACTTGAAGGTTTCTGGAGATTGGATGAAGGGGAAGGTGCGATTGTCCACGATGTTTCTGGCAAGGGAAGACACGGTAAAATCACGCGCGCAAAGTGGGTAAAGTCCGAAGGCAAGGAAGCGTTTGCGCTTGAGTTTGATGGTTTGCTCTCTTTCGTAGACATTGACGGAAAGGAATTGCAATTCGCTGATGAGGTAACGATGATGGCATGGGTCAACCCGTCTGACCTTTCCTCTGAGGGCGCATTCATTAGTCTGGGGCGTGAACACCCTTCAAGTGGCTATCATTTCCTTCACGGTCCTGGTGGGACATTGAGATTGCTCATCGCAAGCGAAAAGCGCCCAAGGGTAGGGGCAGCAGTCTTCGTCCTCACAACAAAACCAGTCTTGAAAACAAACGAATGGCAACATGTAGCAGCAACTTACAGCGCCTTAAAAGATGAGGCAGCGATTTTTCTAAACGGTGAACTTGTAGCGCGCTCCAAAGCGGAAGGGAAAATCGTCTACTATGCGGTATGGGGCATCCAGTATCCGCCATTAACTATTGGGGACCGTAGCCATCAAAAGCCGTTTTGGTCGTTTGACGGCTTTATGCGAAATGTCCGCTTATACAGCAGGGCGCTTTCACCTGAAGAGGTGAAAGCCATCTATGCTGAGGAAGCACATCAAATCAAGTCACTTAAGTTTGTGCCATCACGAGTGCAAGCAGAAAAACTTCCATGTCGGCTCTTTCTGGAGGTAATTGATGCAGACACTGGCAAGCCAACACAAGCAAAAGTTTTTGTCACCGACAAAGAGGGTAACGGTTATTATCCACCGGAAGCCTACGAAAGAGGGTTGGCGTATGGCTTGTTGCAAAGGGAGAAAGCATTCTACACCGATGGTCGTGTTGCTGTGCCTCTTTCGGAGGGTAATTTCGTTGTGCGTGTGACCAAGGGCTACGAATTCCTACCAGCAGAAGCGGAAGTGAGCCTTAAATCTGGCGAGGAAAAACAATTGCGAGTTACTCTGAAACGCTTGGTTAACATGCAATCTTTGGGGTGGCTTTCTGGTGAGCATCACATGCACTGCACAGGGCATGGAGTTCAAAAGTATGACCGCGTTTTCGCTAATCCAAAAACATGCCTGCCGACACTGGTGCTTATCCTTAAGTCCGAGGGTTTACATTACGCCTTTATGACACCTCATGGCTTGAAGTTCGGTGAAACCTATGTTGAAAGTGATTTCCTGCTCCATTCCAGCAACGAATGGGGTTCAGGAGGCACTGGTGGTGATATATGCCTGATCGGTTTCAAGACAATGCCAAAAAGGCGCAACATCTTTGACAACATATCAGCGTTTGTGCTGGCTCAAGAACAAGGCTGGGTGGCATTGCATACTCACCCTGATTGGGGCAAAGTTAGCAATCCAAAAGACTTGGGCTTTGCACGCGATTTGCCCATAGTCGTTGCTTATGGTTGGTCACCTGTTTGGGACTTGTTCTGCTGGGTAGCAAACGAAGAGAAGTTGCAGTGGTGGTATCGGTGGCTAAACTTAGGCTTTCGGCTGGGGATAACTGGAAGCACTGATACATACTTCAACAACCCACGCAGTATTATCAGCCCCGGCTTTAATCGGACATACGTTCGTGCAAATTCTTTGACACTTGAGGCTATCGTGGATGGCTATCGCAAGGGGAAAACATTCGCCACCACTGGACCGTTGCTCATATTCCAAGTGAAGCCGGTAGGAGCAAAGGATTGGTTTGATGTTGGCGATATTGTGAGGCTCCATTCGCAAGGACAGGTTGAAGTGCGGTTAAGGTGCTGGGCAATTAGAGGGTTGGGGCGCATGGAAATAGTCAAAAACGGGGTCATACTGCATAGTTTTGACGGCAAAGGCGAAAAGGAAAAGGAAATCTCACTTACCCTACCCGTAAGCGAAACTTGCTGGCTTGCTGTAAGATGCTTTGAAGCGAATGCTAAAGATGTGCGACAGGGCTTTGCCCATACAAGCCCAATCTATGTGCAAGTTGGCAATATGCCCATGAAACCTAAGGATGAGGACATCAATTTCTTCGTTCAGTGGCTTGAAGATTACGAAAAGGTCATCCCTGCCATCGCAAAGGACGTTGGCGTTGCCATAGAAGAAGCTGCCGAACTCTTAGCGCATATTCAGAAGGCAAAGGCAATCTATACAGGGTTGCGAGAGAAACCAAGAAGGTGGACGGATTAACAGGAAGAACATGCTGAACCATTTTGAGGTTTGGAGGTGGATTCCATGCAGTGGATGATAATTTTGCTCACTTTGTCAGCGGTGATGACAATTGCGACGGCTCAACCTTTAGTCCTCGTTTCGGGCAAATATGCTGACCCTCATGTTGGTTTGCTTGAAGAGTTAGGCGCAAAGGTCCGTTGGGTGAGTTTGGAACAGTTGGAGGAAGGGGTTGGGCTTGAAAGAGCAACGATGGTTCTCCTCGCTCATACCGAGAGATCCCTCACCAAGCCCGTTGAGAAGAGGTTGGCAGATTTCGTCCGAAATGGTGGCATCCTTTTCCTTGAATTGACGCCACCACCCACAGGCGAGTTAGCGCCTCCGGTGCCCCACCGTTTTGTCTGGGGTTGGACGCCCGATCTGGAACTGACGAAACCCGATGACCCCCTTTTCGCCCGCATTCCCACAAAGCAAAAAATTTGGCGCTACAACGCATGGGGTGCAGGCGTTT
>JBGOEV010000016.1:0-48285 GCA_041538025.1 Candidatus Thermosaccharophagus gerlachensis | reverse complement strand
TCATCGCCTCCGAGGATATGAGTTAATGTCTCACGAACTTATCATGCAAGTCACGCACACGCTCAATGATGCGTCTTTGAGCATCGTCGTTTACATCCAAGCCACACAACTCAGTTAGAATTATCTCAACGCCTCTTGGATACCACTTGCGCACGAATTCTTCATCGCTCGGATACATCTTCCCTTCATCGTCGGTTGCGCGAAAGAGCAGTGCTGCAGCCAAAACCTTCGTTGTAGCCATTGGTTCAACATTGTGCTTAAGGTCAAGGAGGATAGCGCCAATGATTCTTTCATCCCTTCCAATCTTCCTTTGTATGTCCCTCCCAACCCTGTAAACGGAATCACCGAGATACTTGTTTGAGAACCTGTGCAACAAGTCATCAATGTGCTGGCGTTGGTTCTCTTCGTCAAACTCTTGCGGGTATTCGCGGATGAGTGAAAGCGCAGACTCCCACATTGCCTCTTTTGCTACCGATCTTATCTCTTCGTTCTCCATAGCCTTCCAGATGTATTTTATGTTCGTGTCAGTTACATAAGCCATGTAGGCAACTGCGCTATGTCCGAGGTTGTGGATGAAGAGCTTCCTATCAACATACGCTTTGATGTTTTTCTTTGGATCAATCTGTGGGACTTTTGGGAGCTCGTTTTTGAAAGCAAGCCCATCAACTATGAGCGTGTCGTATGCCTCAGCGTAAATGAGCAGTGGGTCTTCACGCCTCACTTCCTCTGGCATTATCGGTATCATCCTTCCGATGCTCGTTTCAACGAGCCCAACAAACTCATCTATTGGGAAGTCGTTTGGCAGATACTTCAACAAACCTTCTTTGAAGTGTAATGAGGCATTGCGCAAGTTCTCACATATGATGATGTCAAGTGGCTTCTTTACACTCTCCCATCGCTTGAGCAATCCGAGGGCTATGACTGGGTAAAGCGATGGCAACGCTGATACGCCAACAGCAGTTGAAGCTACATCGCATTCGCAAAGTTCTCGGACAACTGAATCCACATCGTTGAGATGAATTGCCCTAACACCTTCAACTAAGAGTATCCTGCGCTCTTCGTCTCGCACTTCAACTTTATAGCAACGGCGTTCGTTGAGGAGTTTGATAAGCTCATCGTTGATGTCTACGAAGACGACCTCATAGCCAGCGTGAGAAAATATTTGCCCTATGAAACCTCGCCCAATATTTCCAGCCCCAAACTGGAGCAGTTTCACATTTCCTAAACACCTCTTGCCAACCAGTTTTTATCATGTTTGGGCTATGCTACGTAGAAGCTGTAGGCAGTAGCGCATGTTCTCCCACGGAACGTTTGCATTCACAACGCCATCTGGTGCTGGTATGTATCCACCTTCATCAAGGAGCTGTGGAACTTTGTGCATCACTTCTTCTGTGATATCCCTTTTGCTCCAAGAGAGCGCTTCCCTATCTATCCCACCTATGAGTGCCAAGCTTTTCCCATAGCGCTTGCGTAGCGAAATGACATCCATCCCTGATGCTACTTGTATTGGTGATATAGCGTTTATGCCGACATCAAGCCAAGTCTGCAAGAGTGGCTCAACGTTCCCGATGGCGTGCATTATGATTAACTCCACACCATGTTCCCTTAAATGCCCAATGAGGCGTTCGTATGACTTTCTCGTCAGTGATGTTATTACCTCATCGCCAACCGTTGAAAGAATCTTGTAAGCTCTCCCTTCGTTCAGCAGTGCAAAATCAACCTTGACATCGCTCAGTGCTTTTTTTGTCGTCTCAATGATGAAGTCAGTCAGCCACTCAATCATTTCCATGAGCCATCCCCTATCTTCATTCAGTGCTTTGCAGAAGCCTCTAATCCCAATCCATTCAGCAACCCAGCTAAGTGGTGAGCCAGCATATATGCCGAGAGCATAAGTTCTCTCTGAGACAACCCTTTTGTAGTCATCCCAGAAGCGCGGGTAGCGTGCTGGTGAGTGCGGATTTAGCAAAGTCTTAAACCACTCCCAATCCTTCTTCTCCCTTATCGGTGGTTGTTCCTCAACGATTTCTATCTCCTTGCCTATCGTGGCTTTGAATTCCCTGTCCATGCTAAGGCGCCATTCTTCAATTTCTTCAAGCCTTCCCCTCTCGTAATGTGGCAGAGTGCCAATGTTAACAGGCATAAGTTCAACGCGCTCAAGCCCAAGATACTCAACAACATGCACATCTTTTGGTAGCCCTTCCCTTTGCCATCTCCTTATTGCCTCACCATGTATTTGCCAAAACAAGGTCGGCAACGAGAGCGCCCCAACCTTCTCAAACCTAAGCACACCGATGAAATTTTCCCTACTACCCATTAACTCATCACCCCCAGTTGCATAATTTCATGAGCGCATCATGCAACCTCCCCTTCCGCAATCTTCCTCACCATATCCCAATAGAACTGGAAGTTCTTCAAAGGCACATCTGGCGGGACTGCATGATCAACGAAAGGCACATAGCCACCTTCCGAAAGCATCCAAGGCAACTGTAGCTCATCAAGCAAGTGGTGTTTTATCTCCTCTTCGTTCCTTGCGAGCACACGCTTATCAACGCCACCTATGATGACTAACTTCTTACCATACTGCTTCCTGAGAGCGACTATGTCTTCGCCTGCAGCTCTCTCAAACGGGTAAACCCCTGTTACACCGCCTTCAAGCCAAAGTGGTATAAGAGGGTCAACATGTCCATCGCTGTCAAGCAAAACTATTTCAACGCCATAAGAGCGTGCGAAGCTTGTCACCTTCTTGTAGCATGGTAGCATGAACCTGCGGAAATGTTCAGGCGAGCAAAGTGGACCAGACTTCATAGCCATATCTTCCCACATGAGCGCAAAGTCTGGTCTAACCTCTTCAAGGGCTCTCTCAACCGTCTTGATAACAAAGTCAGCAAGGTAGTTGCACATCTCTTCAACGAGCTGTGGGTTGTCATACATCATGTAGCTCAAGTTCTCAACGCCCATCCAGTTCCTCAGCCACCCGTAGTATGAGCCAAGATGTATTCCAAGAGGATAATCTCTGTCTCTGACGGAGCGAACATAATCATCCCACCAAAGCGGGTAGCGTGCTGGTGAGTTTGGGTTGAGGCGTGGCTTGAATTGTCTCTCCCAATCTTCCTCGCTCTTGAGCGCATAATCAAGCCATTGGGGCATGCTCCCTTCTGGACGGCGCTTAAATTCCTTAACTATCTGACCATCACCGCGCCTGTAGATGCGATACTCGTCATCTTCGTAATAGATCTCTGGCTCAAACGGTGGCAGTAAGCCAAGGTTGATTGGCACAACTTGGTATCTATCAAAGCCAAAGTAATCATCAATGTGCACATCTCTCGGCAGCCCTTCAGTATGCCAACGCTCAATCGTTGTGCTCCAGAACCAATGTGGCATGTAAAAAACCCTATCTGGTTCACCAAACGTCATAGTTGCTTTAAAGCGTTCCCTTGCGCTCATAGTAGTTTTGCGCATCGCTATCAATCACCTCCTCGTTTTGATACAGCACAACACACTTACAAAATTTTACTGCGACAGGATCGCAGACGCAAGCTAACTATACGAGTGTTTAATACGCTATGTGCGCTATACTTTTAAAAGGCTTTGAGACGATGGTGTCGCCCGACAACTATGCCCCACACGAAAGAGTGGCTAATCGCAAGTGATGAGGTCAGCCTTAATGGGATAGAACTGTGAGGTGAAATGAAAGTGAGCGTCAGCGCTATAGTTGAAGCATTTGGGAGACAATATCATGTTGAGCCGAACATTGATATTGAGGTTGATAAAGTTGATCTACCAGAGGGCGAAACATTTGAGTTGCAAAATGTTTTGCTACTGAAGGCGGATGGTAAAACATGGGTTGGCACACCATATGTTGAGGGTGCAAAGGTTGTGATGCAAGTTTTAAGCCATTACCGAGGACGGAAAATAATCGTCTTTAAGTATCGCCCTAAGAAACGCTACCGAAGGAAACGTGGGCATAGGCAATGGCTAACGAAAGTTAAAGTGATTGACATCGTCATTCCATGTGAGCAAGAGGTGAGCAACGATGGCACATAAGAAGAGTGGCGGGAGCACTCGGAACGGTCGTGACAGCAACTCAAAGAGGCTTGGCGTAAAAGCATTCGGTGGTGAATTTGTCAGAGCTGGTTCAGTGCTCGTCCGCCAGCGTGGCACAAGGATTATGCCAGGGGCAAATGTCGGTTGGGGAAGCGATGACACACTCTTTGCGCTCATTGATGGCTATGTTAAGTTTGAGCGAGTTGGTAAGAGCAAAACGAGGGTGAGCGTTTACGCCACACCTTCTTAACCCCCTTGGATGAAACAACAGTTTGAGTGACTACCGCTTTTGTCCATGCAAGCCTGTGATCACACTGAATGCGTGAGATGTAATGAGCGATGCGTTTCGTTGATGAAGCGGAGATAGTTGTCAAAGCTGGCAACGGTGGAAATGGTGCTATCAGTTTTAGGCGTGAGAAGTTCGTCCCAAGAGGTGGTCCAGATGGTGGTGATGGCGGGCGCGGTGGAAATGTGATAATTCAGGCGGACGAAAGTGTGCGCACGCTCGTGGACTTACAGCTTAACCGCTACTACAGGGCGGAAGACGGTGAGCATGGTCGCGGAAGCAAGAAGAAAGGTAAGGATGGAGAAGACATCATCATCAAAGTTCCAGTTGGAACACTTGTTTACGATGCTCAGAGTGGTGAATTGCTTGCCGACCTAAATGAAGATGGCATGGGCGTTCTTGTAGCTCGTGGTGGGATCGGTGGGAGAGGTAACGCTGCTTTTGCTACCCCAGTTAGGCAAGCCCCAAGGTTTGCTGAGTTTGGAGACAAAGGCGAAGTTAGGCGATTGCGTTTGGAGTTGAAGCTTTTAGCCGATGTTGGTTTGATAGGCTACCCGAATGTGGGCAAGTCAACACTCATATCGCGCATCTCCGCTGCCAAACCGAAGATAGCCGATTACCCGTTCACAACTCTCGTTCCAAACTTGGGGACTGTCAAGGTTGACAATTTCAGTTTTGTAGTCGCTGATATACCGGGCTTGATTGAAGGTGCACACAGGGGTGCTGGCTTGGGACACAGCTTCTTAAGGCATGTTGAACGGTGTCATCTTTTACTGCACCTGCTTGATATGGCTGCCGTGGAGGGAAGAGACCCAATTAAGGATTTTGAAGTCGTGAACGAGGAGTTAAAGCTCTTCAACCCAGAGCTTTCAAAGCGACCACAAATAGTTGTCGCAAACAAGATGGATTTGCCTCAAGCTAAAGCATTGCTAAGCGTTTGCAAGCCGAAGCTTGAAGCTATGGGATATGAAGTCTTCCCCATTTCAGCGTTGACAGGTGAGGGCATACCACAGCTTTTGAATCGTGTTGTTGGGTTGCTAAAGCAACTCCTGCCAAAGCGTGATACGCAAACAGAAAGGTGGCATGGCAAACTCATAATACCAGATGTGTTGAAGAGACGAAAGCCTACATCAATTCGTAAAGTTGATGAAGGCATCTATGAGTTGAGTGGTGATAGTGTGGAAAGAGTTGTAAGGATGCTTGACATGGGAAACAACGAGGCGAGGATGGAAGCGTTGCGCAGGCTTGAGAGGTTGGGCGTTTGTAGGTTGCTAAGGTCAGTTGGTGCATCGGTTGGAGAGCGTGTTAGGGTTAACGGTATGGAGTTTGAAATTGATGAATTGTGGCTTGGAGGTGTTTCAAGTTGAGCGAAGAGAATGCGAGATTGAGAGGTGAGTATCTTCCAGTCGGTTAAACGCCTTGTTATAAAAGTTGGCACGAGCGTCCTAACCGGTGGCGGTGAAGAGCTTGATGTTGAATACATGGATAGCCTCGCACGCCAAATAGCCTCATTAATGCATCATGGCAAGAGCAAGCCCAAAGAGGGCGGTAAGCTTGTAGCGCTCGTCAGCTCAGGTGCTATAAGGGCAGGTATATCTCACATCGGTTTGATTGAGCTACACACCGTATCTGAGAAGCAGGCTGCAGCAGCTGTTGGGCAAGTTCAGCTCATGGCGATTTATCGTGATCTGTTTTGGCGCTATAAGGTGCATGTTGCACAAGTGTTGCTCACGAGGGAAGATGTAGCTGCACGCCCCCGCTTCTTAAACGCAAGAAACACATTCCAAAAGCTTTTTGAGTGGGGCGTGCTCCCAATTGTGAACGAAAACGACACTGTGGCTACTGATGAAATAAAGTTTGGTGACAACGACCAGCTTGCTGCGCTTGTTGGTCTCGTCATAGACGCTGATCTGGTCATCATGCTCTCGGATGTTGATGGATTTTACATGCACTCAGAGGATGGCAGGGGGAGAAAGTTGGAGTTGGTCACAGAGATAACGGAACAGATGCGCAAATCGGCAGAGGGTGGCAAATCGAAGTTTGGGACTGGTGGCATGGTTTCGAAACTGCAAGCTGCAGAGATAGCTATGAACTGTGGCATCCCACTCGTCATAGCTCATGGGCGTGAGCCAAATGTTATTGAGCGGATACTGCGTGGTGAAGCTGTAGGGACATTTTTTGTTCCGAAGCGTCGTTTGCCAGCAAAGAAGCGTTGGCTTGCCTATGCACCGAGGGCTCGCGGAAAGATAATCGTGAACGAGGGCGCAAAGATGCAAATACTGTGCGGTGGGAAAAGTCTTCTTCCTGCTGGTGTCATCGGCATTGATGGAGATTTTGATACTGGCGATGTGGTTGTCTTAGTGGGTGAAGATGGCGAAGTGTTCGCTAAGGGCATGGTGGCATACAGTGCAGATGAGTTGCGCAAAGTCGCTGGTGTGCATACATCCAAGATTGAGTCAATACTTGGTTACAAGCCATCGGATGAGGTCATCCACAGGGATAACCTTGTCATAGTTTGATGCTTGGTCCGTGTAATAATGCATGCTGATGAGTGCCAAAATGTAATCACAAGGTAGGGGGTGGATGTTTGCTATGCCGAGCAACATGAGCGTTGAGCAAATGGTTGAGGAGAAAGCAAGGCAGGCAAAGGCAGTATCGCAAATCGTTGCGAACCTACCCACCGATGTGAAGAACAAAGCTTTGCTTAACATAGCACAAGCTCTCATTGATAGGCGTGAGTATATTCTCTCAAGCAACAGTGAGGACATTGAGGCTGCTCGTAAAAAGAAGCTTTCCGAAGCGCTCATAGATAGGCTTCTTCTAAACGAAGCCAGAATTGAAGCTATGAGCGAGAGCATGAGGCAAGTCGCAGCGTTGCCAGACCCAGTTGGCGAGATAATTGAAGGATGGAAGCGCCCAAACGGTCTCGTCATTCAGAAGGTGAGGGTGCCACTCGGTGTCATCGGTATAATTTACGAAGCGCGCCCAAATGTGACCGTTGATTCAGCTGGTCTTTGCCTTAAGGCTGGAAATTGCGTTGTGTTGAAGGGTGGTTCGGAAGCACTTCAATCAAACATTGCCCTAACGCATGTCATAAAACAAGCCATCGCGGATGCTGGAGTCCCACCAGAGGCAGTCCAGTTGCTTGACACGCCCGAGAGGGCTGCAGCACAGCATCTCATGCGCTTGAACCAATACATTGATGTGCTCATACCTCGTGGTGGTGCTGGGCTCATACGGTATGTGATGGAAAACGCTACAGTGCCAGTGATTGAGACTGGTGTTGGCAACTGCCATGTGTATGTGGATGCATCTGCGGATTTAGACATGGCTGAAGAGATAGTATTCAACGCGAAGTGTCAGCGCCCGTCTGTCTGCAACGCTGCTGAGACATTGCTCGTGCACAAGGATGTTGCGGAAGCTTTCTTGCCGAGGATAGCAAAGAGATTGCTTGATGCTGGTGTTGAAATTCGTGGTTGCCCTGAGACACTTCGCATAGTCCCACCATGTGAGAAGGTTGTCCCAGCTAAGGATGAAGATTGGGATACGGAATACCTTGACCTAATCATCGCTGTTAAAGTTGTGAACAGTTTGGATGAAGCTATTGAACACATCAACCGACATGGGACAAAGCATAGCGAGGCAATCGTGACAAGGGACTTGAAGAGTGCACAACGCTTCTGTGCTGAAGTTGATGCAGCTGCCGTTTATGTCAACACGAGCACACGCTTCACAGATGGGTTTGAGTTTGGTCTTGGCGCTGAAATAGGTATAAGCACACAGAAGTTGCACGCTCGCGGTCCGATGGGGCTTAAGGAACTCACAACATACAAGTATGTTGTCTATGGCGATGGGCAAGTAAGGAAATAGTGGTGAAGGCGAATCGCTAACGTAAACGCAATATCTGTTCCCTCTTAACTTCAACTATTTTCCCGCGCCATCTAAGCGTTGGCTCACCAAAGCCGTGGTAGATGCGCACCAAATTGGATTGTTCAAGCGGCTTACCATCTAAACTTTGAAGCGTAAACAGAGGCGCATCTTCGTAATTCAAGCCGTTAAAACTTTTCGCATGGAAGGCAACAAATGTTTGCGCCTCAACTGTGAAGCCATAAGGTGGCAGGATAACTTTGCCAAAGCGATTTGAATTATACTCGTATGCTTGCTCTCCCATGTTGGCGACAACGCTCACTTGCCCGTCACCAAAAGTTGACTTGCGCACCTTCCCGTCTGGAGTCAGAAAACTATAACTGCTCATGAGCATCTGAGAAGTAATTTCGTTAAGCGGTGAAAGTATCTCGTATGTGTTCTTCATGAAGCGGTCAAGCAGATGCATTCCTTCAGCCCATCCGTTTTCGGCTCTTGTGAAGAGTGCAGGGTCGCCCTTTATCTCCCTTTCAATCGGCTCAAATTTAACTTCTGTAGCAGAGATATGCAATCGCCCAACTATGCATCGCCTCTGACCATCATCAACCCCGCGAAGCCTTGCACGCTCACCTTGTGGTGGCTTGAACAAACCCATGCGAATTTCAAATGTGCCAGCAACACCTTCGGGTATGCGCACGCTTAGAGGACCTATAACAACTTTTGGTGGCTTCCAATCGGTTGTTGGCGGTGTCGGATCGTGGTCATTTTGGAACTTTATGTTCCCACTCGCATCGGTGAAGTGGACGAAAACACGCCATGCATCTTCTATTGGTCTCTTGATATCCCACTCGTATGTGATGTTAAATGTGCTCTGGTCAACACGCTTAACAGAGACTACGGACGGTTTGGCATCAATGAGCATCTCAGGTTTTCTTTCGTGCCAATACAGCCCAGATGGTATGCTGTGGTAGTTCAAAGGGCGTGCGATGAGTATGTGGTGCAGGACATATTCAGCCGAGTTAAAAATGTCGTAACCATACTTGCCGTAGACCTGAATGCAATCCCTGTAGACCATTTCAAAAATTGGCATGACGGTTGCGCCGAGTTTGTTCAATAGGTTTGCATCATGGTAGTAAGTGCCACTGACACCACTTAAGCCTTCAAAGAAGTCGGAAACTGGTATGCCCCACTCACGACCGCACTCAGAACCGAAGATGCCAAAAAGATTCCTTGCATAACGACACAACTCTTGCTTCCAGAACATGTCATCTAAGCGTGTCAGCGGATGTGCCTTGTCAAAGCACTCATACAAGCCGGCTGCGAATGTTGTGTCAATGAAGTAGGCGTTTGGGTCAAAGAGCTTCTTGACTGCGGGCAAATTTTGAGGGCGCATCGCAAGTTCAAGCGCCTTCTTTGAACATGTGATGTATGCTCGCCCACCAAGCCACCTTCCACCCCTAACCAAACTGCCATCACGATGCTTCATGATGTAACTCTCATCCCAAGATGGTGCATCACGATACATGTCTTGGTAGTTGTCATGCAAGCAAAAGAGGTAACCCAAGCCTTTCACTCTTTTTGCGCAATCTGCGAGTGCTTCATTGCCACCGCACTCAGGCGCTGCAGGCAATATGTCTGGGTGCTGGTTATCGTAGCCACGATGAATCCAGCCACCAAGTATGAAGAGAACTTTTTCCATGCCCAAGTCGTTTTTGAGGTGCTCAGCGATTTTTGCAGCCTGCTCAAAAGTCCAGTTGACCCTAACCCATTCTTCTTTCTTGCTTTCTTCATCCATGCGCCTTGCAAGGCAAGTCCAAAGTTTGAAATTAACTGCTCCGAAAAGTTTACTGCGTTCTGGGTTCTCCTTTAACTTCTCACGCCATGTGACAAGCCAACCCTTTCCCTTCGCCACTTCACGGTAGGCTCTCGCAATGCTTGTGTAATCGCCTTTCCCAAGCAAGTGAATGCTGAAGCCTTTCGCTCCAGAGGATAGTTCAAGCGATGGGAGCAACAATTGCTTGTATGGTTTGAGTTTCATCTCACCGACGATACTGCGCAGGCGAAGTGTCACATATGGGTTGTGCCATGTAACGAGAACTGCAGAACCAAACTTGAGTGCCCCAAACATTTCCATATGGCAACCTTCATAAGAGAATGTCGGGAAGGAGTGTTCAAACTCTTTTCCGCTATCGCCCGGAATTAACATGCCCAAGCGCACTGGCACGATCAAAGAACCTTTGTCGGCGTCACCGACAAAAAGAGCATTGTCAAGGAGGCGAATGAAACGCACTTTTGCCCACTCAACATCACATGAAACATCAACCCTTGAGCCATTGAGAGCGAATGAAACTTCAATGGATGGCTCACCTGCTTCAGCGAGGTAGCGCAGTTTAATGACCTTCTCATCAATGACATGCGATGAAAATTTATTCAGGGCAATCCTTTTCTCATTACCATTAACCAAAACCACTGCTTCGCCGAGGCGTGCATCAAATGGGTTGCTGAACCATCTAATACCGCTACGCTTGTCCAAAAGTTCATAGGCACCTGTTCTCCCACAAACGCGCATCAGCACAAACTCAGATTGTATCTCCAATGGCTGTAAGAGGCGTTCTGAAAGTTTCTTGAGATGATGTGGCTCAGAGCTGTTGTAACCCATTGCCATCACCTCGCACACTTGAAACGCTAACACAAAAGCACACAGGTGAAAAGCTGAAAGCAATTTGATATGCCGAATTGCCATAGCTATCATCCCTCCTAAGCGCTCACAAAGGCTTTCCCACATATGATGCAATAGCCAATTACATTTTAAGGTTGCGCCATCAAATGCAACCACCTTTTTCGCAAAGCAACAATAGCACAAAGATAACTATACTACCTTTTCATAGTTCCTCAGTGACCTGAAGGTAGCGAAAGCGCTACAATGAAAAATGCCACTTATACTTCAAGGCAGGAAGGTGAGCACAATGCTCTCAAAGAGAATAACGCATCTGCTTTTAGTTAGCATTGTAGGGAGCATCACATTACCAGCAATAGCTGATGACCCGTTTGCTCCCGGAAGTTGGCTCAACCCATATGTGATAAGGCGAGGCATCGGTAATGAATACGAGGTGAGACCGAGGTATCCTTCTTTTCGCGGTGATCCGTTTGCTCCCGGCAGTTGGCTCAACCCATACGTGATTAGGCGCGGTATTGGTAACGAATACGAAGTGAGGACAAAGTATCCCTATCTTCATGCCGACCCGTTTGCTCCCGGAAGCTGGCTCAACCCATATGTGATTAGGCGCGGTATTGGTAACGAATATGAGGTGAGGACGAAGTATCCTTATCTTCATGCTGATCCATTTGCTCCCGGAAGTTGGCTCAACCCATATGTGATTAGGCGCGGTATTGGTAACGAATACGAAGTGAGGACGAGGTATCCTTATCTTCATGCCGACCCATTTTCTCCCGGAAGTTGGCTTAACCCGTATGTGATAAGGCGAGGCATCGGTAATGAATATGAAGTGAGGGCAAAGTATCCTTTCTTGTTGCAATGATGTATCCTCAGGTCACCGTATTAGGAAGCGTTTATATAGCCTCAGCGATAACAATGGAAGCATCCATCCTCAAGCGAGGGTGAACCCCAAGGTGGCGACGGACATAAGAACGATTTTAGCAACGGATTGTGGTAGCACGACAACGAAAGCGATATTGATAGAGCATGCAGGAGAACGCTACAAGCTTATTGCTCGTGGTGAAGCCCCAACGACGGTTGAAGCGCCATTTGACGATGTCACAATCGGCGTGCTCAATGCAATGAGGGAACTTGAGGAGTTGACTGGCAGGAAGTTTGTGGTTGATGGGAGGGTGTATGTTAGGGCTCACTCAAGTGGCTCACTTAACGAAGATGTTGGATGCGACATCTACGTTAGCACATCAAGCGCAGGCGGCGGTTTACAAATGATGGTTGCTGGTGTTGTAAAGACGATGACGGCAGAAAGCGCACAGCGTGCTGCGCTTGGTGCTGGCGCAATTGTCATGGATGTGATTGCAGTTGATGATGGCAGGGCAGAACATGAGCGCATTCAAAGGATGCGTTCATTGCGCCCTGACATGATTCTTTTATCTGGTGGGACTGATGGTGGGACGATAACGCATGTTCTTGAGCTTGCTGAGCTTATACTTGCAGCAAGCCCTCGTCAAAGGCTTGGTGGCAATTTGAAACTCCCCATCATTTACGCAGGCAATAAAGACGCAAGGGAGAAAGTGCGAGAGCTTCTTGGCGAGCGCTTTGATTTGCGCATCGTTGATAACATACGCCCGACGCTTGAGCTTGAAAACCTTCAACCAGCGAGAGAAGCAATCCATGACATTTTCCTTGAGCATGTTATGCAGCAGGCTCCGGGTTACTCAAAGCTTGCAAGCTGGGTCTCGGCAGAGATAATGCCAACACCGATGGCAGTCGGGAAGCTTGTTGAACTGGTTGCAAATGAGAGAAGAATAAACGTGCTTGCGGTTGACATAGGTGGGGCAACAACCGATGTCTTTTCTGTCTTTGATGGTAGGTTTACAAGGACCGTTTCTGCCAACCTCGGTTTGAGCTACAGCATATGCAATGTGATGGTGAGCGCAGGTATAGAGAACATACTTCGTTGGCTCCCAATAAGAATGAGCGAAGTAGAAGTGCGCAACATGCTTCGCAACAAGATGATACGCCCAACAACGATACCACAAACTGTTGAGAGTCTGTTGCTTGAGCAAGCTGTTGCGAGGGAGGCGCTCAGGCTTGCCCTTGAGCACCACAAACAGCTCGCAGTCAGGCTGAAAGGGGTGCACGTCCAAAGGACGATCAGTGAAGTCCTTGGAGCAGCTGAGGAGGAAACTTTGGTGGACATGATGTCTTTGAATCTCATCATCGGCAGTGGTGGTGTCCTATCGCATGCTCCAAAACGCAATCAGGCTATGCTTATGTTGCTTGATGCATTCCAACCCGAGGGTGTTACGGAAATCGCTGTTGATAGCATTTTCATGATGCCACACCTTGGTGTGCTCTCGCAAGTTCATCCAGAGGCTGCCATGCAAGTCTTTTGGCATGACTGTTTGATACCGCTTGGGACTGCGATTGCTCCAAAGGGTGAAGGTAAGGATGACGAAGTCGTCGGGAGGCTCTCTGTGGTTGGCAAAGATTTCAACATCGTTGGCATGGAAATAAAGTTCGGCGAAATATACCTTTTGAGGGTTGGCGATGCAGTGCGAATAAGGTTTGAACCGACAAGGCAGTTTGATGTTGGTGCTGGGTATGGGAAGGTGTGGGATGGGCTGGTCAATGGGGGTGTTGTTGGTGTAGTCATTGATGCGAGAGGCAGACCGTTGAAGCTGAGTGACGATGATAACAAAAGGATGGAACAACTACGCAAATGGCTAACAGCTATGGATTGCATCTAATAGCGTAGCCCCGAATTTTGAGTCGTGTATATGCGTTTGGAAGGGTGATAAGAAGTGCTTGAGCGTCTTCAGAAGGTGCTTTCAAGAGCTGGTGTTGCTTCAAGGCGCAAGGCAGAGGAGTTGATCAAGCAGGGCAGGGTAAAGGTTGACGGTGTTGTTGTAACACAGCTTGGCTTCAAGGTTGATCCAGAGCGCTGTGTCATTGAAGTTGATGGTGTGCGTGTAAAAGTTGACGCCAAACCAATTTATATCGCCCTCTACAAGCCAAGAGGATATGTTACGACGAAGTCAGATCCGCACGTGCCATTTGAAAGGACTGTCTTTAGCTTGCTACCGCCAGAATACAGGAAGTTGCACTACGTTGGAAGACTTGATAAGGACAGCGAGGGTCTGCTCCTGTTGACGAACGATGGGCATCTGACTCACCTTGTGACTCATCCACATCACGAGCTTGAGAAGCGGTATGTAGTTACAGTTGAAGGCTCAATTGAACCAAGCCACATTAAGCAGTTAAAGGACGGTATATTGCTTGATGATGGTAAAAAGCACAAAGCGAAGGTGCGCATCCTCTCATCAGGTAAGCATACTACAACGATGCTCGTTTGCATCCGTGAAGGGCGAAAACGCCAAATACGCGTCATGATGGGGAAGGTCGGGTTACGTGTGAAGAGGTTAATAAGGGTGTCCATAGGACCGATAAAGCTTGGCGGGCTGCGTCAGGGCGAGTTTAGGCATTTGAGTGAAGACGAAGTTGAAGCTTTGTATAAAGCTGCAGGGAAGAGCTTGGTTCAAAATGAAAAACCGTAGAAGCGCAGTTTAACTCAGTCGTTTTATGGGGTGGGTGGCTTATGAGAGATACCCACTTTGACTTTTCCACTGGGAAACTTGACTTACGCTTGCTTGATTCACTTTTGCGGGTGCTCCCAACAAACGACAAACGCGTTGTCGTTGGTCCAAAGGTCGGTGAGGATGCAGCGGTCATAGACATGGGCGATAAATACCTTGTGGCAAAGACAGACCCAATAACATTTGCAACAGATGAGATTGGTTGGTATGCAGTAAATGTGAACGCAAACGACATAGCCGTCATGGGAGGAGTGCCAAAGTGGTTTATGGCAACGGTGCTCCTCCCAGAAGGGCAAACCGATGAGAGAGTCGCAGAGAGCATCTTTTCGCAGATTGCGAATGCATGCAGGAATATCGGTGTAACTGTCATCGGAGGGCATACCGAAGTAACCTACGGATTAGATAGACCGATAGTTGTTGGAGCAATGCTCGGAGAGGTTGAGAAAGGTAAGCTCGTTACAAGCTCTGGAGCCAATATCGGTGACGTCATCATTTTAACCAAGGGTGTCCCAATTGAAGGGACAGCAATCATCGCTCGCGAGAAGGAAGAGGAATTGGTTAAGCGAGGATATAGCAGAGAATTCATTGAGCGGGCTAAACATTTGCTATATGAGCCGGGGATAAGTGTTGTTAAGGATGCACTGATAGCTGTATCTTCAGGGCGAGTGCATGCGATGCATGACCCAACGGAGGGTGGACTGGCAACAGGTTTGTATGAACTCTCATGGGCTTCCAATGTAAGCATTGAAGTTGAATATGAGCTGATACCATTCATTGATGAGGGTGTCCAGCTGTGTGCTGAGTTTGGGTTAGACCCACTTGGGACTATTGCATCAGGCGCTTTGCTCATTGTCGCTCACCCTGACGATTCGGAAAGTATCACAGAGGCTCTAAACACGAATGGGATAAGGGCAAGCATTATCGGTAAGGTCGTTGGCTATGGATGCGATGTGGTAATGAAACGGTTTGGACAAAGCTATCAGATGCCTTTGTTCATCAAGGACGAGATAGCGAAGTTGTTTTAATGAGCATTCAGGGTGAATGGAAGTGAAGTGTCTTGAAGTAGACCCACTACAGCTTTGTGCACCTTCAGCGCTTATGAAGTTGTTGCGCGATTATCGCATACGCCCCTCAAAGAACCTCGGGCAACACTTCATCGTTGATCGCAACGCTGTTAAGCGGATTGTTGATGCAGCAATGTTGAGTTCGGATGATGCTGTGCTTGAAATTGGCACAGGTGTTGGAACGCTTACTGGAGCGCTCTCACTAAGGTGCAAGCAAGTCATCACAGTTGAGAAGGACGAGAGGCTTGCTAAAGTCGCAAAGGAGCTTCTTTCTCGGTTTGCGAATGTGAAAGTGATAGTGGCTGACTTCATCAAGCTTGACCTCAATTCGCTCCTCTCACCTCAAGATAACTGGAAGGTCGTGGGCAACCTCCCATACTATGCAACGAAGCCGATAATCATGCACCTCACCTCGCATCGCAAACTGATAGACCTATGTGTGCTTACAGTTCAGCGCGAGGTTGCGCAAAGGATGGCAGCCAAGCACGGTGGCAAGGAATACGGTTTGCTCAGCATAGCTGTGCAGCTCTTCTTTGATGTTGAATTGCTGTTTAACATATCACCAACCTGCTTCATGCCACCTCCAAAGGTCACATCAACCGTTGTGCGCCTCAAAGCGCTTCGTTCACCAAGGTTTGAGCTTTCTGACGAAGCTTTATTCTTTGACCTCGTTAGAGCATCGTTTGCCGGGCGCAGGAAACAGCTCATTAACTCGCTCTGCAAATATGCGGGGCACTTAGGCTTACAAAGAGACGATTTTGAGCAAATGCTCCTAAGCATCGGGATAAATCCGAAGATGAGAGCTGAGCAGATAAGCATTGATAAATTCGTGCAGATGGCAAACCTCATAAGTATGCGTTTGCATAGGTGAGGAGTTAGGCATTGCCAGTAGAGTAGATCGGAAGCTGTATCTTAGGTGGAGTTCATTTGGCTTTGTTTTCCTCGCTCTGCAAACCTGCATCTATCAGGTCAAGATAATATTCGGCAGTCTTTCGTATACTGCAATATGGATAGGTTTGAACGAGCTTAAGCAATTCCTGCTGTGCCTTCTCTTTGTCGCCGGGGTAAGCTTGATAGTAGTAGTTGAGAGCAAGGTAAAACCAAATCGTGGGTATGCCATCGTAGTGTGGGTAATTGCGTATCAGCTTGAGTGATTCCTCAATATGTTTTTTCCTGTTGTAGTTGCCACCCCATATCCTGTATAGCTCAATGATGTTAGCCTGTGCGTTGACGCACTTGTCGCTTTTTGGGTATCGCTTTATGAACTCTTCATATTTTCGGGCAGCCTCTTCGTATTGCTTCATTGAGGTATATGCTGAGGCTATGTAGAGCAACACCTCTTCGCATCTGTCATCATCTGGGAAGAGTTGCAGGAACTTTTCCCGTAACGCAATTGCAGTTTTGATATCCTTCAGCACATATTGGCATATGTAAGCTGCCCGAAGAAGGGATATAGGTGCATAGTATGAGTCTTTGAACTCAACTGCAATGGCTTTATATCTTTCAATGGCTTCATTAACATTTTTTTGCTCAAGCTTGTATGCCTCCGAATATGCCTTTGCAGCTGCTTGTCTATACTTCCTTCTCTCTGGGTCTTTATCAACATAGATCGCTTCAAGCGAGCGAGGAAAACGCTTCACCAGCTCAGCATATTTTTCTTCCGCTTTCTCTTTCTCACCCATCTGTAGCAGGATATCACCGATTGCCTTTAGCACCCCCGCCAAACCATCCCAATCTGGGTATAGTTGCAAAATAGCTTCATACTCCTTGAGTGCCCCTTTCAAGTCCTTCAGTGCTTGATGATAAACTTGTGCGAGCTTCACATGCACTGATGGGCAATTGTCCTTTTCTGGGTAGTCTTGCAGATATCGTCTATACTCAGCAATGGCACGCTCATACTCGGAAAGCGAGTTTGCATATGTATCAGCGATATTTAATCTGGCAGTTGGACAGCGGTCATCATCTGGATAAAGCTGAATGAACCTTTCCCATGTTTCAATAGCCTTCCTTGCGTCCTTAAGTCTGTTTGCGTAAACATCTGCGAGTTTAAGGAGCGCGTCTCGTGACGCGTATGCTTTCGGATACTTCCTTACAACTTCTTCAAGGAGCGCTATTGCGCGAGTGAGTTCGTTTCTTTCAAGAGCTTTCGTTGCTAATCTGTAAAGTGCTGAGGATGCGAGCACCTCAAAATAGCTCTTTGCGCGCTCAGTGCGCATTGCTTTTAGTGCCATTTCGTATAACTCAAGAGCCCTTTCATTGTTATCAAGCAACTCAGCGAGGAGAACATAGTTGTAATGGTTTCGTGGTGTTCTTTTTATACCTTCTTCAAGGAGTTTCAAAATCCTTGAGCGGATCTCTTTGAGTGTGTTCTCATCGCCAAATTTGAACTGCCCAGTGTAGATGCGTTCAATCTCTTGATACATCCTGCGCATATCGGATGTGAGAGCAGTCGGTGACATGCATGCATCAATACCAGCTTGCAGTGTCTTTAAGGCATCGTCGTATCTCCCGCGAATCATGTAAAAATGGGCAAGCTCATAGTAAGCTCTCACATTCTCAGGGTTGGCGTTTATCTCGCCGATGAGGTATAACTCGTTTTTTGATTCAAGCCTTACATCAATGTTTAGCTGTTCACCCTCCTTCAGGTTAATCTCGCTCTGGTAAGGTATAAAATCCTCGTGCTCCAAGCGGATTGTATGTATGCCAGGTTCAATGTCCGTTAGCACTATAGGCGTCTTCCCTTTCAGTGCGTTATCAAGGTAAACATTCACACCTATTGGGACTGAGGTGATTGAAATAGACGACGGTTTGTATTGAATTAAACGAACGCTAACTTTGTTTTCCTGCTCAGTGACCTCAATAGCGCTCACCCAAGCTTTGTAACCATGCTTGAGCAACTTAAGCAAGTGCTTCCCAGGTATAACACCGTCAATTGTGAGTGGTGTTAACCCAACATAGTGTCCATCAAAGAAAACCATTGCACCAGTTGGTTCTGAATCAACTTGTAGCTTTGCGCTTTGTGCAATGTTCACATGGATCACACTCATGATGAGGAGAGCCAAGAGCTGTCTCATCTCTCCTTCACCTCATTCGTTGTCCTGTGCAGTTTTTTAACCATGCTTCCAAGTATGCCATTTACAAACTTGCCAGAAGTTGACGAGCCGAAAAGCTTCGCAAGTTCGACTGCTTCATTTATTGAGACACTGTGTGGTATGCTCGGCATGTAGATGATCTCGTATGTGGCTATGCGGAGTATGTTACGGTCAACATTTGCCATCCTCTCAATCGTCCAATGTGGTGCGCAATCCTGTATGAGTTTATCAATCTCCTCCCTATGTTCCCAAGTGCCGATGGCAAGCTTCGTTGCAAAGTCAATTACTTCCTTTGGGAGTTGTTTTTCCTGAAACAGCGCTTCAAGCGCTTCTTCAATAGGGATGCCACCAACATCGGCTTGGAAGAGAGCTTGAAGTGCTATTTGTCTTGCCTTGTGCCTTTTACGCACAACTTCTTCCTCCGCGAGCCACAGTTGCTTTGGGTTCAAGAGGG
The DNA here is from genome assembly GCA_041538025.1 of Candidatus Thermosaccharophagus gerlachensis. GTDB lineage: Bacteria > Armatimonadota > Fervidibacteria > Fervidibacterales > Thermosaccharophagaceae > Thermosaccharophagus > Thermosaccharophagus gerlachensis. Next base: position 29,208 of record JBGOEV010000016.1, on the reverse strand, counting down.
CTTGCCTACGGTTGCTTGCGTTGTTTTTGCTCTGCAAGGAGCTTTTTCCATAGCTTAGCCTTGTAGCGTGCGCCAGCGTCAAGTTTGTTCTTCTTTGACCATTCCTCCATTATCGCCTGTGCCGTCTCCAAATCACCCATCCTGCGGTATATCTCTGCCAGCACATGCCTAACTATACTGCTATGCCTGAGTTCTGGCTTCTCAAGGAGTTTGTCCATAAGCGAAATCGCTTTCTCATATTGTCCCTGTTCCATAAGCTTCCAAGGGATGACATATCTTTCGGTTATAGTTTCAACTGCTCCCTTGTTTGCACCACAGAAGTGTGGATACTTAAAATCATCCTTCCATGTCTTTAAAGCCTTGGGTATATCTGGGAGCCTTTCGTATGCGTGAGCAATCATGTGGTGAGTTCTTGGTAGGTCGCCCGGTTTCCAATCTTCAAGTGGGCGTGCCAGCTTGAACCACTTTATTGCTTCTTCCAAGTTGCCCGATTTATCATAGTGAGTCCACCCGAGTTGGAAGAGAAGCTGCCACGACTTTGGGTTCCACCTTATTCCCTCCTCAAGGATTTCGCACCCTTTCCTTACATACTCATCCTGCTGCTCTTCCGTTTTAGCTTCAGCCCTCAGGTTGTATGCTACATGCCAACCTGCGATATCCCACGCTTGGATGAAATTTGGGTCAAGCCAAGTTATCGTGCGCATTATTGGGAGCATACTATACCATCTTCCAGAGTGCCAATATTCGTCTGACTTTAGCCAAAGCATTTTAGCAGCCACACCGCGGAAACCACCAAGCATTGTTCCAATAAGCGTTATCGTTATTGCTTCAGCAGGCATTAGTTGGTAAAGCACAAGGACATCAACTGGTGGGAGCAACTTATATGTTTGGCGTTGTCTATGGATACGGGATTGCAAAGGACCTTGTGTCACTATGAGCAAGGCAAGTGGCAATACCAGGCAAAACCTTGTAAGAGATTTCATGAGACAGTGTTCACCCCCTTGAATTGGTTCAGAACTCTTGATCTTGGAAGAGCAAAATAGCAACAAGCAGGACTATTAGGCAGTAGAGCAAACCGTAGAGGATACAGTTTACGAGGGTCTGCCAAGGCACAACTCCCTCTGTGACAACAGCCTGACGCACATCAAAGTTATCAAGGTGAGGAACAAACCAGTAGATTGTCTTTAGCACACCACGGAAGGCATACACTTTCCAAGATACTGTCTCTAAGTGTTGTGCGCGTTCTCCCACTATATGCTTTTCTGGTTCTGCGAGTGTTAGCAATGAACTGCTTTGAGACCCAACAAAATAGATGAGCACAGCGAAGACAATGTTGAAAGCGAGTGAACCTCTCGTTGAAGCTGCTAAAGCTATGGCTCCAACTATGAGGAGCTGGAAAAAGGAGAGTATGACAGCTTTACAAACATTCGCATCAAATCCCTTCGCAACGTAAGCATGGACGGCAATCAATAGTATACCCATCGCTGCTACAGTCACCAACGTAGTCAGGGATAGCCCTAAGAACTTGCCAAGAAGGAACTGCCACCTCTTTACTGGCTTTGAGAGGATGGTGAAAATCGTTCTCCTTTCAACCTCGCTTGGTATCATTGTCGCACCAAGGAAGACGACGATGAGCATCCCGAAAAGGGTTATAGAACCAAGCCCGAAATCAAAGACGAACACCTTTTCCTCACCAGGTGCTATTCCGCTGAAGAGGTTTGCGGAAGCTATAGCAACAAGCGCAAACAGAAATACAACCCAAAAGAACTTCCGCCTTATGGCTTCTTGGAATGTGTTCATAGCTATAACCAATCCGCTTCTCACATCTTCACACCTCCGTTAGAGATGGCTTTTTAGTTTGAGTGGTTTGTTACCGATCGTTCCTTTAGGTGGTTTCTGGCATGCCAGACTCCCTTACAGCTTTTATGAAGACATCTTCAAGCGTTTCCGTCACTTGCGATACCGAGATGACATGACCACCAAAAGAACGTATCACATCAATGACATCTGGAGTTTTTTCGTGTTCCTTTAACCTGATGAGGATGTTACTGTCGGTTTTCGTTGTTGTTGCACCTATCGCAGCTATGCGTTGTAGCGCTTCGTCATTCACCTCGCTTGCTAAGATCTCGGTTACAGCAGTTGGCTCAAGCAACTCTTTTATGGTTCCTTTCCGTATGACCCTGCCCAAGTTTAATATGACAACCCTATCGCATATCATCTGGACATCGGCAAGCAAGTGCGAGCAAAGGAAGATAGTCTTACCTTGATCACGTAGTTTCAGCATCAACTGTTTTATGTCATGAGCGCCTATTGGGTCAATACCTGTTGTTGGCTCATCAAGCAAAAGTAGCTCTGGGTCGTTTATGAGGGCTTGAGCCAAGCCTATACGCTGCATCATCCCTTTTGAGTAATTGCGCAACGGCATCTTCCTGAATTGCTTCATCCCAACTAACTCTAAGAGCTCTTCGGTCTTCTCCTTCCTCTCAGATTTGCTATAGCCAAACAACCTGCCATAAAAGTCAAGCAGCTCATCCGCGTTCAAGAAATCGTAAAAGTAAGGTCCGTCTGGCAAGAACCCTATCCTGTTCTTCACTTGGATATCGTAAGGGGTTGAACCAAAGACCTTCACCTCGCCAGCAGTTGGGAATATAAGTCCGAGTATAAGCTTGAGCGTTGTTGTCTTCCCCGAGCCGTTTGGACCAACAAGCCCAAATATCTCGCCTCGGTAGACCTCAAATGAAACATTATCAAGCGCCAGTATTGTTCCGCCCCACCCAGTCGGATATTCCTTTCTTACATTGCGCAGCTCAACTATCACTTCCTTGCTTTCTTCGCTCACTTTCTTTTCACCCCCGCTGATGCTCGCTCAGATTTGCTTTGGTGATGTTTTACGCTTAGCAGTCAACATATCTTCCGTGCGCTTTCCGTTCAATTGGGAACTCACTTGCATAGGATAGAAGTGTAGCTCATTGGAACGGGCGTTCATCTAATGCATTATAGCGCCCAATCGGCGATTGGTGTTGTCACACTTTTTTCTTGCAACTTGCGCACAAGCTCATAAACAGCAATGCCAAACGCTACAGCCACATTCAAGGACTGCTTCCAACCATACTGAGGTATCTCAATCGCCATATCACACAGTTCAAGCAAGCTCTCTCCAACACCTTCAACTTCGTTCCCAACGATGATGCAGACTGGGAAAGCATCGCTCGGGAAAGCCGAATACAGTATGCTACAATCGGTTCTTTCAAGTGCCACGATCTTCCAACCTTCGTTTTTGAGGTTGGTTACTAACTTCGTTGCATCACTGTGGTATTCCCAGAAGACACTTAGCGTTGCTCCGAGCGCAGTCTTTTCAATCTCTGGGTCAGGTGGGCACCCAGTTATGCCACATAGGTAAAGCTTCCTTATGCCAGCTCCATCAGCTATGCGGAAGATCGCCCCAACATTGTAAAGGCTGCGTATGTTATCAAGCAAAGCGCATATGGGGAAACGAACCCTGTTGCGCGCTATTGAGAGTGGTGGACGGCATTCCCTTTCGCTTGGGCGTTTCAGCATGGCTTGCCATCTCACCTCAACTGGCGCAAGCGCTCAAGCAACTCTTCTTTATCAACGAATCCTTCAATCCTAAGGTGGCGCGCTTCCTCACCGCTTGAAGTGATGAAAAGTATTGTAGGCAATCCGACTACACCATACTTCCTTGCGAGCTCGTTTGAGCTCGCGCTCCAGAATGTCATATCAACACGAAAGCATACAAAACGGCGCAACTCATTGATAACATCGCTATCAAGGAGCACCTTCCTTTCAAGCTTCTTGCATTGTGGACACCATTTCGCTGTGAATTCAACCAAGATGGGCTTTCCATGCATCAATGCCTCTTTTAGCCTGCTCGGTGAAAACTCCTCCCACACAGATGCGGTTGAGCCTCCATGCTTTAGAGCTGCGCTATAGCCGTGTTCATATCCGAGTGAATAGCCCGCGTGAATGAACGTGCCTAATGCTACGATGAATAAAGCAATTCCCGTTGCCCGCCTCAAAAGGGAGAACACCTTCTTTTCATCGCCATGTGCAATAGACCATCCAAGGTAAATGGAAGCAATCAAAAACAAGGATGGCAACACAAACGGTGCAACAATTTGTGGCATAAGCGGTAGGAGCAAGTATGCAGCGAGGAAGAAAAGGCAGAAGCCAAGTATCCTTCTCACCCATTCCATCCACATGCCTGACTTTGGGAGCCTATGCAGTGCACCAGAAAAAACAGCAAGGAAGATGTATGGCATGCTTAATCCGAGCGACAGCACAAAGAAGCATATAAAGCCAATGAATGCCTTCCCTGTGGCTGCCACAAATGTTAAAAGCGCAGCCGTGAACGGTCCAACGCACGGTGCTGCTATTAGCCCTGCAATCATGCCTAACCCGAACGAGCCAGATGCGCATGCGAAATTGTGGAGTCGCCCGAGGAACGAGGAAGGCACCTTGAACTCGTATAGCCCAAGCATGCCGAAACCTAAGAACGCTATCACAGATGAAACGAAGACCAAAGTTACAGGATGTTGTAAGAGGCTCCCGAGGAGACTGCCACTCAAACCAGCTATTGTCCCCATCGCTGAGTATGTGATGATGATTCCAAGGGCATATAGCAATGCCTCACTGAGAAGGCGTAGCAAGTTGCCATGCGAGCGACTCGCAAAATAGCCAACTGTTATTGGCACAAGCGGGAAGACACATGGCGTCAAGTTGAGTGCCAGCCCGAACGCAAAAATGATGACCAAAGTTACACCCCAACCAAAGCGCTGAACTAAAGACGAGACGTGATCAAGCGCGCTGACACCGCTAAGCCTTTGCATCTTGCTTGGGAGGTGTTGGAACTCTTCAACTTGGTTTGCATATTTCCTGAACAGGTCGTTGTTGATTTGAAACACGCTTGCTTCCCTGCCAGCTATGTTTATCGTTATGGTGAATTTGAAGTTATCTGGCGGGTAACAGCGACGCTCATCGCAAGCCTGATAACGCAAAGTGGCAGTGATGTTATGTCTACCAATTGGTGCATCTGTAGAGGCATGCAGGACGACGAAGATTGCAAATTCACCCTCGTAGACGAACAGCTCTCCAAGAGATGTGTGTAAACTCTTCGCCTTCGGGTAGTGAACACCTTTAACGCTTAGCCACTTAGGCGAAGCTATTGTGAGTGTTGTTGGTATAAGCCATTTTTCTTTTGGCTTGTTTGAGTTGACATGCAACCCCTTCGGGAGCTTGACAAGCACCATCAACCTTCCACTACTACCCTGCCTTATAGCCGACACATCAAGGTAGGTCTCAATCACCGGACGCTTATTGGCACACCACACAAAGCTATGGGTAAGCATGAAAAACAGGATTACCACAACACGCAACGCAAAACTTATACGCAAGCTACTTCGTTCTCTCCGCATGGCGCGTTAGCCCTGCCCTTCTTAAGATGAGCTTTCCATGCTGTATTATGATGCGATGGCATGTGTTCTCTTTCTTTGCAACTCACTTGAAGCAAGCGACGATGCGCGAACCTCGCGAACTTTGAAAGCATCAATTCGTCAAAGTCAACAGACCCGCAAAACAGCGCTGTAAGAAAAAACATCTGCAAGGGAGGTGCATCAGGATGGTTAAGCGTAAGGTGAATTTAGTGAGGTCAACATTATTAATTGCCTTGCCGCTTGTAGCCTCTCTGATTGCTGTCTGTCTGCATACATCAATAGCTCAACAGCCTCAGTTCCAACAGCCGGGTGCTTTTCAGCGTGAAGGTGGTCAAAGACCACAATTTGGTAGAGAAGGATTCCAACCCATGATGATGTTCAGGGCGCAACTGCCAGTTGCCATATACGCTAACGAGAAGTATGTGTATGTTGTGCGTGGGAATGTGCTTTACCAGTTTGATGCTGAAACACTGCAACTTAAGAACCGAGTCATACTTGAGGACATCGTTCCACCTGGTGCACCAGGTCAATTCGCACCACCGCCTCCAAAACCTGCACCGCAACAATAGCATAGGGTTGAATGATTGGCAAGGCAGTATCCACGATGTAGCTCGTTGCTTTATTTGAGCACCCTTTTGAGTAACTCAAAAGGGACGAGAAGACCGTCTGGCATTATGGCGAAGAGGAATTGAAAGTCCTTTTCATCTTGTGCTTCAATTAGGAGTTGTGTCCTACCATAGCCGTAACGCTCAAACGCTTTTTGCAACTGCGAAGCGATTTCTATCGCGTCATCAAAATCAATTTCCTCGTCATCCATGGTAAACATCTCAATCGGCATTCTCATGAACGTCGGTGATGCCCTCATAGCGATGATAAACTCAGCCCATGTTGTTGCTCTTACTGCCACCCTTGTCCCTGAAGATGAGAAACGCTTACATGCAGTTATCCCCTCTTTCGTCATCGGGAACTGAGGGATAAGCTTTGGCTGCCACTTGCAAACTATATCAGCCAACTTTGAAATCGTCTCTGATTCGCTATCTGGTAGCTCAATTATGACATCGCATGGCAACTCATTTGCACATTGCTCAACAAATGCCCTCCAGCTTTCTTCCCCATCCATTTCCAAGCCGACAACGCAAACGCCATCAACCAACTCTTGGAAGCCCTCCAAGACTATGTCCTTCCCTTTGATCATCACCCAGAGCTTCAAAGCGAGTCACCTCTTAACAGAGCTAAATTTTGCATTCCTTGACTGGTGTGTGTTCCATGAACTCAAGTGTTTCCTCAAAACTCCTGTAGCCACCAGTTGCGCCTATAGCCATGACACACAATGCACCAACAGCGTTTGCGAACCTACCTATGGTTGGCAAGTCCCATCCCTTAAGCACGCCAACAATGAAGCCAGCCATAAAAGCATCGCCTGCGCCAGTCGCATCAACTGGCGTCACATCAAAAGCAGGTATATGATAGCTTTCAACACCATCGGTTAAGTAGCAACCCTTTTCACCGAGCTTAACCCCAGTGACTTTAACACCCTTTTCTAAGAACACATCGCAGATGTGCCTTGGATCGTCCTTGCCCGTTAAGTGACGAGCTTCTTCATAACTTGGTATGAAGTAATCAAGCAACGGCAAGCACGGTTCAAGAAGTTTCATCCACTGTCCCGTTGCATCAAAGACTGTATCAAGGCAAGTTATAACCCCTCTTTCCTTTGCCATAGCCAATAGCTTTGCAGTTGGCTCACCATCAAACCCGGGCATGACGAATGTTCCAGCAACATCAAGTATTCTTGTGTTTGTTATTTCAGCGATGTCAAACTCATCCAAGCGCAGTGCACCGTTTGCGCCCGGATAGTGTATGAAGCTCCTTTCGCCGTCGCTGTGCACCATCACCATCGTTGCTGATGTCCCAGTCCTTTCGTCAACTATGATCCCACTAACATCAACACCTGCATCATGGAGTGCTTTCCTAAGGAAGTCGCCAAGTGCATCGTTACCTACCTTTCCAGCGATCTTCACCTTAACACCCATCTTTGCCAACCCAACTGCAGTGTTCGCTGCACAACCACCGATATGTGTTTCCATCCTCCCAGTCAGGACGAGTTGTCCTCTTTCAGGGTAACGGTCAACTGGCTTTGCAACTATGTCAGCAACGAGTATACCAAGACAAACAACGTCTGTCATCTTGACCCTCACCCTCCTAAGCTTCACATCTGCGTTGGCGCCGATATGCCCATAAGCGAAAGCACATTTCGTATTGCTATTCTGGCTGCATTGGTTAGCATCAGCCGAGCAGAGCTCAACTTCTCATCATCACAAAGCACTCTACAAGAGGTGTAAAAACTATGGAACGCTGTTGCGAGTTGATAAGCGTAGCTTGTTAGCCTATGTGGCTCAAAGTGTGTTGCTGCTTCCATAACGACATCGGGCAGGTCTGCTATCTCGCGCATAAGCAATTGTTCCGATGGATGTGTCAACAACGACAAGTCAACCTGCTCCTTAGGTATTGTGAGAGCTGGATGCCTTTCAATACTCGCCTGCCTAAATATGCTACATGCCCTTGCGTGTGCGTATTGAACATAGTAAACTGGGTTTTCTTGCGACTGCTTTGCTGCGAGCGTTAAATCAAAGTCAACAGGGCTATCTGGGCTACGCATCAACAAGAAGAAGCGTGTCGCATCAACCCCTACCCATTTGATGACTTCCTCAAGAGTGATCATCTCTCCTTCCCTCTTCCCCATAGGCACGAGCTCTCCATCCTTGAAAAGTCTGACAATTTGGTAAACGATGATATGCAACTTGCTCACATCATAGTTAAGTGCTTGAAGGGCAGCCTTAAGCCGCATCACATAACCGTGATGGTCAGGACCCCAAATGTTTATGAGCTTCTTAAAACCTCTCTCATACTTGTAGATGTGGTAAGCGACATCAGCTGCAAGATATGTTGGCATGCCGTCTGCCCTCACTAACACCCTGTCCTTATCGTCCCCGAAAGCTGTTGAACGAAGCCAAGTTGCACCCTCATGTTCGTATGTATATCCGCTTGAGATCAGCCTATCAATGGCATCTTTCACTCTCCCCTCATCGTATAGCCACTGTTCACTTACCCAGTTATCCATCCTGATGCCGAAACGCTCAAGCACATCCTTTTGTCTTTTCAGCATCTTCTCTTTTGAGAGGGCTATGAACTTCGCTATCCTATCCTTTTCAAGGATGTGCAAATACTTATCACCGCACTCCTTCAGTAGCTCTTTAGCCATCTCTATTACATACTCGCCCTTGTAACCATCTTCTGGCAATTGAGCTGGCAGACCAAGTAGCTCTCTATAGCGTGCCTCAAGCGATTGCCCGAACTTCCTCATTTGGGCACTCATTGTAGCATCGTTGATGTAAAACTCCCTTTCAACCTTAAATCCCACTGCCTCAAGCAACCTTGAGATGGAGTCTCCAAGGACTCCCCCTCTTCCATGTCCGAGGTGTAACGGACCCGTTGGGTTAGCGCTAACAAATTCAACTTGGACTTTCTCACCCATACCTATGTTGCAATGCCCGTAGCGCTCATCTTCGTTTACAACCTGCCTGACCACATCCCAAAGCCATCCTGAACGAAGATAAAAGTTGATGAAGCCACTGCCTGCAACTTCAACCCTTTCAACCAAGCCAGTATCAAACTTGAGGTGCTTCACGATTATGTTGGCTACCTCAATAGCATTACGCTTTATTTGCTTCCCAAGCATCATAGCCAAATTTGTTGCGTAGTCACCAAACGAGTGATGTGGTGGACGCTCAACAGCAAATTTAGGTATCTCTGCAAAATCAATTTCGCCATTGGAACGTGCTGTTTGAAGAGCATTGAGGAGAGCTACGGTCAATTCTTCTTTCACAGCTAACATCTGTCACTTCACCTCTTCTTATGCTTTGTTCGTTGCTTCATCCACACTTGCCATAACATGCTTTTCAAGCACACATTCATTTTTCCCTACCATAGCAACAGCGTAATCCCCTTTCGCAGTATAGCCAACATTAACAATGATAGAACCATCCCTAAGCTGTTTGCGCTGTGGCAAATGCAAGTGACCACAAACATAGAGCCGCGGGCGAACGATCTTGAACGCTTCAAGAAAGCACCGTTGTCCTCCATGTGTTCCTTTCGGTGTCATATCCGCTATACCAATTGGGCATGGATGCGTTAGAAGGATATCCACATCGCTACATTCACTTGCCACCCGTTGAGCAGCGTTAATCACTTCTTCATCAAGCACATAGAACGGCTTCCGTTTCGACTTCGCCCATATGCCGTTTATACCAGTCACTTTGATGCCTCTAACTTCAATCACTTCTCCATCTCTTACGAGGACGGGTGTGCCATCAGCGTTTCGTAGCTCTTTCAGCAAGTTGATATCATCGTGGTTTCCATAAACGGTGAGTATGTGAAATCTCTCTATGAGTTGCTCACACATTTCTCGTGGGACTGTGTTTGGGTCGCCCCAATCGCCAGCGCAGACTATGACATCTGGCTGCTCCATTTCAATTGCTTTTAAGAGGTGTTCAAATTCACCATGCATATCTGAGACCATTAGAACTCGCACCATCTCCATCAAGCCTTCAAGGGAGTTTTTTAGCCAAAGCTTTTATGGCTTCAGATATACCCCTGAAGGCTATCCCTCTGTGGCTTATTGCATTCTTAACATGAGTTGGCAGTTGAGCCATCGTAAAACCTAACCCGGGAAGGTAGAATATGGGGTCGTATCCAAACCCTCCTTCACCACGCTGTTCAAAGGCAATGACACCTTCAACCTCACCCTCGGAAGTAGCTACCACACCATCATCTGGTGTTGCAAGTGCCATAGCACACCTATAGCGTGCGATGCGTTTTTCTTCTGGCACACCATGTAGCATTTTAATGATGCATTCGTTCTTCACGCTATACGATGTGCCTTTTCCCATGAACCTTGCCGAGCGACTCCCGGGGAAGCCACCAAGCACATCTATCTCCAAACCGGAGTCTTCAGCGAGCGCTGGCATCTTTGCGGCTTTAGCAGCTTGTAAAGCTTTTTGCATCGCAACCTCAAGGTAGCTTTCTCCTTCCTCTTCAAACTCAACCCTTATCCCAAGTTGCATCAAAGTTATAGGTTCAATCAATCTCTTCAGCTCCGCATCGCTTTCAATCAACATGAGCAACTCTCGTGCTTTACCCTCATTTGAGGTTGCAATTAGCAACTTCATCCCATGGAAGCCACCAACCGCTCACTTAGCCGTGCATTCATTCCCAATCTCATTCTGTGCAACAGCATCGCACTTCTCATAGACCTCAATAGCTGCACTTATAGCCGATGATATATCGGCTTTGAAGTTCTGCGATCTTAACGCAGCCCCGAGAGCTGAGAGCAATAGCAGAACATTCTTCCTCTGTGATGAATACCCCATTAACCCAATTCGCCATATCTTGCCTTTTAGAGGACCCAAGCCAGCGCCTATCTCAATGTTAAACTCGTTGAGCAAGTAACTGCGCACTTTCACATCATCAACACCTTCAGGAATGCAAACTGCAATGAGACATGGCATGCGGAACTCTTTCGACACAAATAGCTTCAAGCCCAAAGCTTCAAGCCCAGTTATGAGTGCTTCACCGTTTTGAGCGTGCCTCGTCCATCTTTTGGTTAACCCTTCTTCAAGCAACAACCTCAGCGCTTCCCTTAAGGCATAGACCATGCTAATTGGTGCTGTGTGATGATATGCTCTCTCCTCGCCCCAGTAGTTTGAGATGAGCATGGCATCGTAATACCAACTTGATGGTTTTCTTTTTCGCCTTCTCATTTTCTCAACAGCCCTCTCGCTAAATGTGATCGGTGACAGCCCCGGTGGACAGCCCAGACACTTTTGTGTCCCTGAGTAAGCCACATCCCAACCCCACTCGTCAACGAATATTGGAACACCACCAAGCGATGTAACACAATCAACCACGAGCAAGCAATCAATCTCGTAAGTGAGATCTGAGAGGGCATCAAGAGGCTGAAGGACACCTGTTGATGTTTCAGCATGCACAACTGCTACCACTTTTGGTGAGTGCTTCTTTATTAACCTGCGCATCTCATCTTGATCAAAGCCCCTTCCCCATTCACAGTCAACTCGTATTAGCTCACCTCCGATCCTCTCAACCATCTCGCACATCCTTTCACCGAAGTAACCGTTAACGAACACCATTACCTTTTCTCCCGGCTCAATGGTATTCACAAGGCTTGCCTCCATACCAGCAGAACCAGTCCCAGAGAGTGGAAATGTCAGCTTATTATTCGTTTGGAAAACTATGCACAACATTTGGCGCACCTCGTCCATGATCTTCAAAAACGATGGATCAAGATGACCAACAGGTGGATGAGAAAGAACTTGAAGAACACGCGGATCTACATTGCTTGGTCCAGCACCAAGCAATATGCGCTCTGGTGCAATTGAGTTTAACGGCTCAAGCGATAGCTCACCCACCGTTAAATCCAATTCCGAGGTTTTCTGCTTCTGCATATCAGTTCCTTTTCCTTCCACCATCACCAACCCCCAAAAGTTAATGACTTTACTAAATGCCAAAATTTACGTTGCTGTGGTTTGCTCAGCAGCTTAACACTTCGTGTTGTATGAGCATTATAGCACAGATGTGAGACATTATTGCCATAGGTGCAACTTGCTTGGAACAGGTAGGTGACAGGTAGGTGAAAGCTATGGCAACCGAAAGGCACAGTGATGTTAACGACATGGTCATAGTGGCTGTGGATGTGAGGGGTAGGGAAGAAGCTCTTACAGTTGTGGAGGAACTTCTCCACTTGTGCAGGCGATTTAAAGTTGGGTATACGCTTTTATGCAACGTTGGCTTTAGCATAATTGATGAGTTTACAGCGATGGGTGCGTTGGTTCTGTTGGACATAAAACTCCACGATATCCCAAACACTGTTTTTGAAGCATCTCGCTCGCTTGCCAAGAAGGGCATATGGGGTATGACGATGCATGCGTGTGGTGGCTTTGAGATGATGCGCTCATGCGTCAATGGTGCGTTAGAAGGTGCAAAGGAAGCTTCATTGGAAAAGCCACTCTCGTTTGCTGTTACACTGCTCACAAGCATTTCACAGCACCAATTAAACGAAGAGCTTAAAGTGGGTGCCAAACCGAGCGAGTATGTAGCTGCGATGGCTGAACTCGCCAAATCTGCTGGCGCAGATGGGGTTGTAGCATCTGGTGAGGAGTTAGAAGTCATAAGGGAAAGGTGCGGTGATGAGCTTCTCATCGTTGTTCCCGGAATACGTCCATCATGGGCAGCCGTTGAAGACCAGCGCCGTTTCACGACGCCATCTGAGGCTATAAGAAGGGGTGCAAACTATATAGTTGTTGGAAGACCCATATTGAAAGCTCACAACAGGATTGATGCCTTAAAGCGAATCCTTGACGAGATTGCAAGCTCAATATGACACACTCAAAAAGTGTTTGCTCATTTCACCAGTTTGAGCGTTATGGAACGCAAGTTGATTGGGTGCCATCCATCTGCTATGGGTTCAACTTTAAGCGTGTATTCACCTTCCTTTTCAATCTTCACTCGCCCGATTGTGACCGTCGTGTATTTATCATAGTCACCGGTTGTGGGCACTCTCATCACGATTGCTTGACCGTTCACGATTACACGGGCTTGCACATCCTTTGCAGGCGTAGCCACCTGAACATGCACATCAAATTCACCCGTCTTTGTGATTTTGAATTTCCACTCAACTGTTGAGCGTGGGTCAAGCCAGAAACCGATGTTGTCCTTTGCTCCACCATACTCATACCTTGCTGGTGTTTTGATTCCAGCTGGGTTGTGAATGGACGCCTCTGCAGCCCTTAGTGTGACAGAACCATCCTCAGCTTGCCTTATCGCTCTTTTAATGACGGTTGGCTTACCCTTTATCTCAAGCACAACCACAGAACAGATTTTATCTGGTGCATCGCCAACCAATCGCACCATCAATCCATCTTCTCCTTTTGTCACAGGGAGTTTAGTGCCTTTGTTGGATAGCAAGTAGCAAGCTATTGGTTCGTTGTTGATTGGCACATCAATTGTGGCTTCAGGCTTCCATTCAAAGATGTGCAAGTAAAGCAATGTTCTGTCGTCGGCTTCTTTCATCGTGCATCTTCCCCACGCAGGGCGTTTGAACGGGCTTGCCTTAGTGCCATATATTGCTTCACCGTTAACGCTTAACCACTGCCCCATCTCCAAAAGACGCTCAACTGATGGCTGTGGTATTTCGCCTTCAGGTGTTGGACCAACATTGAGCAAGTAATTTCCACCCTTGCTGGCTATGTCAACGAGGTTGCGTATAAGCGTTGTCGTTGATTTCCAATTTTGGTCATACGACTTATATCCCCAAGTGTCATTCATCGTCATGCAAACTTCAAAGTCTCTTCCCGCTATTGCCTCTGCAGGTATGTGTTGTTCTGGCGTATCAAAATCGCCTCTTATTCCACCACCAAGGCGATTGTTCATGATTATGTTTGGTTGCAATTTAAGCAACGGCAAGAAAGCCAAAGCGCGCTCCCGCGTCATGTTGACAGGTGTGTCAAACCAAATGATTGCAAGCTCACCGTAGTTCGTGAAAAGCTCTTTCACCTGAGGTATAGCGATTGTGCGTAAGTATTCATCAAAGTCTCCTTCCTGTGCCTTATCCCAGTGACCACCTGCAGCTGCTCCACCTTTGTGGCACCAGTCTTGTGCTTGAGAGTAGTAAAAGCCTATCTTGACACCTTGTCTCCTGCACGCTTCAACGAGGGGCTTAAGCAAGTCCTTACCGTATGGTGTAGCATCAACTACATCCCAATCGGTAACTTTTGAATCAAACAGAGCAAAGCCATCGTGGTGCTTTGATGTGATGACGATGTATCTCATGCCAGCTTTCCTCGCGAGGCTCACCCACGCATCTGGGTCATACTTAACTGGATTAAACTGCTTCGCATATTCCTTGTATTCGGCGACGGGTATTCGGGCACGGTGCATTATCCATTCGCCTATCCCGGGTATCTGCTTTCCTTTGTATATGCCACCAAGAACTGCATAAACACCCCAATGGATGAACATGCCAAACTTAGCCTCGCGCCACCACTTCATGCGTTTATCTCTTGTCTCTTCAAGCCACCTCTCGAACCATTCCTCTTGTGATGATGCTTTTGATGTGAGGAGTTGTGTGGATAGTGAAATCGCTAACACGATTGTTAAAGCGCTAACCCACCTCTTGGCAGACTTTCCCATCTTCTCCTCACCCCTGTCCCGATGGTTTTTTCACATTCCATTATACATCGCCCTTTTGAGCAAATGCATACCACCTTATCATTTGATGATGCCTGCTTGTGTTAGTGCTCTCCTTATCCAAGTGAAGTGGTGTGGCATAAGGACGCTGTAAGAGAAAAAGGAGAAACCATCAACACCACTGTCTACGCATATTTTGACTCTCTCAGCAAATCTCTCAAACGACTCCGAATATTTTTCCGACGGGTGCAAACCTATGATGAGCATTCGCTCTTGCATCATTGCCCTGTTAACGATGAGCGAAGTGCGGAGTTCTTCCACGCTCAAACGGTATACGAGCACTATTACGCTATCAGCATATTGGGAGAGTAAGCTTGGTTCCAGACCTGTCTGCCAAAGGCTTCCGGGACGTATGTTACCGAAGAGGTGAATCCTCGTGTTTGACCTATGTTTGATGCTGTCGTGGATTAGTTCAAGCAAAGAACTCATGCTTGCTATGCGCATTTGAACGTAGCCAACTACTTCCTCACTAAGCTTTTGCGTAAGCATCTCCCAAGTTATTTCCTCGCTTGTGAATGAAGAAGGCGAAGAGAAATACCTCTCAATTTCCCTTTTGACAGTATTCCTTACTGCAACCACATCAATTCCGCTTTCTTGAGCGCGCTTCGTGCATGATGAGCAAAAGCAAAGCCCCAAAAGAAACTCAATCAGTGGCGGTAAGTCAACATCTACCTTCTCATGGTGATAGGCATGGCGGAAAGGCATATACTCAAGTGCCTCAAGTTCAACAGCATAAGGTTTGTAGTTGGTGACAAGGTCCCCAAGCATCGCTAACAAAAACTCCCTCACTTGGTAGCTGCTTGGGCAAAGGTGTGTGATATATACATCGCCAAAGCAATTGACAGTGGCACAACTTCTGTGCTCTGAAGCTAAGCGGCTGTTGTGACAACATGTCACCCACGCGACTACCTTCATATCAATCTGTTCGGCAGCTTTCATTAGATCTGCAAGCAAGTTCCTCTCCTTGCATATGCTGCTAACTCTTGGCTGCAGTTCCAAACCAGCATACCATGCCGGCATTGGTTGAAAGTAGACAACACCCTCTTCAGAAAAATACACCTTCCTTTTGGGGTTGCGTGGCATGAGGAACTTAGCAGCATCGTAGCTAACTGCTAAGCTAACAACATTCAAACCAGCTTCATCTCTTATGCGCTTTAAGACCGTCTTTGCACCTTCGTCCACGATATCCCATGGGAATACCCACATCCCTAAATACACTTACATTCCCCTCGCATTGCTGAAATATGTGGAGAGTTGTTTTATGCTTTGCGAACGCGCCAATGTCCCACTGCTGTAAAAATCATGTGTCAGAAAGCAAGCAATGTAAAGTGGGTTAAAAGATGTTGGAAGGAAAATGCGACAACCTCTGTAACAAGGTGGACCTCGATTAAGTGGCGAGTTTTTTCATTTCAACATGCGTTAAGGCATCATAGTTTGGGATTCGGTTTGCTAAGCAAAAACAGATGCATGGAGTGATGGCGATGCAGATGAGAAAGATAGAGAGGCAGAGGAAGGGCTTTAGTGCCAAACACAATGCCCTTGATGACTTTGAGCTCCTTGATTCATCAAGGCAAGCAGATGATTTCACGAAGACGGACACATGGCGAGTGTTGCGCATCATGGGTGAATTCGTTCACGGATTTGAAGTGCTCTCTCGGATAGGACCTGCGGTGGCAATATTTGGCTCAGCAAGGGTGAGCGAGGATGACAAGTATTACAAAGCTGCGATGCGCACTGCAGAACTGTTGGCGAGGGAGGGCTTAACGATAATCACAGGTGGCGGTCCGGGTATCATGGAAGCTGCAAACAGGGGTGCAAAACTTGGCGGTGGTTTGTCTGTCGGGCTCAACATTGAGCTCCCACAAGAACAACAGGCAAATCAATATCAGGATATAGCCATACTCTTTCATTACTTCTTCTGCCGAAAGATGATGTTCGTGAAATACTCCCTTGGGTTCGTCATCTTTCCTGGCGGCTATGGAACGCTTGATGAGCTTACAGAGGCGTTATGTTTAGTGCAGACAAAGCGGATACTCAACTTCCCGATAGTTCTCTTCGGAAGCGAATACTGGAATGGCTTTGTAAGCTGGATAAGAGATGTCATGTTGCCATCAGGTTACATTTCACCAGGTGATGACAAATTGCTTCAGATCGTGGATACACCAGAGGATGTCGTTGATGTGATCATGAGCTGCTTGAGGAAGTTAGTGCGCAAGTTAAAGAGAGACCGCAGTCGCATTAGACGCTGATGTCAAGCCTTTCTTGTGTTTTCAAATCCTATTGTTGGGGGCTGATTGAGTAGCAGTCTCAATCGTAGAGTGCTAAAATGAGTAAACGGCTGCGAATCCGAAATCCTCAATGGCGGTGGATCAGGCAGGGGTTGATTAAAGCTTCCTTAATAATGCTACAGAAGCCGTTCCTGATGATGCTTTGAAGCTGTCAGGAGGTGAAAAATGCCATGGCTAAGAAGCGTCTTCTGTTCAGTGAGGAAGCAAGGAGAGCACTTGAGAGGGGAGCAGATATTGTCACTAATGCTGTCAAGGTGACTCTCGGTCCGAGGGGTAGGAATGTGCTGATCGAAAAGAAGTGGGGTTCACCAACAGTAACGAAAGACGGAGTAACAGTGGCTAAGGAAATAGAGCTTGAGAACAGAGATGAGGACATGGGTGCTCAGCTCCTCAAAGAAGTGGCTCGCAAAACGAACGATGTTGCTGGTGATGGCACAACAACAGCGACTGTGCTTGCCCACTGCATACTTCGCGAGAGCCTAAAAGCGGTTGCTGCGGGTGCAAACCCTGTGATGGTTCGCAAGGGAATTGAGATGGCGGTTGATAAGGCGTGTGAGCGCATCAAGGAAATGGCTGTTGAAGTGAAGGATAAGGGAGATATAGCGAGGGTTGCAGCGATAGCTGGTAATGACACAGAGATAGGCGAGATAATAGCCGATGCGATGGAGAAGGTTGGCAAGGATGGAGTTATAACGGTTGAGGAAGCAAAGGGAACCCAAACGACAGTAGATGTTGTTGAAGGGATGGAGTTTGATAGGGGTTACCTGTCTCCATACTTCATCACTGACCCAGAGAACATGGAGTGCGTCCTTGAAGAACCATACATCTTGCTCTACGAGAAGAAGATAAGCTCAGCGCGTGACCTTGTCCCCTTGATGGAAGGGATTGCGCGCACAGGCAAGCCATTGCTTGTCATCGCTGAAGATGTTGAAGGTGAGGCTCTGGCATTGCTCGTTGTTAACAAACTCAGGGGTGTCGTGCAATCGTGTGCGGTTAAGGCGCCCGGGTATGGTGAAAGGCGCAAGGCAATGATGCAGGACATAGCGATACTCACTGGCGGTAAGTTCATAACTGAGGATCTGGGAATAAAGCTTGAAAATGTAACGCTGGACATGCTTGGAAGGGCGAGAAGGGTAGTTGTGCGCAAGGAGGAAACAACAATAATTGAGGGTGCGGGAAAGAAGGAGGCTATACAAGGGCGTATTGAGCAGATCAAGAAAGAGATTGAGACGACAACGAGCGACTATGATAGGGAGAAGCTACAAGAGCGATTGGCGAAACTTGCTGGCGGTGTAGCTGTGATTGAGGTTGGTGCAGCTACTGAGAGCGAGTTGAAGGAGAAGAAGCATCGCTTTGAAGATGCTCTCTCTGCGACGAGGGCAGCGATTGAGGAAGGAGTTGTGCCAGGTGGTGGTGTGGCATATCTTCGTTGCCTGCCAGTGCTTGAGCAACTCAGAAATGAGACAGATGGGGATGTGCGTATAGGTGTGCAGATACTGATGAAAGCGCTTGAGGAACCACTGCGCCAGATAGCTGAGAACGCAGGCTATGATGGTTCTGTGGTAGTTGAGAAGGTTAAGGAAATGCCAGAGAGACATGGCTTTGATGCGCTCAATGAGAAGTATGTGGACATGTTTGAGGCTGGCATAATTGACCCAGCAAAGGTGGTAAGGCTCGCACTTGAAAATGCAGCGAGCATCGCTTCAATGATACTTACAACCGAGGCAGCCGTCGTGGAGATACCGGAGAAGAAAAAAGCACCAACAACACCACCATCTGATTACGAGGAGTGGTAATAGCTTCAAGCGGTTGGCGCTTTTGGAATCATTAGCTGACGCTCAAACGAAGGCAAAGTCAACAGGACCCTCCAATGGAGATGAAAGTCCATTGGAGGGTCTTTAATTTTTGGAAGGCATTGGTCAACGCTTGGTGAGGCAAACGGCGTCAACTTGTGATTTTACAATTCGCTTTGCACGTGTTAAAAGACAGACTTGAGCTTAAGGGAATCAAATGTGAGAGGATGACTGAAGCAAGTTGTGACGGAAACAAAAAAACAAGGAATTGGCTCAAGGAGGCGATATGAGATGCGATGCACGCTGGCAAGGTTTGTTGTGTGTCTTGCCTTTGCGTTGTTTTGTGTTGAGTGTTTACCACAGGTTCAACGATACGACCGAATATTTGTTGTGCCAGCACCAAAACGAGTTGTCATTGATGGCAACTTAAGCGATTGGGATTTGAGTGCATCCATTGAGTGTATTTTTGACGAAGTGCTAAAACCACGTTTCAGCGTTAAGGTAGCGCTTATGTATGATACGCAAGCGCTTTACATTGGCGCTCATTTCGTTGATGACACACCGATGCTGAACCGCCACGACCCAGCTGTTGAACCAAACTTGGGATGGGCTGGTGATTGCCTGCAGGTGAGGCTTTGTAGCGATCCAAAAGCACCATATCCGTTGCCCAATATGGAGAGCGACAGAGTTTGCCATCTGACGATGTGGTATTACACCGATAAGCAACTCCCTGTTCTCCACATCGCGTATGGTGCTTATAGGACTTACAAGATTTGGGTGGGTAAGGATTCGGGGCTTGCTTTCCGGAAGGATAAGGATGGCAAAGGCTATACGCTTGAAGCGCGCATACCTTGGGAACGCCTGAACGCCAAAGCTAACCCACCGAAGGCAGGTGATAGGATTGCACTCGTCATACAGCCACTTTGGGGTGATTCAACGGGCTGGAAGCAAGTCTGCACATTCAACGATGTTATCCGCGAAGCTGGTTTCTCTTTTCAAAACGCTGGCATGTGGGGACAAGCCATCTTCCTGCCTAAGGGAGGGCTTCGTGTTGTTGAGCGCCCGAAGGCGATACAAGAGCAGTTGCAACCGTTGACTTTGCGTTTGCCGTTGCCAGATGTGAAGGCGAAGTTTGTAAGCGCTGCTGTGTTTAATTCTGATGGCATACTTGTGCGGACATTGCCAGTCGTTCAAAGAAGCGAAAAGGCGATAAAGAGCGGTGACAAGTTTGTGACCATAAATTGGGACGGCTTAGATGACGATGGTAACCCATTGCCAGCAGGTCAATACACGGTAAAGCTCTTAACTCATCGTGGTATTGGGCAACGCTACGTGACTTCGTTGCACAATGCTGGCAACCCACCTTGGCGCACAGATGATGGGACTGGTAGTTGGGGCGGAGACCATGGTGCACCAATAGCTGCAGCCTCAGATAATGAGCGAGTTTACCTTGGTTGGGTGGTTAGCGAAGCGGGTTGGGCGGTTATTGCCGTTGATCCCAAACTGCCAAAGGGTGATGGCGTTGTCACTCACATTGGTAAGAAGTTTTGGGGGCAACATCAAGTCTTGGAGATTGGCATTTTGGTCACAGCGCTTGCAAGTGATGGCGAAAGGTTGTTTGTAGCACAAGATGGGAAGAGCTGGGGAGGCGATTGGGCTGACCCGAAAGTGCTAAACAAGGCAGGTGTAGTCCTGTGGGAGGCAAGGAGTGGTAAGCCGATTAACTTCCCATTTGGCAAACGCACATTGATTGTGAGCGAGTGGTCGGACGAGATTAAGCCGAAAGAATTACAACCGTTTGGGCGCCTCAGCGTTTATCACCCACTCGTGGCAAGGAAGAGGGTGTGGGAAAGGTTTAGGGACAAGGACTTCGGACCACAGGAGTTGGGCTTAAACTTGCTTGGAATAGCTGTTAGTGGCGATATGCTTTATGCGTCGCTTTTCCTTGAGGATAAAATCGTTGCCATCAATTGGCGGACTGGTGAACGTGTGAAGGAGTTTCCGATACAGAAGCCATGTGGGTTGGCTGTAACAAAGGATGGACAGGTGATAGCTGTTAGCGATAAAAGGCTTGTGCAGTTAAATCCTCAAACTGGCGATGTGAAACCACTTGTAACGGATGGTCTTTCATCGCCTTGGGGAGTGGCATTGGATGGGGAGGGCAATATCTATGTCACAGATTGTGGTTCTGCGATGCAAGTGAAAGTCTTTGACAGCAATGGGAAGCTGTTGCGCACGATTGGCAAGGATGGCGGGAGAGCATGGGTTGGAAGGTATGATCCTCAAGGTATGCTCAGACCATCAGGTATAGCTGTTGACCGTGAAGGTAAAGTTTGGGTTTGCGAGCATGATAATGCGCCGAGGCGAGTGAGCGTTTGGACTAAGGATGGAAGGTTGGTTGCTGACTTGCTTGGTGCTGGGCACTACGCTGTCATGGGTGCTGCGGATGAGCAAAACCCACAATGGGTTAACACCCACGCAACTCTCTTTTCAGTTGACTACAAGACTGGCAAATGGAATGTGTTGGGGACGCTTATTCGCCCACAGATGACCGGCTTCCAATTCACTCCAGATGGCTTCACTGATAGAGATTACTGGTTCCGCCACATCAAGGGCAGTGTTTATCTCATCCACCGTGGCAGAGGTGGGGTGGTGATTTACAAGCTCGGCGAGGACCTTGTTGCGCAGCCAGTTTGTGCACATGGACCTGCAGGCGCATTACCTTTGCACGGGTTTACAAAGGACGACATACCAGTGGATGAGAAGTTGCGTGATGAGTTTTGGCGTAACCCACATCCGTTTGCCTTTTGGTGGACTGACTTAAACGGTGACGGGCTTGTGCAGGCGGATGAGTTTTTGCTTGAGCGTGTTCAATCGTTTTGGGGCTTGTATTGGGGTTCATGGGTGGATGACGAACTTACGATATGGAGTGCAACTCCTCATGGCACTGGCGCTATATGGCGCATACCTGTGAAGGAGTGGTTGGCTAACGGCGTCCCAGTATATCCAAAGCCAAGTGAGCAAAAGCCCTTAATGTTCGTCTTAGGCAAGAGCACAATACACAGCGTTATAACAGACGGCGATAGGCTCTTCGTCCTTGAGCAGGAAGGTGGCGATGCCTACGGTAAAGGTTCTAAGTGGCAAGCCATATCGTGTTATGAGATTCCAAAATCACCAGTTGAAGAGCCTCAAGTTGGGAAGCGCCTTTGGGCATACAGGAGGGTTTGGCTTGGTTTTGGTCTGGAGGCACCGCTTTCAAAGCCGGGAGATGTCGTTGGAGCAATGAAGTTCATTGGGAAGGCAAAGTTAGATAACGGGATAACTGTGATCGCTGTCAACGGTTACTTTGGTCAATTCAACCTGCTCACAGATGAAGGGCTTTGGGTGGCGTCGCTCTGCAAGGACAACCGTTATGGACCGAGGGCTGACGAGACTACAGTCTGGCCAGAAAACTTCTCTGGCTTCTTTTTCCGCAACCGCGATGACGGCAAATTTTACCTCATAGCTGGTGACACTGATTGCCGTATTTGGGAAGTGACAGGGCTTGAGAGCATTCAAAGAGCACAAACTCGTTTTGAGTTCAGTGAACACGATAGGAAGCTTGCGATGAAGGCAGCTGCGCTAAGGCGTGGCATTGTATCTGAATTGCCACCATTGCGTCTCAGGCATGTCGCAGGTGCAAACCTCCCGAAGGTTGATGGCGACTTAAGCGATTGGGACATGAAGGGGGGTGCCAAGATTGATGCAGGTGGTGGCAGGATAGCTTTAGTTGCGTTAGCATACAGCGACACACATCTTTTTGTGGCGTTTGATGTGAAGGACGATTCTCCGATGCGAAACAGTGGGAAGGACTTCGCTCTGCTTTTCAAGACTGGTGATGCGTGCGATGTGTTCCTTGGCACAGACCCAACTGCAGACCCAAGACGAACTCGCCCGGTAGCTGGTGACATTAGATTGCTGTTCAGCGAGATGGAAGGGAAACCAATCTGCGTGCTCTACGAAGCTGCTGTGCGGAAAGGTGAACGCTCACCGAGGCTCTTCACATCGCCAACTGGCGCTGAAAGCTTTGATAGGGTTGTAGTTCTTAGCGATGCGCAGGTAGCGATAAGGCGCACGAAGGATGGCTACACGCTTGAAGCTGCAGTGCCGCTTTCAACCATCGGCTTTTTGCCAAAGGCTGGCTTAACATACAAAGGGGATGTTGGCGTGATTTACTCCGATGCAGGCGGGAGCAGGAATGTCCTTAGGGCATGCTACTTCAACAAGGAGACAGCAATCGTAAACGATATACCAACCGAAGCGCGCTTGCAAGTCGGCAATTGGGGTTTAATCACGGCTGAGTAAGTGGAAGGCATAAAACAAGCCTAAGATTTAACTTCGCTTTCGTGCGAGGGTGAGCAGACGATGTTTTTGAGTAGCATCCTGTTAGCTCTGTTCCTTGTTGGTGTGGCTATCGGTGCGAGGATTGAGCCAGTTGGAGTGCTCGGAAACAGTGGCGAGGCTGGCGCAACTTTAGTCACTGTTGGTAAGATGCCGTTTGATAAATGTTCTACTGGTGTGGTGCTTGACCGTGATATGACGCTGTGGGTAAGCGGTGGCGATGCCATCAACAGGATTGGGCTTGACGGAAGGCTCGTTGAGCGAATAGAAATTGAGCCAGCTGGGAGCATCGTAAACAGCCGGACCTTTTCTTTCCTCAACGATACCATCTACTTTCTTGGTGTGACGCCAAACGGAAAGGTAGCATTGTTTTGCCTGCCTATGAAACGAGCGCGCGAAAAAATGAAAGCTTACCCAGTCCCTTTGGTTCTGCCTGAACGAAAACGAGACTATGTCCCATACTGCCTTTCGCCACAGCCGTTCAATAAGCAAATTGTGCTCGCATGCGAATTAAAGGATTCCAAAGAACCTCGCATCGGTGTTTATTTCATCTCGCCACCAGCTGGTGAGGGACAAGAGGCGTCAATCAAGCTTGCATTCAGCGTTGTCGGTGAATACCCACAAGGAGTTGCAGTGGATGAGAACAGGGACATTGTTTACCTCGGTGGCTACTTTGGTGCTTTCGTTGGTGGTGAGACACATCAATTTGCATACGCAATAGCTGCGTTCAAACCCGATGGGAAGTTGGTTGATGGCTTTCCCGTCCCTTGCACGAAGACACCAGCGATACCTACACAGTTTCGTGGCGTCATATCGCTTGCTGGTGGGGCGCTTTGGGATACTGCATGGTATGGCTTTCTTTCGCGGTTGAATTTAAGCGGGCAAGGTGCACCCGGGAGAGTCGTTGAGTGGCATCATGAGCTTGGTTATCCAACACAAGTGCTATGCATCGCAGAGAGGGATGAAAAACAACTTCTGGCTATTACGACAGCGATGCCAAACGCAATCTACATTGCGTTGTGGGACAATGTAGAACAACGCATTTCTTTCGTTCGTCGCATCGGTTGCTTACCGACTATTTCCAGCGTTGGGTTGTCAGAAGATGGCTGGGTAACCGTCGGGACTGAGAGGGCTCAACTTTGGTGGCGATGGGAAGATGCACAAGATGCGCCGCCTCGTAAAGCCGAGTTGCACATTGCGGTCACACCGGGCTACTTTGATGGTGAGCGCTTCTTTTCACTTGCTGCTCAATACCGTTTGGATGATTTGCAGAGGCGTTCACCAGTGCCAACTGTTTTCAGCAGGCGAGTTGGCGGTAGGAACGAAGCATGGAGAGTCGGCGAACCAGTGCCGTTGAAGAGACCGTGTGGTCTATCAGTGCATGTTAAGCCGGGCAACCCAAACGCAACGCTGTTCGTCACAGACGCTGAGACAGCACAAATTTGGAAAACCAACTTCTGGCTACCTGAGTTGCGCCCGTTTGAAAAACTATGGCAGCGAGTAACTGTTGAGGGAACTTCGCTGAGGTCGCCAACAGATATCGTTGCGCTCACCGATGGTAGCTTGCTCGTTGCCGATAGTGGACGCATCTTACATCTCAAGCCAGAAGGCGAGGTTTATCGTGTGGCATCGGAATTTTCAAGTTGGGGTGAAAAAGAGGATATGCGTCTTGGTGAGCACCTTAGGATGGCAGTTGATGGTGCTTGGATGCTAATTAGCGACACCAAAAGACATAGACTCATCTGGCTTGACTGGCACCAGTGGAAGTTCATAGGGCAGTTTGGAGTAACAGATGTTAGCGGTAATGATGCACTCCACCTTTGTGAGCCAACATTTGTAGCTCTCCGTGGCTCAAAAGCAGTTTTGGCTGATAGTGGGAACCAACGCATACTCAAACTTAGACTGCACTTTGAGTAGCGTTAAGAAAGCAAATGAACGAAGGCAATGAAGATGATGCCCCATAGGTTTGAAAGGGAGCCGACCGATAAAGGCGCTTCAAACAGCGACACAGGGTTTGTGAAGGTAATCTCGCCCACCCGAAGTGAGTCGCAAATAAGGGCTTTCAGCATAGTGTTTGGGCTGGTTCTAATACCCTTGGTTAGCCTATGGGTAGCGAGTATGGAAAACATCTACGGTGGGCGCCCAACATACCTCTCCATTTTCTTTCATGCGGTGCTCATCCTCGCCATCATCGTCGGTATTAACTCACTGCTTGGCGCTATATCCCAACAGCTTACCCTTACCCGTGCCGAGATGTTGTTGATTTACATCATGATCTGTGTGAGTAGTGGGATTGTTGGAGACCAGTTCATGGCGATACTCATACCGTCGTTGGTTTATCCATTTAGACACGCAAACGAAGTCAACAGGTGGGCTGATAGGCTTTTGCCATATTTGCCTCGGCATGCAGTCGTTTCTGATTCGGTTGCGGTGCGCAACTTTTATGAGGGCGGTAGCACGCTTTACATCCCAGACAACTACATGCCTTGGCTATGCCCGGGATTGCTATGGGCGAGCTTCATCGCTGTTCTCCAACTGATGTGCCTCAGCATAAATGTGCTGATGCGACGCCAATGGACGCAAAATGAGAAACTCACTTTCCCGCTTATCACTATCCCACTTGAGATAACCAAGCAAGGGGTTGCATCGCTTTGGCGGAATAGGTTGATGTGGACTGGCTTTACAGTTTCTGCCACGATTGACATAATCAACGGTCTCTCCTACCACTTCCCATCCATCCCTTACATCAATGTCAAAGTTCGCTGGATTCGTTTTCCAGCGCGTTGGGAGGCTGCGCTAACTACAACTGGCGTTGCCTTCTTCCCGTTCATCATCGGAATTGCGTATTTGCTCCCTTCCGACCTCACTTTCTCAACATGGTTCTTTGTCCTTCTGTTCCGCTTTGAGCGTTTCCTCTTTTCAGCCCTCGGATACCCGTCACCGTATCCTTGGGCAACTATGGGGCGCAGTGTCCCACCTGCTATGCTTGAGCAAGGTATCGGTGGCTATATGGCGATTGTGGCGCTCAGCCTGTGGGCAGCCAGAACACACCTTAGGAGTGTATGGAGGGCAATTTGTGGAGCTCCAGAAGACAACTCAAAAATTACACCGTCTGAGGCAATTGAGTATCGGTTGGCGGTAGGTGTGCTTCTTATTGGTCTTTTGCTGACCACACTCTATGGGTGGACGCTCGGGATGCCAATCTACATCGCATTCACCTACATTTTGCTTTATTTAGTGCTCAACACAGCCATAGCGAAGATAAGAGCCGAAGCAGGTGCACCAACTCATGGCTTCCATTTCGCCGGACCTGACCATGTATTGCTGACTGTCATAAGCCCAAGAACAATGGATACACGACAAATGGCAGCATGGGCGCTCTTCTTCGGCTTCAACCGCGCTTACACTGGCGTCCCGATGCCTCATCAGCTTGAAGGGATGAAGATTGGGGAAGTGGTTGGAGCAAATAGTAGAAGAGTCACAATGTCCATAGCGTTGGCAACGGTGGCAGGTTGCTACGCTGGCGTTTGGGCATTGCTCCATTTGTGCTTCCGTGAAGGCGTAGAACGCATGGGGCACCCTGTCAAAGACCTCTCACCACAAGGATGGCAAATCGTTGATTCGTGGATGAATAACCCAATAGATGCTAACTTGCCGGGGCTTTTTGGCATCATTTTTGGGTTTGGGTTCGCAGTCTTCCTCATGCTAATGCGCTATTGGTTTGTGTGGTGGCCATTTCACCCCATAGGCTACACTATCGCAGCTGATTGGACAAGTGGAGTGATTTGGTTGCCCCTCCTCATTGGGTGGTGCGCAAAAGCATTAGCCCTACACTATGGAGGGCGAAGTGCCTATATCCATTTCATCCCGATGGCACTCGGGCTAATTCTTGGAGAATTTGCAGTTGGCGGATTTTGGTCGCTCCTTGCCATGTTCACACGCAAACGACAGTATTCGTTTTGGCCGTGGTGAACTCCATAAAAGCAACATAAATAGGAGTTACACAGTTGACTGCGAACTCCTAATTCATTAGACTATGATAGCCAAAAAGTTTTGCCGTCAAGCCACTAAAAATTGGGAGGGCGAGGCTCCTGCCAAGCTTATCGGCAAGTCGTGAGGTCGGCAATTTGACAGGTCAGAAAGACAGCAAATGGCAAATAGCGATTAGCGACTGTTTTTTGGAACCCTGCACTGCCGAGAAATTTTGGCGCTTAATAATCGCACCTGCTAATGGTGTCCTTGCCGTCGTGGGCATGCTTGCAGAGCCCAAAGTCAGCTGGACAAGCCTTTGGTTCAAAGAACTCAAAGTCGTCGGCACTTACACTTACGGTTTTGAAGTTTGGCAGGACAAGAAGGTTCGGACAATTGATTTGGCATTGAGTTTGCTGAAGGAGACTTTACCACTGCTAAAAGGTTTCGTCACCCACAAGCTCCCGCTATTCCAATGTCAGCAAGCAATCCAAACAGCAATTCACACAGGAAGGAACAGAGCAGTCAAGGTGACAATGCACCCATGAAGCATCATAGGTGAAATAGCCTGCTCGCCTGAAAAAGATAACCGTCGGTCACTTGACTATCGCTTTCCGATTTCACTTATCGCTCCGTTTCACCCCTTCACCGTTTCTCCGTTTCACCCTTTCCGCATCTCGCTTCGCCGCTATGATGGTTGCAAGCACTTGAAGGCGTGCAATAGGGTAATCAATCGTTTCTGCCACCTCAACTGCACGATCAAATCGTCCCGCTCTGGCTAACGCTGCAACGATTTCCTCGAGCGCAAAAAAACGCAACGGTTTATCAATTTTCCGGGCGATTTGTATGGCTCGGTAAAATTGACCCGCTTTTGCCAGCGCTACAGCGATTTCCTTGAGCCAAAAAGAACGCAACGGTTCATTAATTTTCTGGGCGATTTGTATGGCTTGGTCAAATTGACCCGCTTTTGCCAGCGCTACAGCGATTCCCCCGAGCGCCCAAGAACGCCGCGGTTCATCAATTTTCTGGGCGATTTGTATGGCTTGGTCAAATTGACCTGCTTCTGCCAACGCTACAGCGATTCCCTGGAGCGCCAATGTATCTTTAATTTCCTGGGCGGTTTGTATAGCGATGTGGAAGGTTTGATTAGCCCGTTCCGTTTGACCTGCTTTTGCCAACGCTACAGCGATTCCCTCGAGCGCCGAAGAACGATCCAGTGCGCCTTCAATTTTCTGGGCGATTTGTATGGCTTGGTCAAATTGACCTGCTTTTGCCAGCGCTACAGCGATTCCCTTGAGCCAAAAAGAACGCCGCGGTTCATTAATTTTCTGGGCGATTTGTATGGCTTGGTCAAATTGACCCGCTTTTGCCAACGCTACAGCGATTCCCTTGAGCGCCAAAGAACGCCTCAATGCGTCTTCAATTTTCTGGGCGATTTGTATGGCTTGGTCAAATTGACCTGCTTCTGCCAACGCTACAGCGATTTCCTTGAGCGCCGAAGAACGATCCAGTGGGCCTTCAATTTTCTGGGCGATTTGTATGGCTTGGTCAAATTGACCCGCTTCTGCCAACGCTGCAGCGATTTCCTTGAGCGCCAATGCGCCTTCAATTTTCTGGGCAGTTTGTATAGTTTGGTCAAATTGACCTGCTTTTACCAACGCTAAAGCGATTTCCTCGAGCGCCGAAGAACGCCACGGTTCATCAATTTTCTGGGCGATTTGTATGGCTCGGTCAAATTGACCTGCTTTTGCCAGCGCTACAGCGATTCCCTTGAGCGCCAAAGAACGCCTCAATGCGTCTTCAATTTTCTGGGCGATTTGTATGGCTCGGTCAAATTGACCTGCTTTTGCCAGCGCTGAAGCGATGTCCTTGAGTAGCAAAGAATCAAATTCTTGAGCGACTTGAAAGGCTTCCTGATAGGCTTGTTCAAAGCGCTCTTCAAGGGAAAGGGTTGGCAAAGGCGAAAGTGGTTTGGTAGAAATGCCTAAGCGGCGTAGTAAGGCTTTCACG
>JBGOEV010000015.1:0-50207 GCA_041538025.1 Candidatus Thermosaccharophagus gerlachensis | reverse complement strand
ATCTTCCAAGAGACAGGCGACATAGCTGGCAACTATGCTGTGCCGGCATGGATGTTTTGTAGCATACAATGTGATCCAGCAAGGAATATGCGCGTAAGCCAGCTTATACATGGCACACATGCAGGTTCTGGCGACCTCTGGAGGAATATGCCACATGTTACTCCAAAGAGCGCTTCACAGATGATCGTCATAACTGAAGTTGGTGGTGGGTGTAAGCACATTGATTTCAGTGGACACTTTAGGTGTGGTGGTATGAATGAGTGGTTCTGGGACAGACCATTCACTGGACATAACAAAGGCGCAAACTTCGGTTTCGCAGATGGACATGTCAAGTGGATGAAGTGGCTCCACACATTTACGCCAATCTTTATGTATCCGGGTGATTGCTGTAGCGTTGGAGAATACCCGAAGTTTTTCAACCTGCATCCGAGGGTGCTTGAGGCGATCCAATAGGTTGGTTTACCTGATATGAATGCTTGTGCATGGTGTGATTATTTGAGTGATGGGCAGTTTCATAAGAAGGGCGAGACGCTATCGGTGGCAGGTAGGTTGTGTAGGGTGTATCATTTTTCTTTTCTTAATTGCTAATCGCTTCGGTGCTAATGTCGCTGATCGCGGTGATGAAGGACAAATTAGCAACCTTGTTGATTTAGCTCATCGTTGCGATTTCAAAGCCCCGTGCAAATCCTTCAAAGGGCAAAAGCTTACGGAGGCGGATTACGAAGCGCTTTATAAAGCGTGGGTTTACCCTGTGAAGCGTGAGCATGAGCGGAAGCTTCCTTTCCTCAAGCCCGTTGAGATTTACGGTAACATGAACGCTCATCTTTGTCTGAAGGCATTTTATCCATTTCATCGTGGGCATGAACATTTCAAGGATTACTTTCGCGAGCTTGGTAAGCGTTACTACCCCAACCTGCGTGTTGTATGTATCAACTTTGGCACACCAACTGGCTTTGAGCTGTTCCGCAAGCATGGGCTTTCATGTGGGACGGTGATACTTCAAGGCTATCCAAAAGCGCAATTGAAGGTTGGGGAGATTGAGCTTCCAGTTGTCTTTGAAGGTCCGATGGACGAGGCTTGGAAGAGGGAAGATTTGGAGTGGCTCATAGAACAAATAATTTCGGGGCACAAGTAACAGCTTCTCATCTTCGTCTTTTCCCCTAACTCACCGAGTTAGAAATTATTTGCCGTTGTAGTTATTACTGATGCGCCAAATTCGGTTAATTGGTGTGAATGAATTTGATATTAGTAACACGAAAACTGGTGCGCGGTGGTGTGATTTTTATCGCATTTCTGCACCAAATTAACGATGCACCTTTATACTTGACAAGAGAGAAAAACGCAACAGCATATTTGTGGCTATGCGTGATTGCTCAGTTAATTGACAGCATCATAAGAGGCTTGATATAAGCCGTTATTTTGCCATTGTGTGCTATTTTTGTGGTGTAGAGCAGTGTTACCTATTTAGCCTCAAATGTTACCCCAATTGTTAACAAATTTTTTTCCTTTCAGCTTTTACCGTAGTGCGAGTGTTGATGTTACTTATTATTGCATTAATCACACAAATGTTGGCAGTTAATATGGCGTTCATTTTCACCCACGTTCAAATTTAATATGTCAACTAAGCAATCCATTTGCTTACCGATATTGACCCAATTAGCTCATTTTAACCCCTTTCATATTTTCCTCGCTATTCCGCCAATTTTATTCGGTTATTTTTCTGACACCTCATTGGAAGGATCACCACTACATGTGCAGATTAATTGTGCAAAATCACACAAAAATTCAATTTCGTAACATCTTGGCGTAAAGTTGTCAATGTTGGAACTTAGTTCAGAAGCATTGACAATTTTTGTATGCCTGTTTTAAACACATTGGAGGCAGGGGTTGACATTTTCCAAATTTTTGGCTATACTTTAAGATGGAAAAGTGGAGTGCACAAAATAAGTGCATTCCACAACACTATGGCGAAAGGAGGTGTTGGGTATGGCACAAAAGAAGACCGCCAAGAAGACTGCCAAGAAGACCGCCAAGAAAACCACCAAGAAGAAGTAACCATTAGCGGCAGATAAGTGCACATAGTGGCGGGCATCAAAAATGCCCGCCACTTTTTAGCCCTGCAATTTAAACTTCACCAAAAATAAATGTCAATTAATCGTAGCTTCGGAAAACGGATTGCTGTGGATATAGTTTTTGGTAGTTCGTTAAAGCTCGGCGTTTTTTGAGTTTTGTGTTTGGTTAACAGGCATGGATAGTTGCTGTTCAAAAGTCGGTAGTTTTACTTCATCACTATCTTTACTATCTTTGACCTCTGCGTTTACGGTTTCGCCGAGCTTTTCCAAAATTTCTTTGGCGAGCTGTCTATATGCAGCTGCTGCCACATTGCGGCTATCGTAGTAGATAATTGGCAAGCCATGGCTTGGTGCTTCACTTAAGCGCACTGTCCTCGGGATAATGGTTCGTAAAACCCAATGTGGAAAATGCTTTTCAACCTCTTCCGACACTTGAGCTGAAAGGTTTGTGCGAGTATCATACATGGTGCGTAGTATGCCTAAGACTAAAACGGATGGGTTAAGGCTCATGCGCACCTTACGTATTGTGCTGAGCAGGTTTCCCAGACCTTCAAGTGCATAGTATTCACACTGTATCGGGATGAGGACATAATGTGCAGCAGTTAAGCAGTTAACCGTTAGCAAGCCAAGCGATGGAGGTGCGTCAACGATGATGAAATCGTAATCAACGAGTAGTGGTTGTAAAGCCCTTTGGATCATGAATTCCCTTTCGTCAAGTTGGCTCAGCTCAATCTCAGCGCCTGCAAGGTCAATATCAGATGGTATAATGTCAAGGCGGACGAATGGAGTGTGTTTGACTGCAGCTTTTGGTTCAACGAACCCTGCAAGCACATCGTAAAGTTGTGGGCGAGCAGCTTGTCTTGGTATGCCTATTCCAGATGTTGCGTTTCCTTGAGGATCTGCATCTACTATTAGCACACGCTTGCCCAGTTCAGCGAGGCATGCGCTCAAGTTTATCGCTGTTGTTGTTTTTCCAACCCCGCCCTTTTGGTTGACGACAGATATGATCCTGCCCACCTTACTCACTCGCTTTTTTGAAGTGTTAACTCACTGCACAATGAAATTTTGACTCGCTTACATGTGGCTGTCATGATGGTGCATAATTGCAATTGCGTTTTCTCGTAGCCCTAAGTTGAGAGGGCTCAATGGTATGCAAGAAAAGAGCGGTGCAGGTAATAAACCTGCTTTCGTAAGAGCAGTCAAATGGTGGGTGAAGGAAGTCGCATCAAGAGGCTTGTATTTTCTCCTTCGCTTACTTTATCCTCCACGATGCCTTGTGTGTGAAGACTTCTCTGAGAAAGCACTTTGCGATTCCTGTCTATCACAGCTCAAGTTCATCTTCCCGCCGGTGTGCAAGTTATGTGGCAAGCCATACGATGTTCTCGCGCATGCAGTTCCTTTGTGTTCCGATTGCAGGAACACGAAACGATGGTTTGATTGGTGCAGGTGCGCAGTTTCATATGAAGGTGTTGCTCGCATGATGGTGTTCAAGCTCAAGTATTCTGGCGAATTTCGTCTCTCAGTCGAGATGGCGAAGTTCATGGTAGATGCCATTGATAGGTTTGCAAAGCAAAGCGACGATGAACTAATACGCAACTTCGCTTTTGACCTCATAATACCTGTGCCGTTGCACGAAACGAGGTTGCGTGAACGTGGCTTCAATCAAGCCGAGTTGATAGCTCAGTCTTTATCAGAACTTATAGGCGTCCCATCAAACTCGTCGCTTTTGATAAGGACGAGGGAAACGAAACCTCAATTCGAGCTGAGCCCGAAGGAGAGATGGATTAATGTGCGTGATGCGTTTCGTCTGACGCGCCCTGAGGCAGTTTTCAACAAAGTGGTTATCATAGTGGATGATGTTATGACTGTTGGAGCGACACTTAATGAATGTGCTAAGGCAGTAAGAGCAGGGAGACCGAAGACTATTATCGCACTCGCGTTTGCAAGAGGTGGTGCCTCTGATTATGCGAAACCGTATGGTATGGATGTTGCAGTTTAAGGTATGTGCCTTTCACGTTGGTATGCTCAATCGACCGTATGTAAAGTGGGAGCAAAGATGGAGCAAACGAGTTGTGTGAGGTGATAGCTATGCGAGTTGGCTTCATAGGTGCTGGTGGTATAGCTCGCCTGCATATGCAGAACTTGAGCAAGATTGAAGGAGTTGAGTTTGTAGCCTTCTGTGATGTTGTGAAAGAAAGGGCTGAGGAATGTGCACGCCAATACGGTGGTAAGGCTTACGATGACCATAGGCAAATGTTTGATAGTGAGGAACTTGATGCGGTTTATATTTGCATTCCCCCAGTAGCTCACTCAGACCAAGAAGTGATGGCTGCTCAAGCAGGTGTGCACATATTCGTTGAGAAGCCGGTAGCACTATCACTTGATGTTGCCCTTAAGGCTCTTGATGCAATCTCAAGTTCTGGCATAATAAACTCTGTCGGTTACCATCTCCGTTACCTTGACACAACCGAAATCGCTAAGGAAAGGTTATACGGGCAAACTGTCGGTATGGCTCTCGGCTATTACATGGGCGGGTTGCCCGGAACACCTTGGTGGCGTAGGATGGAGCAATCTGGTGGTCAAATAGTTGAGCAGACAACGCACATATTTGACCTTGCAAGATACATCATCGGTGAAGTGAAATATGTTTGTGCTGCTGTTGCTCTTCGTTCCCTTCACGATGTGCCAGAGTTAAATGTTCCAGATGTTGGTTCGGTGCTACTTTGGTTTGAGAATGGTGCTATCGGGTGTATCTCAAACACATGTATGCTGAAGCGTGGACATAGGTTTGGGCTTGAAGTCTTCTGTCGCGAGTTAGTGGTTGAGCATTACGGTGGTAGCGTTCGTTTCCTTTATCCAGAAAGAACCGAGGAGATATACTCAAGGCGCAGTGGGCATGCATACGAGTCAGAAGTTTTTGTTAAGGCGGTGATGGAGAGAAACCAATCGCTTATAAGATCCGATTACGCTGACGCTGTAAAGACGCTCGCAGTCACACTTGCAGCAAACGAGTCAGCTCAGAAGGGGAAAAGGGTTGAAGTGCCAAAGGTGTAACACGAACGAATTTACAGCAACCGCCACACATCGTTTAAAGCCGGTATAATGCATTTCCACCCTCTAAGCGAGAGCAGTTGTTTCAATGATGTGAGGGCGTTCTTTTCGCCATGGACAGCAAATGTTAGTTTTGGTGCTCTTTCAAATGAACTAAGCCACCAATCAATATCATCGTTGTCAGCGTGACCACTGAATGCTTCTATCTTAACCACTCTGGCGCGCACCTCATACTGCTCACCGAATATGCGCACAGACCTCTCACCATCTACGATTTGTCTTCCGAGAGTCCCATTAGCTTGGTATCCAACGAAGAGTATTGTGCAGTTCGGATTTCCAATGTTGTGCTTCAAGTGGTGCTTTATCCTTCCACCTGTGCACATTCCGTTGCCGGCGATAATAATGCACGGTTCTTCAAACTGGTTGATGCTCTTGGATTCATCAACCGTTGAGGTAGTGCGCAGCCCTTCAAATGCAAATGGGTCTCCGTATTGCTTCAATCTGAGGCGCGCTTCATCGTCGTAGAGTTCAACATGTCTCTTAAACACTTTCAATGCTTCAATAGCCATAGGGCTATCAACGAAGACTGGCAAAGGCTTTACTGTTCCAGAGTTGAAAAGTTTGCCGAGCACATAAAGCAAATCCTGAGCCCTCTCTATAGCGAATGATGGGATGATGACTTTCCCACCTCTTTCCCTTGTCCACTCAATCACTTCAACAAGCGTTTGCATGTATGTTTCCTTTCCCCCATGGATTTGCCCTGCGTATGTGCTCTCCATTATAAGCACATCACATTCACTGACAAGCTCTGGGTCTCTTATGATTGGGGCATTTCTTCTTCCAAGGTCACCTGTGAAAAGAAGCATCACACTCTCGCTGTTTGAGGGAAGTTGTAGCTCAACCATAGCCGAACCGAGTATATGCCCAGCGTCAAGCAACCTGAATGTAAGATCACCAACGCTTTTTTCTTCATGGTAGTCAACAGGTTCAAATCGCTCAATGCACATAAGCGCTTCCTCTGTTGTGAACAGCGGGGTGACCCAAGAATAGTCCTCACCGGCTTTCTTGAGGCGCTTTATTTTCCAAGCTGCGTCTTCTTCGTTAAGCTTTGCGCTGTCAAGCAAGACGATGCGCGCAAGCTCGCATGTTGCCCTCGTCGCAAATATGCGTCCTTTGAAACCACTCTTTATGAGCAATGGAAGCCTTCCGCAATGATCAAGGTGAGCGTGAGTGAGTATGCACGCTTCAACTCTTGAAGCATCAAATGTGAAGGGCTCCCTGTTTCGTATGTGCCTTTCTTTTCCTCCCTGTATCAAACCGCAATCAAGTAGGACTGATGTCTTGCCAGCTACAACCAAATGGCACGATCCTGTGACCTCACCTGCAGCACCACAAAACTTTATTGATGGCTTCTCATCAAACTCCGAGCCTCTTTCGCGTCGCAGTGTAGCGAATTGTTCTGTGGCAGTTTTTGAAACTTCTCTTGAAGTGATGTATGTAAGCATTTCCCCAAGCGCTATGCGAAGTTGATGAAGGTTGTTGCGTTGCTTTAAAAGCATCCAAACCGAAAGGGAGAAGTAAATTAGCGAGAAAGCATCTCTTGAGAGTTCAACTAACTTCTGGGCTGGGATAATCAACGGCATTGAAAGTTGTGATAGAAAGAGCAGGAGTAAAAGCACAGCCTCATGAAGTGAGATATTGAAGTCAATGAGAATGGTGCATGCGAAGGTAGACTGGGCTGCTGTGAGTAATATTTCGCTTCGTTGCAATTCGCCCAACGGCAATGGTTGGAGCATGTGACTTGAGATGCTATAAACGATAGGGAGCGAAGCTATGAGAAGCGTCCATTGATTCAGCTTAGCTGATATGACAGCCGTAAGCGCGGATGTGGGCAATAGGCGTAATGCAAAATACGAGGCAACGATTATCTCTGGGGCTTCAGAAGCCAAAGGTGCAATCCATTGTATCATGAAGAACTCACCTATGCCGATGCTCTTTCCGAGTTCTTTCAAGCTTTCCGCGAGTGGTTCTGCTGAGATGAATATGACGAAGCCACTATATGCGAAAAGCAGGATAACAAAGAGGCGCCTCAAAAGTGGTTTTGTTGAGGCGATTAGCTGTGCTGGTCCAAACAGTTCTACATCTCTTCTGGGCGCTTTCGTGGCGAGACAAATGTAAGTGATGTAAAAACAGCTCAACACGAGTGCATCAAACAGAGTTATACGACCCTTTATGGGCAACAGCAGTGAGTAAGCAGTTGAGCACGCAAGGAAGAGAAATCCAAGGGCTATGTCTTTGTCTAAGGTGACCGTCTTTGTTGCTCTTCTACTGCCCTGCTTGAGCGACCACCATGTTAGGAAGGCTACTAAAGACCAACCTATACCGACGAGTAGCCTATTGCCGCCGGTCATGTTAGCCGAGACTAAGCCCACATAGTGTTGATCCTTCCCAGCTTGCCATGATAGGTAGATGTCAACCGCATACTCTGGCATGACAGCGACAAGCGCCAAAATCGCCATTGAGAGTGACCTTGAGACATCAACCTCGGCTGCTTCAGCTGCCCATGAGATGAGTAGAGCTCCGCCACCTATAGCCATAGCTGATACGAGTGCGAGTGGCAATGGTTGTGGACGGATGCCAAGGAAGTATAGACATACCCATGGCATCGTCAATAGAAGAACGCAAATGAAACTGACGGTGTTCCTAACATGCATCTTGAGATCACCTTGGTCTTGTCCCAGAAAGTTGGTAGCTTAGTGAGCTCTGGTTTCGTGGCAACCTCTGAAATTGAACTCGCATGCTCATGATAGCGCACCTCAAATGTAAACTAAATTAACGTGCTTGTTAGCATGCTTGCTTCAAATAGAAGCTGTAGTTAGACTTCAGAATTGGTTGTCCCTTTTGACACGAAGCCACTTGCACGGAGGTGATAGACAGTGTTTGAAGTCAATTCAACAATGCCGTCCAAGAAAGGTTTCTGGAGATGGATTCAAAGCAGCGTCAGGAGAAGATTCACGTTTCAAGCCTTTCTGGCTTCATCAGTTGTTTTGCTCTTTTTCTTCTTTGCCATGTCCCTCCTGATAAGATACTTCCTTGGGAACGTCGTTAGCCCATCCCCTTCGGTTGAAGTGATCAAAGAGGTGGAAAGAAGCATCAGCTTCTCAATGTTTATTGGGGTGAGTCTGGTTACGCTCATCGTGACCTTCTTAGTGTGGAATTTAGCGCACACAGTTGCCACACCGATTGAAGAGGTAGCAAATCAATTATCCTCGGTGGCGCAACACGGTGGTGATTTGACTCAGGAGGTCAAAGTAGCAACTGTTGACGAGGTAAGGCTTTTGGCTGAGGCATACAACATATCTGCTAAGAGTTGGCGTGAACGCATAAAAAGGATTGCCGAGACAACTGTTAAGTTAGCGTCAATCAGCAATGATACATCGCAATCTGTCTTAGAGACGCTTCAGGCAAGCCAAGAGGTAACTAAGATAGCTGCTGAGCTTGTTGAAGGTGCTGAAAAGCAGTTACAGAGTGTTGAGGGGACTTGCAGGGCGGTTAAACATATGCTCTCAACCATTGAAGCGCTTATAGCGGATACTCAGAAGCAAATTGAACATGCTGAAGAGATGGCAAACGGTGTCAAACAAACACTTACATCAATTGATGAGATAGCCAAAGGAGCTGAGGAACAGCAGAGCGCAATTGAAGCTGTAGCTGTGACTATTGGAGAAGTGAGCAATTTGGTTGATGAGATCAGCAAGAGCGCACAGGTGCAGGCTGAGAGGGTTGCCGATGTTATGCAGCAAATAAAGGGGATGTCACAAACTGTTGAGCAAGTCGTATTAACATGCCAAAGGGTAGCC
Organism: Candidatus Thermosaccharophagus gerlachensis; assembly: GCA_041538025.1. Lineage (GTDB taxonomy): Bacteria > Armatimonadota > Fervidibacteria > Fervidibacterales > Thermosaccharophagaceae > Thermosaccharophagus > Thermosaccharophagus gerlachensis. The sequence continues at coordinate 41,224 of JBGOEV010000015.1, read as the reverse complement.
GAAAGCTCTTCAAGAGCTCTCTCGGTAGCTGAGCAAGGTTATCGTGCTGTTGAGGAGACAGTTGAATCAATCATCCGAATCCAAGAAAGCGTTACAGAATGGGCTAAGCAGGTGATGGAGCTCGGGAAGGCAGTGGGGCAGATCGGTGAGATACTTTCTGTCATTGAGGAAATATCAGAGCAAACGAACTTGCTTGCCTTGAATGCTGCTATTGAAGCTGCAAGAGCTGGTGAGCACGGTAGAGGTTTCTCTGTTGTAGCAAGTGAGGTAAGAGGGTTAGCTGAAAGGACACACCAATCGGTGAGGGAGATTTCAGAACTGATAAACACGATACAGCGCGAGACAGAGGAAGCAGTAACATCAATGCAACAAGCCGTTAGTCAAGTTGAAGATGGAACGAATTTGGCGAAGCGCACAGGTATGTCTTTGCAGGAAATAGTTGAAGCAGTCAGGAAGACAGCGGAGCAAATGGAAGAGATAACACAGGCAGCCTCTGTAATGGAGAAAAGTGCTGATGTTGCTGTCGCAGCTATGGACAGCATCGCGGGTGTAGTTAGGCAGAATGCTGAAAGCATACAGTTGGTTAGGTCACATATGGCTCGTATAAGCTCAATCATGCACAACATCGGTGAAATAGCAAAGCAACATACCGACTCCGCGAAGGCGTTAAAACAGCAAGGGGAGATGAGGATTAGTGAGATTGAGGAACTGTCCGAGATAGTCAAGCGCAACAAGCAAGCAATGGAAAAGATGGAGCAATTAGCCCTTGAGGTCAACTCGGCTCTGGAGCATGTTGCACAGATATCAAATCAAGCAGCCGAGGGCGCAACACGCATTTCGGCAGCTACAAGGCAACAGGTGAGTGCGCTTGAGAACATCTCTGCAGCTGCAAACAGTGTTGCTCAAGTAGCGCTCCACCTGCAAAGCTTCACAAGTCAGTTCAAAGTTTGATCAATGCATTTGCACTGCTTTTGAGAATCACGATGATGGTCCGACAAGCACAGAGGGTTGAAATTGTTAAAGTGGCAATATGCGTTTGGTTGCTGTCAGCGACAGCGCTCTCGTTTGAAGTTGTGCTCACTCGCCTTTTATCTGTTGTGCTCCATTACCATTTCTGTTTCCTTGCCATATCGGTGGCTCTATGTGGGCTTTGCCTTGGAAGCTATATGGCACACGCGCTTCAGAACAACGCCAATGAAAGATTCAAGGTCGACTTGAGCTGGGTATCAGCATCATATCCAATTTGCATCCTCATTGTGCCTGTAGCTCTGTTTAAGCTCTTGCTCCCGATTGGGGCAAGCATGACTGGCAATGGTGCTATTATCTTCATCATTGCATCTGTTGGATTTATCACGATGCTACCGTTCGTGTCGGTTGGGTTCATGCTCAGCATCCTCTTCAGATGCTACGGTAGAGTGAGTGGCACTTTGTATGGTGCTGACCTATTTGGCGCATCATGTGGATGCATCATCGCTATATGGTTGCTGAATGCACTTGGTGGAATAAACTCAACCATGACGATAGCTCTGATTGCTTCACTGCCTTCGTTTTTTCTGCGAGGCGTTTTCACCTCAGCTTCTGGGATTGGTAGATGGTTAAGCCCAGCAGTTTTGGTGTTCATTTCTCTCTTCGCGCTATCTAACATGCTTTTGAAACCGCCATTGATTGACATCCCGAAGTTGAAGCAAACCCACGGTATACTCATCAAACCTCTTTGGGCGGAGCTTGCTGAGGAAGGACAGCACCAAAAAATTGTTTGGACGAAATGGGACGCTTTCGGACGCACAGATTTGGTCAAAAGCGTGCTTGATAACTCAATCGCATATATCTACACCGATGGACACAATCCATCTATCATGCTCAGGTTTGATGGTAACCTCAATAAGATGCGTGAGTGGAAAAGGTTTATCGGTTTCCTACCATACAGGTTGCGCAAGCCAGAGAGGGTTTTATGCCTCGGCTCAGGTGGCGGTTTGGATGTGCTACTTGCGTTGCTTGGAGGTGCAAAGCACATTGATGCAGTTGATGTGAACCCAGCTTTACCAGAGTTGATGAAGCAGTTCAAAGATTTTAACGGCGGCATATACGATATGGATTGCGTTAGGTTTTTCGTTTGCGATGGGCGCTCCTTCGTGAAGCGCTCAAAGAGGCGTTATGACATTCTGTTCTCTGCCCTCACACAGACTGCAGCGGTCGGTGGGATAGGAGTTTCACTTGTGGAAAGCTTCATACACACCGTTGAAGCATGCCGTGATTACATTGAAGCGCTCTCTGAAGATGGCATGCTTGTTATGCTTTTTCAAGAACCAAAACTTGTCTTGCGTTGGTGGCTGACAAGCATAGCGGTATTGCATCAAGTCACTGGCAAACATGAGAAAGAGTGTGCTTTGCATACTGCGGTTATGAGCATAAAGCGTCAGGCAATGCTCGCAACTCCATACCGTTATATCGTGCTTGTAAGTAAAAGCCCTTTTAGTGAAAAGGAACGCCTCACGATGTTAAAGGTGGCAAATGATTTAGCTCTTGAAGCTCTGTTCATACCAATGCTTGCTGAAACCGACCCATTTGACTTAGTGCGAACTGGTGATATGAGCTTGCGAGAAGTCATCAACAGGTTTTCTTCGCTTGCGAACATCGCACCAGCTACTGATGACTCGCCCTTTTTCCTTGACCTTCATGTTGGCATTCCCTTTACGCTTTACATCCTCTTAGCTTTTGCTGTCCTTCTCTTCTTTGTTTTCATACCAAGCGCCTTCCTCATTGAGAGAAAGCGTTTTGGAAAGCCTAACATGCTTTATGCTTATTTCTCCATTGCTACCCTTTACTTTGGCTTTCTTGGCATGGGCTACATGCTTATTGAGGTAGCGTTGCTTCAGCGTTTGAGCATGCCATTGACAACACCAACACATGCTCTTTCCATATTGCTTGCAAGCTTGCTTATAGGCTCGGCACTCGGAAGTGTCCTTAGTCAGCGTTTCAAAGAAAATGAGCGCCTCATGGTGTTGGTTTCGCTTTCCTCAGGGCTTGTTGCGGTTGTTGGTGTTTGTTGGTTTTTCTTTGTTGCGAAGTGCGTTGAATGGCTTTTCAGTTTTGGTGATTTAATACGCGTGTTAATTCTCTCGCTTTTGCTGATAGCAACTGGTGTTCCAATGGGTATGCCGTTCCCGACTGGGTTGCGCTTTCTTTCAGCGAGTTGTCCAACGCTTATACCTTACTCATGGGGCGTAAACGGTGTCACATCGGTCTTGGGCTCAATCGTTGCTGTAATGCTTGGCAAGGTGTATGGATTTAGCTATGCAGCGCTCGTCGGTAGTTCACTCTACATGCTCATTGCTCTCGCTTCCCTTGTATTGTCACGCATAAACTTAAGTAGGCATTTGGCGGTCTAATGTGATGATTGCTTCAGAGGAGCTTTGAAACATGGTGATTGAACATAACGCAACGGAGGTCATTGAATAGCAGTATGAGTTCATTCAAACGCCAAATCGGCAAGCTTTTAATTTTGCTTACATTCATCACGATGGTATTCTCATTTGGTGCTGTGATGCTTTTCCTGCCACCAGAGAGCACTTTTGAGAAGACGTATGGGAGTGGGCATTTGGCTAAGGTCATGTTTGTTCATGTGCCGTTTGCTGTCGTTAGTTTTTTGGCTTTCGTCATAGCAGCATACTATGGTGCTACATACTTGCGTTGGAGGGATATCCGCTTTGATTTGCTCTCCTGCGCATCAGCTGAGGTTGGTTTGCTTTACGCCTTCGTTGCGACATTGACTGGAGCTATATGGGCTAAGTATGCGTGGGGCACATTTTGGAATTGGGATCCAAGGCAAGTGACGATGATTGTTGTGCTATCAGCTTATTGTGCGTATTTCGCTTTGCGAAGCGCTGTTGAAGGGGAGGAGCAAAAAGCAATCGCCTCATCAGCCTATAGTGTCGTAGCTGCGTTTGCATCTTTCGTAAATTACTTTGTGTTGCTCAACTGGCTTCCATCACTGCATCCGCAGAGGGTGCTTTTGAGCAAAGGAAGCATGGGCACAGATTATCGCATCGTTTTGCTTCTATCAATCATTGCTCACATCTTGCTTTGTGTCTGCTTAATAAGGTTGTGCGCTTCGTGCAAGTGGCTTGAGTATAGATTGGTTTTGTTGCGCACAAGGGGTGGTTTAAGTGATTGATTGGATGCCACTGTTTATGGCATGGCTTGTAGCATGGCTCTCTCTATTTCTCTACCTTTGGCGCTTGGAGGCGAAGATAAACTTGTTGGAAGGTGAGTTTGAGCGTGTCTCGAAGAGCATCGGACAAGATTAAGTTTCTCGTTGTCGCAGTGCTTGTTGCAATTGTTGCTGTTCCAGCATATTGGCTGACTATGTTACGCGGGACATTGTTAGTCTATAGAACACTTGATGAGGCTAAATCCGCGTTTGGCATATCGCAAGTCTATGGGAAGTTAGTTGATGGGACGGTGCGCTACAACGAAGAACTCAACTGCGTTGAATTCATCATAGAGGATGCACATAGAGCGAGAGCACTTGTGCGCTACAGTGGTGCTTTACCATCTGGGTTTGAGCATATAAGCCATGTAGTTGTCGTTGGTAAATTTGAAGGTGATGTCTTCGTTGCCAGACAGCTTCTAACAAAATGCCCAGCAAGATATGGTAGGAAGAGTCAACAATGAATAAATTGGGGGTGAGAGAGAATTGCCTCAAGCAACCAAAATAGAATTTGTTGAGCCTCGTAAAAGGTGTTTGCTTGTTGGTGTAGTTATAGATGGCTTAAACAGCCCTGATGAGCTTGAGGCATCGCTTGACGAACTTGAGGCTCTCGCTGACACAGCTGGAGCAATCGTTGTAGGGAGGGTTAAGCAAAGGAGAAAGAACATTGACCCAGCATACTTTATCGGGAAAGGGAAGGCTCAGCAAATAGCCGAAGAATGCGTTAGGAAGAATATAGACATTGTTGTGTTTGACCACGAGCTTTCACCAGCGCAAGTTCGCAACCTTGAACAGTTAATTGGTAGGAGGGTGATTGACCGCACGGAGCTCATCTTGGACATCTTCGCAAAGAGGGCTCGCACTAAGCAAGCTAAATTGCAAGTTGAGCTTGCAAGGTTTGAATATGAGCTTCCGCGCCTCAGGCATATGTGGACACACCTTTCAAGGACGGAAGGCGCACCTGGGGTGAGGGGTGGACCGGGTGAGAAGCAGATTGAGCTTGATAGGCGCAGGGCTTACAGGAAGATGACGGAGTTGCGAAGACAGTTGCAAGAGATAAACATGCGCACCGAATTGCAAGTGCGCAGAAGGAGTGAGCTTTTCAATGTCTCTCTTGTAGGATACACGAATGTGGGCAAATCAACTTTGATGAACGCTTTAACGAAGGCTGGTGTTTATGTTGAAGACAGGCTATTTGCTACACTTGATGCGACCACGAGGGTGCTCGTGTTGGAGCATGGTCAGAAAGTGCTTTTGACGGACACAATTGGCTTTATAAACAATCTCCCGCATCAGCTTATAGCTTCATTTCATGCAACGCTTGCTGAGGTCCGCTCAGCAGACCTTTTGCTTCATGTAGCTGATCTATCGCACCCACGAATGGAAGAGCAAATAAAGGTTGTGGAAAGGACTCTCGTTGAGATAGGAGCATCAGGTAAACCAACCATCCTCGTATTAAACAAAGCGGACTTGCTCCCGCCGAATGTTGATAGAGAAGCTTTGCTAAGACGCTTTCCAAACGCGTGCATTGTTTCAGCACTCACTGGAGAGGGCATTTGTGAGCTGAAGGAAAGGATAGAAGCGGAATACCGCAGGCAACGCCAAGTTGAATTCAAGCTGGTGGTTCCTATGAACGGGTGTGAGTTGCTCGGCTGGATTTATGAGCATGCTTCCGTTTTAAGCGAAGAGGTATGCAATGGTGCGCTTCACATCAAGTTGCTGATTGATAAGCCATTGGTTGGCAAGTTGGTTTCCATGTGCGAGTCAGCGGGTGTTTCTATTGAAGGCTGTTAGAGGGTGATAGGCAGTTTCTGTTTTGGCATCATGTTTGTTGTAGAGATGTGCGCTAAAATGCAATTAATGGGCGAGTGGCGGAATTGGCAGACGCGCCGGACTTAGGATCCGGTGGGCATAGCCCGTGGGAGTTCGAGTCTCCCCTCGCCCATTGAAGCCATTAGACAGGACCACAAGATGAGTGACATACTATGTGATGGTGCAACTTTTGAAGGTTACAAGGGAGTTGGTGGAGCGGGCGTAGCTCAGTGGTTAGAGCGTCAGCTTGCCATGCTGAAGGTCGCGGGTTCAAATCCCGTCGCCCGCTCCATTTTGTTTTGTGATAGGAGGTTGAAGAGTAATGAGGCTCTCACATCTTGAATCAGTGGAGGTTGAGCCTGCTGTCATCAGGTTGACTGTAGGAGTTCCGCCCGAAGAGGTGCAGAGGGAGCTTCGGCATCTAATGAACCAACTGAGGCGCATGATACATGTGCGTGGCTTCAGACCCGGGAAAGCTCCAGATGCAATCATAAGAAGGCATGTAGGCGATGAGAACATTCGCTCTCAACTGCTTGAAGGACTTATATCAAAGGCTTACGAGGAGGCTATCTCAAGGGAGGAACTTCTTCCTCTCATGGTCCAAAGGCTGCAACTTAAACACTTCAGTGAAGAGGAGGGGCTAATGTTTGAAGCAGACTTGGCAGTATGCAAGGAAATAAAGCTGGGCGATTACAGAAGCATAAGGGTTGAGGAACCATCAGTTGAGGTAACAGAAGAGGATGTTGAAGAAGAGCTCCAAAGGCTTCGCGAGCGTTTCCCCAGATTCAGGCTTGATGAATCAAGGGAGGCGCAAGTTGGGGATAGGGTGAGGTTGCGTTATCGCATTACGCCTGTTGATGAAGCTGATGGCGAGGAGCGCACGACACTTATGACAGCTGGTGAAGGGTATTGGTTCCCGCCACTCAACGAACATGTGCTTGGAAAGAAAGCCGGCGATGAAGGTGAAGTTGAGGTTGTCTTTCCTGAGGATTTCCCAAACGAGCGGTTGGCTGGGAAGAATTGTAGGGTATGGTTTCGTGTTGAGGCTGTTGAAGCAAGGGAACTACCAGAACTTGATGACGAGTTCGCGAAGCTCGCTGCTGGTTTTGAAACTTTTGAAGAGCTGAAGGAAGAAGTGCGTAGCGAAATATGGTTTAGGAAGGAGAGAGAAGCTCGAAGGGAACTAATAAGGCGCATTGAGGATGAGCTTCTGCGAATATGTGAGGTGGTAATACCAAAGACATTCGTGGAAGCACTTTCTGAAGATGCCGTTAGAAACATGCTTGAACAGTTGAGGCGTGATGGAATACCAGTGCAAGTGTGGGAACAGATGACGAAAAAAACTTTAGATGAGTTTCGCAAAGAGGCGATGGAAGGTGGTGAGAGGGCGGTCAAGCTAAGGTTCATTATTGAGGAGGTTGCGAAGCGAGAGGGCATTACAGTCTCAGAAGAAGATGTTAGCGAGTATGCCTTAACGCTTATTAAGAGGTCCGGAAGGACACCAAACGAGCTTAACGAGGATGAGGTTTTAGAGTTCCTTTCTTCAGCCCGTTGGCAGTTGCTCAGGGAGAAGGTGATGGATTTCCTTGCTGACATCGCTACAGGCAAAGAGGAGGGTAAACAAACAAGTGAAAATGAACAGGAAGCCGAGACCAAGGATTGACATCACAAGACGATCTTAGACCTCAAGTCTGCCCAAGGGGGGTGAAGGGATGCTGATACCATGGGTCATTGAAGAAACCGGTAGAGGTGAAAGGGCTTATGACATCTATTCGCGCTTACTTAAGAGCCGCATCATCTTTTTGGGTGGCGAAATAAACGACCATGTTGCGAACGTAGTTATAGCCCAGCTCCTTTTCCTTGAGAAAGAGGATGACGAAGCACCGATTGACCTCTACATAAATAGCCCCGGAGGCTCTGTTACGGCTGGGTTGGCGATATACGATGCGATGCAGTTCGTCAAACCAGATGTAGCTACATACTGCATCGGGCAAGCTGCGAGTATGGCAGCAGTATTGCTTGCAGCTGGTGCTAAGGGGAAGAGGTATGCCCTCCCAAATTCCCGCATCATGATTCACCAACCTTGGGGAGGGGTTAGTGGACAGGCAACAGATGTTGAGATATATGCTCAGGAGATAAGCAGGGTGAGAAGGCTCATCAACGAGATACTCGCTGAGTGCACAGGTCAGCCGATTGAAAGGATTGAGCGTGATACTGACCGTAGTTTCTTCATGTCAGCGGAGGAGGCGCTCGAATACGGTATAGTTGACCATGTGTTAATGCGCCGCAGGAAAGCTGAAGAGAAGGCAGCATAACTCGCTAAGGAGGTAGGCAAGCTATGCTCCCTTTTGATAGGAGCGGAAGGGAAGATGTGCGCTGTTCCTTCTGTGGCAGGCACAGGAGCGAAGTTCAGAGCATAGTTGTTGGTCCGGGGGTAAACATATGTTCAGACTGTGTCCTGCTTTGCAATGAGGTGCTCGGGTTTGATGTTCCAAGGCGAAAACAGCAAAGCCGTTTTGGCTTCAAGCTTGAACGTATACCAACGCCGAAGGAAATACACGCTTTCTTAGATCAATACGTGGTTGGGCAAGAGAGAGCTAAAAGAATCCTCTCAGTAGCTGTCTACAACCATTACAAGCGCATAGCGATGGCGGAAAGCTCAGATGATGTTGAAATTGAGAAGAGCAACATATTGCTGATCGGACCAACTGGTTCGGGTAAAACGCTTCTTGCGAGGACTTTAGCTAAGCTCCTTGATGTTCCATTTGCTATAGCTGATGCAACTACGCTCACTGAGGCTGGCTATGTTGGCGAAGATGTTGAGAACATTTTGCTCAAGTTGTATCATGCTGCTGGTGGCGACCTCCAAGCAGCACAAAGAGGCATAGTCTACATAGACGAGATAGACAAGATAGCTCGCAAATCTGATAGCCCATCAATAACGAGGGATGTATCTGGTGAGGGTGTTCAGCAAGCGTTGCTCAAAATACTTGAGGGGACAATAGCAAATGTTCCACCGCAAGGTGGAAGGAAACACCCACATCAGGAGTTCATCCAGATGGATACAACTGGCATCCTGTTCATATGTGGTGGTGCTTTTGAGGGCTTGGAGAAGATAATTGAGCAAAGGCTTCGTGAGCATAGGATGGGTTTTGGTGCGTCAGCGAAAGATGTTTCAAAGAAAAACGTAGGGAACATACTGAGGCATGTGATGCCTGAGGATTTGCTCAAATACGGCTTCATACCTGAGTTTGTTGGCAGGATGCATGTTATAGCCACGCTTGATGCGCTTGATAAGGATGCGCTCATAAGCGTTCTCACGGAACCGAAGAATGCGCTTATAAAGCAATACCAAAAGATGCTTCAGGCTGACGGTGTGCAACTTGAGTTCACTCAAGATGCACTTGAAGCGATTGCCACAGAAGCTCTTGAGCGTAAGATGGGGGCAAGGGCGCTTAAAAGCATCCTTGAAGAGATAATGCTTGATGTGATGTTTGAAGTTCCGTCGGACAGGAGCATAAAGAAGTGCATCATTACGGCTGAAGTGGCGAAGGGGCGTAGGAAACCAATCATCTTGCGCAATGGCGACTCGTTGGATAATGTTGTTGAGGAAAAGGTGTGTTGAAGAAAACGAAAGAGGTGCATCTGAGAGATGCAAGAGGAGAAAAAAGAAGCTCGTTTGTTTCCGACTATACCGCTTCCTGGGCTCGTTGTTTTCCCGAATGTGATAATGCCATTGCTTATAGGCAGGCAGAGGTCTCTAAGAGCCCTTGAGGAAGCAATCAACTCAGACCAGCTTGTTTTCCTTGTGGCACAGCGAAATCCTCTCACCCCTGAGCCAAGCGAAGAAGATGTTTTCAGAGTCGGCGTTGTAGCCGAACTTATGCGTCCAACAAGGATGCCCGATGGGAATATACAAGTGCTTGTTGAAGGAAGATTCAGAGCCCGCTTACTTAAGTTCGTGAGAGAAGAGCCATTCATATTGGCGCAGGTTGAAATATTGGACGAACCACAAGATACTGTTGATGCTTCAGATCTGGAGATACACGCTTGGATGAGGGTCGCAAAACAGAGCTTTGAGAAGCTCGTTCAGCAAAGTCGGACAATACCACCAGAGATACTCCCAACGATTGCCACAATAAGCACCCCAGGTAGACTCGCAGATACAATCGCATCATATCTTGAGATTAAATTTGAGGAGAAGCAACAACTCCTTGAGGTCATTGACCACAAGGAACGCCTGAGGATGGTCGTCAACATGCTTGTGCGCGAACTGCAGATCATTGAGATTGAGCGTGAGATTGAAAACCGAGTCAAAGAAGGAGTGGGTGAATCGCAGAAGGAGTTCATCTTGAGAGAGCGCTTGAAAGCTATTCAGGAAGAGCTTGGTGAGCGAGATTCATTTGCTGCCGAGATAGAAGAGTTGCGTGAAAAGGTTGAGAAGGCAAAGATGACAGAGCAAGCGCGTGAAGTTGCTTTGAGGGAGATTGAAAGGCTTGAGAAGATGTCACCGCTTGCGCCTGAGGCAGCTGTCATAAGGACTTACCTTGATTGGCTCATATCGCTCCCATGGAACAAATACACCAAGGATAACATAGACATAGAGAAAGCGAGACGCATCCTTGATGAAGACCACTATGGCTTGAAAGATGTGAAAGAAAGGGTTATTGAGTTCCTTGCTGTGCGAAAGCTCTCAAAGGAGACGAAAGGTCCCATCTTGTGCTTCATCGGTCCACCGGGCACTGGAAAAACATCCGTTGGAAAGTCAATAGCGAGAGCAATGGGACGAAAATTTGTTCGTATCTCACTTGGTGGCATAAGGGACGAAGCCGAAATAAGAGGGCACAGGCGAACCTATGTTGGAGCGCTTCCGGGACGAATAATTCAAGCCATACGCACTGTTGGCGTAAAAAATCCTGTCTTCATGTTGGACGAGATAGACAAGATAGGTGTTGACTTCAGAGGGGATCCGGCAGCTGCTCTCCTTGAGGCTTTAGACCCGGAACAGAACCATGCATTCAGTGATCACTACATTGAAGTGCCGTTTGACCTATCAAAGGTTATGTTCATCTTGACTGGGAATGTGACTCATACGATTCCTCCAGCTCTCCTTGATAGGCTTGAAATAATCCACTTCCCAGGATACACCGAGTATGAAAAGCTCATGATAGCGCGCCATTTCCTCATTCCGAAGGGGTTGAAGAGTCACGGGTTAAAGCCATCCCATGTTAAGATCACCGACGAAGCAATTAAAACAATCATTCGCAACTACACCCAAGAAGCTGGCGTGCGTAACCTTGAGAGAGCGCTTTCATCAATCTTTAGGAAAGTAGCAGTTAAAGTAGCAAAGGGTGTGACGAAAACAATAACAGTAACACATAACCGAGTTGAGAAGTTCCTTGGTCCAAGGCAATATCTGTTTGGCAGAATGGAAGAGCAAGATGAAATAGCGATGGCAACAGCTTTGGCATGGACAGAGGGTGGAGGGGATATACTCTTTGTGGAAATACTCCTGAACGAGGGGGGCGGACAACTGTTTTTGACGGGGCAACTTGGGGATGTGATGCAGGAAAGCGCTCAAATCGCCGTCAGCTATGCGCGCTCAATAGCTCGCAGGATGAACATAGACGCTCGCTTCTTTGAAAAGACGGATATCCATATTCATGTCCCTGCTGGCGCCATCCAAAAAGATGGTCCTTCAGCAGGTATCGCTATGCTCGTTGCATTGGTATCAGCACTGACTGGCATACCAGTGCGTAGAGATGTTGGCATGACTGGCGAGATAACGTTGCGAGGGAAATTATTGCCAGTTGGTGGGATAAGAGAAAAGATACTTGCAGCTCACAGGGCAGGACTGAAAGAAGTCATCCTGCCAAAGGAGAACGAGAAGGATGTGCGTGACCTCCCTAAGGAAGTTATGCACGATCTCAAATTCCATTACTGCAAGACGGTTGAGGAAGCTTTAGCTATAGCGCTCACACATCGCCTACCGCAGGAAGTTCTGCAACGCCCAGTAGGTGTAGCGCATGAACAAATCCAGCAAGTTAGGGCTTAGTTGAACTATCAACGTTTTGAAGAAGGTCATTTTTGAAGAAGGTGCAAAAGTAGGATTGCGTGAGGGGGAGGATTAACAACAACATCAGGGTGAGTTATACTAATATTGACACAACCCCAAGATGAATGGAGGTGAAGAGGGATGTTGAGGCGTCTAATCTTTGAGAGTGAGGGGCAGACGCTGCTTGAGTATGGGCTGTTGGTTTCGTTGATTGCGCTCGTTTGTATCGCTATTGTGACGCTGCTTGGCGAGCGCATCCGAAACCTCTTCGTGACAGTTAATAACAGCATCATAACAGTATGAGCTTATGTGCGAGGGTAGACGGGTTGACAACATCATCAAAAGTGGTTATACTGATGATGACGCAACTACAGAATGAAGGAGGTGAGAAAGGATGTTGAAGCGTTTACTCCTTGAGAGCGAAGGGCAAACGCTGCTTGAGTATGGGCTGTTGGTTTCGTTGATTGCGCTCGTTTGTATCGCTATTGTGACGCTGCTTGGCGAGCGCATCCGAAACCTCTTCGTGACAGTTAATAACAGCATCATAACAGTATGAGCTTATGTGCGAGGGTAGACGGGTTGACAACATCATCAAAAGTGGTTATACTGATGATGACGCAACTACAGAATGAAGGAGGTGAGAAAGGATGTTGAAGCGTTTACTCTTTGAGAGCGAGGGGCAGACGTTGCTTGAGTATGGGCTGTTGGTTTCGTTGATTGCGCTCGTTTGTATCGCTATTGTGACGCTGCTTGGCGAGCGCATCCGAAACCTCTTCGTGACGGTTAATAACAGCATCATAACAGCATGAGCTTATGTGCGAGGGTAGACGGGTTGACAACATCATCAAAAGTGGTTATACTGATGATGACGCAACTACAGAATGAAGGAGGTGAGAAAGGATGTTGAAGCGTTTACTCCTTGAGAGTGAAGGGCAAACGCTGCTTGAGTATGGGCTGTTGGTTTCGTTGATTGCGCTCGTTTGCATCGCTATATTGACGCTACTTGGCGAGCGCATCCGAAACCTCTTCGTGACAGTTAACAGTAGCATTAAGACGGTCTAAAAGTTAGGTGACGACATAAAGGGGTGGCACCACATATGAAGTGGTGCCACTTCTTTTTGCTACCTCAATTGGTGTTCTCTTCAGCGTTCTCTTCAACGATTATTTCCAAACCGTCATCTGGGATGAATTGGCGAAGGTAATTCGCTGTTTCTGTGAGCTCCCTAAGGAGGACGCTTTCAGGCTTAGTTGATGGTGGAATTATTTCGGCGATGAGGAAAGTTTTTTCTGCGGGTGGCACATACGGTGCAAACGGTTGTTCATGGTAATGGGCATGCGAATATTTGAGTGCATCAATGACCTTCTCAATTCTGACATGCCCGAGTTTGTTATATTCCTCAGTGAAAGCCCAGTGACAGCTTGCATCTGGCGTTGTTTGCTGGATGTGAATCACTTCGGCGATTGCTCCAAATCGCTTTATCCATTCAGTGTAGTCAAGGTCTGGACCTTCTAACCCATAGTGCATACCAGCCTGATGCCCTGTGTCTATCGTGATTCTGACTGGGCATCCATCGTTATCCTTGTTTACCGCTATCAGAAACTCTTCAGCTTGCTGCATCGTCCACGGTATCTCACTTGGGATATACATTTGCTCGTTGTAGATCGCAGCGATGCCTTTTTGCTTACCGATGACAGCGAGCTGGCGGAACTGCTCGTATATGTTTTCAATGGCGATGCTTGTGCGCTTTGGGTCACTTAACACTTCAACCGATATTGCATCCCAGTGTCCACCTATTCTGTCCGTGCCCATCTCAAGGACTATGTCCATTGCCTCAATGATCCATTGCTTCATCCTTTCTCTCACCCTTTTATCACTGTGCGATAGCCCATGGAAGCGGTGTGTTGCCACACCCGTGTAATAGTCAGTTATGGTGACACCATATTTGTGTGCAGCTTCCCTTATCTTGCGAGCTGTCTCAAGTTGGTAGCTCTTATCACCATGGAAGAATGGGTCAAGGACATCAGCACAAAACTCGTGGTAGCAATATCCACACTCTTTCGTTAGGCGCATGAAGTTTTCCGGCTCTTCCCAACGCCTCGTCAGGAACGCACCGTTTATGCCAAAGTAGACCTTCACCACCCTTTTCACTTTTTTGTCCTTATTGTAGCTACCCATCTCTAATGCTCCTCACCTCCCCATCTCCTGTCCACCATCAACATTTATTGCCTCTCCTGTGATATACGAAGATTCATCGGAAGCCAAGAAAACAACAGCGTTGCAAACATCATCGTATGTGCATCCTCGCTTCAGTGGAACTTGCTCCTCATACTTCCTTCTAACCTCCTCAGGAGTTATACCCCACCGCTTCGCATATTGCTCATACAAGCTTCTCACCCAGAGTGGTGAGTCAAGCAAGTTTCCTGGGCAGACTGCGTTCACTCGCACACCGTATGGAGCCAGTTCAAGCGCCAAACTCTGAGTCAACCCTATACCGCCAAACTTGCTTGATGCATATGCCGAGTTTTTGTAACTCCCCTTCTTACCGCTCTTTGAGTTTATCTGGATAATGACACCGCTCCTTTGCTCAATCATCACTTTGGCGACATGCTTTGCACAAATCATGTATCCGACAAGGTTAACATCAATAACGCGTTTCCATGCTTCAACATCAAACTCGGTTATCGCACCTGAGATGAGTATCCCAGCGTTTGCAACAAGTATATCTATTCGCCCAAACTCATCAAGAGTTCTTCTGACCATTTCTTCAACATCGCTTTCCTTTGTCACATCAACCTTTACTCCTATCGCTTTAACACCGTAGCGTTTTTTAATCGCCTCTGCAACTGCTACTGCTCCAACTTGATTTATGTCAGCTACGACTACATTTGCGCCTTCCTGTGCTAACCTCATAGCGATTGCTTCTCCAAGCCCTTGTGCTGCACCGGTTACAATGGCTACCTTTCCTTTAAGCCTTTTGGGTGTTTCAAGTTGTGCAGTAATGAACGGACCTCTTGACTTCAGCTCTTCCTCGTCAGCCGGTTCAACTTTCAAGAAGCACCGAAGCAGTTCATCTTCTGCTTCTTTTGTCCAGCTACCATCTGGTGCGAGTTTTGAAGCCACATTCGGGAGACGATCTTTCAATTCCGAAATTGGCATAAGCTCAATATCAATGTGTGGGAATATGACTATCTTCCCAGGGAAGCGACCTTCCTCGGCAGCCTTTATCGCCTCCCAAACTGCTTTTATCCCTCCTATCGCTGCCACGGACATGTTTGGGCGTATCTCACCTCGTTCCGTCTTTGAGAGTGCGACAACTAAATCGGCAATACTTGAGCCACTGCTCCCAACATACCTTTGCCCTCGCATGTATATGCCTGTTACATCAAGCCTCACCTTTGTCCCCTTCGGGAGACCAGCGAAGAGGTTCATGAAGCCGTTTTCACCGAGCCATCGTTGTGCATCTTCAATCAACTTGGGTATGGGTGCTAAGAGGATAATGTCGTCAAATCCTTTATCCCCAACTGCATTTCGTAGCTCTGTATCAAACCTTTCACCGAGCTCCTTCGGGTTCAGCAGTAATAGCTCAACATTTGCTTTCTTTGCTTTCTCCAAATATCGCTCCTTGCAGTATGACAAGCGTGAGCTATCAATATCTGTTGCGACTATGAGCCTCGGTGGCTCTTTTGAATCAAGCGCACGCAGTAGGTGCATTTGTCCCATCGGACCGCCGACGCCGATGATATACATTGCACCGCCACCTTTTGGCTCACTTCCTCGCACAGATATGTAGCCGTGTGAGATATCAAGGCTTTTTGTTCCGACCATAAGGATGCCATCATAGTGTATTCGTCCAACATCTACTTCGGCTGGCTCATTCATCGGCTCAGATGCAACGATGTTCAAAACGCCGTTTTTAGCGAGGCATGAGAACGCCTTTGATATAGCTTCTGCCGAACCACTACCGAGGACAATAACATCATCAAATCCTCTCCCGTCCGATTCCTTGCTCACAAGCTCATCAACATCAATCTTCTCAAGCGTATCCGTTTCAACGAATGGTATACCAAGAGCCCTTGCTCGCTCCCTTATCAAAAGCTTTATTCTCCCCTGAAGCCCTGTTGCTACGATCTTCCTTGGATGCTTATTTCGCTCAATACCTTCGCTTAGCTCATATTGATCAAACTTTGCATTGCTTGTCCCGATGAACCAACATATCCCATCGTTTTTAATTCCGTCCCTTGGTTTGATTGAGTATGAAGCCTCAACGCAAGCCCAAGGTTCCGTAAGGGCTGCTTCTGCATATCCGCACTCATCTTTGACTGG
Source organism: Candidatus Thermosaccharophagus gerlachensis (assembly GCA_041538025.1). Lineage (GTDB taxonomy): Bacteria > Armatimonadota > Fervidibacteria > Fervidibacterales > Thermosaccharophagaceae > Thermosaccharophagus > Thermosaccharophagus gerlachensis. The sequence goes on along the minus strand of JBGOEV010000015.1, from coordinate 24,823 downwards.
TATCAGGTAACAGCCATCGTCGCCGTAGAGTATCTCTTTGCCAATGATGCAATACTGCTCGTATCCGCCGGGGAGGACATAACCATAAGCCAGTCCAACACCTTTGTAGTAAATATCCGCCTGGACAATGTATCGCTCACCAACTTTGAATCTATCCCTGAGCTTCTCCCCAACTGAGACGATGGTCAAAGAAACTTCATGCCCCGGCGTTATCGGTTCTTTTGAGAGGTCTCTCCCATACAAGCGTGGGTGTTTGCCTCCGAGGTTGATTATCTTTACGTCGCTGAAGCAAACACCAACAGCGTCTACGCGTGCGAGCAGTTCGTTATCCGCATGCTTTGGCAAAGGTATTTCTTCGGGCAGCTTGTCCTTGCCGAAATTCTCCATGCCAGGACCATGTAGCAACCATGCCAGCATGTTCTTAGGCAATTTATGTTTCGCCGAACGATAAATTTCAAGCACATCTTCCAATCCCTTATCCTTTTCCTCTGCCAATTGCATTTCCATCACTCCTTCTCAAATATGAGCTTCTGCCGATACTTTTCATCAGGGCGAGTATAAATGCGCTTCACTTGCTCCTCGCTTAAGAAGCGAGGTCCCCCGAGAATGTATGTGCCGAGGAGTATCTTCGCTATTTTGACCCACATGATTGTTATCGTTTCCACCTCTTTAGGTGTTGAGCCAAGCGCTATAAGCCCGTGGTTTTCAAGCAAGATTGACTTTGGTGGTTCACCATATTTTTCAAGATGCTCGTTTACGCCCCTTTGTATTGCTTTTGCGAGTTCAAGCCCCGGATCTGCATACTCAATGTAAACTGGCTCTATGCCACAGCAAACTATTGCCTCAGGAAACATGTGTCCGCTAAATGCCTCTCTACTCCTAACAGAGCAAAGTATTGAGTTGAGCGCAACTGGATGTGTGTGCCCAACAAACTTCACATTCGGCAGGCACAGCAAAAACGCATGAAACATTGTCTCAACAGATGGCTTATATTTGCACGATGGATCTGCTTTCGCTTCATTTAGGCACTTTTCAATTTCTTCGTCCGATAGGTGCTCATAGGTGAGCATCTCAAGGACTGGTTCGAAGTTGACCTCAACAAATCCCTCACCAGTTATATCGGAGAGTGAGAAGCCACTCGCTTTCACATAAAACGAGTTTTCGTCAATCTTGGCCGATGTGTTTCCCTCGCCCAAAACTACATATTCTCGGTTTGGCTCGCCGAGCGCCCTTGACATGCTTACGAGTTGTTCAAGCACAGCCCTCTTCAATTGGGTTTTGTTCATGCATGTTCACCTCAACGATTCCAAAGTCACCAACACAAATGCCACATCTATTATTAGTCACAACCGAGCAATGTTCACTAACTTTAATGAATGCCATCGTTGCGCTTGATGCGCTATGCTTCTCAAATCGGGTTTTGGTTTAGACAGGTTTTAATCTACGCCTTGAAGTGAGCAGGGAAAGGAGAGGTAGGTAATGATGAAGCTCGCAATATGCAATGAGATGTTCGTCGGATGGGATATTGAGAGGGTTTTTGAGTTCGCAGCGTCCATCGGTTATGAAGGTGTTGAGATAGCCCCTTTCACGCTCGCTGATGATGTGCGTGAATTATCAAAGGCAAGACGAAACCAGATTAGGTCTTCGGCTAACTCTTTTGGAATTGAGGTCGTCGGTTTGCATTGGTTGCTCGTCAAGCCAGAAGGGTTGCACATACACTCACCTGATGAATCTGTGCGCAAGCGAACGGAAGACTACCTCAAAGCCCTGATTCACTTTTGTGCCGACATAGGTGGGCGAATAATGGTTTTTGGGTCGCCAAAGCAGAGAAGATTGATTGAGGGCGAAAGTTATACTGATGCGTGGGAAAGAACCGTGCGCACATTCTCAAATGTGATGTCGGAGGCAGAAAGGTGTGATGTCACCATATGCATAGAAGCGCTTTCACCAAATGAGACTGACTTCATCAACAGCGTGCAAGAGGCAATTAAGCTTGTTGAGTCAGTCTCGCATCCGAACTTCCAGCTCATGGTTGATGTTAAAGCAATGCTTAGTGAGGGGCGCCCAATTGAGCAACTCATTTTTGAAGCTGCACCGTATTTGAAGCATGTGCATGTAAACGATGCAAACATGCTTGGTCCGGGCATGGGGGAAACGGATTACAGACCAATAGTTAAAGCTCTCTCCGAGATAGGCTACGATGGTTTTTTGTCTGTTGAAGTGTTTGACTTCTCACCGGGCGCTGAAAACATTGCAAGGCAGTCAATCGCTTACTTGCAAGAGGTCCTCTCGGAATATGGCTTGCGCAGTTGAACCACTTGGTGAAGCAGTTGAAGCATTTGTAAGCGTCCAAGGCGAAGGTATATTCGTTGGAGTGCCAACAGCATTCATAAGGCTCTCTGGTTGCAACAGGCGTTGTGCTTATTGTGATACAAAGTATGCATGGGAAACACCGAATGAGGTGCTCATACGAAGACCATTCTCAAGCGATGTTATAAAGCAGCTTAAAAACCCAGTATCGGCAAACGAGCTTTTGGAAGCTTTTGTGAGCTCTTTTGAGCGTGCCAGCTTCATCCGCCATGCCTGCGTTACTGGTGGTGAGCCACTCTTGCAACCTCATTTCTGTAGGGCGCTTTTGAAGAACCTTAAGGGTAGAGGTATGTTCACCATCCTTGAGACACAGGGCGACCTCTTTGAGCCTCTCCCGAGTTTGATCCAATACACTGATGCTGTATCAGCCGATGTAAAATTGCCCTCAACCACCGATGAGCCATTGAACTGGGATGAGTTGAAGCGGACCTTAAAGCTATGTGTTGGCGAAGGGAAACTCATATACACAAAGCTCATCGTCACTCACGATATAGACATGGGTGAGGTTAAGGAGGCAGCGAAGCTCATCGCAGGTGTTGATGTGAACATCCCTCTTGTCATACAACCAGTTACGCCTTCAACCGGTGTGAAGCAGCCTCCGAACATTGATTTGGTTTGGCGTGTTGTTTGTGTTGTTGGAGAGCTTCTAAAGGATATCCGCGTCATACCGCAAGTGCACCGAATACTAAAGTTACCGTAACGCATGCACTGGTTGAGGTCGCTTGCCCATAGCATATGTTGTGTTTTGACTCCACAATGAAGTATGAGGATGCTAAATGAATGCTCTGGAGGCAAATTGGAGATGCTTGCCTTAAGGTGTCCAAGGTGTGGCACGGTCGTATACGAGGGGCATTTTACATTCCCTGTTTGTCACATATGTCATGAGAACTTGAGGAAATGTCGCTACTGCAAGCACTATAGAGGTGAAGGGATCAAATGTGTTGGTGCTAAAGAAGCCCCGGTTGTAAGTGGTGAAGATGTGCGTGATTGTGATTGGTATGTTTCAACGCTCACCATATCACCGTTGCGAGTGATGCCGAAGGAGAGCGCCATCGCCTGCATACTGACGAGCCTTATCCTCAGCATAATCGTTGTGGTTTTAAGCCTACTCCCACAACCAAGGGGAAATTTGACAGAAGCAACGATTACCTGTCGTGGGCATGTAAGGAAAGGGGAATTGCTCACCGTAACGCTCGTTAAGCCAAAAGCAAAGGGGACTAATCCAGCAAGGTTCCACATAATCATACCTGCCGATGTGCTCAATGCTTTCTCAATACGCTCTATTTCACCACCACCTAAAAAGAGCATTGAAGCCAATGGCAGTATAACATGGACATATGACATGACAGAGGTTAAAAGCGACTCACTCGTGTTGCGTCTCACGATGCAACCAGCGAAGGAAGGGGCTCACAATATGCGCTTTGAAGTGGTTGAAGAAGACACCTTCGGAAATGTAGCAAGGAGAGAAATACTTACTCGGCAAGTGTTAGTTACGGAGGGGAAAAGGAGCATACAGCAACGCCTTTTCCTCCTCGCCACAGTGGATAGACTAATATTTGGAGTTGACTCAATGAGGTGATAGGAAATGCGTAGGTATGATTTGCATAAGCCAAGTGTGCAAGAACTCGTTATGAAGATAAGGCGCGAGTTTAACAAAGCCAACTTGGACATATCTCGCCTTGAGGTGGTCAACTACGGTGGCACGATCAACCTTTACGGGTTTGTTGTAAGGGCTAAAGGTGATAAATCGCAAGAGAGCGTCCGCGATAGGTTTAATAGAGTTGTTGAGATTATACGCAGGATGCCCGGAGTAAAAGATGTCGTAAGCTATGTGCGCATTCGTGAGACTTAGTTTTTGAACCCTCACATTCGCTCCCTCAGTCCAAGCTTAAAGGAAGCATTTGAAGAGCTTCATTAAGGTATCAACTTTTGTTGCCTCGCTTGTGTCCAACATTGGAGGATACAGAACGGAGTTGTAGCACGAAGCATGAGAACGCATCTGATACTCAAGCAGATTAAAGCCGAGGCGATAGGGGAGTTTATAGTGCTATGGATGGAATCACAATCGTAAGTGAAGAGCAAAAAAGCAACGAAGGTGTGGCATCAAGGGAAACGAATGTTCCGCATGCCCTCACCAAACTGAACTCTATCTCTTATGAATGCACGAAACGCATGATTGACATATTTGGCTCTTTGATCCTCGTGTTCATCTCCCTTCCATTCATGCTCCTTATAGCCCTTTTGATAAAGCTTTCTTCGCCTGGACCCGTGCTGTTCCGTCAACCAAGATATGGAAAAGATGGGAAAGTCTTTCTGCTATACAAGTTTCGGACGATGTTCGTCGGCGCTGAAAAGATGAGGGCATCTTTATGGGCTATGAGTGACATGGAAGGAGGATTTAAGCTTCGTCGGGATCCGAGGGTAATACCTTTTGGTATGTTTTTGCGCAAATATAGTTTGGATGAATTGCCACAGCTCTTCAATGTCTTTAAAGGGGAGATGAGCTTAGTTGGACCTCGCCCTCATCCGCTTGATGAATTTGATCCATCAAACCCAACACACCGTGAGATATTGAGCATCAAGCCGGGGTTAACATGCATCTGGCAAGTGAGTGGACGCAACTTGCTAAGTTTTGATGAGTGGGTGAAGCTTGATCTCTACTATGTGCGAAATCGCTCTCTCATCCTTGATTTAGCTATACTCGCAAAGACTATCAGGGCTGTTATCACTGGTTACGGAGCTTTCTAAGCAGGCTTTAAGACAACCCCAAGCGCTTGGTCAGGATGCTCAATCAAAAGTTCGCACGCCCTTTCTGCTTCATCTAATGGAAATTCGTGTGTGATAAGGCGACGAACATTCAACCTACCATCCGCAATCAGTTTGATGATTAGTTTCATGTTTGAGCGTGTATCCCAACGGATGAATACAGGTGGATAGTTTGCTCCTCTCTCCCATGCCTCATCGTGATACCCAGGACCAGTTCTTGAAGAGGCTCTTATATCCATGTTGCCAAATGGAACTGGGAAGTTAAGGCTTGCACTGCACCCTCCAACTACTACAATCCTTCCCATCTTGTGTGTGTCTGGAGCTGTTTTCATCATCTGTTGAAGCAATGAAAATGTCTCAGTTGCATCGCCACCGAATGCGATGAACCCACAATCTATGCCGAAGCCCTCAGTGAATTTAAAGGCTTCCTCAACAGCGTTTTTGTTTTGTAAGTTCACAACATAATCTGTGCCAAGCTCTTTTGCTGTGTTTAGCCTCATTGGAATCCTATCAAAAGCGATGACGAAAGCCCCGCACAACTTAGCGAGCTGGCATATAACTTGCCCGATTATGCCTAAGCCGAACACAGCCACATATTCGCCTAACTGTAGTTCTGCCCTCCTTATGGCTTGCAATGCTGTAGATGCAAGGTGGACGAATGATGCCTCTTCATGGCTTACATGTTCTGGTATTGGGACACATAGGTTCTTCGGCACAACGGCGTGCGTCGCATGTAACGCATATCCAGCACCCATGCATGCAACGCGAGCACCTACCTCAAACTCATCACACTCATCACCTTTTGCTATAACGATGCCAGAGTTGCTATAGCCAAAAGGCTGTGGTGCCTGATGTGGTTGTGGGTTTTTCCTCCGCGAGAGTATACTTCCAATCTCTGTTCCCGGGCTTATGAGAGATGCATAAACTTTGATTAGTAGCTCTCCTCTCCCGATAGTTGGTATATCTCCTTCCTCAACGGCGACGCGCCCATCACCTGTTATAGCTGCGTATTTGCGTTTGCTCTGCACTTTTAATCCACCTCCAAATTGTTAACGAAGTGACATATGCAATTAGTAACAAAACCGAGAACATGCTCACATACAGCCCAAGCAGGTAAGGTGTTGGCAAGTAAGCCCAGAGGACGCTTCTATTATTTTTGCTTACCACAACCATCCTCGCAGCAGGATGCATATAGACCCAATTTGCCTCGTGCCCATCTACGAATGCTTTCCATCCACTCCATGCTGCATCAATGAGGTAATGGAAAACTCGTGTATAGCGTGAGCGTGGCAGGATGCACAGGACAATATTGGGGTTTGGATGAGGTTTTATGTGTGCTTCCTTGTAATCTTCCCTCGGTGGAGTGGGGAAGCGCATCATTTCAAGTATGGGGAGTGAAAAAAACTCAGGCGATATAAAAGCTCTCGGAAGTGAGCTTTTAAGTTCGCTTACCTCAAACTTCAAATCCGAGATAAGCGCCTCATGAAGTGAATCACTTGAGCGCCATTTCACTGGGTAAGCCCTAATGATGTAGCGAACAGCGAGCCATTTCAACACCCCTTCTTCATCTCGCCATTGTCTCAGCCATCTAACATATTCCGACGGCTTAAGTGGATCGTATCCCTGAGCATTCATAAGCTTGAACTGTATATGCAGATTTGGCACGAGCCCTTCTATAAGTTTGAGCAAGTCCTGCTTCATCTTCTTGGTGTGCGGATAACTTGTGTAACTGATGAACGCAAACCAGCACCTTTTTATGTCATCCTCATCCATGTAAATTCGTTGGCTAAGTCGGTTGATCTTCCCAACGAGATACTGTGGCAGTGTTGGTCTTGTCCATGGTATCGTTTTCACGAACGGATTTATGTTGCTGCCAGCAATGAGCAGTTCACAGGCTATCAGGAATGGTAACGCTAAAGCTACAACGTTTGATGCAAGTTTGCGTTGGAAAGCTGTAGCAAGTGTGAGGAGCAAAGAAAAAGCGATTAAGAAGCACGCTGCCGAAAGGAACGAGCACGAAAAAAACACCGCAGCAGCTTCTCTGACCATGTGCAATTCGGACTCGGGTATAACGAGTGCACCTACGTTAACAGCAGTGTCAAACAGCGCTTTGAACAGCCTCCCAAATGTGTGTGACTTCAATATGGCAAGAGAGAACGCGAGGAAGGAGAGGGCACACAGCACTGCAAGATACCTAAGCGTTTTAAGTTTGTGCAACCTGTGATGGTGTAAGTCATCAATTAACTGTTGTGCCCCTATAGCTGATAAGATGGCTAATGCGAAGACAGCCCATAGGGAAAACCTTGCTGGTGCTCTTATGGTTGAAAACAATGGTAGGTGTTCATAAAGCCATGCGTAAATTGGTATGAAACGCCCAAGGGAAAGCACACATCCAGCGATAATAGTTGCGAGTAGTATAAGACGCATTCCGTTACTTCTACTGCTATGCAACCCATATACAGCCAATGCAGTTGTAAGGATACCAACATGCACCGACACATCCCAGTAGTTGCCTACACCCCAGTAGAAGCCCTTTCCTGGGTGACCAAACATGTTCGGTATGAAGAGCGTAAACAACTGCCATGGTGGAATTGACAGCAGGGTAGCTTCATAAAATGGCACTTTATAGTGAAGTGACTTCTTTAGCAATTCCAACTGTGGAAGCCATTGTGCAGCTGTTAATGCGCATGCCATGATGAGTGATGTGAGTGCAAGCGTCGCATAGCGCAGTATCCCGAAGGAGCCATTGTGCACATATGCTCTTGCGAACCCCCAGATGATTGCGAGCAAGACACATAAAACCCATACTTGCGTATGTCCACAGAGCAAGGCAATTGCGCTCACGATTGCAAGTAAGATTGCGTAGACGCTTTTAAGCCTTAGTGAAAGTAGTTCCGATGTGAGCATCATGAGAGGAAGCCATGAAAGGGTGTATTGGAGGCTTGGAAATTGCACATGCCCCAACACGAAACTGCTCAACGAATATGCGATGGCGCCAACCATTGCTGCTACAGCTGAACAGCCAATGCATGAGAAAAACGCATATGAGAACCATCCACAGAGGAGCGTGTGGAAGAAAGCCAAAAATGTTACAAGGTAGTGTGATGGTATAAGTATGCCCAACCAGTTGAAAGGGTAAAAGAGAGCTGACTGCCCATTAGCCAAGAATGGCATCCCACAGTAGGCGTATGGGTTCCAAAGTGGTATGTAACCATGTTTGAAGCACTCCGATGCGAATGAGCGCCATGGTATGAATTGCAAAATGATGTCTCCGTAAAACAGTGACCCCCCTCTAAAGAACGGCGCGAAAGGCAATGTCAGCACTACTGTGATGGCAGCGACAGCAGTTAGATGTGTGCTGAACCATTTCGCATTTACTCGCACGCCTACTTGAGCACCTTCTTTAATTTGCAGTGATGGTTGTTTTGCACCAGAACAAAATCTCAGCGCCCAAGCCATTCAGTTGGAGCGTAGTCATCGGTCAAAACAGGCACATCTTCAAGATTGAGTTTTTTGGTATACAAGTCCATCGCTCTTTCAACGAACAACGGTATCTTAACTTTCTTCCCTGCAAGCAACCTTGCTTTAGCAGCTATATCCTCTCGCGAGAGGTCCATCTGTTTTACTGTTGCAATCAACATGATGTTACGCTCTCCATAAAGCCAAGGTCTCTTTCTGTATTCAACGGGGAAGATGAAGAGTGAAGGGAAAACAGATGCCACTGTCTTGATGAAGGAACGTGCGGACTTTGAACGGCTCCCTTCAAGAGAACCTATCAAGTTATACGCCAGTATGCCTTCGCTTGTTAGGCGCTTTTTTGCGAGCTCAAAGAACTCTTTTGTAGCGAGATGGAAAGGAACGCTCAGCCCATACTTCGTTGCTGTGTATGCGTCCATCATTATGAGGTCATATTTCATGTTGGTGCGCCTTAGAAACATCCTTCCATCATCAATGAAGACTTTCATGCGCTCATCCTCTTTGAAGTTAAAGAACTTTATAGCGACATTGCGCACCTCTGGGTCAATTTCAACAACATCAATTTGCAAGTCTGGGTAGTCACGCCTGAAACGCATTGGAACTACACCACCACCAAGCCCAACCATGAGCACCCGTTTTATGTTCTGGTTGAAGATGAACGCCAGGTGGAAGTAATCGGTATACGGAAAGACACTCCTTTCAGGGTCTGACATATCAATTGCGCTCTGGTATGTAGCACCAAAACGCAGTATGCGAACGCTTCCGATTTGCTCAACGATGATGTGGTGGTATGCTGAATCTTTCTCATAAATGATTTTGCACGGTGACGATGTCGGAAGCAAAAGAAGAAAAGTCAACGAGACTACAAACACATGTGCCAGTTTCTTCCTGAGCAGTTCGTAGATGATTGTGGTTATCCCAGCAAAAAGCATAGTAGCTGCGAGAAGGTTCAATATTGAACTGACTGGCATGAAAGGTATTAAAAGGAAGCCAGCTGACAAAGTCCCCGAAAGGCTTCCGATGGTTGATGCTGCATAGACCCTCCCTGCCACTCTCCCTGCAGACTCATGTGAGCATATCAAGAGCCTTATGCAATATGGGCTTACAGCACCAAACAGAATGCTCGGGAAGATGAATAGTAAGGAAGCAGCAAGCAATGGACCAAGCTGACCCGCAATGAAGTTATCTGCGATCCACAGGCACAGTTTTCGCCCAAAGGCTTGTATGAGGACAATTGAAGGGGTGCCAAAAAGCAACACTAATGCTAAGCCAAAAGCTTTCGGGTATTTGTCAGCAAACAACCCTCCAATGTAGCTCCCGATAGACCAACCAAGTAGGAAGACGGATATAAGGCTTGCCCAAACATTGACACCACTCCCGAAAGCTGGTGCCATAACTCTTGAGCCAACAATCTCAAGAGCCATCCCAACACCACCAGAAATGAACGCAACGAGATATAACATGCTACCTCATCCTCCTTAACTCTCCTCAAGTTTAGCTTTCGGCTGATGCTATAAAATTTGACGACGCTCAAAACCAAAGATGCCTCATGCGTAAGTTTGATGTATCAAAAGCCGGTTTATCAGGCATTGTTCCTTTTGTTCTTTTGAGCGCCACAGGGTTGTGTGTGAAAAGCGTTATCAAAAATCACCCGGTTGATTTGTGTGGCAAGCTTTTTTAGATGAAGTTTCTGGTTGTAGTATGCCAGCAGTGAAAAGCACGAATAAAGCGGATGGAGGGTGAAGTGTGATGATACATCCAGAATCACTTGAGCTGTTGCGCTCGCTTCTTGAGACACCCAGCCCATCTGGATACGAGGAAGCAGTTCAAGAGATCGTATTTGAGTGGGCTTCAAAGTATGCCGACAATGTTAGGAAGGATGTGCATGGGAATGTCATTGCTGAGCTCAACCCATCAGGGCATCCGAGGATAATGCTCGCGGGGCATTGTGATCAAATCGGATTAATGGTTCAGCACATTGACGATAATGGGTATCTCTTCTTGAGCACGATAGGTGGCATGGATGTAGCAGTGTTAATCGGTCAAAGGGTGGTCGTATGGTCGAAGAAAAATGGGAAGCTCGTTGCGGTGCACGGTGTCATTGCAAGGAAGCCAATCCACTTGCTTCCTGAAGCTGAGAGGGAGAAGCTGCCGAAGGTGAACGAGTTATGGGTTGACATAGGAGTAAGGAGCAGGCGTGAAGCTGAGAGGCTCGTCTCAATAGGAGACCCTGTTACATTTGAGTTGAAGTTTCAGATGTTACGAAACAATGTTTTTTGTGCAAGTGGTCTTGATGACAAAGTTGGCACATGGGTTGTTATGGAGACGCTGAGGCTACTATCGGGTAAAAAGTTTGATGCTGCCTTGTTTGCTGTCTCAACAGTTCAGGAGGAGTTGGGCTTGCGTGGTGCACGCACGAGCGCTTTCGGGATAAACCCGCATGTTGGGATCGCTGTTGATGTCACCTTCGCGAGCGACCACCCAGAAATTGATAAAAGACAGGTTGGTGATATAAAGCTTCACAGAGGTCCAGTCATCTACAGAGGTCCAAATATCAACCCGAAAGTGTTTGAGATGCTCGTTTTAACAGCAAGACGGAAAGGTATACCGTTCCAAATTGCTGGCATCTCAAGGGCTACTCCCACGGATGCAAATGCTATCCAAATCACAAGGGCAGGTGTGGCTGCAGGCTTGGTGAGCATACCGAACAGATATACTCACAGCCCGGTTGAGGTCGCCTCGCTAAGCGATTTGGAAAATGCAGCAAAGCTACTTGCAGCATTTATCCAAGAGGTAAAACGCGACACGGATTTCACACCTTGATGTGCTTTTTGCTTTATCATCAGCTGTGGCAGAGCGAACTATCGTTTGCTAAAATAGTGCATGGAGGTGAAGGGGCAAAAACTACAGTCAACGCATATGACTGTCGTTTGGTGAAGTGTCATATGTTCTGCAGGATCAAAGAGAGAACTTAGGAGGTGAAAGAACATGCGTGGTGCTTTAGTGGCGATGGTTGTCGGCGTTATATGTGTGGTGGCAGGGGTGGTGCTGATCATCGTGTTCTGGGAGCAGTTCAAGACGATGTTCTGGGGAGCGCTTGGTCCGGTGGTTCTGCTTGGTGGGCTACTGCTTGCTGCGATTGGTTGGAGTGAGTATGAAGCTGCAAAGCAATGGCAGGAGGCAACAAGCCAAGCCGCAAAGGTTGAGACAAAACCCTCTCAGGAAGCCCCTGCACAACCAGAACAGAAGACCGAACAAGCAGCACCCGAACAGCAAGCAACGGAGCAACAAACAACAGAGCAACAAACAACAGAACAGCCACAGGAAAGTTAAGCGAACTTAAGTTCATAAGTTGCAGTGGACGATGTAGAAGGGGAGGCAGTTTGCCTTTACAAACCACTGTTGAAGTGCAACCGTCAGTGGTAGTGTGCTGTATGGTTGGCGCATCCCAAAAGCAGTCTATTAATTCACGCATCATTTCTCTGGCATGATGGTATATTTATGTTCACGGTGTGAATCGCTTTTAGGTGGGTGAACAGATCAATGGCAGAAAATATGGCTCACGGTGGTTCTCCGGTTGAAGTTGCAGCTCACCTTGTTCTTCAGCTTGCTGTCATACTCGCTACAGCAAAGCTGTTTGCGGAGGCTTTTGAGAGGTGGTTAAAGCAACCGCCAGTCCTTGGTGAGCTTGTTGCTGGCATGCTTATAGGACCTTACGCTTTAGGCAAGTTCATACCCGGCATAAATGGTCCTCTCTTCAGACCTATAGAGGGTGTTGTGCCCATTTCAAACGAGCTTTGGAGCGTAGCACAGCTTGGTGCTGTCATATTGCTCTTCCTTGTTGGGTTGGAGACTGACTTGAGTTTGTTTCTGCGATACGCTGGCAAGGCGTTGTTTGTCGCAATTGGTGGGGTTTTGTTCCCGTTCTTCTTTTCCAATGCTTTAACGGTCTGGCTTGGTTATGCCGATAGTTACCTTCACCCATCGGCTCTTTTCATGGGTGCTGTTTCAACTGCTACATCCGTAGGGATAACAGCAAGGGTGCTGTCCGAGTTGCGTAAGCTCAATGTGCCAGAAGGTGTAACGATACTTGCAGCTGCTGTCATTGATGATGTGCTTGGCATAATAGTGCTCGCCATAGTCGGCAGTCTTGTAGCTGTTGGAAAGATAGAACCATTGCAACTATGCGCTATTGCCATTAAGGCGTTTGGCATTTGGGTCATTCTAACAGCCTTAGCCATAGTGATAGCACCAAAGTTAGTTCGCTTCTTAAGGCTCTTCAACTCTGAAGGTGCGACATTGGTATTAACTGTCTCACTCTGTTTCCTCATTTCGTCGCTCATGGAGTCGTTTGGGTTGGCGATGATAATCGGTGCATATGCGCTTGGGTTGGCTTTCTCAAGGACAGAGGCTGCAAGGCATATTGAAGAAGCTGTTAGGCAAGTTGCTCATATACTTGTGCCTATATTTTTTGTGGTGATGGGCATGCTGGTTGATTTTGAACGCATGCTTACGGCTCTTCTCTTCGGCTTTCTATTGACATTGCTTGCCATCTTGAGCAAGGTTGGTGGCTGTGGTTTTCCTGCCCTTCTTTCTGGCTTCAATTTGCTTGGGGCTTCACGAATAGGTTTTGGTATGATGCCGAGAGGCGAGGTAGCACTTATTATCGCAGGTGTTGGTTTAGCTAAAGGCGCAATCAACCTGCAGGAGTTCGGTGTGGCTATAATGATGACATTCGTGACTACACTCCTTGCACCTATATTGCTCGTGCCACTCTTTAAAGCCGAAAGCAGTGGGTTGAGAACAGCTCAGGTGAAGAGGTGAAAAAACATTGCAAGGGAGACCTGAGGAACTTAAAACACTGCTGCCAACTTGGTTGATACAAACGATTGAAGAAGAGCTTCAACAGTTGTTGCACGAACAAGGGTATGTGCGTATGGTTGAGGAGTTAGGGGAGGTGAGTGGCGCAGAAATAATCGAATGGGTAAAAGAGGGGCAGGAACTTGAGAGCATTTGCTTAACCATACGACCGCATGGTGATGTATCTTCTCTCGTTGAAGTGAGTTGGACATCACTGAGGTCAAAAAATATATTTTTGCTTGCAGTCCTTAAAGTGCTCAGGACATGCATAAGCTCAGTTATAGCATTGGATAAGAGGTTTGAGCAAACTTTTTCTAACGTGCTGAGCGATGTTGATTCTTTGGCTTCAATCATCTCTGCGGAGCTTTGAATGGCGACAGCTTTGTGCATTCCAAGGACGTAAATGGTAATTGGAAGGTGAGCAGAGCATGCCCAAGATGAGTGAAGTAGTGAAGACGCTACCATGGCTGGATGCCAAAGAGCTTTCCATATGGCACGATGAGGATGGGGAACTGTGCATGACCTATCGTGGGAAAACATATAAGCGCATCAAACCGGTGCGTCTGTTCCCGTTGACAGCAAAGGAACGTATGATCAGCATCTTTAGCGAGGACGGGAAGGAAATAGGCATCATCAGGGAGATGAAGGAGCTTGATAGGAAGTCAAGGGAAGCGCTTAGCAAGGAACTGTCGGAGCGATACTTCATACCGAAGATACTTCGCATAAACTCAATCAGGGTTGAGTTTGGTGTTTCAAAGTGGGATGTGGATACAGACCATGGTAGAAGGCAATTCACGGTTCGTGAGAGGAACGATGTTCAACTTATCTCGACTAACAGGGTGCTCATAATAGATTCCGATGGCAATCCATACGAGATACCGAATTACCTTACCTTGGATGCTCACAGCAAAGCCTTGCTTGAAGAGCAGCTCTGATGTGGTCAACTAAGTTTCATAAGAGGGGTGTGCTTAACCGTGTCCGCAAAGCAAAGGAGCAGCGAAGTCGAGGCGAAGCGAAAAAGACAAGGAAGAGCTAAGCGACCCAAGGTTGTTGAAGTGCCGAAGGAAAAGAAGAAGGTCGTGCAAAAGATAATTAGGCGCCTGAAGAAACTCTATCCAAATGCTACAACAGCATTGCGTTGGTCAAATCCGCTTGAGCTACTTGTCGCTACAATACTTTCAGCACAATGCACTGACGAACGAGTTAATCAAGTCACGCAAACGCTTTTCCAAAAGTATCGCACTGCCAAAGATTACGCTGATGCAGATTTGAAGGATTTGCAAGAGGAGATAAGACCGACAGGCTACTATCGTCAAAAGGCTAAAAAGTTAAAGGAACTTGGCAAGGTGCTTGTTGAGAAATACGGTGGGGAAGTCCCTTCGGACATGGATGAGATGCTCAAGCTTCCCGGTGTTGCAAGGAAGACAGCAAATGTTGTTCTGGGCACTGCATTCGGCATACCATCTGGCATAGTTGTAGATACGCATATGCAGCGTGTTTCTCGCAGGATCGGTCTCACAAATCAAAAGAACCCAGAGAAGATAGAGCTTGAACTTATGCAACTTGTTCCAAGGAAGCATTGGATCTTCTTCAGCCATGCCATGATTTGGCATGGCAGACTTGTATGTCAGGCTCGTAAGCCAAAGTGCGATGAGTGCACCTTAAGCGATATATGCGAAAAACGGATTTAACAGCTTTAAGGCGATAGCGTGTTTTTCTTCTCGTCAAACTATGATAAGCTTGGCACCTTGCCAAGGCACTTAGTTAGGATTGGGGAGGGTGAGTGAAGATGCCAAAGCGAACCTATCAACCAAAGAAAAGGCGTAGAAAGAAAGTTCACGGTTTCCTTGCGCGTATGAGCACGCCCGGCGGAAGGAATGTCATCAAGAGGAGAAGACGAAAGGGTAGAAAACGCTTGACAGTGTAAAGATTGGGGTAGAATGGTGGGCTTTGTGATGGCTCGCATCCTGCCAGTTGGTAAAAAAGGCGAAAACAAGTTCCCAAGGTCAGAGAGGTTGCATAGGCAGAAGGATTTTGAAAGGTGTGTTAAAGCTGGTAAGATGTTTCGTGGTCATCTCCTGACGCTTTACGCTTATTGGCATGGAGAAAAGATGAGGCGAGTTGCATTTTCAGTCAGTAAGGCTGTCGGCAAGGCTGTTGTGCGTAACAGAATAAAACGATGGCTTAGAGAGGCGTATAGAACAAGGCGATGGGTTATGAAAGAAGGTGTTGACTTGCTTTTTATTGTTCACCGCGATTGCTGCACTGCGTCACACGATATGATTGATTCAGAGTTTGAGCAGCTACTCCTCTCAGCAGGCGTTGTTGATGAAAGGAAGCTGATGTTGGGTGGTGTGGAGAAATGATATGCCGTGTGCTTATCTTCCTTATTCGGTTTTATCAAAAGACGCTTTCAACTTGGATGCCACCTTCGTGCCGCTTCACGCCGAGTTGCTCCGAATACGCTATTGAGGCATTGCGAGTCCATGGGCTTTTTAAGGGGCTCCTTTTAGCCATTTGGCGTCTATTGCGCTGTAACCCATTCTTCCCTGGAGGCTATGACCCAGTGCCATCACACTGCGAGTTTAAAAAGGGCAAGAGGAGAGATAAATCTACTCATGCTGTGTAGAGAATCGGCTATGGAGTGAGCGATATGTTTGAGCGCCTCTGTAAAACAACGCAGATTCATTTGGCGATGCTTATCTGTGCGATGTTTACTGTTGCTTTCCTCATTGATAGTGCGTCGTCCCTGCTTCCTGCGGGTGCATCGTATACCATTGAGAGCGCTATGGATGTGCGTTCCATAAGCAAACAGCAAGCGTTAGATGAGTTGAAGAAGCTCATGCCACTAAAGCAGGACAAGCGTTGTGTTCTTATGGAAGCATGGGCACAGCTTAGGCGTGGCATATTGCTTGAAGTTGTGCTCAAGGATCTCCCGAAGGCGAAGAGAGCATATGAAGCCTTGGTTAAAGAGTATGAAGATGCGATTCGTTCAAGAGATGAAGCTACGCGTCTTGAAGCTGTCTCTTCCGTCAACTATGCAGCTACAGCTGGCTTCAGGGCTGCTGAAATAGAGAGGCTGTTATACTTGAGGTCGCTTGGGACTGAAGCCGAACACAAAAGGCAAAAACAAGCCATCAAAGCATATCAACGCCTTGAAGCTTTGGCGAGTTATCGCAATATTTTTGCGGGTGCTTTCGTTGTGCAACTTAAAGGTGATGCTTTCGTAAGGGAGCCGCTCTACGAAGCTGCGTTAAGGCGTTTGGATGAGTTCTACAGGGATCGCTTTGGTTACAAACTGCTTGATGCGCTTGTTTCAGTGAGTGGTCGTAACAGGAGTTACAGTTACGGGTTGGCTGTGATATTGCTGACCCTTCTTGTGAGGGTGTTTCTCTTCCCACTTAACATGAAGGCTTACAAATCAATGAGAGTTTTTCAGAAGTTGCAACCAGAGATACAAAGGCTGCAAAAGAAATATCGCAAAGACCCACAACGACTAAACCGAGAGCTACTTGAGTTATACCGAAAACACAAAGTAAACCCGTTGAGTGGTTGCTTGCCATTGCTCATCCAGTTTCCGATACTCATCGCTGTTTACTGGGCAGTAGTCTACTACAAGTATCAGTTCTTGCATGCGAGCTTCCTTTGGATAAGGAGTTTGGCTCGTCCTGACTTTATCCTTTTCGGCATCTACTTTGTGAGCCTCATTTTGAGCCAACGCTTGTTGAGCAAGTTCTCAGCACCCTCAGATCCACAGCAACAACAGATGCAGCAAACATTTTCCATCATCTTCCCATTGATGGTGCTCCTTTTCTTCTGGTCATTCCCGGCAGCCTTTATCCTTTACTGGTTCACATTTAACATCACGATGACGCTTGAGCAATACCTTATTCAAAGGACACTCAAGCGCCGAGAGGAATCAGGTGGCTATCCGATAAGACGGCTTGAGCGTGAGAGCCAACAAAATGTAAACGGTGTCCCGAGCATGCGCATGACACAACAGGAGGAGATGCTCAAAAGAAGGGCTCAAAACGAAGCAAGGAAACTAAGGCAACCAAAGATAAGGCGCATATTTAGGGAAGCTCGCATAAGACGCTATTTCAGATGAGCTTTGGAACCAGCCTGAACAAAGAGGGAGGTTGTGTATGATGAAGTCGGTCGAGAAGCAAGGCAGAACAGTTGAAGAGGCAATTGAGGCTGCGCTTAAGGAACTCAATGCATCAAGGGAAGATGTTGAGATTGAAGTGCTTGATGAAGGCAGTAAAGGTGTGCTTGGTATAATTGGCTCTCAACAGGCTCGTGTCAGAGTCACGCTGAAACAAAAGCCACCAATAATACTCAAGGAGGTCCTAAAGGGGATAGTTGAACGGATGGGTGCTTCCGTCACAGTTGAGGAGCCGGTTGAGAAGGAAGGTGCTTTTTACATCAACATGAGTGGCGAGGATGCTGGTCTCGTAATTGGGCGCAATGGAAGCACACTTGATGCAATACAGTTGCTTGTCAGCGAGATAGTCCGCAAACGCTCCAACTCGTCTGTCCTCATATGGGTGGATGCAGATAGGTATAGGGAGAAACGATGGGAACAGGTCAAGCGAATGGCTCTTGATGCTATGCGACGAGCAAAGTTAGAAAGACGCGAGATCAGGCTTTACAATCTTACACCTGCCGAGAGAAGGATAGTGCACCTCACGCTCCAAAATAATTCTGATATCGTCACATACAGCGAGGGTGAAGAACCCAACCGTGTTTTAGTTGTCGCCCCAGTTGACTTGGGTTCAAGGAAGAAGGGAAGGAAGAAGCAAGACCGCCGAAAGCAACCTAAAGGAGAAAGTGAAGAGGAGTAAGCTTTAAGGCACTATGGCAAAGTTGAAAATACTTGGCGTAACAGTTTCATACGATAGCGAACCAATCTTGGATGACTTTACGCTTGAGATTGAAGAGGGGGAGCTCGTCGGCATAATCGGTCCGAACGGAAGTGGTAAAACAACTTTGCTAAGAACGATAGCAGGGTTGCTCAACCCGATCAAAGGTGTGGTGTTACTTGATGGGCGCAATGTGAGTAAAATGGATGTTAGAGAGATAGCTCAAGAGCTTGCCGTTGTCCCTCAAGAAGATGCCCCACTGTTTGCGCTTACGGTGTTTGATGTGGTAGCGACTGGCAGGACTGCACATTGTCCCTCATGGGGTGGGTTAAGCAAAGATGATCTGGTCGCAATTGGGGAAGCTATGGCGCAAACTGAGACGAGCAACCTTCTGGAGAGGTCAATCACCGAATTGAGTGGCGGTGAAAGAAAAAGAGTGATGATAGCAAGAGCACTTGCACAGCAACCTCGCATACTGCTCCTTGATGAACCAACAGCGAATCTGGATTTGAAGTATCAGCTTGAAGTCGTTGAGCTCATAAGGAGGCTCAACAGGGAGCGAAGGATAACAGTTCTGGCTGTGCTTCACGACCTCAATTTGGCTTCAATGCTTGTGGACAAACTCGTGCTCATAAACTCAAGAGGACTTATACATGCGGTGGGAACACCAGAGGAAGTGATAACTCAACGCAACATCCAAGAGGCTTATGGAGCTCCAGTCATCGTTTCACGCAACCCATTGACTGGCAAACCACTTGTGACATTGCTTGAAAGGCGCATACTGTTGAAGCCTGAATTGCGTGTGCATGTCGTATGCGGTGGTGGTAGCGCTGGTGAGATACTCTCCCTCCTCGCTGGGAGCGGATGCGATGTTTCGGCTGGAGCACTTAATAGAGGTGATTCAGATTGGGAAGTTGCGAAAGCACTCGGAATCCATTTGATTGAGGAAGCGCCGTTCATGCCAATATCAGAGATGACATATCGCCAAACATGTCAGGCGATATCGCAAGCAGAGGTTGTGCTCATAAGTGAAGTGCCCTTCGGGTTTGGTAACATGCCCAACTTGCAAGCAGTTCTTGAGGCAGCTAAAGGGCGTGTCTTCATAATGCGCCCAAAGGATTTTGCAAGTAGGGATTTCACAAACGGACGCGCTTCAAAGCTTCTCAGGCAAATATACGCTACAAAGCAAGTTGTGGAATTGAATAGCGTTGAGGAGTTGGTAAAACTGCTTTCCCCGACTTAACAGTCGGCATCTTGGGTGCGCCACTTCAACTGCACTGTAGTATTGAGCGTAACTTCTCTGCTGCTTCGTTTAAATCATCGTTGACGATCTGGTAATCAAACTTGTCCTTGAACGACATCTCCCATTCAGCCTTGCTCATGCGCCTTTCAATGTCCTCGTGTGAATCTAATGCTCTTTTCTCAATTCGCCTCCTTAGCTCTTCCATTGACGGTGGCAGTATGAAGATAAGCACAGCCTCGCTACACTTCTCTTTGACTTGCATTGCCCCCTGAACATCGATTTCAAGGACGACATCGTATCCCTCGGCGAGCCTCTCTTCAACCCATTGCTTTGGCGTCCCATACAGGTGACCATAAACTTCTGCCCATTCAAGGAACTCGCCTTTCTCAATCATGCGCTTAAACTCCTCTCGTGTCACGAAGAAGTAATCCTTTCCGTTAATTTCGTTTTGGCGTGGTGGGCGCGTTGTAACCGAGATTGAGTAAAGCACGTTCGGGAGCGTTGGCAAGACGAGCTTTAGGAGTGTCCCCTTACCAACGCCAGATGGTCCGCTTATTACAAACAATCTACCTCGCGACATGCAACGGCTCATCCAGTCATATGTGCCTCCTTCACATTTCGGCATGTTTTAAAAACGGAGATTTCCTTCCCATGCTGTGAGCTTTAGCCTATTGGCGAAACAACGGGCATAGGATACGAGATTTTGAGAAGTTCGTTTGCATAGACACTGAATAAATTTGGTGCTCAAAAATTCGCCACCAAATCCTTGTTCCTTGCTGTGGTTATCTCTTGCACTTTGGTTCGGTCTTCTCAAGGTATACACGAAGTGTGGTTGCGATCTCATGTTCTGTGCTACCAAGATCTGGCACATTGGTGAAGAGCCACATGTCTATCGGGAAGACAAATTCGCCTTTTGGCTTGATTGTTGCAAGCTCGCTCAAACATTCAACCTCAATGAACTCGTTGCACGAGTATATTTCAACGGTGCAACCTCCGTCTGGATATCTGCCGTTTGGGTTGAATGGGAAGCGCTTTATGAAGAGCGTCTTCTGCTGTGGGTGGTAGTAAGCAACCCAACCTTGTTTTGTATCAACACCTATTTTTGCCTCGTCGTTGTAGCGACGCTTCCTCCCAATCAACTTCTCTCTCTTTGGCACTTTAGCGTGGTCAACGATGACGAGTTTGTTGAAGAAGGTAAAGCGGGTATCGCTCGGGTTCGTATAACTCCACAGGATTAACCTGCGCACTTGCGCTAAAGCATCTACATCACCCACATCCAATGGCGCTATTGCCTTCCCACCCGGTCTCATCACAGGCATGCTCCATGCAGAGTAGGTGAGTGGCTTGTTTGTTACATTGCGAAGCCTCGCAAGAATACGAACCCATGGGAGCTTCTCATCAAGCATGACATCAATCACCTTTTGTATTCCGCTCCTTTGTTCCTTTGGACCAATGAAGCGCATAACATTCCCATTGAGGCGTCGCACCTCACATGGCACATTGTCAGCAAACCAAGTTATCTCAAAGACCTCAGGCGCAAGCCATAAGCGCCACCCACCACGAAGCTTGAAATCCTTCTCACCACTCTTGCCCAGCTCTTCCTTGCGCACATAAAAGATGTTGTTTCCACCTGTAGCACGAATGTCTATGATCCTTGGACCTATATCGCTCGTAACATACACTTCAATCGCACCGTTGGTGAGCTTGTATGTGTTTTTCCAGCCGTGATAGTTCACCTTAGTCACGCTGACCTTTGATACAGCAACAGAGGTGAGTATGGAGAGCATACATGCTACAAAACAAACATTCCTTCCACCCTTCACCCCCGATCACCTCCAACGCAGTTTGTATTCCAAAAAACCCTTTGCGATTATGCTACACATCTAAGTTAGTGGCAACCCTAACGGTGGATAAAGCTTCTTCAGGTTCAGCGATATTTGGCTTCGGTCTTGCGGTGGAAGGTGGCTTTTGTTAATCCTTACAAATGCCTGAAGAACTGCAAGTGCTCTTCTGGAACATTGCATGCCTCAAGTAGCTCAACATAACGTTTATGCAGAAACTCCGCTACATCCCTGTGCTTCTCAATCACATCATGCTTACATTCTCTGTCTGTGGGCAAGTGGAAAAGCTTTGGGCGTATTGGTCCCTTCTCAAGTGTCTTCACAGTGCGCATTATGCTATCAACCATCGCCGTTGTTTGTGGGTCTTTCACTTTATCAACCTGACTCCCATAGATAAGTAGCCATTCGCCATCTGTTATACTGCTTCTGTTTGTTGGGTGTGGCACCTTAATGCCCTTATGTGAGATCGTTGGCGATGCTACGACGATGTCACGCACCTTCTCCTTCTTCCCCTCTATCAATGGCAGTAGCGAGTAGCTTTGGACTGTCTGTGGTATTGGCACGCCAAGCAAATCAAGTATTGTAGGCATAAGGTCAACGAGCGACACAAGTGCTGATATGCGCTTTCCACCTTCAACGCCGGGTATGTAGATGAGAAGTGGTATGTGTGCTACCTCGGGGTAAAGTGGTATTGATTGTTGATATTTCTCTGTGATAAGCGATTTGCCTATGTAGCCATGTTCACCAAAGTAAAAGCCATGGTCTGTGGTGAATATGATCGCTGTATTCTTGAGCAGTCCGAGCGACTCAATCCTATCAAGCAGGTAGCCAAACCAATGGTCAACCAATGTCACCTCACCTGCATATAGTGCACGGCAGTGCTTTAATTCGCGCTCTGTCAAGTAATCGCAAAGGTCGTATCGCGGATAGATGACCTCTTCACCATCGTAGCCCGGGTCATACATGTCCACATAATACCTTGGTGGATCCCAAGGCTCATGCGGGTCAAAAGTGTCAATATAGAGGAAGAAGCGTCTGTCGTAATTTTTCTCGAGCCACTTCGCAGCCTCTCGCATAGTCAATGCGGGGAAGTAATCTTCCTCGGATTGACGGTAAGAGACATTGCGCAGATACTGCACAACCGTTGTCCACGGGTTGCGCAACTTCTCTGGGGCACATGGGAGCTTCACTTCCTTAGTATCGCTCTTCCAAGCGTCGTGTTCTTGACCTCTAATTAGCTCCCACACTCTAAAGCCACGCTGGTAGTTATAGCCGGGCGCAAACGGGTGTGGTGTGTCAGCAAACAAAGCTGTCATTATTTTAGCTTTGTTTAGCGTTTCTTGGAGTGTCACCGTCTCTGGATCAAGTGGTGCCCAAGGCTTGTAAGTGAATGTGTATCGTCCTGTCAGAATGTCGTGCCTGCATGGAACTGTAGGAAAAGAGCAAATCCATGCTTGGTCAAATACGAGCGCCATACTCGCAAATCGCTTCAAGTGAGGCGTGTAAATCCAATCGTTGTTGTAACAGCTCAGGAAATCACGCCTGAGAGTGTCGGAGATGATCAGCACCACATTATCAACTCTTTTGCTCACCCCACCTTCCATTACCTCCTTTTGCGATGCCTGTTTTGTCACTTCCACCTTAGCCGTGCTAAACGCGCTAAGAGCTATAACACTGCTCACTCCGAGAAATTCACGCCTGTTCATCCTTATGAGATCTTCGGTGAGGAGCTTATAAGGGCGCTTCATTTCCTTCTCACAGCCTTCGGAATGCATTAAGGCTGGCGAGCTCGTTTAGCCAGAGCGTCCTTTAAGGTTTGTAGTGTATCCACATTGGACTGCTCCATGCAAGCTGTTGATCTTCCTGCTCAACCCTCACATAATACCAACTTGAGCCAGCCTTCGCCTCCTTGTCCACCCAGTCAAGTTTCACTTCTCTTTTCTTCGGCTCTATGGTGAGGACATATTTGAAGTCCTTGATTATGTGCAGTCTCGCTATCGGTGCTGTCCCGAAAACATAAATGCTCAACCTTGGTGGCTCCCTTGTTTCAAACTCATCTCCCATGAGGTGCTCCCCGCTTGTGACGACAAGCAATATGTTGTCCGTTGCTGCATAGCAATGGCGCTTCTTGAACGCATCAAGTAAACCTTTCCTTGATTTCTCCTCAACAAAGGCGATGCCATAGCTTATGTGTGTGCTTATATGGTCGGATGAAGCTTGGTAGCCCAATTTGATTCCTCGCTTGAATGCTTCCCACACAAAGCCAGCTGGCTGCCATCCGCCAATAGAATCTTCGGGTCTCGTTGCGCTCCTTGGTGCCCCAGAGTATTCATAGTTTTGGCGACAACCTTGATACAGTTCAACAACCGGCTCTAAGTTCGGCTCGTTGTCTCGCCAATCTGTCCCCATGTCTGTTGCTGATGTGTGTGAGGCGCATATGCCATCAAAAGCCTTCAAGTAGCGATAGAGCATTTTCGTATCTGGGGCACCTGCTTCAGGTGTGCCTTTGGTGTCACTATGGCGTGGTAGTGTCCTTATCCCGCGTTGCGCAAACATCACATTGCGATGCCCACTTGGATAGGGAACACTCCTTTCGTATGTGAACATGCCCACAAATCTTGGTGGGTGATTAAATATGTCCGTCGTCTTTTGTGTTATCCACCATGGATATTCACGCCCACCACCGTTATCGTGATCACCGCACCCAATCCAGTCCAAATCGGCAGCATCCAAAGCGTAGCGCCACATATCTTCAAGCGCACCATCACCACCACCATCGGCTGATATTTCCGTATGCCTATGGAACTCACCGCGCATGAGCATGTAAAGCCTGCCACCAAGCTTCAGTGTGAATGCTCTCAGCCGAGCTATATCCTTTTCCTCTTCTGGGTGAACTGGCTTTGGTTTCTCCGGCAACCCAAACGGTGGCGTTTTTGATAGCTTTGGCTCTTGAGGTTCGGGTAGCTTTATTGCAGAGACGAATAGAGCATTGTTAACAGCTGGCGCAGCTATATACCTGAACCGCCCATCACCGCTGTATGCGATGAGCATATGACCAGTTGGCAATGCTGCAAGTGATGGGCGGTTGTCAAGCAGGTTGTCAGAGTAAACTACAGGCATAGCACCCGTCCATGTCTCACCATCGTAGCTCGTTAGGAAGGATTGCCAGTCTGTGCCGACACCGCTTCTCCAGCCCATCCTGCGCCTAAAGGAAAGCCATAGCCTGCCGTTTGCATCCACAGCTAAACGAGGGTAGCTCAAGAAGTTACGCATCCCTTTTGGCATTGATTCAGCTGGGTCTGAAACTGTCCATTGCAATTGCCCATCAACATAACATGCTACTCGCACCATCGGTGGACCAACATAAAGCTGTGTTCCGGGCGATTGCTTGCCGTAGAATGCAC
>JBGOEV010000014.1:0-51328 GCA_041538025.1 Candidatus Thermosaccharophagus gerlachensis | reverse complement strand
TCTGTTCAGGGCTGTGGTAAAATGCTGCTGAATAGCCATATGAAGTTGAATCCCATCGCACTGGTGCAACACTATCGCTCGGGCAAAGCAATACGCCAGCATTTCCGCTAACTGCCTTAAGTTGGTTACCGTCATGCTTTTGCAACAACCCAAGATAAGGCATAAGAAGCCACCGCCAATATCGCCCCCACCAAAGGTATGGATTGCCATCGTTAGGAAACGATTCATCATAATCAGAAACATACATCATCAGGGCAATCCCGAGCTGTCTCAAATTTAACTTGCACGAAGCCTTTCTTGCGTCTTCACGAGCTTGCATGAGTGCAGGGAATAAGAGCGATACAAGCAAAGCGATGAGTGTCACTACAATGAGCAATTCAATCAACGACAGCGATCTATCAGAACGAAAAGCGAGAAAACAAATCTTTCGTCGCCTCATTGCTTTAAGCTGCTTGATACGCTTAGAATTGAACTGAACCTACAACTGCGTAGCTTCTTGCTGAATAATGCCTTATGGTTAGCCTGCGCTATCATACAAGATAGCGTAATGGAGATAAACCTCATTGGGGTGACGTATTTTGTGAAGGTGGAATGGGTTGCTCTCGCTTTAGCGGAAGGAATGACACCAAAGCTTTTTCAAACCTTGATTAGCTTTTTCGGAAGCCCCGAAAACGCTCTTTCGGCAGATGTAGAAGAGCTAACCTCTGTGAGTTGTAGCAAAGAAGTGGCGGTGAGCATAAAACAACAAAACGAACGCTTGCATGAAATTGAAACCGTGCTTAGTTGGCTAAATCAAATCGGTGTTAAGGTGCTTACACTAAATGATGAGCAATACCCAACCAATTTGCGTCTGATTGAAGATGCGCCACCTGTCATTTTTGTTCGCGGTCAACTATTACCGACCGATGTGCGCTCAGTAGCTATAGTTGGCTCTCGTGCAGCTACTCCTCAAGGATTGAAATTAGCAAAGGAGATAGCATCAGCGTTTGCGGAGAAGGGTTGGACTGTTGTTAGCGGGCTTGCTGTTGGGATAGATACTGCAGCTCACATAGGCGCCATTGAAGCCGGCGGTAGAACAATTGCAGCACTTGGCTCTGGCATACTTGTTCCAGAGAACCCAGACCTTGCCTCGCAAATTGAAGTTAGCGGCGCACTCATTTCAGAGTTACCGCCATCTGCGGGCGTCTCAGTCAAAAACTGGCTACGAAGGAATAGGCTTGTGACAGGGTTGTCTGTTGGCACCCTCATGATTGAAGGCGCAGAAAAAAGTGGTAGTGTCCACGCTGCAACAACAGCGCTAAAACAGAAACGCTTGCTCTTCATCGTCGCATGGGATGATGAACATCCACTCCACATCGGAAATAAGAAACTTGCCCAGAAAGCAACACTCACCATACCACCCGATAAACGCTTTGCAGAGAAGATACTCCAGCTTATGGAACAGCACCTTCTTCCTATCCATTCACAGGGCTAAAGCGTTTCACCGCTTATCACCCAATCCAAATTGCATCTTACATCCGATTCTCAAATTCATCGCACTATAGATGCGTTTTTCTTAGTCGTAACCTTGATCAGAAACAAATTGTAATAGAACGAAACAGTAACTTTGGGCTGAGATAACATTTGGTATTGCCTCCTTTGCAACTTGCATCGCAAATTAATAGCAGGTGGTTAGAAGTGACAAAACATGAAATTGAGCTTTGGAGTATAGTCGCTGAGCGTGCGAAGGAATTCATAGCAGGATGCAATGCAGGTATAGCGATTGCGGTTGTCGTTGAAGCTGTTGGATCAACGCCACAAAAAAGCGGTGCAAAGATGCTCTTGTTTGAGGATGGCTCTATATTTGGAACCGTTGGCGGTGGATTAATTGAAGCGATGGTGATTGAAAAGGCAAAGGAATGCATGAAGAAGCACAGCGCATGTTTTTTCTTCCCATGCACCTCTGACGGGTGTGGCGAACCTAAATTGAGATGCGGTGGTAGGATGACAATCTTCATTGATGGTTGCGTTTGTGAACACATGAACATTATCAGCCAAATTGAGAAAGCCTTGAAGGATAGGCGCAGACATTGTCTTCTCATTCAGATTCAAACTGATGGTGACGAACTTAAGGAGCATCGGTGGATTTTAGTTGAGCACACTGCAAACTTGTGTAAAGCGGGTTCGTGCGAGGGAGAGGTTTCTGAATTGCCGAAAGAGGTTGTAGAAGCAATTCGGTATTCAATGCTGAACGATAAGCCGTCTTTTAAGAAACTCAATGACAGCGTGTGCTTTTACATAGAACCGCTGAAGCCACCAGTTAGGCTTGTAGTCATCGGTGCTGGACATGTCGGTAGATGTGTTGCGCAACTTGGCTCGCTTATTGGGTTTGAGGTAATCGTCATTGATGACAGAATTGAATTTGCGAATAAAGAAAGATTGCCATTCGCTGATGCCATCATATGCGATGATGTAACATCGGCAATATCGCAATTGAAGATTGACGAAGATACAGCTATCGTCATTGTCGCATATAGCCATGAAATTGATGCGAAGGCTCTTTCTGCTGCCCTTCGCACAAACGCATCATACATCGGCATGATGGGAAGTAAACGAAAGGTGAAACATATTTTTGAGTCCTTGCTCTCAAGCAACTCTGTGGATGAAAAAAAGCTTAGCCGTGTGCGTGCACCAATTGGCTTGGAAATAGGCGCTGTCACACCTATGGAAATCGCTATCAGCATTATCGCTGAGGTGATAGCTTCGTATAGAGTAGGCAACCCTATGAAAGCCTCACTTAACTTGGTAGCGCACGATCACAAGTAATGACGGCGAGCATATTAACAGCGCTAAAGAGTAACTGCTACAAGATCTATCTTCTTCAAGTCAGCAACTCCTAAGCCTCTTCTTGCAGCCGTCTCTATGTGTTTTGGTGGACGCCCGATGCGCTCAAGCGGTGGAAGTGAAAGTTCCTTCCTCCTTTCCTGAATGATTCGCGCTGCAACAGCATCATGGGCTACAGGATCACAGCTTAATATTATGCCCCCGTAAACCCAACGAAACTGTGGCTTATCAGATGGACCACCTTCACACAACGGTCTCAGGGCATCACCTATTATGAGGCGCGTCTTTTTCCTTATGGCTGGGAGTGAATTTAAGTCTGCGATATATGGATCGCAGTTGTTTGCATGGTGTGCCATTGGATTATCTATGCTACCGTAATGGTTTTTGAGAGCACCAGTTATGCCAGCGATATTGTGGTCTTTAAGGATAGGCATGTTTATGATGGCATCAACATAGTTCGTAATGATGCGTGTTACCCTTCCCCTGAACGAACCTTGCTTAACAACGCCACCAAACGTTTCCTGCACATTCATGACTCTAACACCAGGTCCCTTCGGTCTAACCTCAAAACCACAGTTGCGAATGAAATTCGGGTTCTGTTCCCAAAGGAATATGTTCTCCGCCTTGATCCCGATTCCAGTTAGACGCTCTATGCAAATTTCAATCAGCTCCTTTGATGTTGAGCATGTTGCTCCACCAAGCCCGTTTGGTTTTATACCGATGCGTTCATCCGAGTTGAAGAGTTTCTCCCAAGCTCTCTTTGGATCTTTTTCTCCCGTCAGGAGCATCATACCCTTATCAAGCATCCTTGCAAGCTCCTCTTTGTCTGGGCGAGGCAACTTCTTGAAAACCTTTTGGCTTCTGACGATAATGACCTTGCTCTCCTTTCGCGCCTCAAGCGCTCGGGAGGAAATGGCATTATGAGTGGAAACACATGCAGCACTGAACGCACATAACTTGCAAAGCTCCCAAATGAATTCTCGCCGTGAGAAAAGAGCACACTCTTTTTCATCGCCTTTCATCTTGTGCATGTTTATCACCCCGTTATCCCGCAAAGCAAAATAATGTTTAAAGGGTTGCCTTATGCTGAGCAACTGATCCTGCTCGTCTAAAATCAATTAGTGTAACCCTATTCGTGGCGTAATGCAATCTTGAAACGAAAGGTGGAACATGGTATGGTAGGACAACAGCCCATATGTGGACAACCACTCCGTAACAAGCTTCGGCTGAAGTTGGGCATCAACTGTGGCTTTGCTATAAACCGTTTCCCCGAACCAGAAGTTTGGGCTCAAATAGTCGGGGAAACACTCGGGCTTCGCTATTGCCAATTCGTTGCTGACTTGCTAAACCCATTTTGGGATGAGGAAGTTATATCAGATCAGATAGCGAGAATAAAAGACGCTGTAAGCCGATATGGTGTTATCATTGAGACAACATTCACAAGCGCTTTTACAAGAGTGAATCATCTCCTTCACCCAGATCCGCTCATGAGAAAGATGTGGTTCAATTGGTTTAAGCGCTTCTTTGAACTTAGTAGCGAGCTTGGTGCGATAGGCAGTGGAAGCCATTTTGGGATTATGTCCGTGAGGGATTATAACGACCCGAAAAAGCGTAGCGAGCTAATTCGCGAAGGGGTGAAGCTTTGGCAAGCTTTGACAAGAGTAGCATGCGATGCAGGATTGAAGTTCTTAATGTTTGAGCCAATGTCAATACCAAGGGAAATGGGAGAAACGATTGCGAAGGCAAGGATGCTATATGAAGCAGTGAACGAAAACTCAGCGGTGCCTTTCCTCATGTGCTTGGATGTTGACCACGGAGATGCGTTTTCCGGAGAGCCAAGGGATTCAGATCCCTACGCATGGCTTGAAGAGTTTGGAAGTATCTCCCCCGTAGTGCATATCAAGCAAAGCCTTGAGGACAAAGGTGGTCACTGGCCGTTCACCGAGGAATACAATAGAAAAGGCAAAATACATCCGAGGAAAGTAATTGAAGCGCTTGAACGCTCAGGGGCTACCGAAGTAACACTTACTCTTGAAATATCACACCGTGAACGTCGCCCATTTGAAGACAGGGTTATAAGCGATTTGATAGAATCGGTGAAGTGGTGGCGTGCTTATGTGAAAGAGTGAGGTGTGAAACTTCAATGAAAGCGTTCGTCCTCGATGCCCCAAGCAAGTTTAGCGTGCGTGAAGTTGACTCTCCAAAGCCAGAGAGCAATAAAGCGCTCATCAAGGTTAAAGCATGTGGGATATGCGGTTCAGATATACCGAGGGTGATGGAAAGCGGTGCGTATGTCCATCCAATTATACCCGGACACGAATTTGCGGGTTATGTGGAATGCATTGGTGGAGGTATTGAACACCACCTCGTTGGAGCTAAGGTAGCAGTGTATCCGCTTATACCGTGTGGTAGATGCCCACAATGTGCTATAGGGTTGTTCAACCTTTGCGATAACTACGATTATCTCGGTTCAAGGAGTAATGGTGGCTTTTGTGAGTATGTTCTTTCACCCCTGCCCAACCTCATACCAATACCAGAAAATGTCAGCGTTGAACACGCAGCACTAACCGAGCCTGCTGCGGTTGCCCTGCATGGTCTCAAGAGGGTTGGCTTAAGCGTTGGTGAAAATGTTCTTGTCATTGGTGCTGGCACGATAGGTCTGTTCACTTGTCAGATGGCCAAACTGATTTCTAAAGGCGATGTGATGGTCTTTGATGTGGCTGAATGGAAGATGGACATCGCTGAGAAGAACGGTTGGGCAAAGGGGGTTGGTGTAGGTGAATTGAATCATTCCACAGCTCTGAAAAGAGTGGATGTAATCGTTGATGCTGTTGGTGTCCCGGAAACGCTACATAAAGCCATTGAGCTCTCTAAGAAGAGAACGCGCATCCTTATGATAGGCAACCCGCATGGGGATGTTACACTTAGGATGAATGAGCTGTCTAAGGTGCTTCGTAATGAGCTATGTATAGTGGGAACATGGAACTCATTACCAAAAGATGAATGGCACCAAGTCTTGAGCTGGATGGCAAGTGGGGATTTAGCAGTTGAACCGCTGATCACGCATAGGGTAAGTTTGGATGATCTACCACAAGTCTTCATGAAGTTGCATTCTGGCGAATTGGAAGCAATAAAGGTGCTTGTGGTAATGGAGTAGGGGAGTGGTTGAAAATGAAGGCAGCTGTCTTCCTTGGTCCAGAGAGAATAGAAGTGATGGATGTTGAAACCCCATCAGTGAAAAGCGATTGGGAGATGCTCGTTCGAGTTAAAGCATGTGCCATCTGTGGCTCAGATGTGCGCATCTTCCATCATGGCAACCCAAGGGTTAAACCACCTGCGATACTCGGGCATGAGATAGCTGGCGAAGTCGTTGAGGTTGGTAGAGCAATAACCGACTTCAAAGTTGGCGATAGAGTAGCCATAGGTGCTGATGTGCCATGTGGTGAATGCGAGATGTGCAAACGAGGCATCGGAAATAACTGCCCAATCAATTACGCTATAGGCTATCAGTTCCAAGGTGGCTTTGCCGAGTTTATCCTACTCAACGAAACAACGATGAAATATGGACCAGTTCATAAGATCCCTGATAATGTCAGCGACATCGCAGCAACGCTTGCAGAACCTCTCGCTTGCTGTTTGAACGCTTATGAGCTCGCAAGATTGCTCCCCGGAGAGACGGTTGTTATCTTTGGGCTTGGACCGGTTGGTTGTTTACTTGTTGAAGTTGCTAAGACACTTGGAGCTGGTAAAGTCATAGCAATACAACGCTCAAGAAAGCGCCTTGAGATGGCAATGGATGTAGGTATACCTGCAGATGTATTCATATGCGCATTAGAAGAAGATCCTGTTGAACGAGTGCTCCATGAAACGGACGGAAGAGGCGCTGATGTGGTAATGACAGCCTGCGCGAGCGTCGAAGCACAGGAACAGGCGATAAGGATGCTGGCGCACCGTGGCAGGTTAAATCTGTTTGCTGGGCTTCCACCGGGCTCTCGCAAGATTGAACTTGACTCAAATTTCATTCACTATAGGGAAGCCTTTATCTTTGGCTCACATGGCAGTGTCCCAAGACATCACAAGTCTGCCCTTTCATTGCTTTCCGATGGAAGGATAAAAGCTGAGCGTTACTTTACGCACATATTTGCGCTTGAGGAGATAATTGAAGCGATTGAGACAGTTGAAAAAAGAGACGCTCTTAAAGCGGTGATATGCCCATGAACAGCAAGCGAGTGGGAATCTACGCATCGGTGATGTGCGCAAATTGGTGTAACCTTGAAAGGGACATAGCCGAGCTTGAAAGGGCTGGGATTGACGGTCTTCACTTTGATATTATGGATGGTCACTTTGTTCCTAACTTGACTATGGGCTTTGATGTCGTGCGCTGTCTGCGCGAGATTACAAAGCTACCGTTTGACATCCACTTGATGGTTGAGTATCCAGAACGCTATATTGATAGGTTTGCTGAGATAGGTGTTCAAATCATCTCTGTGCACTTTGAAAGCACACCACATATCCATAGGGCAATTAAGCAAGTGAAGGAAACCGGGACATTAGCGTTCGTTGCGCTCAATCCGGCTACGCCACCATATGTATTGGATTACTTGCTTGAAGAAGTTGATGGAGTTCTTGTGATGACTGTCAACCCGGGGTTTTCAGGACAGCGAGCAATACATGCAGCTGTCAGGAAAATAGCCGATGTCAAAGAGCGGATAAAGCTAACTGGTCGCAAGATCTTAATTCAAGTTGATGGCAATGTAAGTTTTGAGCTTGCGCCTACGATGATATACAACGGTGCTGACATACTTGTTGGTGGCTCATCAAGCATCTTTGTGAATGGGATGAGTTTAAGCGAGAGCGTTCAAAAGCTGCAGGAGGTCATCTCAAAGGCTGTTACAGCAATGAACAGGTAGATAAGAGTGAACTCTGATGCGTTATAATGGATTATGCCTGTGCCTCACGGTGATGCTCCTTAGAAATTGTTTTAGCCATCCCCAATGGTGATGGGTATTTATTACCGCCTCCTCACTATAGCGAGAGAGCAAAGGTGGTGAAGTTAATGGCTGCAAAGGAAAAGCGTCATAAGGGTGCTACCAGCAAAGTGAAGCGGAAGGAAGAAGCATTTGAGTTTGAGATTCGTCCCGACGTTATCTATATGACTGAGGAAGGTAAGGAAAGGCTTGAGGAAGAGCTGCGCAGGCTTCTTTCAAAGGATTGGCAACATGTCCTTGCTGAAATACGCGAATCAAGGAGCTTAGGCAAGTTCTTGGAAGACTCAGATTATGATGATGCGAAGAAGGAACAAGCATTCATTGAAGGGCGTATACAAGAGCTCCAAGAAATATTGAAGCTTGTGCGGGTGGTCCCAAGAAAGTATGTGCCAGTTAATAAGGTAGGGTTTGGGACGATTGTCGAACTTGAGGATTTGGATACGCAGAAACACATAGTGTATCAAATAGTTGGTCCGTTTGAAGCAGACCCGCTCAAGGGACGAATATCTTACGAGTCTCCTCTTGGCGAAACCCTCATGGGAAAGAAAGCTGGGGATATAGTTGAAGTGAAAGTGCCAGCAGGTATAAGGCGTTACAAAATCATTTCGCTTAGGAAATGAACCATCAAAAATCTCGCGCAGGAAGTGGATGAGAGATGACCCCGGAAGAACAGCTATACCAAACCCAACTTCAGAAGCTTAGGCAACTAAAGGAGAACGGGAAAGACCCGTTCTTACATACACGCTATGAACGCACACATATGCTTGCGGAGCTGAAGGAAAATTTTGACGAGCTATGCGGGCAAACAGTAAGCGTAGCTGGTAGGGTAATGGCTCTTAGGCACCATGGGAAGATTTCGTTCGCCGATCTTCAAGATGGTAGTGGGAGATTACAATTAATGGCTCGTGCCGATACGCTCGGAAACGAGGCATACAAAGATTTTTGCGATATCGATGTTGGGGATATAATTGGTGCCCGTGGCACACTTACCAAGTCAAGGAGTGGCGAAATATCAGTTGACATTGTTGATTTCACACTCCTTGCGAAAGCATTGAGACCGATACCAGAGAAATGGCACGGCGTAAAAGATATTGAAACGCGCTACCGATATCGCTATCTTGATCTTATCGCAAATCCGAGCTCAAGAAATGTATTCATCACAAGGACAAAAATAATTCGTGCTATCCGTGATTTCATGGACGAGCGTGGCTTTATGGAAGTTGAAACGCCGATGATGCACCCAATACCGGGCGGGGCATTGGCAAGACCGTTCTTGACACACCATAACGCACTTGACATGGACTTATACCTGCGCATAGCTCCAGAACTTTATCTCAAGCGCCTCATCGTGGGTGGGTTTGAAAAGATTTATGAAATCGGACGCAACTTCAGGAACGAAGGCATAAGCACAAAGCACAACCCCGAATTTACGATGATGGAAGTTTACTGGGCTTATGTTGATTACGAAGCCATAATGAAACTCACAGAGGAACTTATCTACCATGTCGTAATGAAAGTGCTCGGTTCAGCTAAAATCACATATCAGGGTAACGAGATTGATCTTACACCACCATGGAAGCGTGCAGACTTGTTTGAATCAATACACGAGTATACTGGCATTGACTTCTCAACCATAAAGACGAATGAAGAAGCAAGGGAGGCAGCGAGGTCTCTTGGGCTTGATGTGCTTCCAACGGATGATGTAGGGAGGATCATTGACGAAGTGCTCAAAAAGCGTGTTGCACCAAACCTTATCCAACCGACATTCCTCATAGGCTACCCAGTCGAAATATCGCCCTTAGCAAAGCGAAGCCCCAAAAACCCATCGCTTACAGAGCGCTTTCAAGCTTTCATAGGTGGTCTTGAAGTAGCAAATGCTTTCTCGGAGCTCAATGACCCAATTGAACAGCGCATGAGATTTGAAGAGCAAATGCGCCGAAGAGAAGCTGGAGATGATGAGGCTCATATGATGGATTGGGATTTCATCAGAGCGCTTGAATATGGGATGCCACCAACTGGAGGACTCGGAATAGGCATTGATAGGCTCGTTATGTTGCTAACGGATTCGCCCTCAATAAGAGATGTCATACTGTTTCCGTTACTTCGCAGCGAATGAACCTCCAACGTATCATGATGCTATCGCAGAAAAAGCAGCCACAGCGCTTTCAACGGTTTGTTCAATGTCTTCTTCCGTATGCGCCACTGAGATGAACATAGCCTCAAATTGAGATGGTGGTAAGTAAACACCCCGTGCAAGCATGTTGTGGAAGAAGCGAGCATAAAGCTCTGTATTGGAAGTGAGGGCAGTATCATAGTCTACCACTTGCTCGCTTGTAAAGAAAAGCGTCAGCATAGAACCGATGCGGTTCACTCTCAATTTGACACCCCTCTTTTCAGCTGCTTCAACCAAAGCTTGTGAGAGTTTTTCCGAAAGCGCTTCCAACCTTCCGTATGGTTGTTCACGCTTAAGCACATTTAGTGTTGCGATGCCAGCTTCAACAGCCACAGGGTTTCCAGAGAGTGTTCCTGCCTGATAGACATCCCCAACTGGCGCTACAAGCTCCATCAATTCTCTTCTCCCACCGTATGCCCCAATAGGAAAGCCTCCACCGATTATCTTGCCAAGCACCGTCATGTCAGGCATGATGCCAAATATGTTTTGTGCACCACCATAGCATAACCTGAAGCCAGTGATGACCTCATCAAATATGAGCACACAGTTGCGCTTTTGTGTTTCCTCACGCAATGCCTCAAGGAAGGATTCCTTTGGCAACACAACACCCATATTCCCAGCAACAGGCTCAACTATGACAGCTGCAACTTCATCACCGATATCGCGCATCACAGAAACGAACGCATCTGTGTCGTTGTAGGGCAGGGCAATAGTAAGTGAAGCAAACTCTTCTGGCACACCAGCACTATCTGGGATGGCGAAAGTAGTAGCTCCAGAGCCAGCTTTAACGAGCAAGTAGTCAGCATGCCCGTGATAGCATCCGATGAACTTAACCACCTTTGAACGCTTCGTGAAAGCACGTGCAACTCTTATGGCGCTCATCACAGCTTCTGTCCCTGAATTGACCAACCTCACCATCTCAAGAGATGGTATCGCCTCGCAGAGCATTGAGGCAAGCTTAACCTCGGATTCTGTTGGAGCACCAAAGGAACTCCCACGCTCAACAGCATTTTTTACTGCGCTAACAACTTCAGGGTGAGCATGCCCAAGTATGAGAACGCCCCACGAACAGACATAATCAATGAACTCGTTTCCATCAACATCGGTTATGCGTGAGCCATAACCACGAGCAATGAATAAAGGCTTCCCTCCAACAGCCTTAAAAGCACGCACTGGTGAATTGACCCCGCCGGGGATAAGCTGCTTCGCTTTTTCATACAGTTTGCTGGAGCGCTCAAAAGCCATCGCTATCTACCTCAAACCGATTGTTCCCTGAGCCAGCTCGCCACATCTTTGGCGAAGTAGGTGATGATGATATCAGCCCCAGCACGTTTTATCGCTGTCATTATCTCCATAACCGCATCGCGTTCATTCAACCAACCATTCATGACAGCTGCTTTCACCATCACATACTCACCGCTGACATTGTATGCTGCAATTGGGACATCAAACCTCATTTTTGCTTCGCAGATTATGTCAAGGTAAGCAAGAGCTGGCTTGACCATCACGATGTCGGCACCCTCTTCAATGTCAAGAGCGATCTCTCGCAATGCTTCCCGCTTGTTAGCGTAATCCATCTGGTAGCTCTTCCTGTCACCAAACTGAGGTGCGGATTCCGCAGCCTCACGGAATGGTCCATAGAACGATGAAGCCATCTTCGCTGAATACGACAGTATCGCCACATCCTTAAAGCCGTTCTCATCTAAGGCTTCCCTTATGGCTTTAACACGCCCGTCCATCATATCCGATGGTGCAACGATATCTGCCCCAGCCTCAGCGTGTGAGAGAGCAACCATTTTAAGCACTTCAAGCGTGGCGTCATTTTGCACAACACCATGTTCTGAAACAATTCCACAATGCCCATGTGATGTGTAGCTACAAAGACACACATCAGTGATAACAATGATGTCATCACCAAATGAGCGTTTGATTTCTCGCACAGCCTTTTGAACAACGCCATCCTTAGCATATGCTGCACTTGCACGCTCGTCTTTCACCTCAGGTATCCCAAAGAGGAGCAAAGCTGGTATGCCGAGATTTACAACTTCCTCAACAGCACTTAGCAGTCTATCAACCGAGTAGCGAAAGACTTTCGGCATTGATGGCACTTCAGTGATGATGTCATTACCCGGCTGGACAAACATTGGATATACAAGGTCTTTGACGCTTACGTGTGTCTCTCTGACCATACTTCTGATTGTTTCACACCGACGCATCCTGCGCATCCGAACCAGAGGGAAACCCATGCCAAATCACCTCCGCAGAAGGACACAACCCAAAGAGCATCACAGACGGTGTAGGTAGGAGTTAGGGCAAAACTATCACAACAGGTTTCAACACATTTCCAGACCTCAATTCAACATAAGAGACATTATCAGACATAAAGTGTATCTTGGTGAAAAAACTTGACAACTTTCTACACCAACGGGTGCCCCTTATTCTCCTTGTTGTTCAGCTTGCTGGAGCGCTTTTTCATACTTCCTCCTTTGAGCCTCAAGTATCGCTTGCTTTATCCTTTGCTTTAGGCGCTTCATTCTGCGATGCCTTTTTCTTCTTAACTCCTTCTCACGTAGCCTGCATTTGCCCATCTTAGGATCGCCTCCACAACCAAAAACATAGGTTGAGTTTCCGACGGTGCTTCTTTGATGTGTCATCGAACTCTAAACGCATTATGTGTTGTCTTCTATCGGCAGTTTCACCAACTTTGCGGAATCCAAGCGACTCATAAAGATGAATCGCACGTGCATTTTCTTTGTAGACATCAAGCTCAAGTCCTCTTTCCTTCCTGCTTTTTGCAGCTTCAATCAATATTAGCATAAGCTGTCTTCCAAGACCTTGGTTTTGAAATGCATCAGCAACCGCTATGCTGACTACGGGAAAGTGAAACCTAAACATTCTATGCGCCCAACACGCGTATGCAACAATTTCGTCACCGTATGTTGCGACTATGCTGAATCTATTTGGTGAATCAGCCTCGGCTGCAGTATGCTCAGCAGTCTGCCTACTAAACGGATGTGGATGGAACATCATCCGACTGTATGATGAAAGCCCGCAGATGAATTTGTAAATCCCCTCTCCATCCGTCCGTCTCATCTTGCGGATGGTCACAACTTTACCACTGCGCAATGGAACTTGTATCCCTTTTTCTAACATCTCGTCCAAGTTACCCATGTCCAACTTAATCAAAGCGTCCACACCACC
This sequence comes from Candidatus Thermosaccharophagus gerlachensis, assembly GCA_041538025.1. Classification (GTDB taxonomy): domain Bacteria; phylum Armatimonadota; class Fervidibacteria; order Fervidibacterales; family Thermosaccharophagaceae; genus Thermosaccharophagus; species Thermosaccharophagus gerlachensis. Next base: position 38,143 of record JBGOEV010000014.1, on the reverse strand, counting down.
AAGCATGTCGCCAAATATTAATATTTGTCACGCTTCCAAAGCCACTCAATTTCGCAAGTTTGTCCCGTTGTTTCTTTTCCGCCACGCACAGGGTGTGGCTCACGATATGGAAGTGGAATATACTGAACCGTTGGACGACGCTGCAACGGTTGTGGATAGAGGCTCATAAGCGCATAGACATCCTCAGGCATGTTTGTTGTGACTGGCAAACCAAGTTGCTTCGCTTGCTCGCAAGTTATAGGATAGTCATGCGTCCACCTACCATCGGTAAGCGCTTCAGCGATTTGATATGCCTTTTCCCTGTCCATCTTCTCTTCAAGCAAATACATCACAAACTGGCGCACTTGTTGCAATGCCTTTTCAGCAACATCTGCCATTATCAAAGTTTGGTCGTCAAGTTCATTCACGCTCTTCATCTTTACTGCGCGAAGTATGCTCGCTGCTGGACAAGTTCCTATTTGAGGGTCAACAGGTCCAAGAACCGCGTTTTCATCCATACAGATCTCGTCAGCAGCAAGCGCTATCAATGTCCCACCAGACATTGCATAGTGAGGCACAAAGACCGTTACCTTGCCACGATGTTTTTTTAACGCCATAGCTATCTGCTCTGCTGCAAGCACCAATCCACCGGGTGTGTGAAGGATGAAATCAATGGGTGTCTCCGGTGGTGTTAACCTTACTGCCCTTAGCACTTCCTCGGAGTCATCAATAGTAATGTAGCGCACTATCGGAAAGCCAAGCAAAGCCATCTGTTCCTGCCTGTGTATGAGTGCTATCACGCGTGAACGCCTCTTCCTCTCAAGTCTCTCCATAACACGAAACCTTGATGCTTCAAGCATCTTTTGCTGAATCATCGGCAGGAAAGCCGAACCTATAAGCAACGCCCAAAACAGCGTCATCAGCAATTCGCTCACTTAACATCACCTACCATTAGCAAAGTTTCCAAAAACTAATTCAAGCCCACACCGATTACCAAAATGGGTAAAACAACTCTTTGTAAAAGGGCGCACGGGGCTCTTCTCTAAAAAACCTTTGTAACACAAGACCCGCAACAAATCCACCAATATGAGCCCACCAAGCTACTCCACCTGCTTCACTTGGTGCAAGGAGTGTCTGAAGTATACCAGAATTAAGTTGCATGATGAACCATATCCCAAGAAACACAACTGCAGGTATCTCAATCAGCTGAAGGAAGTAAAAAAGAGGTATGAGAGTAAGCACGCTTGCGCGCGGGAAAAGAACGAAGTAAGCACCAAGCACCCCAGATATAGCTCCACTTGCACCAATAATTGGAATAGATGAAGTTGGTGAGACAAGTATGTGCGTAAAAGTAGCTACCAAACCGCAGAGCAAATAGAAAAGCAAATACCGTATATGCCCCATGCGATCTTCAACGTTATCACCAAAGATGTAGAGGAACCACATATTCCCAAGCAAGTGCGGAAAGCCAGCGTGAAGAAACATTGAAGCAAAAGGCGCTATAAGCAACTTCTGAACTGCTACTCTGTAACCAGACACAAATGCCATATACTCAGATGGCACAACAGCCACTTCCCTCACAAACTGCTCAAGATGAGCACCAAGTGAAACCTCGTAAAAGTAAACCACAACATTGGCTGCTATTATGCAATAAGTTACAAGTGGTAAACGCCTCGCACGAATATTGTCCTTTAGAGGAATAATTTCACATCACCACCTCACAGTGCGTTACACATTGCCTTGGCTAATTGCGATCATCCTGACACAAGACAAATTGTGACCAAGATATCAACCCTGAAGTGCTGCAACAATCACGACAGTGATATTGTCAAAGCCACCGTTTTCGTTTGCTTTCCTGATGAGTTCCTCACATGCTTTATTTATCTCTTGCTCAGACAACATGATATCTTCAATCTCGCTATCTTCAAGCATGTCGCAAAGACCATCAGAACAAAGGAGAAGCTTATCGCCAGCGTTTAGCAACTCCTCAAACATATCAACCTCTACATGTTGGTGCAACCCAACAGCCCTGTAGATGACATGACGATGTGGGTGAACTCGTGCCTCCTCTGGTTTTATTTGACCGATGTCAACAAGCTGCTGAACAAGAGAGTGGTCTTTTGTTACTTGCCTTAGGTTCCTACTGAGTATATACGCTCTGCTGTCGCCCACATTTGCGATGTAAACTCTATTTCCAACGACAAGCGCAGCAACCATAGTTGTGCCCATGTCGCTATGCATATCCTTTGCCCTTTCATAGACAACTTTGTTAGCGTTTTCAAACCCGTTCCTTAGCACATCGTCCCACTTAACTTCAAAGAAACTGCCCATGTTTTGAGCCAGCGCTCTTAGCACCTCTTGCTGGATTGTTTCAAGCAGTGCATTCAAAGCAAGCTTGCATGCAACCTCACCAGCCTCATGTCCCCCCATACCATCTGCAACTGCATATAGCCCTATGTGGAATTCCCTTGGGTGCTGAAAACCAGTTAGCTCGTAGATGATAAACCCATCTTCATTCAATTCCCTTACTTTGCCCACATCTGACATGCCTACACTTTCATACTTAAGAACGCTTACACCAACGAACTCATTCAAAGCAACCTCAACGCGAGATAGCAACTCATCAAGCGATGCACCTTCACCCATCGTGGTTATGTCGTCAAGCAGTTTTGATGCCATCTTCTTCTCAACTGCCGATTGAGCAGAATCAATGCACCGTTTAAGCGCTTCAATCAAATGACTGCGTATCATGGTGCTCATTTTCACTTCCGCCTCTTCTTGCGAAGATGCCAGCCTCACAGCTTCAATCGAATTGAGAATAATGTGCTTATCAAGCATGACGGCGCACCCTATTTCAGGTAATAACAAAGAACGCTTGCTCAACGCTTTCGCAAGTCTAAGTAATCTTGATGCGATTTCAAGCTGTATATTGTAGTCCAGAGGCGTTGCCTCCAAGCTCAAGGGAAGCCCTTCAACCCTCTCAAAGACGAGGTAGAGCCGTTTGCTATCTCCATATGGTGTCTCAGAAAAACGGTCAATAGCTCTTGGCATCTCTTCCCTTGTCTCTGTAGCAACTTCTTCAATCGCTTCAAGCAGCTTCTCATCGCCAACTGGTGCTTCAACAACTGTTACCGTGGGAATATACTGCGGGGCATCCTCAAGGCTTGCACCACACTCGTTGCAAAATTTGTCCTCAAGCGGTGACAGGTTCCCACACCCAGAACAGCGTTTGAATTGCTCCGTTGAAACGCCTTCGTATATATTCAACCTCTCAGACTCCAACAATATCCTGCGCAGTTCATACCTTCGTCCACACAACAAAGCACCCTCTGGGAGAGCCTCAAATAACGCATGCTTTGATGCATCCTCAATGAGCGATTGCTTCGCTGTTAAAGCTTCCCCTTCTTTTTCCTCCGTTGGTATAGCTATCAACTCTGTCTCAACTTCATGCAACTCTCCTTCTGCTTCCTCAAGTTCTGAGGTTTCTACCGACTCGTATTCAGCAGAGGGCATCGTAGCTTCTTCAATGCCTAAGGGGTTGCCACAGTAAATGCAGAACTTGGCTTCTTCCCTATTTTCCCTCCCGCACTTGTCACATTGCACCATTTAAAGCATCCCTCCATATGCACTTTTCTCATCGCTCATATAATCATGACATGCGATACCAACATTGTGAAGAATCAACCCCATATCATAGCAGTCTGAGCGCCAAGTAGGTGAAAGTGATTTATCATGTTGCGCCACCGCAGAACCTACCGAGGCTTAGCTGGCAATGCTTTCAATAACACTTCAACGATGAGCAAGCCCACGCAAAAGAAAAGCAACAAGGTGGATATCTCAGCTGGAACATCAATTTTGAAGCCTTGCTTAAACTCGCTAACGGTCATGTAATTCCACCCTGTCTTTCGAGCCATCCGTTTAAGGCTGTTGATGCTCGGTATGCGCGTATTTGAATCGCTTACATCTACGTTACACACGATGGCGTTTGAGGATAAACTACCCACGCCTTTTTCAATCCTGACGCCATCATCGCCAACAGATTTCGTCACCGAGTGTGATTGAGCCAGTGCGTATTGGAACAATTCACAAAGAAGCAAAACAAGCGATGGTGATGTGAAGAATGTGCTTGAGTTAGCATCAGCATTAAACCAAAAACTGAATATTCGTCCTTTCCCCACACTCCTCTCAGTAAGAGCTGGCATGCCATCATCAAAGCAAAGTAGCGTAAGCCCTGCTGTTTCTTTCTCAGCCTGAAAGCGCCTGAAGATGAGCACATCCGAAAACTGCTCGCTGTTGATGCTTTGAAAAACCTCACGACCAGCAGGAGCAAGCTGAATACGACGCGCAGTCGTTTCGCTAAGAGCTTTACCAGCTGGTAAAAGCCATCTTGGCAAGCTATCTCTATGCTCATCTGCAAACAGGATTAAAGCCCCACCAGATGAAACCCACTCCTTGAGGGCTGACTCTGCTTCCATGCTTAACTTCCTTGGACGAGACCAAATAATTACATGCCATTGCATCAATTCAGCAGATGATTGCGGTATTGCTGTTTTCCTACCAACCCTTATGCTACCCAAACCGATGGCGGTGCGGATGCTTTCAACGGCGTTGAAGATGTAAAAAGAACCACTTGGAAACCGTTGCTCGGCATCAACACATAAAATTGAAACTGGTGTCGGGTTGTAAAAGGCGAAGTGCAATTTGTTGTCCATAGGCAATGCATCATCCCATGAGACAAAACCAACATGCCAACCACTTTCAAGGACCGGTAATTGGATTGCTACGAGTGCTTCTTCCTCCGCTTCAATGACAGCAGGAATAGGCTTTCCTATCGGCTTCCCATCAACAGTAACTGATAAAGCGCCTTTCCATACCTTGCTTCCAAAGTTACACAAACGCAGTTTTAGGAACGTCCTTTGCGGTAGAGAGAAAGTCCTCACAACGGCTTCCCAATCAAGCGGTGCAACATTTACATCTTCGTCGCTTTCACGCACATCCACTAATGCCTTCACAACGCGAATCCCTTTGCTATCAATGGTTTGCACACCATCTGTAAAGAGCGATTCTACATTTTGCCCATCCGTTAAAACGAGGAGCACTTTTACAGCGCTGTCCACTTGGCGAAGCATTTCGCCAGCCCTGACGAGTGTTTGCCTTATAAAGCCACTTGAGTGGCTAACCTTCATCTTGGAAAGCGCTCCCACAAAATCACGTTCGCTTGTGGTCCAATGGAGAATAGGCTCGCTCGGATTTGAAATCGAAAGGATGCAGTATCTACATCGTGGGAAAATTCTTTTGATGGTCATAGCACACTTAATCGCCTTTTCAAACCTACTTCTCCCCTTCTCCAAGAAAGCCATGCTCAAGGTGTCATCAACAACTACACAGATGGCTGCATCGCAACCGATAGCTTTGAATCTAACGCCATAAACTAACGGGCGGGCAAGCGCGAGAGGTATGAGAAAAAATGTTACCGACCTTACGATGACTATAAGCCACTCTTTAAGTCTTCGCATACCGTGTGCTTGAGCAGCAGCTCTCTCAAGCAACTGCACCATCGTAAAAGGTATGCGTCGCCTACGCCTCATAGCAAGCAGATGGATGAGGATTGGTATAGAAGCTGCTATTGGAGCGATCATGAGAAACGCTTGGTTAAGGAAGTGCACCTCCATTCCCAACCACCACGATTTTGTGGCGTAACTCAAGGCGCTTCAAATTGATCCATGTCAACAACTTGACTGGTGCGAATAGCATGTTTTGCTGCGAGTGCGAACCTGACAGCTTGCATCCCTTCATAACCATCCACGGATGGCTTTGAGTAAGTAAGGATACATTGGATGAAGTGGCTGATCTCGTTGGAGAAGTCGCACAACTCATCACATGTGAGGAAGCTCAAATCGATTGGCTTTGGCTCATCATCTCGTGTGCAAGCCCTAAAACTGCTAACATTGTCAAATTGACCGTCTGCATCCACGACAACAGTCGGAGTTGCGAAAGCAACATGCTCTCTTGCAATAGCCCATTCAGATGCATAGCCAATCGCGAGCGCAGCTATACCACCAGATGAGAAACGAACGCAAACAACTGCTGTGTCAATCTGTGGAGCCCTGTGTTTTGCGAACAGGTTGCCACCGAACCCGAAGACTTCTTTCGGCTCACCCATCAGCCAGCGCAAAAGATCAAACATATGCACAGCGTTCTCAAGTATTGGACCACCGCCATCTGTTTCATCCCAAAACCAGTCCTTTTCAACTCGCCCGAGCGCGAACCTAACTGATGCCCAAAGTATCGGACCCCATTCGCTTTCGCTCATTCGCTTGAGGAACGCGTAAAATGGATGGAACCGTTTTTTATGAGCTATCATGAGCACCACATTATTTCTTTCGGCTGCCTCAATCATACGCTTACAATCACCGATGCTTGCTGCCATAGGCTTCTCACAAAGCACATGCACCTTCGCATTGGCACACATCTCAACGATATCGGCATGACTCTTCGGAGGCGTGCAAACGCTCACCGCATCAAGACGCTCATTTGAAAGCATTTCCTCGACCGATGTATACGCTGTAGCACCGTAATCGCTTGCTACCTTTTTTGAAAGCGCTTCATCTATGTCACAAACAGCAACTATGCGCACATCGTCACGCGCAGCATAACAACGCAAGTGAACTCTACCGATACCTAAACCTATGCAACCGATACGCAACGGTGGCTGTGGTGGCATATCCTTTCCCTCCTCGCAAAGTATTTGACTCAAACAAAAAGTCTTTGAGACCTTCGCAAAAGGAATAGGAAGAAAGGCACACCAGCAAAAGCTGTAAATATCCCAACTGGTATCTCGTTACCAAGCCGAGAAAGCATGTCGCAAAGCACGAGGAAGATTGCACCAAGCAACATAGCTGCTGGCATAAGGAATGTGTGTTCTGGTCCTATAATCATTCGTGCCATATGTGGCATCACGAGCCCAACAAAGCCTATTGAGCCTGCATAAGCTACAGCACCGCAACAACACCACGACACAGCACCGATGATAAGCCATTTAAGTTTGTTAACGTTAACGCCAACATAGTGAGCACTCTCTTCACCAAGCAGAAGTGCATTCAAAGGGCGACGGTTTGCCCAAAGGATAAGTGTGCCTATGAGAGCATGAGGAAACATGAGTGTGACATCCCTCCAAGTAGCGTTGTAGAACCCTCCGAGAAGCCAAAAGTAAATTCTTGCGAGTGCCAAACGATGTGCTGATAGATACATCATGAGCGAAATGATTGATGAGAGGAACGCGTTGACTGCAACCCCTGAAAGGATAACAGAATCCGTGCGTAAGATGCCTCCAACCCTCCCAAGCAGAGCTACAAGCCATGCAGTGCTAAAGGCTGTAATGAATGAAATGAAAGGTTGAATGCTTATGCCAAGTAAGCTTGAGTGTATCTCAAGGAGAGCAACAAAAGCTGCACCAAGGGCACCACCGGCACTTATCCCAATGAGGTATGGGTCAGCCATCGGATTGCGTAACATCGCTTGAAGCCCTACACCACTCGCAGCAAGAGATATGCCCACAAGTGCAGAAAGAAAAACACGCGGGAGCCTGAAAAAGATAACTATACGCTCTTCGTCGCTCAGCAAATTAGCATCTGCGATAGCAATCCTAAGAGCTTTTACAAGCTCACCAAAAGAGAGCCTTATATGCCCAACGAGTGTTGATGCAACCATCAAAGCCATCAACAGTGCGAGAAGGAAGAGCAGGACAAAAACCTTGAAATAAGTTTTTTGAAGGTATGCTCTAACTTGGATACCAGCAGTTTTGTAAGAGCGCATCCTTTCCACCGCTCCCACTGGGCTTTTGAAACAACAGGCTATGTGCTTCTAATATCCTTCTGAGGATGCGTTTTCCTCCTGTGTTGTGTATGCACTACGAGCACCCAAACGATGCCTAAGCCAGTAGCTACAAGATCATCCCATGGAAGGGTTGACAGCATATCGCGCTTCCCTCTCAGAAGCCAAGGGAGTATGAGCTTTATTGGATCAACGCAAGCCATTATCACTGGCATATTGCTACTTACACTGCTTCCAAAACGTTTTTCAGCATGCGAACATGCCACTTTTTTTCTCTTTTCAACGAGCCCTATTATTTCGTCAGCAGATGTGCGTGAGTGGACAAAATCACGAAGAGCATAAAATGTCTCCTCAGCTACTTCAACGAACTCTTGCATCATAAGAGCCGTTGGCGAAAGGAAACCAGAAAGCTCTGACTCGGAAAACGGTTGTCCATGCCTTTCCCACAATACGGCATCTTTTAACTCCTGCAAAAGCTGAGGATCGAGCAAAAGCACAGGAGCTGCGTAGCAACTTCCGAGGACAACTGACTCCCTAATGTAGTCTGGTATATCTGGGCTAAGCTCAGCATAGAAGCGGGCAACATTGCCATGCGGATAAACAAGCTTTACAAAAGGTGGGCGACGAAAAACTGTTGAAGAATTAAAAACCGATGGTGGCACCCCAACGCTATTGACTCTCGGTCGGCGTTGTAGCCACCTACACGCCTCCATCGGGATGCCCTTCCTTGGATTAAACATCAACACTGTTTGAACCTGCTTGACCAAAAGCAAGTATTGAGAGATTGGCAAGGCTCGTCATTCACCCCCAACTATTGCGGAAGTAACAATGGTGCAATGCAATAATAGGAAGTTGAAGGCTCATTTCATCAGCATGATGCAGTTACGGCGGGTTGTAAAAGGTTGGTGGAGTTAATGCTCATTCCGCGTGCGATGGCTGGGAGCATTTTAAATGCTTTGGCATGCCATGAGTGGACGAGATACCCAGACTAACTTGTGCAAGCTCTCGCTAATAGATATCGTGTGGGCATTTTCTTCAATGGCTTTTCTCCTGTTCACATATGTGTGCTTACTTTTTTCAATAGCTGCGATTGTGTATGGCATATGGTGGTTTATAGCCAACGCCAGTGGCAGAGTCAGCATGCGAATTACTATCCTGCTTGCGTTCATGCTTTACATGTCCTTGAGGTCGTTGCTTTGGCGCCCGCAACCACCCATCGGCATACCGATTTCGGAGAAAAGGGAAAGGAAGTTGAGTGAACTTATCACGCAAGTGGCAGAGGCAGTTAAGGCGCAGAAGCCAAAATCAATTTGGCTCACCCCTGATTGCACTATAGGTGCTTATGAGGATGCCAGTTTATTTCAGCTCAAGGGCGACATCACACTCACAATTGGTATAGTAGCACTTGACTGGCTCTCCATCGGTGAGTTATGCTCGCTTATAGCACACGAGCTTGCACATTTCTCACGCCAGCAACCACTCTGTATAAGCCTCCCAGCAAAGATAGGACTCAGGTTTATAAGGTTCACCTACAGCTTGCGCACTCAAACGAAGCTTTGGTGGTTAAGCCCAACTTGGTGGCTCTTCTGGTTTCTCGCGCCAGCTTATACTATCGCCTCATATGGAGTTATGCGCAAATACGAACTGTGTGCCGACGCTATAGCTGCACACAAATACGGTGCTGATACATTGATCTCGGCTCTGCAAAAATACGGAGTGATAAAAATTCTGTTTGACGGTGTCATGCACAGCATCTCCGAAAGGCTTGCTACTGAGCGAAAGTCACTAACGGATATGATTAAGGCGTTCAGGGAGCTCCATGAGAGGCTTTTTCAAAACGAGCTTTTAGAGCAAATACGAATGGAGCTTTTGCTAACCCCCTCAAATCCACTAACGCTTCATATAAGCCTTAGCGAAAGATTGGACGAGCTCAAACAAATTGACTTTCAACCGTGCTTCAGCAGCGACAACTTGCGGGCTATCTCCCTTCTGGATGATCCGCAGAGCCTCTCGATGGAACTCTCACAGCTATATGCTGCAGCGTTCCATCACCTTTTCTTCCCCCTGAGAAAGCAAAAGAAGGAAGATAGGAAAGAGAAAGAGCAAGGTTAATGAATCAAGCCGATGACTGCGCTGAAGCTATTAGCTGATTCAGCTTCTGCATCAACCGTGACTTGTAACGCGCTGCTGTGTTTGGCTTTATCACACCTTTAGATGCAGTTTTATCAATTATGCGGCAAGCGATTCGCACCATCTCAATGGCTTTCTCTACATCCCCTGAGGAAAGTGCTTCTCTTGCATACTTTATGAATGTTCGCATGCGCGATTTGTGCATTTTATTTCGCTCGCGCCTTTTCAAACTCTTCCTAAGCTGCCTTATAGCGCTCCTCGTGTTTGGCATGTTAGACCACCCTCCAACCGAAGCATAAAAGGATACCCACTTTAACAAGGCATGTGCCCTTACCTACCCTTCAAGTATCCGTTCAACTTCTTCAGCGTCCAATTCCATAACATAGCGTAACCCCGTCACTTCAGCAGCTTCCCTTGTGAGCGCAGCAACATCGTCCCTGCTGAGATACTCAAGCGAGAACTTCCTTGCGCCCGCCATCAATTGGCGCAACCCTTGTGCTATGCGTTGGAAATATGTGAACAGCCCAATAGCGCCTGCTGGGATGTGCTCAAACTCGCTACCAAACTTCTCCTTCAGTTGGATAGCCGTTACAAACAGTGTCTCAATTGTATCACCGTAATTATCCTTTATGCTCTTTGGTAGCTCCCCCTTACGTGCGAGTTCTCCAAGTGTGTTTCCAACCATGACAGCACAAAGAGGCGCTCTTGCCATTGCAACTCCCTTGAAGAAGGGTGCGCCTAAAGCCAATGCCTTAAATATGTGGTCTTCAAGCGATAGACCACCCGCTATCAGTATGTCCGGCACATACTGCCCCTTCTCAGCTAACCTTTTCGCGTATTGGTAAGCCAGCGATGCAAGGTAAACAGTCGGTATACCCCATTCGCACATCATTCTCCATGGACTCATCCCCGTTCCACCGCCAGCACCATCTATTGTGATAACATCAACCCCAGCCTCAGAGCTCCACTTGATAGCCTTAGCTAAATCTGATGGTCTATACGCACCTGTCTTCAGGAAGACATGCTTAGCACCGATCTTGCGCAATTGTTCCACCCTTGCCAGAAAGCTTTCATGGTCTGGCATACCAAGCCGTGAATGCCTTTCAAACTCTTTAATCGCACCAGCTTTAAATGCATTGACGACGCTTTTATCTCTTGGGTCAGGTAGGACAATATAACCCCTCTCAACAAGCTTGAGTGCTTTTTCAATTGAGGAAACTTTGACTTCGCCACCTATGTCCTTAGCACCTTGCCCCCACTTCAGCTCAACCGAAGTCACACCAAGCTTCTCAATAACATACTCAAGGACGAAGGAGCGTGTATCTTCAACATTTGCCTGCACTATGACATCGCCATAGCCATCCTCCTGCCAATCTCGGTATAGCTTGACACGCAACTCCATATCTGGGCTTCTGACCACTCTGCCGTTTTTGAATTCAGCTTGCTCATCCATCCCACAAACATTCTCACCTATCGTTATTGGTATGCCAGATATAGCTGCGCCTATCGCTATCCCAGCCCAGTTGTTCTTAGCTACATTGGTTGAACCAAGCGCTGCTATCACTATTGGCAGCTTCATCTTTATGCCCTTGTCCCTGCCGATAGCCGTCTCAATGTTTACAGCTGGGAAGATAGCCACATTTGGATCTGGTTCTATGCCATAAGCTCCAAACGCTGTTCCCATTATGCTGAGATGTGAAAAGTCAACTGGGTAATCCTTATCCCCTGCTGCTGTAATCATCCCAAACGGGCGCGGGTAGATCATTTCAGCACCTCTATATGCAGACATGCCAACCTCGCAAAGCCCAGTGCACCCTTGAACACAAACAACGCACATGCCACTTGATGGCACCACATCATCGCCAGCACGCGTGCGAGTCCCTGTAGCTACTGAACGGTTTGGCTTAGATAGAGACATGCTTTCCCACCCCCTGCGCGAGATAGTAATTGGGAGAGAGTAGACGGTGGAAAAAAGTATAACACACTTCAATGAAGGTGACAGCACCACGAATGTTTCTCCGAAGCATCATAATTAGGTAGCTAATGTTATAAGCTGCCACAAACGGAGGTGCAATATATGGGGACTACTCCAGCTGATGTTATCACGATGGCAAAATCAACGGGCGTGAAAGTTGTTGACCTTAGGTTTACCGATCTTTTTGGTATGTGGCGGCACTTCAGCATACCTGTAAGTGCTTTCACAGAGAGTGTTTTTGAAGATGGTGTTGGATTTGATGGCTCATCCATTCGTGGCTTCCAAGAGATACACGAAAGCGACATGCTCCTCATACCAGACCCTTCAACAGCATTCGTTGATCCATTCCTTGAGGTCCCAACACTTGTGCTGATCTGCGATGTTTACGATCCTATCACAAGGGAACGCTATTCACGCGACCCACGCTATATAGCTCAGAAGGCAGAGAAGTTCCTTTTGAGCACCGGCATCGCAGATAAAAGCTACTGGGGAGCGGAAGCTGAGTTTTTCATCTTCAACGATGTGCGCTATGCGGTTTCTGAAAACTTCTGCTATTACTTTGTTGATTCGCGTGAAGGAATATGGAACTCTGGGCGTGAGGAAAGACCAAACCTTGCTCACAAGCTGCGCTACAGGGAAGGCTATTTCCCAGTTCCACCTTCTGACACATTCCAAGATATACGCTCCGAAATAATGCTCACCCTTGAGAAGATTGGAATACAATGCGAGGTGCACCACCATGAGGTGGCAACTGGTGGGCAAGGCGAGGTTGATCTGCATTACGATACACTCACTCAAACTGCTGATAAGCTCATGATACTCAAGTATGTGGTAAAGATGGTTGCACGCAAATATAACATGACAGCCACATTCATGCCAAAGCCACTTTCAGGTGACAACGGTAGTGGCATGCACACTCACCAAAGCCTATGGCGCAGGAATGAAAACCTCTTTTACGATGAGCGCGGCTATGCACAGCTAAGTAGCATAGCACGATATTACATAGGTGGTTTGTTGAAGCATGCTCCTGCGCTGCTTGCTTTTTGTGCTCCAACGCTAAACTCATACCGAAGGCTTGTTCCCGGCTTTGAAGCTCCAACAGGGTTGGTATACTCACAACGCAACAGAAGCGCATGCATTCGCATACCAGTTTACTCACAGAACCCTGAATCCAAAAGGATTGAGTTTCGCCCACCAGACCCAAGCTGTAATCCATACATTGCCTTTGCAGCGATGCTTATGGCTGGCATTGATGGCATACTCAATCGCATAGATCCAGGTGCACCATTGGATAAAAACATCTATGACCTACCACCTGAAGAAGCAAAAGCCGTGCCAACTTTGCCATCCTCCCTTGAGGACGCCATAAATTGCTTGGAAGCCGATAACGCGTTTTTGATGAGGGGAGATGTGTTCACTGAGGATGTAATAAGGGTGTGGATTGAGTGCAAGCGTAAGGAGGTCAATTCAATAAAACAGTTCCCACACCCTTACGAGTTTTTCCTTTATTACGATGTTTGAGCTACCGTTGGATGAGATACATCAGCGATGTATGGCTTCATTTGACTTGGAGAAACGCTCAAGCAATGCTTGAGCAAACATTGGAACGATGATTTCGTGGTGCCCTATGATGTAGTAACCCTTCCCACCAAGCTCCTGTGCCCTTTCAACAGGGTTCTTTGTTGCCCTATAGTGGCGTATGAAATCAAACGTTGCGCCAACAAAACACTTGACATCATAACCCAAGTTGCGCACGACAGCAAGAGCCTTCTCAAATATAAGCGGCAATATAACTGCGGAACCAATATTAAGCACAACACCATAGCTGAGCTCGCTCACAACCCTGCAGAAGATGCGAAAGTCAGTATATGTCGCCTTCCCGAATGAAGGGGCATCAAAGTCCGGATGGATATGGTTAACATCTGTCCCTATCGCCACATGCACAGTTAACGGTATGCCATGTGCGTAAGCCTGCGCAAGTATGCTTAAGTCTGCTCTCTTCGCCTTCTTTAGCTTCGAGCCGATTGCCTCACCAAGACCTATCCCACGCCTCACAGCTAACCGTGCAGCACTGTTGATGAAGCTAACCGGTTCACGAGCCATCCCGAAAGTCCCGTTCACAATACCACTTGAAACATCCTCGCTCGTTGCTTCAAACATCGCAAGCTCTACGTCATGGTATGCACCAGCTCCATTTGTAGCAAGGGCAGTTATTATGCCTTCGCGTATCAGCTGAATGATCACGGGAGATAAACCGCATTTAACTACATGAGCACCATACATCACGACAAAATGTTTCCCTTCAGAGCGTGCGCGCCATATGGCATCAACGAGCTCCTTCAGCCAACTCACAGCGAACACATCTGGCAAGCTGTCAAAGAATTCAGAAAACGATGCCCCCGGATGCAATTGGCGTGAAAGCTGTTTTACGCTCACCTTGCTCTTCCGCTCATGAATTGATATTCTCCTTACGCCGTTGAAAGATATCGGTTCCATCACACCACCCCACATAAACTTCAGACTCTGTGAATGAACTCCTCAAGAAGCTCACAAACTACGTGCAGGGCGACAGCATGAGCTTCCTGAATGCGCTGTGTATCCTGCGATGGTATTGCTATGCAAAGGTCAAACTCATCACTCAAGTGCTTCCCACCCAATCCCGTCAGCACAACCGTAAAAGCCCCCTTTAGCTTCGCTGTTCTCAGAGCCTTCACAACATTTAAAGACTTCCCACTTGTGGTTATACCGATGACAACATCGCCTTCCTTTGCGAGTGCATCAACTTGCATGCTGAACACTTCTTCAAATCCGAAGTCATTTGCGAGCGCCGTAAGGACCGATGAATCTGCACTCAACGCTATTGCTGGTAGCGGATTCCTTTTGAGTTTAAACCTGCCAACGAGTTCACCAGCAAAGTGTTGAGCATCTGCTGCGCTCCCACCGTTGCCGAAGATTAGCACCTTGTTGCCTGCTCTCAACGCTGTGCTTATTGAAGCACTGAGCTTTAACAACTCCCCTGCAACGGCTTTAGTAGCCGATATCACTGAAGCAGCTTCATCAAGCATTGCATAAACTTTTTCAACATCCATTGCTAACACCCCTGTAACTTTAATGCTTTATTCAGAGCCTCATCAAGAAGCCAGCCGTTGGAGACAATGTGAGCATCAATACACAGCGCATACCAACCCGTGAACCTATGACAGCCCTCTAATGTTCCTCCCGACCCTACCCTGCAAAGCTTCATGGCATCCTTGAGCGTTGTTATGAGTGCGCCATTGCACCCGCTACGAATTTCCTCAAGCATCGCAATATCTGAAAGGCTATAGCTGTGATGATCGTCAAAGATGAAAAGACGGACGACTTTAAGACCAAGCTGGCGAAGCATAAAGAAGAAACTGAATGGCTCAGCAGTCCCTACAACACCAATAACTTTAAAGCCTTCCAATTCATGTTTGCCTAACTTGGCGTCGTCGGCTATATGTATGAACCCAGATGGGGCATAGTTCACCTCAATGAAATTACTACTGTGCAGGATGCTGTTGAGTGAGGTAGTGAAGGCATCCAAGTGATGATCTCCAAGAAAAGCCCTTGCTGCATCTGTCTTCGTAACGCAAACTATGTCAGCGCTTCTCAAAGCACTTGGGAATTCCCTGAGCATTGGGCAACACAAATGTGGCACATGGAAAGCATCAACAAGAACTATATCCAAATCCCTGTGGAGACGACGATATTGAAACCCGTCATCAAGTATCACCACATCACAACCATGCCTCTCAATCAACTCCGCAGCAGCCACCTCCCTCCGCCGATTTACCGCTACAGGCACTTCAGGCAAGTAGTAGGAATGCTCAAAAGCTTCATCCCAAGTGAGTGATTGCTGATCAGGCTTGCTACAAGATCGCGTTGGGTTATAGCTCGGAAGCACTATACCGACATTCATTCCTCGCTCATGAAGCCATTTAGCAAGTAACCTGCAAAATGGGCTTTTACCAGAACCACCATAAGCTATGCTACCAACGCTTATGACCGGCTTCTGCAAGACAACCATGTCCTTGGCACACATGCGTTTGCATCTCCAAATCACGCGAAACGGGACGGTGAGCAGTCCAAGAGCTATGTGAGCAACACGCCCAGCAGTCTGGTTGACACAAATAGGGATTGCTCCAAACAATGCTTGCAGCTTCGCTACCTTCCCAACAGGAATCGCAACAGATGTGAACTCATGCACCAGCTTTGCCCTATCTACCTGATTCACACACCACACCTCTTATGCAATCAATGCCAGCACACATAAGTTGCTTGCTCAAGTTTACATAGGCTTTTTCCCACCACTGCTATTTTGCCTAAGCTCACGGTGTATGTAGTGTTGCCCTTGGATAAAAAACGGTTCGGTTGATGATACGTATTTATGCGTCACAATGGCACAATGGTGCAGAAATACAAGAGAGGTGAAAACCAGTATGAATGAACTTCTTCCTGTTGTCCGCAAGGACGCTGTCGGTGTTCTGCAGGACTCCGAGCTTACGCCGGCACGCATAGTTGCTGAACTTGATAAATACATCATTGGGCAGGATAGAGCAAAGCGAGCAATAGCAATAGCTCTTCGCAATAGGTATCGCAGGCTACTTCTGCCGGAGCACTTGCGTGACGAGATTGCTCCAAAGAACATACTCATGATTGGACCAACAGGCGTTGGAAAAACAGAGATGGCAAGGCGCATAGCTAAACTCGTAAACGCTCCATTCATCAAAGTTGAGGCAACAAAATACACAGAGGTAGGTTATGTTGGTAGAGATGTGGAATCAATCATTCGTGACTTAACTGAGATAGCTGTGCGAATGGTTGAGAGCGAGAAGGCGAAAGAGGTTGAAGAGAAAGCAACAAAGCTTGCTAACCTAAGGTTACTTGAGGCATTGAAGCTTGTCCCACCGCTTAAGCAAAGAAAATATCCCATGGGAGACGGGAGAAAGCACGAGGAAGTGCTCACAGAACCTGAAAGCGGTGTGCCAGAGATTGAGGAAAGATTGCGTAAACTGCGTGAATACTACTTGCGTAGACTTGAAGCTGGTGAGTTCGAAGACGAAGAGGTAGAGATTGAGGTTGAGGAAAAGCATCTACCTGTGTTCATAGATGTCATAGGTGGGCAGGGGGCAGAGCAACTTGGGTTTGATCCTAAAGAGATGATAGAGTCGCTGTTTGGTAGGCGTAAGAGACGTCGTCTGATGAAAGTTAGAGATGCACGCCGAATCTTGATACAAGAGGAAGCAAGGAAGCTCATTGACCAAGAAGAGGTCATTCAAGAGGCGCTTTGGAGAGTCCAACAGCGCGGGATTGTATTCATAGATGAACTTGATAAAATCGCGGGGCGCGAAAGAGGCTTTGGTCCAGATGTGTCAAGGGAAGGTGTGCAGCGTGATCTTCTCCCCATAATTGAGGGCACAACAGTCACGACACGCTACGGACCAGTTAATACACACCACATACTCTTCATATGTGCCGGTGCATTCCATGTTTCAAAACCTTCCGACTTAATCCCAGAGCTACAAGGGAGGTTGCCAATAAGGGTCGAATTTGACCCACTCACTGAAGAAGACTTTAGAAGGATCCTTATTGAGCCAGAGAATGCCCTTGTAAAGCAATACCAAGCATTGCTTGCCACGGAAGGCGTAAGAGTTGAGTTCACAGATGACGGTATAAGGGAGATAGCAAGATTCGCAAAGTTAATCAACGACGAAACCGAGGACATAGGGGCAAGGCGTTTGCACACCGTTATGGAGAGAGTGCTTGAAGAAATATCTTTTGAAGCACCAGAAAGGGCGGGACAAACATTCATCATTGATGCTGAGTATGTCAGAAAGCGCCTCCACGACATCGTCCAAAAGAGGGATATAGCTCATTACATCCTCTAAGCCCAATAAGCCCCTGTTAGCATGGTTTACAATCGCTTGCGAAGTGCTACAAGCATTTCTGTGACAGAGTGAAGCCCCCTCCGTGAGCACACCCACAGAACCAGAGAGAAAAATAAAAACGAGCTTGAGAAGAGTTAAGGTTGAAGTAGTAACGATGGAAGCAGCGCAACAAAACTTTTTATGCATGCAGCATTGTTAAATTTTTGGTCAGCGACAGTTGAGGCATTACCTTGGTATTATCGTTTTGCGCCATGTAGTCTTGCGAGGACATTGCTTATTGCTTTTGTATACTCGGCTACAGTTGCATCTCCCCACTGGTCTCGGCGTAGCTCATCAACGGTTACATTTCCAAAGTCAACATAGCTTTGATCTATCAGCTTGATGTATTTTGCCTTTATGACCGTAAGGTGCTCCTTCCGCTTGAGGCGAGTCACAAAGCTTTCCTTGTTGAGGGTTCCAAGGACAAGCAATTTAGTTCCTCGCTTCACATATTGAGCACATTGCTCAGCCAATGGTCCGTAAACATCAATGAGGAACAGATCAGAGATTGGCTCACCACTGGCTTTCACAAACGGGCGCTCAACCTCTATACTAAACTCCGCCTTTACAACACCAGAGGGGCGCCTCCTAAGAGTTGCATCTTTTGTTGAGACACCTGTCACTATTACAAGGTTTAGATCCGCCACTTGCAATCCCTCCTCACCTGTTTTGTCTCCGTCACCACACCACCGCTCCTTTCACTAACAGACTTACGAGAGCACATCCACACTTATAGCTCACCCACCTCCTCAAACTGGTTACGCTTCCACGCGATGGGGTGGTAAAGCTCGCAAGGTTGCGCAACCTCATTAGTCAATTTTACTACACCTTCGCCATTCTCACCAAGGACAGAATCATCCCTCAAAAGACAGCTTAAGCGAACACTCACCACCTCTCCAGGTTTGATTAACTTTGGTATGCGCACCTTTATGTAGTTCCCAGTCAAACCTTCAGACCAAACAGTTGAACCGACTGTTTTCACATCTTCAACTAACACATCAAGTTTCTGCCCGATGAATTGTTTTCTGAATTTGATGGAAAGCTCCTTCGCAAGTGAGTGCATTCTCATCAGCCGTTTCCTAAGCACATGCTCTTTCACTTGAGGCTCAATTGAAGCTGCCTTCGTGAACGGGCGTGGGGAGAATTTAAAAACATGCACCCTTGCAAAACCAATTCGTTCAACAAAGCGCAGGGTGTTTTCAAATTGCTCCTCTGTTTCCCCGGGAAAGCCAACAAGCACATCCGTCGTTATCGCCACTTCAGGCATCAACTCCCGTATCGTATTAACGATACGCTCATACTGTGCTGTTGTATACCTTCGGTTCATGGCTTTAAGCAATTCATCATCACCAGACTGAAGTGATATGTGGAAGTGCTTGCAAAGCTTATCACAATGCGCTGCAACTTTTATTAAGCGCTCATTCACATCCCTTGGGTCAATTGAACTTAGTCGTAACCTCACCAAACCATCAAGCTCACACAAACGCTCAATTAGCACTGCAAGATCAACTCCTCCACCCAAGTCCACCCCATAGCTACCAAGACAGATACCACACAACACAATCTCTTTGCATCCACTTGCGATAAGTGATTTTGCTTCACTGATGACTTCTTCAACAGGTCTGCTGCGAGGCTTACCACGTAAGAAAGGAACAACACAAAACGCACACATACGCCCACATCCATCTTGAACTTTCAAATTGGCACGCACGTATGTTTGCTCAGCAATCAACGGCTGTTCGCTTTCGGCTCCGGAGCAAACACCTATACTGCCTTCGCCCTTAACTTCTCTCCCGATGGCTTCAAGTATCGTCCTTAACACATAATCTGTCTCGCAAACGCCAATGGATATGTCAGCATTCGGGAAAGACTCCTTTCCCATTATCTTCTGCAATTGAACTGCACACCCTAACGCAACTACAACCGAATTCGGATTTAGCCTCCTTGCTCTTGAGACGAGCTTGCGAGATTTTCGTTCAGCTGCATGTGTAACAGCACAGGTGTTGATTATGCAAACATCAACCGGCTCCTCAAATTGCTTTCTGACAAAACCGTGCTTGCAAAGAAGATGGACGAGTTTCTCTGAGTCGTATTGGTTTACCTTGCATCCAAGAGTATGGATTGAAAAGGTGAAAGGCATTATCTCACTTCACCTCTTTCACCAGTGTTGGCTGAAGCGCTTCTGAACCATTAGTTGATTTGTCCAACCATTCAGCTATGAGTCGTGCTATCCCCTCAGCATCAAGCATGAGCTTCCTACGAAGTTCCTCAACCGCACCGTGTTCAACGAACCTCCCTTGTATACCGATGCGCAGGACTTTCACACCATTTATTTGACAATCGTGAAGTGCTTCAAGAACCGCGCTCCCGAAACCACCGTCCAAACAATGTTCCTCAACAGTTATGATTCTCTTTGTGGTGCTGGCTATGCGCTTCAACAAGTTCACATCCAAAGGCTTGATAAAGCGAGCGT
Source organism: Candidatus Thermosaccharophagus gerlachensis (assembly GCA_041538025.1). Taxonomy (GTDB): domain Bacteria; phylum Armatimonadota; class Fervidibacteria; order Fervidibacterales; family Thermosaccharophagaceae; genus Thermosaccharophagus; species Thermosaccharophagus gerlachensis. Next base: position 17,805 of record JBGOEV010000014.1, on the reverse strand, counting down.
TCACAACACCAACATCGTAACCAAAGTTTTCTTTCAAAAGCTTTGATGCATCAAGCGAGCGATACACACAATCTCCGATAGCAAGGATTACTGCATCTTTTCCCTCCCTAAGGATTTCCCAACTGCCGATTTCAATCTCCTTGAGGTGCTCATCAAGCTTAACTCCAATGCCTTCCCCCTTAGGGTAGCGTATGGCTATAGGACCAGCACTGTAATTGATGGCTGTGAAGAGCATGTGCATGAGTTCATTCTCGTCCTTCGGCATCATAATGACTATATTCGGTATGAGGCGCAAGAATGCGATATCAAATGTGCCATGATGTGTTTGTCCATCCTGCCCAACCAATCCAGCCCTGTCAATGGCAAAAACAACCGGCGCTCTTTGGAGGCAAACATCATGAACTATCTGGTCAAACGCCCTTTGAAGGAACGTTGAATAGATTGCGACGACTGGCTTTAGACCACTCAGGGCAAGCGCTGCAGCGAATGCCACTGCATGTTGTTCAGCCATACCAACATCAAAACACCTCTCTGGGAACAGCTCACCGAAGCTCCTCAAGCCAGTCCCATCTGGCATCGCTGCAGTTATAGCTACAATCCTTTCATCGGCTTCAGCAAGCTTTACAAGCGTCTTGCTGAAGACGGAAGTGTATGTAGGCTTTGTTTCACGGTGCTTTAACTCGCCAGTCTGCAAGCTGAATGGTGGAACAATGTGATACTTGCACGGATCCCTCTCAGCTGGCTCATACCCACACCCTTTTCGTGTGAGTGCGTGAATGATCACTGGACCGCCAATTGTCCTTGCCTCGTCAATTGCCTCCATAACTGTTCTTATGCTATGCCCGTTTATCGGACCAAGATATGTGAAACCGAGCTCCTCGAATATCATCCCCGGCGGGATAATCATTTGCTTCACTGAATCCTTCCAACGCTCAATCACTTCAACGAGCGTTCTCCCCTTCGGCAACTTCAAAAGAGCTGCCTCAAGCATTTCTTTGAGTTTAAGGTAATGTGGGGATGAGCGAAGCTTGCGTAAATATTTTTCGAGCGCTCCAACTGACGGCGCAATTGCCATAGCATTATCGTTCAGTATGACGATAATGTTTAGCTTGCTATCGCCAATGTTATGAAGGGCTTCCCATGCCATACCTTCTTGGAGTGCCCCATCACCTATAACCACGAGCACGGTCAACTCCTCGCCAAGAAGCTTACCAGCGGTAGCGAAACCGATGGCAGCAGATAGACCAGTCCCTGCATGACCAGTTCCCCATATGTCGTGTTCGCTTTCGTCTCTGCATGGGAAACCAGAAATACCACCAAGCTGCCTAAGAGTCCGAAAACGCTTGTAGCGACCCGTAAGCAACTTGTGTGCGTAAGATTGATGTCCCGTATCCCATATGATCTTATCCTTCGGGCTGTCTAATGTTGCATGCACAGCTATTGCTATCTCAACAGCGCCAAGCGCTGGGGCAAGATGACCACCAACCTCAGAAACAGTGCTCAGTATGACATGGCGTAGCTCTGAGGCAAGTTGCTCAAGTTGCTCATATGATAACTTTTTCAGGTCTTGAGGTTGCTGTATCCGCTCAAGCAGTAGAGGCACCTTTGCCACCTCCCAACAACATCAAACTGGCTTAAACGATGGTGGCGCTACATAGTTGATGTAATGCAAGCCGACTCTCCCAACAGATGCATCCCCTATGTGAGCGTAAACTCTGTATTGGAATACGAGCCAATCGCCCTCGCCTAACACATAGCTCCCATCGTATCCTTTCCCAAGAAATTCAGACAACCCAAACGGGTTTGCCGTCATCAACCCATAATCACGAGCGTGCCAATATGTTGGGTGGCGCAGGTTCCTTTGGTTATCAAAAATGGCTACACCAACCCACACACCATTGACAGGACCCGAGTAATCGCACCAATGAGCCCTCTTGCCCCAAACATGAGCTTCATTCACCGCACCATATGAATTCTCCAATCTCCCACCGTTCACAACCGCCATCGTTGGGAAAACTCTGATTGAGACTATGCCACCTTCCTTGGTATCCCCGAAACGCACAGGACCATACTTAGCATGGAATGCCACTACGATATCAATTAGCTTGTGACTTTGAGGTGTGCCATAGAACTGGTATACAGCGATTTGCTCCATCAGTGGTTTTCCATAATGGTCGGTCCATGTAATGTGTGCGCATATTCTTCCATACACATCGCCCGACACAAGCGAGCTGAAGCAGTGATGACGCATGTAGCCGTGAGTCCCTTCTTCGCTCCATACATTCACGCCGTTGATGTCACCCCACGCAGTATACAGCGAGCGATGATGGATATGGTCAAATCCTTCCCTTGCATCTATATCAACTTCCCTTGTTAGATGCCGACCGAAAGGTCCTATGAGGGGATAAAGGATTGGACGAACGTATTTCTCCGAATACCTGTATGCTGTGAAAAGCTCACCACCAATTTCTACGTTGATGCGCTTTTCGTCCTCCAAGTGATGGAGTGAAACAGGATAGGCATTGCAACCCTCTGCCTTATCTGTTAACTCAATAGTGATGGCTTTGTTCGGTTCTATGCGTGGGATAATGACTGTGCCATAAAGCGTATCGCCTTCCCTTTCAACCTGCATCGGCAGGATGATGGCGCTTCTACCATCCTTAACCATCACGTATTTAACGCCTATAACATCGCCTACACTGAGCCTTTCAAGCCCTTTAACCATCTCATCGCATGGCTCTCCATGCACAATTTGTATTCCACCTGGTTCTACATCAATTCGGTTTTGCAATGTTATTTTCACGGGCACAAGCTCTCGCAGATACGGTCCTGCTTCAATTTCAAATTTCATTTACAATCCCTCCCTTGCTGTTTGATGGACTTTAGTGATGTGTGAAACAACAGGATCATGATGAAGCTTTCTTTGCGGTTATGTGCTGAGGAAATTGTGTCGTCTTAAGCCTCAATTTTGCCGAGGCGGATGAGTTGCTTTCGTAGCTCTTCTTTTTCTTTCTCAGTTACTCCAACGAGTGGTAGCCGTGGTTCTCCAACTTTAAAACCAATCATATTCAACGCTGCCTTTATCGGTGACGGATTCGATGAAGTTGGTGGGAAGAGCGCCCTTATAAACGGCATCAAGTTAAGATGAATCTCCCTTGCTGTTGCGACATCTCCACTTGTGAATGCCTCAATCATTCGTTTCAGGTCACTCCCAACAATATGCGAAGCTACCGATATGACACCCACACCACCTAAGGCGAGTATGTGAATTGTATCCTCATCATTGCCACTCCAAACGGCAAACTTATCTGGCGCCTCAGCACATATCTTTGCAACCTGTTTCATATCGCCACTTGCTTCCTTTATCCCAACAATGTTTGGAACGTCGTTTGCGAGCTTTAAGACAGTCTCAGGCTCTATGTTCCTACCGGTGCGACTTGGGATGTTGTAAAGTATGACCGGCAAAGATGTAGCTTCAGCTACTGCGCGGAAATGCCTGTATAAACCCTCCTGCGATGGACGGTTATAGTAGGGGCAGACGAGCAAGACAGCATCAACACCCAATTTTTCGGCTTGCTTTGTGAGTTCGATGCTTTCACGAGTGCAGTAATTTCCGGTGCCAGCAATAACTTTGGCTCTGTCACCAACTGCTTCTTTCACAACCCTGAAGAGCTCAAGCTTTTCTTCATCTGTCAGTGTTGGCGACTCTCCTGTTGTGCCTGCAACAAGCACACCATCTGAGCCAGTCTCAACAACATATTCGGCAAGCTTTGCAGCCTCATCGTAATTAACGCTCATGTCATCATTGAAAGGTGTAACCATCGCTGTTATTAAGCGTCCAAGTTCTACGCCAACCATGCATGCCACCCCCTCAGATTTATTTACTCTCGCTGAAACACCAGAAGCTGCTTTTAAGTTTGCCTCATTATGTTACCTGTGCTGTGTGAACCGCCCCACAGATACCAATTTGCCTTCCCATTTCATCATCGGTGCGTCAGCCCATAAACCTTCAAGGTCATAATACCGCCTTAGCTCCGCATCAAACAAGTGAATGATGATATCACCGCAGTCAATTATGACCCACCTTGATTCTGGCTCCCCTTCTCTTGTCACCCTTATACCCCACTCGGCTTCTAAGCGTTCTTCCAACTCCTCCGCCAGAGCACGGATATGTATTGGATTCTCACAGGTGACGAGAACAAAGTGAGTAGCTATTGGTAGAAGACGAGCTATCTCCATGACGATGATTTCGTTTCCACCTTTCTCATACGCTATTTTGCATACATCTGTGATAAGCTCACTCACCGGGTAAACCGTTCACCCTCCTTGCTTTACCTGTATAATTTGTGCTGCATGATGTAATGATAAACCATCTCTGGCACCAAGTATCGTATTGGCTCTCCGTTGCGCACCCTTTGTCTGATAGCGGTTGAGGAGATGTCCATCCCCGGTATCTGTAGGACTTCAATCGCACTTGCGTATTCCTCACCGAGCACCTCTGATATCCTTGAGAGGTCATATCCGGGGCGAGTGACAGCTATGAACTTGCAAAGCCTTATAAGCTTGTCCGTCTCCTTCCATGTCAGTATTTCAAGCACAGCATCTGCACCAGTGATGAAGTAGATACAAGCATCCTCACCATAAATCTGCCTAAATGCCATAACTGTGTCTATGGCGTAAGATGGACCTTCCCTATCTATTTCGATTCGTGAGACCTCAAAGTATGGGTTGTTAGCTGTTGCTAAAAGAACCATGGCATACCTGTGTTCGGCTGGTGTGACTTCATAAGGCTTCTTGTGGGCAGGCACACCACATGGGACAAATATGACTTTGTCAAGGTTGAACTTGAACCTTGCTTCCTCGGCAGCAAATAAATGTGCAAGATGTATTGGGTCAAATGTGCCACCCATTATGCCTATGCGCTTTAAGCTGCGTGGAGTTTCCACCTGTTACACACCTCACACCAGCATTGAATAGTGCTACATTCATCAAACTTTATTTTGGCGTGATGAAACGCTCGCATCTAACCGAGTTTACATCATGATGCGTCTAAGCATAATGGCATTGGGTGAGAAGAAGGGCTAAACTTTGAAACCAAGGTGATGAGTGATGGAGTCGGGGGAATATGCCGATTTACAATTGCCGGAGTGGGCAGAGGAAGCCCTCTTAGAAGCGGTTGGGAAAGATGTCACAAAACTGAGTGTGGCGCAGTGCGACCTTTCGCTTGATGGTGAGTATGCAGATGGATGGCTTGTGCTTACGAAAGAACACCTAATATCCATCACGCGTTCTAACTCAGCAAGCAAAAGCGTAAAAGCACTCCCACTTGACGAGGTTGAGGAGACAATTGTTGAGGCATTCGTTGGTAATGCCGAGTTCTACGTGACAACCAATGGCAAGCGCTTGCTTTTTGCTCGCTTCAGCCATCGCCACAGACGCGAGGTTGAGAACTTGATCAACGTATTGCGAAAACTCAAAGAAGGTTCTGCAGAAGCAGCTTTACAAGACGCTTCGCAAACACTTAAGCGCAAGAAAAGCATAATGATGCGCCGGATGGGGTTGTGCCCAAGATGTGGCAACCCAATACATCCACGCTTGGACATTTGCACAAGATGCTTAAACAGGAGCAAAGTAATGATACGAATGCTTGGTTTGGTTTACCCCTACTGGCACATCGCTCTTTTCTCATTTATCCTGTTGCTCCTTCTATCAGCGTTTGAAACGATACAACCCCTCTTTGCGAAGCTTTTCTTGGACAGGGTAATACCTCAGCATGACATCAAACTCCTTGTAACAATCGCGGTTGTGATACTGGTGATAAACGCCCTTACAGCGCTGTTCAGCGCTATAAGAGGCTACGTTATGGCATGGCTTGGTGAAAAGATTGTAGTTGACATACGAAGGAAGCTATACGAGCACATCCAAAGCCTTTCACTGACATTCTTTGATAGGCGAGACACCGGCAGAATCATATCCCGCATAACAGATGACACACATCGCCTTAACGATTTCCTCACAAGTGGCTTGCAGGATATAGCGAGGGACGCCCTGACCAGCATAGCTATTGGCATCATACTTTTTGCACTGCATTGGAAACTTGCCCTCATTACCCTTATACCGATGCCATTGCTCGCCTTCAGCTCGGTGCAATTTGGCAGGCGAGTAAGAAGGCTATTCCACCGCACATGGCGTAGGTGGGCACAAGTCACTTCGCTACTCGCTGATAAGATACCTGGCGTGCGTGTTATAAAGGCATTCGTCAGGGAGCAACACGAAATAAACAAGTTCACTGAAGCCATCTATGACCTATTTACAGCAAGCCTTCAAGTAGCACGCCTTTGGACAGTTTTCTTCCCAAGCATTGGGTTCGTTACTACGCTTGGCTACTTAGCCATCTGGGGTTTTGGTGGTTATTGGGTGATCACAGGTTCAATGTCTGTTGGAACCATGGTAGCGTTTCTTGGCTACCTTTGGCGCTTCTATGCACCGGTGCAGAACTTGGCGAGGATAGCTCACAGATTGCAACATGCAGCTACAGCTGCAGAGCGCATATTTGAGGTGCTTGATACCGAGTCCGACATGGAGGTTCCACCTGATTCAATCGAGCTTGAAGAAGTGAAAGGGCATATAGTAATTGAAGATGTGAGCTTCAGCTACGATGGTGTTAACAAGGCTTTGAAGGGTGTTTCATTTGAAGTGAAACCGGGAGAGATGGTAGGGCTTGTTGGTCCAACTGGTGCTGGCAAAAGCACGCTAATAAACCTCATATGCCGTTTCTATGACCCTGATGAAGGACGGATATACATTGATGGGCATGACATTCGTAATGTTAAACCAGAATCAATAAGGCGTCACATAGGCGTCGTCTTGCAGGACACTTACCTATTTAACGGGACAATCGCTGATAACATTGCCTATGGAAAACCAGATGCATCGCTTGAGGAAATTGTAGCAGCAGCTTACATGGCAAACGCTCATGAGTTCATATGCAAGGCACCATATGCATATGACACGATGGTTGGCGAACACGGGTCACATCTTTCTGGTGGCGAGAAGCAAAGGATAGCCATCGCAAGGGCTCTCCTCAAAGATCCAGCGATACTAATTCTTGATGAAGCAACATCTAACGTTGACACTGAGACGGAAGCAAAAATTAGGGAAGCAATTGAGCACCTGATTGAGGGTAGAACAACGATAGCGATAGCCCACCGCTTCTCAACTCTGAGGAACGCAAAGAAACTCATCGTGCTTGACAGAGGCAAACTCGTTGAGGTTGGCACCCCAGAAGAGCTAATGGCTAAGGATGGTCTTTTTGCTCGGCTATGCAAAATGCAAGCTGAGCTTTCAAAAGTGTGGGCATGGTAGAAAGCAGTGCCCGGGGCGGGACTCGAACCCGCACGCCTTTTCAGGCAGAGGATTTTAAGTCCTCAGCGTCTGCCAATTCCGCCACCCGGGCTTATCTTTGCTCAATGTTACTCAAAAGGAGAGGCGACGCCGGGATTCGAACCCGGGAATAGCGGATTTGCAGTCCGCCGCCTTAGCCTCTTGGCTACGTCGCCTCCACAAAATGGAGCGGCAGACGGGATTCGAACCCGCGACCTTCAGCTTGGGAAGCTGACGCTCTTCCACTGAGCTACTGCCGCTCCAGTTTTATTTTGACATGGGCGCGCGAGGATTTGAACCTCGGACCTCTTGCTTGTGAAGCAAGCGCTCTCCCCCTGAGCTACGCGCCCCAAAACTTTTGACTGGTGCCGAGGGCGGGAGTCGAACCCGCACGGTCCTCTCGGACCACTGGCCCCTCAAGCCAGCGCGTCTGCCATATTCCGCCACCTCGGCACTCCAAAAATGAATTATAGCACATTGATGCTGATCCCATACTAATGCGTCATCGCATAGTAAACCAAGTTGATGCCAAACTCAAACGCATAATCAAACGATGGTGGAAAGCAAGCACAAAGAGGTCCTGCCCACCTCCAACTCTGCCATGAACACGCCTCGCCATTCACTGAGTAAACGAGCACAAGTCTACCGTTGATGCTAATCCCTTCATGATAGTTTACGCCACCCCTACCAGCCGGTATTATGCGCTTGATTTGGTAAAACGAGTTGTAGAGCGGATGGTTCATCGGTATCCTTTGAAACTTGTATTCTGGTAAGAGGCGCTGAAGCTCCTCCTTCAAAGGCTCTCTCAAGCTCAGCTTCGCTGGGCATTCATCAACATACAAAAAGCCACCACCAATTAGGTAGCGTCTGAGCTTGCTCGCTTCAGATTGGCTGAGTCTCATCGGCAAATGCTCGCCAATGAATATAACGAACGGGTGATTGAAAAGCTCGTCGTCATCCAGTGTGACTATGAAGCGCCTCGGGCAGATGTTCAAACCAGTCCTGCGAACCACAGCTGTTATGAGGTTGATATCGGACATCGGGTCAACGCGGAGCGTGCTCTCACGCAACCTTAATCGGGCAATGTGAAATGAGCCAATTGGGCAACCTTTATGTTTCGTTACCTCACCAACAACAGAACTGCCCGGCAGAGGTAGCTCAGCTTCTTGAGCTTTCAACAAGACCGGAATGACAGCTACACTAACGAGAAGGCAGACCCAAAACAGCTTTCTCAACATACAACAATACACCGCTCCTATTACCTCCCACCAACGCGCTTGAAATAAATCGTAACAGCATTGCGATACGGAGCTGGCGCGCTCAACTGCACAGTTGATTGAACCTGCTGGGAAGCTTTTGTTCTCCTGCCTTGTGTGGGTGCGTAAGCTCGCTGTGGAGATTGCATCGCCAAAGCTTCTGGAACGCTTTTCATTGGCGGACCGTGCTCAACAAACCTACCGAAAAGGCTGTCTGGAAGACTTCGCAACCATTCACGCCAGTCTTCGCCTTTGCCTCTTTCCCTTCCGCCTTCCTTCTCCTCACCCTCTCCCCTACCCTGCTTCTTCTTTTGCCCAAGAGCCAACTTTTGTGTAGCTTGCATCTCACTCATAGCTTGAGGTATCCCTGAAAGTTCGTTTGCGAGCTTGAGGAGGGCAATTAAAACATGCTCTTGCTTCATTCGGATTTCCTCATTCAGATTGCCCCTCTCAATTGCGGAAGCAATATCAAGTGCATCTGATTGAGCTTTATGAACGAACTCCCTCAACTCAGCAGACCAAGGCACACCAAAAAGATTGTCAGCACGCTTAAGAGCAGCACGTATCATCAATTCATAAGTAGCCATCAATTGTCTCAACTGCCTATCCTTTAGGCTGAGTCGGTTTGACTGAAGGTTAATACGCTCTTGCAGGCTTGCCAAGTCAAGCATTTCCATTTGTGCTATGCCTGCTATTTGGCTTGCAACGCCATAGCTGTAATGGAACACGGATGAAAGCCCGGAAAGCAACTGCTCAAGATTTGATATTGCTTCAGCTTGCGCTTTCGTGGCTTTGAGAAGGTCGCCAAAATTAAGCATCGTAAATGCGCGAGCTTTAGCTTCTGATGCACCCCTTGCATTTCTTACCAAACGCATGCTCAGTTGTGGGATGAGTTTTCGCAGTTCAACAAGCTGCTCCAATAGCTTCTGCGACTTTTTTGAAAGCTTGAGTTGACGCTCAATCAGCTCAGTCAATTTCATCTCCTTGATGCTATGCTTCATTTGTGCATCCTTTGTTAATCGCATCACAGTGCGTTGTTCCCTTGCAAGTTTCTCAGTTAAACTCCAAACCTCTGCAAGTTTGTCCCTATCGCTCCTATAGGCTTGCAAGCGCATCCTTTCATAAGTTTCCTTGAGTGCTTCAACAAACGAGTTTACTGCCCGAGATGCAGTAGTTAGTTTCGCATCTGCATCCTGAGGGTTCTTAAGCAAAGCCTCGCTTGCCTCCGCAAGAGCTCGCTCAACCTCTAACGCAGAAAGCTCGTTAAAAGCATTCACTAAGATGGTGGCAAGCTCCTTTTCATTCTCCCACCTCTTTGCGATCGCTTTTAATGCATCTGTGAACTTTTTAAAGCGTTCTTTCAATTCGCTCAATTGCTTGGAGAGAGCTTTTGCAACGGTTGTGAACTTCTCTTGTGGTAAGCCCTCAAGCTGTGTTTTCAAAGCAGCGAACTGATGAGCTGCTTCAGCACTTTTGAGCACCGTTTTGAGCAACTCCGAGAAGTTGCGCACACGCTGTATAACCATGAGCGCATTCCTAACCTCACTTTGCGAAACCTGATCCATGTGTTTGACCAACCGAAGGAACTGTTCAGCATCCGTCTTACCTCTCTTCAAAACTTCTTTGAGGCGGTTCAGCATGGTGACATCTTCACCGATGCCTTCGTAAAGGAACTGACGCAACCACTCATTGAGCCACTCAATTGAAGAGGCAATTTGATTCAGGCGTGCTGTTCTGACATGTGTCTCCATTTCCTCAGAGGCTTTGCTTAACTCCTTTCTAACGGATTCAAGCCTGCAAAGGATCTCATTGATGCATCGCACATCACTGCCACTCGGCTTCAAAGCATGCTTGATCCTCTCAGCAACACCCGTTAAAGTTCTTAATGCCTTTTCATACTGCTCAACTACTTCCCTCAATTTTTCTTCAACCCGCTTTTCCAACTGCCATGCACTTGATAGAAATTCGTCCATCGTAACGACTCGTATACTCCGCCATTGGCTAATGCTCATCTTTGGTCCGAGCAACTCATCATTATCTGTTGCGACAGCGCGAAAGCGTATCACATCACCGACCTTCAATCCAGCGATATGAATGAGCAAACTTGTGGTCACCTTCTTCTCCGTGCCACTATATGAACCAAGTTCAACCTCCCTGCGCGGGACGCTACCAGAAAAGACAACCTTAAGTTTATCAAGCCCATAGTCATCAGAGGCTTCCACAACGACTGGGACGCTCGCATATGGTAGCACAGGGACATCTTGTTCCTCTGGTGCGAGTATGTTCACTGATGGTGGCATATCCTTTAGCACTCGCAGTTGGATACCACTCCACCGCTTAGAGAAGCCGAAAGAATCTTTTAACTCAACGCCTATGCTGACACTGCTCTTGGCTTCCAACTCAAGCGAAGCTAACGAACCATTGACTGCCATTTTGAGTGGCTGTGCACCATTGCGATGTGCTAAAGCTTCTACCAACCTGTTGTTGCATTGAACGGAAATACTTAGAAGCGAACCATACGGTGCTGTTATAACTGTTGGATTCAAACCTATTGTGATCTCCCTCGGTTCAAGCCCTGTATACAATGGCGGTTCTACAGAGACCTTGACCGCTCTCACCATCAGTGGATCCACAACTCGTATGAGATGCCACTTGCTCCAAATACCGTCTGAGAAAGCAGCAATACGGATATCGTTGCGTATGTTGCGAAGCGATATCTCATACAAAACACCGTTGTTGAACTGCAGGTGCTTTGCGAATATCGGCTTTAAATGGCTCTTAGATACTTGTTGCATTTTGGTATCGTATCGCTTCCCTTTGCTCAGAACCCTCAACCAAACCTCTTTCGGAACACCGCCATATGCTCTTACACAAACCCTTACACTGCTCCCACGCAACACAGTGTTCTGTAGACCTTCAAAGACGAGCTTCCCATGCCTCTTGAATTCAAGCGAATTATATGCCACTACAAACGGTGCAATAAGCTCCGTTGGTGTTGTGCGTTCAATCACCACCCATATCAGCGCAAGGCACCACAACGCAATTGCCACTGCGATATTCATAAATGCTTTCCCCAAGCGCTCACGCAAGGGTTTTAACCATTGCACACATTGCAAGGCTCGCAATGCATCGGAGATAGCTGCATGAATCAACACATCGGAGATGCCATCATGTTTTATTTTGGACAAAGCCAACCCAACACCACTTGACAGCCTCCCCGAAAGGTGCTGAAATGAGCGCTCAATCTCAATGGCTGCTTTTATCGGGCTTACCCACTTTGAGACCGCCAAGACGAAGAAAACAAAAACTGATACGAAGAATTGCGCGAGAAGGATGATGCCAAAAAACAGAATCAAAGCCTCATGGACAACGAATTGAATGTGCATTGCCACCAATGCACCGAGCAAAACTATGCAAGCGTTTATAGAGATGGCAGCAAGGGCGCTCGTTTGTGCACATAGGAAGGCACAGATCTGATACAGCCGAATTAATGCTATCAGCTTGTGCTTCTCAAAATTAGCTCTGGCAACTCTAATAGGTAAGTGCGACATGTTTTTGAAAGAGTTCATAACATCTCACCGCTTATGTTGAGAAGCAGTTTGACAAGCCCTGTTGCAAAGCAACCTTTTATCAATCATGATAAAGCATAGCTACAATCGCTATCATGAGCAAAACACAGTGGTGCAAATACGGCAACGGAAAGGGTGATGGAAATGGGTGGTTTGCTTGATGGGAAAGTTGGTGTCATCTATGGCGTAGCTAACCAACGTTCAATAGCATGGGCAATAGCTTCCAGTGCAGCTAACGAAGGCGCGAAACTTTGCATCACATATCAATCTGAAAGGTTTGCTGAAGAGGCGCTCAGGCTTGCTTCACAGCTCCAAGATGCTATTGCTGTGCAATGTGATGTCACAGACGATTCGCAGATTGAGAGGGTTTACAGCATTGTTAAGGAACGCTACTGCTGGCTTGATTTCATTGTTCACAGCGTTGCGTTTGCGAGGCGCGAGGAGCTTTCTGGCAGCTTCCTTAAGACAACACGAGAGGGCTTTCATGAAGCAATGGAAGTAAGCGCATATTCGCTGATCGCTATCACGCGCCCTGCACTTGAATTGATGCGCCCTAATGGTTCAATACTTACCCTCACATACATTGGTAGTCAAAGAGCTGTCCCAAATTACAATGTGATGGGTGTTTGTAAGGCTGCACTTGAAGCTATAGTGAGATACCTTGCCTTAGAACTTGGCGAGAGAGGGATCAGGGTGAATGCTCTCTCTCCCGGTCCGATACCAACGCTTGCAGCTCGTGGCATAAGTGGTTTCACGCATATGTATCAGCGGTTCAGAGAAATAGCTCCGATGCGCCGAAACACCGAAGTAAACGAGGTGGCAAACGCAGCCATTTTCCTTCTAAGCGATATGTCTCGTGGTATAACTGGCGAGGTCATATACGTTGATCAAGGCTTTCACATCGTTGGGTTGCTATAGAATGGATGGCTTCCAAATGGCATGTGTCATTTAACACTTTGCACACGCTTACATCATCAACTATTTCAACGATTGATAAGCTTGCGTTAGCTATCCTGAAATGACGCAGGGTCATCATATCCCACCTCAAGAGAACACACAAGGCTACTTTAATCGGACCTGAATGCGAGACAATAAGAACGCACTTATTGTGGTGCGAGTTAAGCAATGTATCAATGAACCCTTTCACCCTCGCAATCAATTCTTCACCACCCTCACCAGATGGTGGTCTTGAGAGTGGGTTTTTAAGCCAAGCCTCAACATCGTTCGGGTAGCTTGCAAGTGCTTCATCAAATGTTAGCCCTTCAAAGCTACCCAAATGCCGTTCACGCAACAATAGCGTTTTGTTAACATCTATTCCTCTATCACCAAGTATGATTGCTGCAGTCTCATATGCTCGAGAGAGGTCACTTGAATAAGCTTCATCTATGTGTTCACATCTTAAGCGCTCTTTCAACGCCACAGCTTGCAACTTGCCTAAGGCGCTCAATGGAACATCGCTTTGACCTTGGAAGCGTCGTTGCTTATTCCATACTGTCTCGCCATGCCTAACAAAGATGAGCTTCATCTTCCACACAAGCTTCACCCTTGCGTTAAGCCTAAACTTGTTTACCTGTTTAGTGAACCATTTTTACAATGCCTGCGAGCTTAGTGAACCGATTTCAGTGCCATCTGGGTTAACACGATGCCTGCCAAACACTATAAGCGCTACATCATTTGGAGAAACAGAAGAGGGCATTAAAACTCTCAGCGATTTTGAGGACGCGTCAAAGCCAACCAGAAGGGCAATGCAAAGGAGTTCACCGTTAGCATCGTGTAGCCCTAACACCAAGCCATAAATGCATTCAAGTGGGATTGTGATAACATCGTTTACACCCCACCGTGATGCTATCCACTTGCGTGAGATTTCATCAATGTTTTCTTCGATCACGAGCAACCCAATATCATCGCACCTTTCCGCATGCACTACGCTTGTTTCAGCGAGTTCGGAGAGGTAAGCAATAAAGCTTTGATGAACAGGCACACCAGAACCAAGCCATGTGTTTAGCAAAGCTACCTCGCTAAGGGGTATCTCAACTTCTTTTGCGTCTTTAAATGCTAATCTGAATTTGTGTTCTCTGTGTGATTTACGCGTTTCCTTGTCTCGTTGCCTTGCTGTAGCGGGTGCATCCAACCGAAAAACACGCAACCATTTTAAACGCTCTAACACAACTAATAAGTGAAGCAATTCCCTTCCTCTCTCAATCGCCACAAGCGATGTTGGTTTTATCAACCGCACTTTCTGCAACTTTAATTCGCGCCCAACTAAGCCCTTCACAAGCCCAGTAGTATCAACGATGATAAACTGAGCACCATTGGCAATCGCTTTATCAACCATAAGCTTCGTCCCAACAACCATGGGGAGTAAATGACCAGCTGGAGATACATGCCCCACAAAGAAGCCAGCGACATATTCAGCTTCACTCAGGTCTCCAATCGTTCGGTGCACCCTACCAAGTCCGATAGTTGTTGGTGGTCCTATATCAGACTGTCCTACATCGGAATCTATAATCATCGTTGACAACCCAGCCTCAACCGCAGCATTCGCAAGCATACAACAAAATGTTGTTTTGCCGACATCGGGTGCACCAATAACGAACACAATCTGTGGCTTATGAAAATCGCTAACGAGCTGGGTGATGCAATCTTCCCACGAATGCGGAATCTCCATATGCAACAGTCCCGTCATGGAAACTTGGAATCAACTTGCGCAGACTTTAATTACAAACCTTATATCCCCACCTAAAATGGCGTGCGTCATATTTAAGAATAGCGCGACTAAGGCTATGTATCTGCGCACCTTAGCAAAAGCTTATATTGGCAGGGAGCGAAGTTTGATATGCACCGATGGCGCGAGTTGAAGAGAGGGCTAAAACTCTTGATCCCTCTCATAGCACTTGCTGCTATGACATGGTGGTGGGTTTCTTACACCAGTATACCTTTGGAAGAACGCCTCGCGAACATGGTGATGAAACTAAAGGAAGCTATTGAGAAGAAACAGTATGGCGAAGTCATGCGATGCATATCACCACAGTATAAGGATTCAGCAGGCGTAACCTATGAGGACATCAAGAACGCACTTCAAGATTATGTGCGCAATCCTGATTTACATGTGAAGGTTGAGGTAACTGCTATGACCATCTACAGCAGATCCAATACTGCAGTTATTGACACTCGCATAGGGGTAATGATAACTATTGGCGAACGCAGTTATTCCATATCGCCAGTAAACTTGACAATTTTTATGCAGAGGGAGTTGATAAGATGGAGAATAATCGCAGTTGAAGGATGGCAAAGAATTGAGAGTGAGTTGCCAACTGAAGAAATTGCTTATTAATTGGAGCAATAGTTAGGCTAAGGATTTAGCCTCAAACCAATCTGTGAAAAACCTGTGAATAACTCATGCACACCTGTGAATAACTGTGAAAATATGCGTTGCCAAAACCAATGTAATCTGATGTAGAATCTGGCTTTTGATAAGCATTTTGGGATAAAAGATGGACTCAATAGAGAAAAGGCGAAAAGTTAGACCTGTGAAAAACCTGTGAATTACGCAAATGGTAGGTTTTGATATGAACATACTTGAGCTCAACAAATTAGCCTATAAGCTGGACTGGAGGGAGAGAGATGGCGCCTAACGATGAGATCAAGTTGACATCTTTAGTTCGGGCATCTGGGTGAGCAAGCAAATGGACACCCGTAGGGTTGTCAAGCATACTCAGGATTTTGAAGAACAATCTTGCAAATGTTGACACCTCAAGGTTACTGGCAGGGCTTGATTCACCCGACGATGCTGCGGTCTATAAACTTGATGAGGAAACAGCGATTATATTCACCGTTGACTTTTTTACCCCAATTGTTGACGACCCATATGCTTTTGGAGCAATCGCTGCAGCAAACGCTATGAGTGATGTTTATGCTATGGGCGGTGAAGTTCTTCTCGCAGTTAACATCTGTGCCTTCCCAACTGACCTGCCCGAACATGTCATCTGCGAAATCCTTCGTGGCGGTGTTGATAAAGTAAATGAAGCTGGAGGCATCATCGTAGGCGGACACACAGTTGATGACCGTGAACCAAAATACGGCTTAGCTGTGGTTGGAATAGTGCACCCTGCCCGTGTAATTAAGAAAGCTGGCGCTTTACCATCAGATATACTCGTGCTTACGAAACCTATAGGTAGTGGCTTAATAGCTACCGCCGCGAAGGCAGGAATCGCAACAAAGGAGCATGTTGAAGCAGCCATATCAACTATGATGAAGCTTAACAAAGATACTTCAAAGGCGATGCAGGCTGTTGGGGTTCATGCTGCTACTGACATAACAGGCTTCTCTTTACTTGGACATGCTTTGGAAATGGCGCAGCAGAGCAATGTTGGGTTGCGCATCAAACTCTCATCCATACCCCTTATAGAAGGTGCTGTTGAGTATGCTAAGCAATTCCTCTTTCCTGCAGGCACATGCTCAAATGAGAAAGCCTACGGTGAGCATGTAAAATTCGCAGAATCAATACCTCAGGAGATGCGTATGCTACTATTCACACCTGAAACATCTGGTGGTTTGCTCATCGCTGTGCCAGACGAGAAACTGAACCACTTGATTGATGAACTCACCTTGCGAAGTGTAGACTATTGGCTCATAGGCGAAGTGATTGAAGGAGAAGGAATTGAAGTAACAGAATGAGGTTTACTCATCAAAGAACTTCCCGATCTCTTCCGTGAGCAATGCATACGCGAACCCTTCGCTTGCAGGATCTGTTTTTCTCTCTTTGTAGCTGCATAGCTACCGATCACTGCGGTTTCAAAACATAAACTTCGTCCTTTTGGGTATCGAATTCCACCACGAAAGTCGGAGGCAATGAAGGCTTCCCCAGCGTGTTGGGTGCGAGGGCGAAAAACTTGGCTGGGCGTTGGGGTTTGAGCAGTGGGTTTTTGACCTCGCCCTTCGGTTCACGCACTTTTGCCCCCTCAACTTTAACCGGAACAGGCGTCCTGACGCGGCAGACCCCGCCTAACAACGAACGAATCACCGCACGCTCCAGTTTCCCGTCTCGCCAGTAAATGTCAACTTCAAAGCCGCCACGAGCCTTCAAGCCCTTGACATAACCGTTGCGCCAAGCCTTTGGGAGCGCCGGCAAAAAGTGAAGTTCCCCGTCATGGCTTTGAAGCAACATCTCGGCAATTGCTGCACACCCACCGAAGTTGCCATCAATCTGGAACGGTGGATGGTTATCAAAAAGGTTTGGCAAGGTAGAGCGTCGCAGAAGCAGCAGTAAGTGTTCGTAGGCTTTTTCTCCGTCCAATAGCCGAGCAAACAAGTTGACAGTCCAAGCACGGCTCCACCCTGTTGCACCGCCACCGTGAGCAAGTCGGTGTTCCAGCGATCTGCGGACTGCCATCGCCAATTCGGGTGTCCGCAAAGGTGAAATTTGCCGACCGGGGTGAATTCCGAACAGGTGGGAGACATGCCTGTGTCCCGGTTCGGGTTCATCAAACTCTTCGTGCCATTCCATTAACCTGCCGTCGCTGCCGATTTTCAAAGGTTCAAGTTCCGCCAATCGTTGCTCCAGTTCTTTGCGCAAACCATCGTCAACCCCCAAAAGC
>JBGOEV010000013.1:0-54268 GCA_041538025.1 Candidatus Thermosaccharophagus gerlachensis | reverse complement strand
CGGCGATTATATTTTCACCGAGAGAGATGCTCGTCCACAAGCTCCGGGGAAAAGGGCACCTGTGCACTTTGATAGCATCGCTGTTGCGGAGTATCCAATTGATAGCCACGCATGCACACCGAGGGAGCCGTCACAACCGTATTTGCATGAAGGTTTCTTCTACCTCCCACAGATAACAGCTCCATCGCACATACCATACCGTGTGATGCTTCCAAAGAGGAAGGCTAAAGATGACGAGCTGGAGGAGATTGAAGGACTGCTTGTGTGTGGTGCGGTCTCTGCGACTCATGTAGGTTTTGGGACATTACGCCTTGAGCCAGTCTGGATGGCGCTTGGGCAAGCTGCTGGAGTAGCAGCAGGATTGGCTTTAACTCATGGCTCAACGCGAAGCGTGCCAATTGAAAAATTGCAAAAAACCCTCCTTGAGCAAGGTCAAGTGATAGCTTTCTTCTTTGACATGCCACAAAAGCTTTCGGGGAAACGATACGAAGATGCGCGTGCGCAGGCACTTGAATTTGAGGCAGCGCAATTCTTTGCTGTGAGGGGCTTCTTTGATACATATGAGGCACGCCTCAAAGAAACGCTTGATAGCATAACCGTGGCAAACATGCTTCATAGCTTCTCAAGGCTTCTTCCACGCCCGTATCATGAGCCATTTATGCCAGCCAACATCAATCCTACCGAGGGTGAAGTGATAAGCTGGCTCTCAAAATACCTTAACCGCACTCAAGAGGATTTGCTGAATTTATGTGGCGAAACTACTGACCCCGACTTAAACAGACCGATCACAAGAGGGAAGCTGTTAAAGTGGATGTATAGACTTTTCTTCAAAGAGCCTCGCTACTAATACACAGGGAAAAGTAAATCGGGGCGGCCGGACTCGAACCGGCGACCTTGGGCTCCCGATGCCCACGCGCTACCAAACTGCGCTACGCCCCGACGCTAACAAATTCAGTTAAGACTGATGACACTGCTTGCGTATCGCTGACTTTGCCACTCTTAACCCACAGCCGTATGACAGCAACAAAGAACTACCTGCTAACTCCTTTCGGTAATATTTCGCCACTAACGAATATCGCCTTTAAGGCATGCTTTCAGCCATTAGCCGTTTATTCGACATGCCAAATTAAATTATGACGCTAAGTCCCAACCGCGTAACTTCCGTCAGCATGTTAGTGTAGCATGAAGGCGTTTATTCAACCTGCATCTTGGCTTCTTTTGGGAGCAACAAGCTTGTAAACCAGATCTCCTTCCCTTACCCTCTCGTTGACTTTCAATCCTATAACCTCTCCAACGCTTGCTGCCTCAATTGGTTGGTTCTCAATCTGCATTGATGTGACGACCTGCGTGAAATCAGTTGTATGTCCTCGTATCCGTATCATGTCACCAATCTTTAGCTCCCCATTCGTGAGTTCAACTGCTGCTGCGCTTGGGCGTGGGAAAAAGTGCACAACCCTCCCTACAAGAACTTCTGTGAGCTCCTCATGCTCCACTTTACATCCACCTCCATTCAGAATAAACTATGGGTGGCAACTTGCGTTTGCATTTAGATTGTGCCATAGCGAAAGCCATCAACGCAACAGATGGCTTACCTCAGTTTTGAGGACTACGTTTAAGGGAGGCGAAGCAGTGTGTTAAATCTGTGTCTTTCAAGAGAGGAGTTCCCTCAATGGCTGAAGAAACAGCCGTGTAAGAGGAAGGTTGACGAAATAATCTTGCATCACACATGGCGCCCAACAATGGCTCAATACAAAGGTGAGCAAACCATTAAGTCAATCCAGCAATACCACATCAGTCAGGGTTGGAAAGACATCGGCTACCATTTCCTGATAGCACCAGATGGCAACATATGGGCTGGAAGACCTGTTGAAGAAATTGGTGCTCACACAAAGGGACGCAACACATCTTCAATCGGAGTTTGCCTCATAGGTAACTTTGATGAAGAGGAGATGACAGATGCTCAAGAGAAATCCTTGATCGTCGTCCTCAGGGCGCTATTGCACCGCTTCAAATTGCAAACTTCCAACATAAACTTCCACCGAGATTATGCCCCATACAAGAGCTGTCCCGGGTTAAAGCTTGATAAAGAGGTGGTGCGCTCCTCAGTTGAAGGCGCTGAGGAAGAATCTCTACTAAACGCTGATGATGCAATCTCTCACCCAGATGTGCCAGCGTGGGCAACTGACGCAGTCAAGTGGGCTCTCTCCACTGGCATCGTTAAAGGGACAGCAAAAGGAAAGATTGAAGGATACAGACCTGCAACAAGGGCAGAAGTCATAGTTATGCTTCACAGGCTGTTCCAACTTATTTCAAAGGGCTCAAGCTGAGCCCAACGAATGTGAAGTCTTATGGCGCTTCAACTTTAGGAATGAGCGCAGTAAGGCTACCTCACGCTTTGACATCTCGGTGCGTTCCTCTTTTGACGAATCACTGTAGCCGAGTAGATGCAAAAGCCCATGAATGACAAGCCTCATTAATTCCTCCTGAGCTGAGTGCTTATAGCGCTTTGCTTGTTTAATTGCCCTCTCAACCGAGATCACGATATCACCGAGCAGCACCGGGTTTGACGAACAACATTTATGCTTCCTTTTGATCGTTTCAAGTTCGCTCGGTGATAACTGCGAGAACGATAAAACATCTGTTGGATGATCACGCTTAAGGTATGAGTAGTTCAAGTTTGTAATGAGCTTGTCATCACAAAACAAAATGCTTACCTCAACATGGCAATTGCAATGTGGTAGCTCACAAGTGAGGACATGGCTGAGCAATCTCAGCAAAACTCTTTTTGCAAGCAGTGGTCTTACTTTCCCTTCTGCGGAAACGAGAACGTCCACCTTCGGCATGACAAAACCATCTCATGCAGCGCTTCTTTCAACTTGTCTTTTGTTGTTGCGGTTATTTGTTATACCTGTTGGATACTGAACCCTTTGCAACCTGCTGACCCTAAGTTGTCGTTTGAAGACTTCCCTTATCGTCTTCAAGTCCTTGTAGGTGATTGAAGATTCGTCAAGCTGTCCATCCTCCACCTTCTCGTCTATAACCCTGTCTATAATTTTCTCAACTGTCTTCCAACCGTCCTGAGTTTTGAAGAGTTCGTCTGGGAGTGAATTGACAGCAGCTTCAACTGCATCAGCGAGCATAACCAAAGCTGTTTCCTTTGAGCGAGGCTTTGGACCTTGGTATCGGTAAATCTCCTCAGGAACTGAGTCTCCATGTTTGTCTTGGCTTAGCGCTTCCGAATAGAAGAAGCGCATTAGTGATGTGCCATGGTGCTCGCTGATAAAATCAATGATGCATTTTGGCAAACGATGCTCCTTCGCCAGCCTCACGCCCTCTTCAACATGCTCTTGAAGGATGCGTGCGCTGAGCGATGGTGAAAGCTCATCATGCGGATTTCTGCCACGCTGGTTTTCCGAGAAATAGTGAGGACGCTTAAGCTTGCCTATGTCATGATACAAGCCTCCAACATATGCAAGC
Organism: Candidatus Thermosaccharophagus gerlachensis; assembly: GCA_041538025.1. Classification (GTDB taxonomy): domain Bacteria; phylum Armatimonadota; class Fervidibacteria; order Fervidibacterales; family Thermosaccharophagaceae; genus Thermosaccharophagus; species Thermosaccharophagus gerlachensis. Next base: position 50,791 of record JBGOEV010000013.1, on the reverse strand, counting down.
ATCGGATTTGCACCGATAGCTTCTGCAGCAATCCTTGCCAGTGAAGCAACCATGAGAGAACTTTGATATGTCCCGGGAGCTACCTCCGATAGGTGACGAAGCAAACCGGTGCTGCTGTTTGCAAGCTCAAGGAGCGTGAACGATGTAACCATGCCAAAACTTCTTTCAAGTATTGCTACCATAGCGAGGGTGAGCGCTGGTGCAGTCACTCCAGTTATAGCGCTAACCAATGCCTCATGCCAAACGAAAGACATTAATACCCTTATCGGTAGAAGCACGCTCAAAGGTCCAAGAAGGACAGACAGGCTAACCCCACAAATGAAAGCCGTAAAGCCTATAAGCACACCAGCACGAATAAGCTGGGAGCGTTGATGTATTGAGGCTGTTGAGTAAACACCAATGGCAGAACATGCGAATGAAGTGCATGCAAGTTTCACAGCATAGCTTGTTGCAGAAAATCCACTGCTATGTGAAACGAGAGAATGAAGTGGCGAATGCAACATGAGCGATGATGGGTCACAAAGAGCCATTACACCGACAAGAAAGCTTGCAAAGCCAGAAAGCACTATCGCTAAAAGTGGTGAATCAAACAGGATGCATGTGACCATAGCAGCCGTGCTCAGGAAGATAAAAACACCCTCATATATGCCAGCGAGTGATAGCAGGTAATGGATGAAGAGGGACGAAACCCAAATGAGTGAAAGCAACAAGAGGCGCGATGTAACTTTACCATCACGGACACATAAGAGGCGTTCCACACTAAACCCAGCGAGGCAAGTCAAAGTGACAGCCAATATGAGTGCAGCTATCAAATACACGTAGTTTATTCCGAGCGCCTTCAGCTTCTCAATATCTTCCTCGCTCACAACCTGCCCCGATTTCGCTACAAGCTCACCAGCGTTAAGACGCTTCCTTATGGGTGAGATATTTTTAATGAGCTTATCGCGGAGTTGCTGTGTGGCTTTTGCATCATAAACGAGGTTTGGTTCAAGGACCGCTATCGCTATCTTCGCGATAGCATCCCTGCACATTGGCTTCATCGGCAACAACTTTGAACTCTTGAGAATGCTCTCCCTCGCTTTGCGCAAACCATCTTTCGTTGGTTTTATCCCTTTATCAAGTTCCTTCTGGGCAAGAGAGAGTGTCCAACTCTCCATAAGCTTTAGCACATCCGAAGGGACACTCAGACAAACTTTCAATGTGCTTTCATCAATCGGTATCGGGATTTTGTTTTTAGCTTCTCGCATCTTCTCGTGGACTGATCCACCCAAAACAGCTATGGAGCGCAGATGGCGATAAATCAACTGAATGGAATAAAGCACTCTCTCTGTGGCTTCGTGAACTGGGCGATAAACTGGTTCAACGTTCCTTATAGCTTCTTCCATTGCTCTACGAGTTTCAGACGGTGAGATGTATTCAACGGAGCGCCATGCATAGATATCCCTTTCAAAGACATCACCAATCACATATCTTGTGCTGAAGAAAAGCGTTGGTGGCGTCAGCATGATGAAGATGAAAAAGCTCACAGCCAATGCAATCAGCAGTTTCTGCCAATTGATGTATTCTTGGAGGCGCTTTTTCCTTACCTTTTGCACAACTCCAGTTATCCTTTGAGCCAATAGCTTAAACCAATGTCTTTGTGGAGCCTCTCCAAATATGCTTTTGCGCTTCGCCTCTGATGAAGAACTGTCCATAAACAGAACCACCTCACTGCTTCCCTTCGTGCCCTTTTCTCTTCTCTGCCTGTTCCCATGCCTCAAATGCCAAAACAATTTTCTGCACAAGCGGATGACGGACAACATCCTTCTCAGTGAGGTAAACAAAGGCGACACCATCAACCCCTTTCAATATCTCACGAATCGCTACCAAGCCCGAGCGGACACCTTGAGGTAGATCAATTTGAGTTATATCGCCAGTAACTATTGCCTTTGAGCCGTATCCCATCCTTGTAAGGAACATCTTCATTTGCAGGACAGTCGCATTTTGGGCTTCGTCAAGCACCATGAAAGCATCGTTAAAAGTTCTCCCACGCATATACGCCAGTGGTATTACTTCAATAATGCGCTTCTCCAAGTAGCGTTGGCACTTCTGCGCCCCAAGGATATCGTAAAGTGCATCGTAGAGTGGGCGAAGATATGGGTCAACCTTCTCTTCAATGTTTCCGGGGAGGTAACCAAGCTTCTCACCAGCCTCAACAGCTGGTCTTGCAAGCACGAGCCTGCTAACCTGCCTTCTTTGTAACGCTGCTATCGCCATAGCCATCGCAAGATAAGTCTTCCCTGTGCCAGCAGGTCCTATGGCAAAGACAAGGTCATGCTTTGCAACAGCTTCAACGTATTCCCTTTGCCCTTTTGTCTTAGGAACAACTTTATGACCTCGTTCTGTAATGACTATGCACTCAGTCAACCCTTGTATCGCTTCCTCAACTGGCTCCCCAAGAAGCGTTGAACGAACAAGGTAGCGAAAGTCAGAGTGGGTTATGTTACCACCTGATTCAACAACTAAGATCACTCGGGAAAGCAACTCAGCCACTCTTTCAACATCTGGATGCCTGCCTCTTATATGGATGACATTGTCCCTTGCTATTATGCTTGTGGAGAAAGCGCTCTCAAGAAGACGCCTGTTCTCATCCTTCACCCCAAGCACAAGAGCCAATGTGGAGCTATTTTTAACCCAAACCTTTCTTTCAACTTGCTCATTCATTCCAAGGCTTGTCTCCGATGTATCCATCAGCTCACCTTGGGCAGCAGATCAGCTACCCAAACTTACTTCACCCCAAAGTTTAAAATTCGCTTACCTTCCACTGAGCTTTTCTTCAAGCAGCTCTCTGACGATATTGCTAACTGTGCTCCCGTTAGCAAGACCTTTTATTTGTGGCATGAGCTTGCTCATGACCTTACCCATGTCCTTCGGAGAGAGAGCACCCACTTCATCAATGACCTTAATGGCAAGCTCTCTTATTTCCTCGTCTGTCAGCATCCTCGGAATGTAGCTCTCAAGTATTTCTATCCGCCTCCTTGTCTCGGTAGCCAGTTCTTCCCTCCTGCCAAGCTCAAACGCTTCAAGTGCCTCTCTCTCCTTGCGTATCTCAGACCTTATAACGCCAAGCAATTCCTCATCACTCAACTCCCTACCCTTTTCAATCTCGGCGTTGTGTATTGCAGCCCTAAGCATACGCAACGTGCTTACCCTTATATGATCACGCTCGCGCAGTGCTTCCTTGTAGTCCTCCATCAGCCTTTCCTTGAGCATCTTAAAACACACCTTCCTCACGCATCATAACATTTTAGCACAGCTCAAACACTTCAACCCAAAATGTGTAAACCGCACTGTCGTTGCTCTGGGCATGTGCATATCATCGTGTCATACGCTACACTTTTATTGTTCCAAACGCATTGTAACAAACTTCGGTGGTGATTGAAATGAGCAACAGGAAAGCTCGGTGGATTGCCTTCGCATGCCTTGCAACAGTGGTTATCGTAACCCTTGTTGCTTTCATCATTTTCCAAACACGCTTAACACCTCATAAAGTGCTTTACAGAGCAATGAAGGCACACTCTTCAAACTCCATGCGCATAGAAGCACAAATGATGATTGAGCCTTTGCTCAAGACCCCAATAAGCATCTCTGTGAGTATGGAGCACCCGAACAAGCTTCGTGGCAAGATGAGCTTGAAGAAAGCGGGAGCACCATCACTTCTTGTTGTGAGCGATGGAAAGCGCATCTGGACATTCGCAGAGCAGTGGAAGCAATACCAAATCGAGAATGCACCAAAGGACATGGTTAGCACATGGGGCTTATTTAAGCCAATTGGCTCTCGCAAAGACCATAGGGAGAATATGGCTGTAGCTTTGTTCTGTGGCTACAAGCCAAAGACAGAGATAAAGGAATCCAGCATTGCTGGAACTGCAAATGTAGGCGATAAAAAATGCTATGTGCTGCGCATAAAATACAACGATGATCTTGAGCAGCAAATATACGTCGGCATGAGGGATTGGTTAGTTTGGCAAACAAAAACGAAGGCTTACATTGATGTGCCACCATTTCCACCAGTTGAAATACTCATAACAAGCACTTGCTTATCCATAGAGCGAAACCCAAAATTTGGTGTTAACGAATTTGTGTTCAAACCCCCAAAGGGCGCAAAAGTAGTTGACTCACTTACTCCACCACATGAGGAGACAAGCAAGTGAGTATGAAAGCTCACTTTATAGCGATGTGTGCTACCACAATGCCAAACAGAAACGGAAAAACATGCACTTTCTTAAACCCGGCTTCAAGGAGCATCTGAGCCAGCGTCTTAGCATCAACAAAATGGATTATCGTGTCACTGAGGTAGCGATAAGCACTCGGCGAGCCTGAGAGCCATCCACCCAACCACCTGACAACAAAACGAACATACCAGTGAAAAAGCCTCATTATTGGGCGTATTTCTGGTTGGCTTGTCTCCAACAGGATGAGCTTCCCTCCATCCCTCAACTTCTGTCTAACCTCGGCAAGCCATTTAACGAAGCTAACTCGGCTTTTGAATATGTTGCGGATACCGAAGGAGATTGTAATGATATCAAAAGCATGATCACGAAAAGGCAGTAGCATTGCATCGGCGACGATGAAATGAACTCCATGCTTGCGAAGCCTGTAGGACGCTTTCAAAGCCATCTGTGGACAAATGTCAACCGCAATAACCATCGCCTTCCCTTTTGATGCCCTAAGGAGAGAAAGAGCCATATCTCCAGTGCCGGAACAAAGGTCAAGAGCTAAAACATGACTATCACCAACAGCTATAGCAACAGTGCGCCACCTCCAATAGCAGTCAAGGCAAAGAGTGATGATGTGATTCACAAGCTCATACCTTTCAACAATGCCAGCGAATATCTTTGAGATAGCAACCCGTGTCGTCATAAAGGACTTAGCTTGCATAGCACATCAAACAAGCTTATCGCTCTTTCCCGAAAGCGCAACGAAACACTACTTCGTCAAAACTTGTCAATTCTTTCGCAAGATTCCGAATTTAAGCCAACCTTTTCGCACAAAATTTTGCGGATACACGAAGTCATAAGCTAAGCGAGGAACCGAGGGTATAAACAAACCGTGAGTCCGTTTGGTTACCCCATGCCATGAATCCTCTACTGTGGGCATTCAGGTAACCTTGGGTAGATATTGCTCCTAATTTACCCTTTAACGACGCCTATTGGGCGCATCCTTGCAACGCGCAACGATATCCCAGCACCGTGGACAACTCTTGCAACCTCATCCACATCTTTATAGGCTTCTGGGGCTTCCTCAACAAGTGTTTTTCGGCTTGCTGCAATAACTGTTATTCCTTGTTTCTCAAGCTCCCTCTGGATGTCCTCAGCTCTCCTACTTTTTGCAGCTTTTGCCCTGCTTAAGACCCTCCCTGCACCGTGAGCTGTTGAGCCCCATGTTTCCTTCATCGCAAGCTGTGTCCCAACAAGCAAGTAGGAGCGTGTCCCCATATCACCCGGAACAAGAACCGGTTGACCTATATCACGGTAGATGCTGGGCACATCAGGATGACCTGCTGGAAACGCCCTCGTTGCGCCTTTGCGGTGGACAACAAGTTTTTTCTTCTCACCGTCAACCTCGTGTTCTTCAACTTTAGCGATATTGTGTGCCACATCGTAAACCATGCGCAAGCCTAACTCCTCAGCGCTCTTGCCAAAGACCTTCTCAAAAGCTTTTCTCACCCAGTGCGCTATAGCTTGCCTGTTGGCGAATGCATAGTTAACAGCGCATTTCATTGCCCCAAAGTAGCGCTGTGCCTCTTCGGATTTGAACGGGGCACAGGCAAGCTGTATGTCGGGCAGATAGATGTTGTATTTTCGCGACGCGTTCCGCATCACTTCAAGATAATCATCGCAGACCTGATGCCCAAAGCCTCTTGAGCCACAATGTATCATCACTGTCACTTGACCAATTTCTTCAATCCCCATCTTGCGAGCGATCTCTCGGTTATAAATCTCCTCAACAACCTGCACCTCAAGGAAATGGTTACCAGCCCCCAAGGTCCCAATCTGTGGTAATCCTCTTTCAATAGCCCTTGAACTCACATACCTTGGCTCTGCGCCCTCTATAGCGCCATTCTCTTCGGTGCACTCTAAGTCTTCTTCCCAACCCATCCCCCTCTTCCTCACAGCCCACTTTGCACCTTCAACTAAAACCTCCTCAAATTCGCTCCTGCTAAGCCTAAGTTTGCTTTCGCTACCGACTCCGCACGGAACCATTTGGAATATGGTGCGCAGGAGCTCTTCAAGCCTTGGCTCAACATCCTTTCTTGTCAAGTTTGTCCTTAGCAGCCTTACACCACAGTTTATGTCGTAGCCGATGCCACCCGGAGATATCACGCCTGTCTCAACATCAAAAGCAGCTACCCCACCAATCGGGAAACCGTAGCCCCAGTGGATGTCTGGCATAGCAAGCGAGAAACCAACTATCCCCGGCAGGCACGCCACATTCGCAAGTTGCTCAAGCGACTGATCCCTCCTTATCTCTTGAAGCATCCTCTCAGAAGCATATAGAATGCCGTCAGTTCGCATCTCCCTTTTGTATCTCCTTGGGACACGCCAACGCCACTCATCAATCTTTTCAATTGGACCAGTAAATCCGCCATTGCTCATTAGGGAAACACCTCCATCAACGCACAAGAAGGCTTTAACCTCACTCTATCAAAGGTAGCACTTGCATAAGCATCCAACCAATGAGGTTAAATGTCTTTGAGTATCTCGCATTATAAGTGTGACATGCAAGGAAGCTTTATGCAATACCAGCATAACCTAACGAAGCACTAATCAGCCACCTGCTATGGCTGGAATAATTGAGACCTCGCTTGACTCCTTCAAAGGTGTTTCAAGCCCTTCAAGAAAGCGTATGTCCTCACCATCAACGAAGATGTTGATGAACTGCCTAAGCTGTCCAGCATCGTCACATAACCTTTGTTTCACACCCGGAAACCTCTCCTCAAGCTTCTCAATCATCTCCCTAACAGTCTTAGCCTCAACACCTACAACATCCTGACCACCTGTCAGGCTACGCAAAGGTGTTGGTATGCGGACTTGAACAGGCATCTTTAACACCTCCTTCCACTTTTTGAGACCTTGCTTCTGTCTCCTCTCTTACGCTTTGCTTCACCAACAAGGTCTTTAAGCGTGACATCCTTTAAAGCTTGTCTTATAGCTTCGTTAAGTTTCATCCACAGCTTTCGCGCAATACATTCCGAAGTGCGCTTACAAACTTTTGGCATGAGGATACACTTAACGACATTTATCTTGCCATCAAGCGCCTCTATAGCATCAAGAACACTTATCTGCTCTATCGGTTTAGCCAGCATGAACCCTCCTTTGGAACCACGAACAGACCTGATGAAGCCACTCGCTGAAAGTATTGAAACAATGCGTTCAAGATACTTCTTTGAGATCCCTTGACGCATTGCTATTTCTTTTAGGCGCACAGGACCATCAGCTGAGTTAAGAGCCAGATCAATAAGGAAACGCAAGCCATAACGAGCCCTCGTTGTGAAACGCATATTCTGTCCCCCACCATTACTTGGATGTGCCAAGTTCTGCCTTATCCTTCAAAAGCACCTCATTAAAACTGCCACTTTTATACCCACGAAGGTCAAGCGTCACCCAGATGTAGCCTATTGAGCGAAGTTTGTCAACCACCATTTCCCTAACGCCTTCAGCCATGAGTAAAGAAAACTCGTTAGGCAAAACCTCAATGCGCGCAAGGTAACCATGATGCCTAAGGCGCACCTGAGTTAGCCCAATGCCTTTAAGGAAACGCTCAGCTTCGGCAACCATGTGTAGCTCTTTCTCAGTGATCTCGTAGTAGTATGGAAAGCGGCTTGCGAGACATGCCATTGTTGGCTTATTCCATGTCGGCAATCCAAGCATGCGCGACAGCTCCCTTATATCAGCCTTCTTCAAGTTGGCTTCCTTCAACGGACTTATGATACCAAGCTCACATCCTGCTTGCATCCCCGGGCGATAGTCAGAAACATCGTCAGCATTTGAACCATCAACAACAAATCTAAATCCATGTGCTTTAGCGATAGCCAAAAGCTTGGTAAACAACTCCAGCTTGCAGTAGTAACACCTTTGCGGAGTGTTTTTGACGAAGCGTTCGTCCTTCATCTCCTCTGTCTCAATGAGCATATGCTTTGCTCCCAATTCTTCAGCAAGTGTGCGTGCTGCCTCAACTTCTTCAACTGGGTATAGTGGTGAGATGGCTGTTACCGCAAGGACATTTTCACGACCGAGCGTATCAAGGCAAACTTTGAGCAGAAGCGTTGAATCAACACCTCCAGAATATGCCACAACAACGCTTCCAAGTCGTTCTACTACATTGCGCAATCGCTTAATGCGTTCATCCATGTGTTACATCACCACCATCCGTTTTGTCCTCGGGACTGCTTCCATCTTTTTTCAAGCGCTTGAGACGCTCAACCAACGCCTTTGGTGGTTCAATACCGCGCCTGTTGTAATAGTCCAGTATCGCAGCTTTTAACCCTTCCTCGGCAAGTAGTGAGCAATGCATCTTGATCGGTGGTAAACCACCAAGTGCCTCAGCAACAGCCTTATTCGTCACTTGCAATGCCTCCTCAATCGTCTTCCCCTTGACCATCTCTGTGACCATAGATGAAGTTGCTATAGCTGCAGCGCATCCAAATGTCTCAAACTTGATGTCGGTTATACGCCCATCATCAACCTTGATGTAGAGATACATCACATCACCACAAACTGGGTTGCCAACCTTCCCAACTCCATCGGCATCTTCAATGCGACCATAATTCCTCGGGTTCCTAAAATGCTCAAGTAGCTTCTCAGAATACATCCCATCCCTCACCTCTCAAAAAGCTCAAACATTCGTTTAACGCAAATCCTTGCTTTCTCCAAAACCTCCTCCTCAAGTCTCACTTCTGGAGCCTCATCCAAAAGCGCTCTGTAGACATCCCTAAGCGTAATGAGTTTCATGTTATAGCATACTTTCGGTATCCCAGCAGGCATGAAAACCTTCTCCGGGTGCTCTCGCCTGAGCCTGCGAATTAAACCCTCTTCTGTGCCTATTAGGAACTTGTGATGATTGCTCTCCTTGGCAAGCTTAACCATACCACCTGTGCTTCTAACTTCATCCGCAATGTCTATCACTTCCGGGTCACACTCTGGATGGACAACCAAGAGAGCATCTTGGTGCATCTCTTTTGAACGCATGACCTCTTCAAATTTAATTCGCCTATGAACATAGCACCATCCATCCCAAGGGATGATGCGCTTATCCTTCACAAACCTTTGCACATAGAAAGCCAAGTTCCTATCTGGCACAAAGACTATCTCATCAGCATCTAAGCGCTGTAGAACCTCAACAGCATTTGCCGATGTGCAACATACATCACATTCAGCCTTCACATCGGCGTTCGTGTTCACATAGCAAACGAAAACTGCTTTTTTGTGTTCTCTCCGCAGTTCCCTTATGTCATCAGCCGTTATCATGTCAGCCATCGGGCAACGAGCCATAGGAACAGGATGCACAACAAGTTTTTGTGGTGAAAGAATCTTTGCTGTCTCAGCCATGAAGTGCACACCACAAAAGACAATGAAGTCTGACTCAGCCTGCGCTGCCCTTTTGCTCAGCTCAAGTGAATCACCAATGAAGTCAGCAACATCTTGAATCTCTTCGCGCTGATAATTATGCGCAAGTATGATAGCGCCTTTCTTTCGCTTCAGCTCAATAACTTCTTGCTTCAGTTCCTCAATCTCGTCGTAATAGCTCATAACTCCTCACACTCCGAAAGCAACTTGATGCTTATCGTCTGCCCCAAAGCCCTCAACTTTCAATGTCTACTCTCTATGTGCCTTATATGCCTTCAGATGCGCGTCTTCAGAAGCCCTCGTTAACTCTTCCTTGCCAGCACCATAAGGTGATATCTCACGCAACCGCTCAACAACTCTTGGGAGGACTTCAAGAACATAGTCAATGTCTTCCTCGGTTGTGAACTTGCCGAGGCTAAATCTAAGCGAGCCATGTGCAAGCTCATGAGGTATACCCATCGCCGTCAAAACATGTGATGGTTCAAGTGAACCAGATGTGCATGCTGAACCACTTGACGCGCATATTCCTGCAGCATCCATATCAAGCAACATCGCTTCGCCTTCAACATACTTAACCACTATGTTGAGTGTATTTGCAAGCCTCTTTTCCGGGTGCCCATTTACGATGACATCGGGTATGCGCTCAATTATGCCTCGCTCAAGCTTGTCACGCAGCGTTTTTTCGCGTTCCCACTCTTCTTCCATTTTCTCGTGCGCAAGTGAGAAAGCTTCTGCGAGCCCAACTATGCCAGCAACATTCTCCGTGCCAGCCCTTTTACCCATCTCCTGATGCCCACCATGAATGAAATTATCAATACGCACACCTCGCCTTACGAAAAGCGCTCCAACCCCCTTAGGTCCGTAAAACTTGTGTGCCGATATTGAGAGCAAGTCAACACCTAACTCTTTCACATCTATCTTCATCTTACCAGCAACTTGGATGGCATCTGTGTGGAAGTAGATACCACGCTCGCGAGCCAACTGCGCTATTTCCTCTATCGGTTGTATCACACCTGTCTCATTGTTCGCATACATGATGCTGATAAGGATAGTCTCATCTTTGATCGCCTTCCTTACAGCATCAACATCAACAATACCATATGAGTCAACTGGCACATACGTCACTTCAAACCCGTGTCTCTCTTCAAGGTATTTACACACATTGAGGACAGCATGATGCTCAATCTGCGATGTGATAATGTGGTTTCCTCTATCCCTGTTTGCAAACGCTACACCCTTTATGGCGAAGTTGTTAGCTTCCGTTCCGCTTCCTGTGAAGATTATCTCACGCTCACTCGCATTCAACAAAGACGCTACCTTTTCCCTTGCCTCTTCAACTGCCTTCCTTGCCTGCTGTGCAAAACGATAAATGCTTGATGGGTTACCGTATTGCTCTCTCAAGTAAGGCATCATAGCTTCCAAGACGCGTTCATCTAAAGGGGTCGTAGCATTGTAGTCAAGATAGACAAAGCGCATTTCAATCTCACCTCAAAGTCTATCGTTATGGTAGTCATGACCACTCCAAACTATTTTATCTTACACTGCGTGAGTTGTAAACTTAGGGAGATACGGTATCGCTTCACAAAGTCGGTGATGAAAGGGGAAACTTTTTCTTTGAATGCGGGCGTAGTGGTCAATCACACCTAAGAACATGTAGCATATCCAACGCTAACCCTGTGCCTATACCAACACAGCTCAATGGATCATCAGCGATATGAACAGGAATACCAGTCTCAAGCTGTATCAGTTTATCAATCCCTTTAAGCAATGCTCCACCACCTGTAAGAGTTATGCCGCGAGTGATTATGTCGGCAGCCAGCTCTGGTGGTGTCCTCTCAAGAACACCTTTCACTCGCTCAACAATCTGATTAACTGGCTCAGAAAGAGCGTTGCGTATTTCCTCGGAAGTGATTTTTATGACCTTTGGCAAGCCCGCAATCATATCTCTTCCTTTGATCTCCATTGTCATCTCCGTTGGAAGCTTATAAGCCGAACCGATGCGTATCTTTATCTGCTCAGCTGTTTGTTCACCAATCATAAGATTGTATTCTCGTCTTATGTAGCGAGCGATTGCTTCATCCATTTTCACACCACCAACACGAACACAATCGCTCACCACAATACCACCAAGGGATATGACAGCAATGTCAGTAGTTCCACCACCTATATCAACGACCATACAGCCACCCGGTTCGCTTATTGGCAGTCCAGCACCAATTGCAGCTGCCATTGGTTCTTCAATAGTGAATGCCTTCCTTGCACCAGCTTCCTTTGCAGCCTCTATAACAGCTCTCCTCTCAACGCTGTTAACATTTGATGGAACTGAGACAACTACATCGGGCTTGACCAACTGCCATCTACCGCACGCCTTGCGGAGAAAGTATTTTAGCATCGCCAAAGTAACAGCGTATTCAGCTATAACTCCGTCCTTAAGTGGTTGGCGGGCGATTATGTTCCCCGGGGTTTTTCCTATCATCCTCCTCGCTTCCTCACCGATAGCGAGGAGCTGACCTGTTTTACGCTCAACAGCAACAACGGTTGGCTCACGTATCACTATGCCTTTTCCCTTCACATAAACGAGAACATTAGCCGTCCCAAGGTCTATGCCGACACCGCGAGCACCAAACATTTATGCTTCGCCTACCTGCACATTCTGTAGAGTGCTTTCGGCTCCACTGTAGACACTCACTTTAGCGCCAAGTGAGTTGAGCTTCTCACAGAAGCGCTCATAGCCCCTATTAACGACCTCTGCATTGTGGACACAAGTTTCGCCCTCCGCAGCCAATCCGGCGAGGATGAGCGCTGCCCCTGCCCTCAAATCGCATGCTTTGACATCCGTTCCATATAACCTCTCAACACCTTCTATTATTGCAACCGATGGCAAGTGAAAACCGTTTTCTGTTGACAATTCCCTTACTTCAATTTTTGCGCCCATGCGTATCAGCTCATTGCAATAGCGAAGCCTACCTTCGTGAATTGTTTCAGTCACAATGCTCTTACCATCAGCGATTGAGAGCAATGAGACAAACGGCGGTTGTAAATCGGTTGGGAAGCCGGGATACGGTTCTGTTGTAACTGAGACAGCTTTGGGGCGATTTGAACATTGAACATTTATCCATTCACCATTAATCCTCACTTCAACACCAGCTTGCCTCAACTTTTCCAAGAACGGTGAAAGCCAACTGCTCGTTATAGGTCCAACGCTAACGTTACCACCAGTTATCGCACCTGCAATGAGGAACGTGCCAGCTTCAATCCTATCGTTTATGATGCTGAATTCACAACCATGCAGTTTCTTAACCCCTTCAATCACAATTCTTGAAGTCCCCTCACCTTCAATCCTTGCGCCCATTGCCTTGAGAAAATTAGCGCAACAGACAACCTCGGGTTCCCTTGCAGCATTTTGGATAATGGTGACACCATCAGCCAGCACTGCAGCAAGCATCACATTCACAGTTGTTCCTACGCTACGCCATCTTGGATCAAGCTCAATCTCTGCACCACGCAAAGCACCATTACGACAATACGCGTGAAGCCATTCCTCAGTTGGGTCAACATCCATTATTGCGCCCATGCGCATCAATGCATCAACATGGAAGTTGACTCGCCTGTTCAAATTGCATCCGCCCGGTCTCGTCATCCACACTTCCCCAAGCCTTGGAAGCAACACACCGAGCATGTAAATTGATGCTCTTATGCTCTTGACACTTTCTTCGGGCAAGTGAGGGTTAGAGAGTTGGCGTGCATCCACAAATACAGTCCCCTTCTCAAACTTACACTTTGCTCCTGCACTTCTCATCAGCTCAAGAATTGTATGTGTGTCGGCGATGTCCGGCACATTGTGGATGATGCACTCATCATCGCAAAGCAAAGCTGCCGGCAAAACTGCTAATGCTGCATTCTTGCTACCACTCAACTCCACTTCCCCGCTTAACCTCTGTCCACCTTCTACGCATATTTGGACCATCGTTTCTGCACCTCTTGCCTTGATTATGCTGTGTTATAACTTTCACCCAAAAAGCATAACACTATTTTAGCGCCTGCGTAAGTAGTGAGCTATTGCTCAATGAGCACTCCTGCTGCTTTTAGCCGTGCTATTGCCCTTGCCTTCGCCCTGCGAGCTCTGTCACGGTCTATTGATAGGTTGCCGATGTCAAGCAACCTTTTAACTGCTCTCTCATAAGCACTTCTCGCCCGCTCAACATCAATTTCGTCGCCCCTCTCTGCAGTGTCGCATACAATGGTAACTCGGTTTTTACTTACTTCAAGGAAGCCATTGTTCACTGCTATACGCACAACCTTTCCATCTGCTTCGCGAAGCGTTAAAACACCGATCCCAAGTTGCGCGATAAGTGGAGCGTGGTTTGCCATTATGCCAAAATAACCTTCAACGCCGGGCGCAATTAACGAAACAACATCGCTTGAGCGGTAAACAACTCGTTGAGGCGATATGACCTCAACTGAAAAGCTCCTTTGAGATGACATCGCTTCAAACCTTCACTCCCATGCGTTTCGCTTTTTCAACAGCTTCATCAATCGTCCCGACAAGGTGGAATGCGCTTTCGGGCAAATGATCCCACTTACCTTCAAGTATCTCTTTGAACCCTCTAATCGTTTCCTCAAGTGGGACGTAAACACCGGGGCGACCAGTATGTTGTTCTGCAACGTGAAACGGTTGTGACAGGAACTGTTGTATGCGCCTTGCTCTGTGGACAATAAGCTTATCCTCTTCCGAGAGCTCTTCTATACCGAGTATGGCGATTATGTCCTGTAGCTCCTTATAGCGTTGCAATATGCGTTGGACTTCCCTCGCAATTTGGTAGTGCTCCTCGCCCACAATCCTTGGATCAAGTATTCTTGATGTGCTTGCAAGTGGATCAACAGCAGGGTATATAGCTCGCTCAAAGAGTTGTCTTGAGAGAACAGTTGTAGCATCAAGGTGAGCAAATGTTGTTGCAGGAGCAGGATCAGTTATATCATCTGCTGGCACATAGATGGCTTGCACAGATGTGATTGAACCTCTCACTGTGGATGTGATGCGTTCTTGGAGTTGTGCCATCTCTGTTGCGAGCGTTGGTTGATAACCAACAGCACTCGGCATGCGCCCAAGTAGTGACGATACCTCGGTTCCAGCCTGCGCGAAACGGAATATGTTGTCAATGAAGAGGAGCACATCCATACCACGCACATCTCTGAAATACTCAGCCATCGTTAATGCGCTCAAACCAACCCTCAAGCGTGCGCCGGGTGGCTCATTCATTTGCCCAAACACAAGCACTGCCTTTGAAAGAACTCCAGTGCGTTTCATCTCAATCCAAAGCTCATTCCCTTCTCTTGTCCTCTCGCCAACTCCAGCAAAGATGGATATGCCACCATGAGCTTTAGCCACGTTGTGTATGAGCTCCATTATGAGAACTGTCTTGCCAACACCCGCTCCTCCAAACAAGCCAACTTTACCACCCTTAGGGTATGGCTCAAGCAAGTCAATAACCTTTATGCCCGTCTCAAAAAGTTCTCCTATTACGCCTTGTTCACTGAAGGACGGTGGTGGGCGGTGTATCGGCCAGTAGTCCTCGGCTTCAACTGGTGCATCTATGTCATCAATCGTGTTCCCAACCAAATCAAAAACTCTCCCAAGAACACCTTCGCCAACTGGCACCTTTATTGGCTCACCAGTATCAACAACCTTCATGCCACGCTTCAAACCGTCGGTAACATCCATAGCCACAGTGCGCACTATCTCATCACCAATATGCTGTTCAACTTCACAGATTAGCGGTTTAGGCAAGCTATCATCTTCAACGACGACAGCGTTATATATTTCGGGCAACTGACCAACAGGAAATTGCACATCTACAACAGGTCCCATCACCTGAGCAACCCTTCCAACTGCTCCCTTCGGCATGCGAATTCATCACCTCACGAATAACAATCCTCTCAGCGTTGGAAGCGCCTTAGCGCTTCTGCTGCTGTTGTTATCTCAAGCAGCTCCTTCGTTATACTCCACTGACGTGCCTTGTTCAATTCAAGTGTTAGCTTGTCAAGCATTTCCGTTGCGTTGTCAGAAGCAATAGTCATTGCTTGAACCCTCGCAAGTTGCTCACAAGCGAATGCCTCAAGGAGCATTTGGCAAACTTGCACCTCAAAGTATTTTGGAAGCAATACCGAGAGCAACACTTCAGGTGGTGGCTCAAAAATGTATTCCAACATCACCATCCTCTCATGCCCAATTTCAATCGGCAAAAGCTTTTTCCTCATTACCTTGAAAAGGGCTGCGCTAATAAACCCAGTGTAGACGAAATGCAACTCGCATATCTCGCCACTCAAATACCATTCCATGAGCTCACTGCTTATTCGCTTGGCATCTTCATACGGTTGCCGAACCGATATCTGTGGCGCAGTCCCTTTCACATTACTGTTCCGCTTGGTAAAATACGTTATCCCTTTCCTACCGATGCAATACAGCATGACCTTTTTGTTAGCCATCTCTTGCTCGCTTATGAACTCACCTGCCTCTCGTATGACATTTGTGTTGTAAGCACCGCATAAGCCTTTATCGCTTGTAACTACAACAAGACCAACAAAATCGCTTTCGTTTGCTTTAAGCAATGGATGCTCAGCCGTAGTTATGTGAGGTGCCACAGCGCTAACAATCCTTTCAAGCCCATTTGAATATGGTGAGCTTGAGAGCGCTTTAGCTTGAATGCGCTGAAGCCTTGCTGCAGCGACCATCTTCATTGCTTGTGTTATCTGCCTTATGTTCCTGACAGCCTTTATCTTTTGCTTTAAAGCCCTCAAGCTTTGCATAGTTACCACTCACCAAAAAACCTCGTAAGGTAACCAGCGCTTCATTTCACGCTCTCCACTTTCTCTTCTATCTTCTCTTCCAACCGCTCCAAAAACATTTTCTTAAACCTTCTGGCTGCCTCATGCATCCTTTGCTCTGTCGCTTCACTGAAGTCCTTCGTCGTCTCAATCTCTCTAACTATCTCTGGGTAGCATTCATCCACAAACTTAAGGAAGCCACTTTCAAAGTCCCTTACAACCTCAATCGGCAGATCGTCCAAATAACCGTTTATGCCAATGAAGATAGCGAGCACTTGGTGGCTCAACGACATCGGCTGATACTGATCTTGCTTGAGCACCTCAACAAGCCTTTCACCTCTTATGAGCTCTTTCCTTGTGACTTCATCAAGCTCAGTTGCAAATTGCGCGAAGGCTTGTAGCTCAAAATAGCGAGCCATGTCAAGCTTTAGCTGCTTCGCCACTTTATTCATGGCATTCGTCCTCGCAGCGCCACCAACCCTTGACACAGATAACCCAACATTTATTGCCGGGCGTATGCCAGCGTAAAACAGGTCTGGCTCAAGATAAATCTGACCATCGGTGATTGAGATTACATTTGTTGGGATATATGCTGCATAGTCTCCGAGCTGTGTCTCAACTATTGGTAGAGCAGTTAACGAACCACCACCATACTTATCATCAAGCTTTGCAGCCCTCTCAAGGAGGCGTGAGTGGAGATTGAATATGTCTCCGGGGTATGCTTCGCGTCCAGCTGGACGACGAAGCAAAAGCGAAACCTGCCTATATGCTTGTGCGTGCTTCGTCAAGTCATCATAAACGATGAGCGCATGCATCCCGTTGTCCCTGAAGTATTCACCCATAGCACACCCTGCATATGCTGCTATGTATTGCATTGGTGCTGGATCACTTGCAGGTGCGCTTACAACTATCGTGTATTCCATTGCCCCATACTTCTTTAGGGTTTCAACAACGCTCTTTACAGTGCTTTGCTTCTGCCCAATCGCGACATAGATGCAATAAACTGGCGGGTCTGCGTTTTTCTGGTTTATTATCGTGTCAATTGCGATTGCCGTCTTCCCCGTCTGCCTATCACCGATGATTAACTCACGTTGCCCTCTCCCTATCGGTATCATTGAATCAATCGCCTTGATGCCAGTCATAAGTGGCTCACAAACTGGTTTCCTCATAACGACACCGGGAGCCTTTATCTCAATCTTCCTTGTCTGCTTGTAAGGTATGGGACCAAGGTCATCAACTGGTTGTCCGAGCGCATTCACAACTCGCCCAAGCAATTCCATACCAACAGGCACCTCAAGTATCCTGCCTGTGCAGCGCACCTCATCGCCCTCGTTGACAAACCTATCTGGACCAAAGAGCACAATGCCAACGCTGTCTATCTCCAAGCTGAAGACCACGCCGTAAAACTCCCTGCCAAGTTCCCGACTCGCCTTCGGGAAGAGAAGCAACTCGCCAGCCATCGCGTTTTGAAGCCCATATGCCCTTGCAATACCATCACCAACTTCAATGACATAGCCAACATCAACGAACTCGGTCTCCCTCTCATACTGCTCAAGTTCGTGTATGAGGACACTTGCAAGTTCCCTTGCATGCAGTGTCATTTTTGAATCTCACCCCTTGCCTATGAGGTTACATTCTGATCTTCCTCACCATGTCCAGAAGCTGCCAAATGAATGTAAGCACTCTTCACCTTAGCAACAATGGATTCAATCGTTCCTCTTATGCTTAGGTCAAGGAGCTTGTCACCAGCCTTTATCACAAGCCCACCTACAAGGTTCTCATCAACGCCAACTCTAATGATGACTTTCTTGCCCCAAAGCTGGCTTGCCCATTCCATTATTCTCTCAACTTCGCTTTCTGTTAGCTCAACGGCGCTCTTAACCTCAACATGCAATATCCCTCGCCAATCATCAACCATCTCTCTGAAAAGTAGGAGTATGTTCTTCAACTCCTCAATCCTTCCCCTCCTTAAGAGCAGTTCAAGAAAGCGCATCACCAATCCATTAACATGGTTGTAAAAACGCCTGTGAAGCATTTCTCTCTTCTTGTGGAACGGGATCAGTGGATGCGATAAGACTTTGAGCAATTTTGGGTGGTGCTCAATAACAGCTTGCACAAGTGAAAGCCCTCTCTCAACATCTTCTATGATGCCGTGCTTCAAGGCAACCTCAAAGAGCGCCTTCGCATATCGTTTAGTTATTCCTCCTTGCAAGCCCCTCCGCACCATTTCTTGGCAACTCCTTGTCAATGATTTGAGCTATAAGCCTTCTATGTGCTTCAGTGTCTAAGGTCATCCTCACAGCCTTCTCACTTATCGCAGCAGCAAACTCAACAATGAAATCACGCAAGTCAATCAACATCTTTTCCCGCTCATATTGGATTTCTTGGCGAGCGCGTTCCAATATCCTTTGGGCTTCCTCCCTCGCACGCACAAGTAGCTCATCTCTCGCTGCATAAGCCTCCCGCATTGCTTCCTGTAAACGTTGCCTCGCCTCTTCCTCAATGCGAGTTAAACGCTCTTCATATTCGCTTCTTAACCTCTCCATCTCCTGCCGTTGTCTCTCTGCATCTTCAATGGCTTTGCGCACCTGCTCACGACGCTCGTTGAGTAGCTTTTGGATTGGTCTGAACAATAGCTTCGTCATCAAAAAGAGGAGTATCAGGAAGCTACCAGCTTGCGTAAGGATGTAACCCCAATCAAGATGCAATTTGCTCAACACATCAAGTGGACTTATTTGCTCCACTTCCATGCACCTCGCTTCAATGGCAAACGCTATAAGTAGCTTCACATATCAATTTACGTCCTTGAGGCGCAAAAGAGAGAAGCCTAATGCACTACCATCCTTGCAAGCAAGCCTTGAAGGACAAAGAATGCAACAAGGGCATAGATGACAAGAGACTCAATGAGCACAAGCGTTAACATGAGGAAGCGCCAAACATGCCCTGCAGCCTCCGGTTGCCTCGCAACAGCTTCGCATGCAGCTACAGCTGCACGACTTTGAGCATGCGATGCAAATGCGACTGCTATTGGCAAACCAAGAGCAACACTTGAACCAAATACTGTTATCGCTACCATAGCCTCCCCCACCGTTAATCCCCCCTTTAGGTTAGTCTTTCAAAGACCAACTACTCAGCCTCCTCGTGCTGTAAGAACATGCCAATATAGACACCTGTAAGGAGCGAAAAGACGTAAGCTTGCACAATGCCTATGAGGATGTGGAGCAAAACTACAGGAAGTTGGAACGGAAAAAGCATTTGGAACGGGGTTGGCAACCCAATAAGGTTTCGGAAGAAACCATAGGCAGCCAACCCGAGAAGCGCAAATTGATATAGAACAACATCCTCACCAAAAATGTTTCCAAACAATCGCATAGAGAGCGATATAACTTTTGCAGCCTCACTGGCAATGTGGATGCATATCGTGATTGGCACCATCCATGCTGTAAGGATGTTGCTCAAAAGTGGCTTATCAACATAATGCATCAAGTAGCCTTTTAGCCCTAATTCCCTAAGCGCTATGATATGGACACTTGTAATCGCAGCCACTGCAAGCCCTATCGTGACATACGGATGAGATGAAGGTGACATGAAGCCCGGAAGTAGCCCTATAAGGTTGAGCAAAAGGATGTAAATGAAGAGTGTCCCTATAAGTGGTGCATAGATGTGCCCCTTCGGACCAATGATTGAGACGGCAAAATTTTCAATTGCTTCAACGAACCATTCGGCAATCGTCTGGTTAACCGAACCTTCAAGCTGTCTCAAAGTGCGTTTTGTCCACCATGCCCAAACAACAAGTCCAAAGATGACAAGCCAGCTTATGAAAAGCCAATCTGGTATTGGAAAACGAGTCCTTTGCGTCAGTAGCCAGATGAAGTGGAACCAAGTTTCCTCAGGTGGCGCAACAGAAGGTGGGTGAAAGGCTTCAGCACCTTTCATTCATCTCACCCTCCGAATCACCCTCAGCTACAACTCTTTTGCCCTCAATGATGCTTCTACCAGCGAGCTTGAGCACAAGCACAAATGGCGCTAAAGACAAACCAACGAGCAAGCCAAAGTAGTTTATAGCCCTGTAGGTTGAGAGAAGATAAAGCGATAAAAGTAGCAACGCATATTTCATGACCATCAGTCCAACAGCGAGCTTGTGCCTGTAATTTCGTCGGAAGACGAGATCCGTGACAAATATACCTGTAATGCACACGAAGAGCAACCCTAATAGCAAGCCGACCGAGTAACTTAATATCAACCGCCAATCTTGGAACTCACACAACACAAGGCAAACCAAAATGCCAATAATGAGGGTTGTGCTACAAAGCCTCTTTATGAAGCCCTTTTCTGAAGACACCATTTGCCACTCGCCTTCTCACCCGCTAAGCTTTGACAAGCTCTTCAACACTTCATAAGCACCTGCAGCAAATCCGATAAGTATGCCTATTGCAACGCCTATACCGTTAAGCGAGAACATGTTATCAATCCACCTTCCCACAAGCCACCCAAGCACAACAGCCCCAACGAATATGCTCCCAGAGCCGTAGATGAGAGCACTTTCCCGCTTCCATTTGCTATCTTGCTGCTTATCATCATTGTTTGATCGTCTTCTTAGCACTTCACTGCACCAGCCACTGCGCTTACAGAGCTGTGATAAACTCCACAATTATCCATTATGATGCTACCAAGCAAAACTGCGGTATACTCAAAAAGCGAGCGCTTGGAATACGGTTCAGAGTTGATACGATTTAGAGCTGGATGCTCTCATCCATAATACGCCTCATCAGCATCACACCGAAAGGGAAGCCAAATCATCAAATCTGTTGTTTAGAGGGAGAGGAAATGCGAGTGGAGTTGCTTGACTTTGAGCTTCCAAAGGAACTCATAGCACAAGAACCGATTGAACCGAGGGACTGCGCAAGGTTGATGGTGTTGCATAAGAGCAGTGGTGAAATTCAACACCGAGTGTTTTATGAGCTTGTGGAGCTTTTATCATCAGGCGACATTATCGTGGTGAACGATACGAAGGTGATAAAGGCGCGTCTTCGTGGGCGGAGGCTACCAACTGGCGGGAAGGTTGAACTGTTACTCCTGCGCCAACTTGAAGATGGTGTTTGGGAAGCGCTCGCATGCCCAGCTAAGAGGGCAAGACCAGAAACTGAGATAGTTTTTGGTGATGACTTCCTTGGGAAGGTCGTTGAGGTAAAACAAACGGGAACGAGAGTTGTTCAGTTTAACAAAGCCGGCTCGGAATTCTGGGAGGCACTTGAAAAGTATGGTAATGTCCCAACGCCACCATACATCAAGCGTGAGGTCAGTGATGAAAAAAGTTACCAAACCGTCTATGCAAAGAAGCTTGGCTCAGTGGCTGCACCAACTGCTGGATTGCATTTTACCGAACGCCTTATGGATGAACTTGTGAGAGCAGGCATCAAAATAACCTCAGTCACACTGCACATAGGATGGGCTACATTTAAACCGATTACCTCTTCAGAAGTTGAGCAACACAAGATGGAGGAGGAATACTGCGAAGTCTCAGAAGACGCTGCCAACGAAATCAACATGGCTAAAACAAATGGAAAGAGAATTGTAGCTGTTGGGACAACAGTTGTAAGGGTGCTTGAGAGCGTCGCTGATGAGGATGGGACTGTAAAACCTTGGGCAGGTTGGACAAACCTATACATCACTCCCGGATACAAGTTCAAAGTTGTGGACTCGCTCATAACAAACTTCCATATGCCACGCTCAACAAACCTTTTACTTGTCGTAGCATTCGCTGGGCTCGAGTTGACGATGAAAGCTTATCAAATAGCGATAAATGAGCGATACCGATTTTATTCATTCGGTGATGCAATGCTCATACTGCCTTGAGTGGTTTCGGTCGGGGATAGGCAAGTGGGAAGGCAACTTGTCACCTAATCAAGATCTCGCACTCACCAACCACTTTTAGCCTGCTCCAGAAACGCTTTTTAAGCTCCTTGCCATCACTTAGCTTTAGCCCTTCTAACTCCTGTTTGTGAACAACTGCTGCAAGGAGCTCATATTTCCCGGGCAGGATGTCTATCTCTGCTGGCAGACAATAGTCAACAGTGACGACATCGCCAACTGATACCAAAACATTATGTGGAATTAGCTCGTGAGCCTCAGCAACCCAAAATGGTCTTTTGTTTCCACCAGCATCTTTTACTGGCGGATAAGCTATGTCTGTATCCTTCATGCGCAAGAGCCATAACACCCTCGCTTCTTTTACTTGCGATGGGTCAAGCACATACCAATGACAGGTGAAGGCGACGAACATTTCAGGATGTATGCGCTCGCGATGCAACTTTAGTTCAATAAGGCGCGCACATGGAGCATCTATCAAAGCATTCAGCGGTGGTGAACCTTTACCAAGCACTCTAAGTGGCGGTTTCTCTGAAAGCATCGCAACCCATCCACGTGGATGCAAAAACCACTTCCTTGAGCTGGGCGAGACAAATGTAACATACACTAACCCTTTCCCAATGAACTTCCTCACATGCTTCCATGCCATTTCATCAGCCCAACGCTCATCATTTGGATAACTGAACAATTCCACATCCATCCGCTTATTCTCAACACGCTGCACAACCCAAATTGCAAACAACAAATCATCGCTCATGATAAGCAGTTTTGAGCCCTTAGGCAAGTTTGCAAGTATATCCTCAGCCATATCTTTTGCGAGCGTGTTACCACGCATTGAAGCAAGTGGGTATGCGATTACAGCTTGAGAGAGAGTTGTGCTGATAAGTATCGCCGTAAAAACCAAAAGGAGGATGTTGACGGACTTGTTGCGTGCCCCAAGTTGCCTAACCGTTTCCCAGATGCAACCTGCCCCTACACCACCAACATATGCGCATATAGCCCAAGATGGTAAGTAGAAGTAAACGATATCGGGGACATCATACCCAAGGTAAAACAAGAGCTGTGCAAGCAAACCACCAATGGACGCTATCAAAACTGAGGGAGAGATGAATGCCAGCGCAACGAAACCCGCAGGCACGAGCGAAAATATAAGCCACAGTTGTGCCATCCCAACCTTCACCCAATAGAAAAACCTTTCTGGCAACCTGCGCATCGGTATGGACATCATCTTGGTGCGATACATCTGCCCTGTGACATAGAACTTGAATCCCTCAAACGATTTTGCAGGGTCTGGGAAGCGATAGCCATCGTGCCAGTATCTATGGATGGTAGCCCTTTTGGCACGCAAGGGGATGTATGCGTATTGAACGGAGGGCAAAAGAAAGAAAACAGAAGCTATGAGCAAGTCAACCCACTTGAACCTCAATCTCCTCGGGAATGCGAGCAGCGCTATAAGGATTGCCGGTGCACTCATAAGCGTTGAAAGGTGATGGCATACACTCAAACCAATTGCCGACCATAACCCGTATAGGTAACGCTTATCACCGGTCTTTTGCAGCTTAATAAGCAACAGCACCGGTAGCAAGGTGAAGAAGACAGAGCCTGTGTAAACTTCGGCTATAACTGCTTGAGACCAAAAGACATATGAGAAACCAAGTGACATAGCTGTAATGAAACCTGCAAAGTATGCTCCTGTTAAGTCCGTGACGATGCAATATGCAAGTGTGCATGAAGCTGCACCGAAGAGAGCAGAGAGTAAGTTAACCCTAAAAGAGATGTCACCGAAAGGCACTATGATGGTTAACAACTTTGAAAGTAGCAAGTGCAGTGGATAGCCACTTGGATGGACGAGAGCCATAAGCGCACTCCCAGTTATGAAATCACCACAATCTCCGCCGAATGAAACAGTTGGAGCAAGCGTCCATATGTAGACTGAGAAAGGTATGAGGAAAGAGCCGAAGAGCAAAAACTTGTTTAAGTGCTTCAGCTTCAAGCCATCATTGCGCATCAGGATCATTCACCTTAGCATCATCTGAAGCTGATGCATCACCTTCAACTTCGTCCATTGTCTGACTAACACCCATCGTTTTAGCCTTCTGATGCCATTGTTCAATTGGTGGCAACTCCGAGAGATCCTTCAACCCGAACACCTCAAGGAAGCGCTCGGTAGTAGCGTAGAGGTATGGGCGTCCGGGCGAGTTTTTCCTACCAGTTATCTTGACGAGCCCGAGTTCAATCAACCTTGCTATGCAATGTGAAGAATCAACACCTCGTATTTGTTCTATCTCTGGGTGTGTTATCGGTTGCCTATAGGCGATTATAGCGAGCGTCTCAAGCGATGCCCTTGAGAGCCTCACTCGGCGTGGCTGACGAAGCTTCGCAACATAGCGCCCATACTCGGGACGAGTGACCATCTGATAACCACCAGCAACTTCAACTATAGCTAACCCACTCCTTTCATCATACTCGTTCATCAGCTCTTTGATGAGCTGTTCTGTGAGTGTTTCATCAACTTCAATGATCTGGGAGAGCTCACGCAACAACATTGGCTTGTCTGACACGAAGAGCAAGCACTCAAGCGCTTTCTTCAAGTGAGCCATCTTGTCCGATTTAGCCTCTTGAGACAGCTCACCAAATGGATGGCTTTGCACATCATCCATGTTGCCACTTACGCCCCTCATGCAGTTTGCTCACCCTCAAAGCGAACGAGCAGTGAATAGGCTACCTCAGCATGCATTTGGAGCAATGTGGATAATGATTGGAGCAAAAGGTCTTTCCTGCTCAATTATGATGAGGCTTCGCTTAAACAATTCAAGCAAGGCTAAAAATGTGATGATGACATCAAGCTTCGTCTCACAGTCGTCACAAAGTTCCCAGAACATGCATCCAGAATGCTTTGAACGCAGCTTAGAGAGTATGGCTTGCATACGCATCCCCACAGTCACCTTACGCCTCTTGATAGGAAGCTTTGAGCCATCCGGGAGCCTGCTCAAAGCTTCACGCAATGCCCAAAGCAGGTCAAACACTGAGATACTGCCAAGCTCAACAATTTCAGGCTGACCCAACTGTGTTCCATCCTCATTTACGCGTGTGAACATCAATGCTCTCCTCTCACTGCGTTCCCTCAAGTATTCGGCAGCCTCACGATAACGCGAATACTCAACCAGCTTCTTCGTGAGCAACGCCCTAACCTCTTCTTCAGAAAGCTTTTGCTCCTCATCGCTATAGAGTTCTTCAACAGCGCTTGGTTCAGGAAGTAGTAGCACCGACTTCATATACAGCAAGAGCGCTGCAAAGGTTATGAATTCGGAAGTGATAGCTATGTTCACCTCACGCATCAGTTGTAGTTGCTCAAGGAAATGATGAGTTATCTCGGCAATGGGGATCTCACAAATGTTTGCTTCGTTCCGCCTCACAAGGTAGAAGAGCAACTCAATCGGTCCCTCAAAAATGTCTATTCGCACATAATAGCCATTAAAGCGATACGGTTCCGCGTAGGGGGAGAATTCATGCCTACGTTCGCAAGAGGCTCTTTCACATTCTAAGCTCACATGTGAATTTGCTTCAGAGCTTTTGCCCAATATATGTCACCTCTTTAGTTCTTTCATTGTGCTCCAGCTTTTATGCAACAGTGCTATGTTGATGCGGTTACCAATTCGCTTTTTTCACTTCCAAAGCTTCATTGCGGTGCGAACTTCCTCAAGGGTGCGCTTAGCCACCTCCCTTGCTTTCTTACTGCCTTCACGGAGCAGCTCATCAAGTTCGTCTATATGCGCTTCATAGTATGCTCTTCTTTGACGATACAGTTCAAGCTCCTCGTTCACCCTCTTTGCGAGTTTTTCCTTGCATGGAACACACCCAAGCTTCCCAGAACGACACTCAACTTCAATATCCTGCGTTTCACCTGCGTTGTAAATCCTATGCAGGCTGAAGACGGGGCATCCTTCTGGGTGACCCGGATCACCCATGCGGATTTTCTGTGGGTCTGTGAACATGCGTTTTATCTTGCGTTCAACTTCCTCTTTCGGCTCCGACATAAGTATGTGGTTGTTGTATGTCTTGCTCATCTTGCGCCCATCAATCCCGGGCACAAGCGCAAACTCGGTAATCCTCGCCTGAGGCTCAGGGAAAATGTTACCGTAAAGATGATTGAAGCGCCTTGCGATTTCTCTCGCCAACTCAAGGTGCGGTAGCTGGTCTTTGCCAACTGGGACTGTATCAGCCTTGTAGATGAGGATGTCTGCAGCTTGAAGGACTGGATACCCTAAAAGACCATATGTGGCTGCTGAAGGTCCAAGCTCATCAATCCAGTCCTTGTAAGTCGGGTTGCGCTCAAGCCATGGGACTGGAACAAACATGGAGAAGAGCAAATGAAGCTCAGCATGCTCTGGAACGAGTGATTGAACGAATACGACGCTCCTGTTAGGGTCTATACCTGCGCTAAGCCAATCAATTGCGAGGTCTCTTATAAATTGCGATAGCTCACTTGTATCCTGCCATGCTGTTGTTAGAGCATGCCAGTCTGCTATCTCAAAGAAGCACTCATAATCATCCTGTAGTTCAACCCATTGCTTTAAAGCACCTTCAAGGTTTCCAAGGTGAAGCTTGCCTGTCGGACGCATGCCACTTAATATGCGTCCCTTCTTCACCTTTCCGTGTGACATAGTCCACCCTCCCATTAGCTTATTTTGTTATTTGGGAAGCACCGAAAACATCAGTGTGAGTAGACCTTGGAACGGAATGAACATGATTTTGAACACACCAAGCCACAATAGCAAAAGCAATATCAAAAAGCCAAACGGCTCAAGGCGAGCAAGCTCATAGCCCAGTCTTGATGGCAAAATCGCAACAGCAATTCTGCCACCATCAAGAGGTGGTATTGGAATAAGGTTGAAAGCACTCAGCGCAAAGTTTATAGCAACACCGTATACGGCAATATTTTCAAGCACTATCATCGCTATCATAAATATGCTCCCCACCACTGGGATGGCAAAGAACGGCTCAAGCAATCGCATTGCAACGACTATAACAATGAGCAACACATACCAAATGAAAGCGAGAACGAAGTTAGCTAACGGACCAGCAGCTGCAACGAGAGCCATATCTCTAATCGGGTTACGAAAACGCCACCAATTGACTGGGACTGGTTTAGCCCAACCAAAACCAACGCCTGCAATAACGCTCAATAGAAACATGATTGCGCCAAGTGGATCAAAGTGTGCTCTCGGATCAAGCGTCAAGCGCCCTTCAACTACAGCTGTCGGATCGCCTAACTTCCACGCAACGTATGCATGAGCACACTCATGTATGACTATCCCGAGGATGAACGCTGGCGCAGCAAATGCTATATTGCGCAAAACTTCAATCAGCCCAAAGATACCTTCTTGCAACTCAAGTGAACCTCCCTTCACATGTGTAAACCCGCACTATTGCACCACAATCGCCAATTCAGTTTAACATGGTGTATTAAAGAGAGCTACGAAGCCCTCTATCAAGTTAAGCTACACAGCGTATAATGTGCAATTGCAAGTTGGGAACGAATCGCTGTGGGCAGGAACGGTGAATGCTTAATGCAAACCAAAAGGCTATTTGCACTTGCATGTGTGCTTTTGATTGCTTTGTTCATTCGCACGCTCGGAATAGTTGGGAGAGACCTTTATTGTGATGAGGCTGTAGTATTGCTTTACAGCAAATTGCCTTGGGAAAGGCTCTTAAAAATACTACCACACGAAAACTATGGACCGCTATGGTTTGTGGTTCAAAAGCTGTGGAACGAGGTTGATGGCTATGTTTGGGCGAGGGTTTTAAGCGTTGTGGCTGGCACGGTTGTCGTTTGGATAGCTTTTGAGATAGGCATGCTCTGTGGCGGTATATGGCTTGCACTTGTTTGTGGGCTTATCACTGCTACAAACTGCTACCTTGTCTATTTTAGCCAAAAGGTGTGGAGCTACATACCTTGCACAGCTTTTCTGGCTATTGCGATGCTTCTGGCAATGCATATCTTGAAAGCAAGCGAATGCAACTGCTGTTCAAAAAAGCAATACCACCTTGTGGCACTCTATTGCGTCTTTGCTCTCTTGTCATTCTACACGCACTTCATTTCCATACCACCATTGCTTGCCATTGCTCTCATAGGTGCATTCCACCTTAGGAGGAATCGGTATTCGGCTAAGGCATGGTGTATGGCTCAAATCGTTACATTTGCCATGATGCTACCTTGGGCTAAGTTCCTTCTTAGTCGCACAATGTCCGTTGCAAAAGGTTTTCACATGTCACATGCAGGGCTTCTTTGCTTGCTTGACATGTTCCACGACTTTAGCATGTTTGCACCATCAGTGCACCACTCAGTCATACATGCGCGCATTATCACGATACTTGCGTTCCTCACATTCGCATACTTGTTCGTGTATGGTTTGCTCATCTGCTTTAGGTCACAATGTGAATCATTCCCAGCGTTCGTTTTTGTTTTAAGCGTCCTTCTATGGCTACTTGTTTCAGTGCTTGTGCCAGTCTGGCACCCGAGAACGCTCCTGCCAGTCTTGCCAGCATACTGCTTTATCGTCTCATGCGCGATAGCGAAACATAAGAAGGCTTTGGCAATCGCGTTGTTATGTTTTGTGCTATGCTTGAATGCATCATCGCTTGCATTTTACTTCTTTGATGAAGCATATGCTGAAGCACAGTGGAAAGAGGTCGCCTCATACCTCAAAAGGCACCGAAAGCATAGCGAGTTAATACTTCACTCATCTGTGCTTTCGTTCCCTCCGATCTCATATCACTTGGGCTCAACTGCAGGGCATAAGGTGGTCGGCTTGAGTGAAAGAACAGCCACTGCTGCAACTGCATTCGCACTTTTGATTGAACCTAACGCAAGCTTTGAAAGCATTGACGAGCTTGAGCGTGGAAAGTTTTGGCTCGTTGAAACGACAGATTGGCGTCCATGGGTGAAATGGAAGGAAGATGAGGTGACTAAAAAGTTGCGGTTGAGGAAAGATTTGAAGTTGAAGCTTGTGCTAAAGATGCGTGGCGTCAGCATATACGAGTGCTTTAAGGAGTGAAAAACAACCTTGCAAAGGTGGTGAGCGGATGTGAGCACTTGGCTCTATGCGAAGCCGAGGAAGAGGGCAAGTATAAAACGAATTGGCGTTTTCACGAGTGGTGGCGATGCACCAGGGATGAATGCATGCATAAGGGCGGTTGTGCGCACTGCCATATATCACGGTGTTGAAGTTATCGGCATCATGAGAGGCTATCAGGGAATGATTGAGGGTGACTTCGTCCACATGGATAGAATGGCGGTTTCAAACATCATCCAGACTGGTGGAACGATATTGAAGACATCTCGTTGTAAAGAGTTTTATTACAAGGCTGGCAGGATGAAAGCGATAGAGAAACTGCGTCAAGCAGGGATTGAAGGGCTTGTGGCAATAGGTGGTGGTGGAACTTTCAGAGGGGCTCACAAACTTTATGTTGAATCTGGCATTCCAGTGATAGGAGTGCCTGCAACGATTGATAACGACCTTTATGGGACAGATTATACGATCGGGTTTGATACAGCAATTAACACAGCGCTTGATGCTATTGACAGGATAAGGGATACGGCGATAGCTCATGGACGTATATTCTGGGTTGAAGTTATGGGGAGGTTCCGTGGGTTTATAGCAACGGATGTTGGTGTTGCTGGTGGTGCCGAGGCAATCCTTATCCCCGAGGAGAGGACGGACATTGATAAACTCGCAAGAGAACTGCTCAACTGGCATAACATGGGCAAGACAAGTTGCATCATGGTAGTGGCTGAAGGCGATGAAGCAGGTGGAGCATTCCAACTTGCACGACTCATCGGCGAAAAGACAGGGCTCGATTCACGAGTGACCGTTCTCGGACACATACAGCGTGGTGGAAAACCAACAGCAAGGGATAGAGTGCTTGCAAGCAAGCTCGGTGTTGCTGCCGTTGAAGCACTGCTTGCAGGCGAAGCAGATAAGATGGTCGGAGAAGTAAACGGCAAGATCACTTTAACACCGCTTGAAGAAGCATACTCAAAACGAAAACCACTTGATAAGTCGCTACTTGTTTTGGCTCAAGTGCTCGCCACATAAAAACACAAGTCCACAGGGATGGTAAAATTAAACTTGGGAATTGAACCACCAACAGAGTGGGAGGGATGATGAGCATGAAACAAACAAACAAGGTGCGGGCGTTGATTCAATTTACTTTTGTTCTCCTTTACGCTTCCACTTGCTTTGCTGCGGGTGCTGGGAAAACGCAATTTGGTAATGTGGTGAGGTTCCCAAGCAGGCTAACTGCTTTCAATATGTTTGATGATGTTGCAAGAGCTGTTTACTCATGTTGTCGTCCAGACCAAAAAGAGCAAATAGAACTTGCCCTGAGGGCGATTGACGACTTCCTCAACCTCTATCCTGAGAGCGACTTTGCGCCATACATGTATATGTATCGTGCGAGGCTATATGGTTTGCTCAAAAATACACGAAAGCAAGTTGAGGCTCTTCAAACACTGGTTCAGCGTTTCCCCAAAAGTCACCTTGCTGATGATGCCCTGTGGATGCTCGCCCAACGCTATGAGCGGGAGTTTGTCGCTGACAAATTTACGAGGGCTCAACTGCTTGAGAAGCTTGCAAATGAATACCCAAACAGCATTTATGCTGACAATGCACTTTGTGCACTCGTGCGCTTTTACACCAATGAGCGCATGGAGAGGGAAGCATTACATGCGCTTGAGAGACTTCTTAATGAGCATCCGTATAGCCCATGCTGTGATGATGCGCTTTGGGTCGCTGCATCCAAGTATCGTGAACTTGGGAATTACATGACTGCAATAAGGATGTTTGAGAGGTTAGTTAACGATTTCCCATTCAGCATATATGCCGACGACGCTGCTTTTGCTATTGGGCAATCCTACAAAAGCATGAATATGGATGGCATGGCGCTCCGTTGCTTTGAGGAATTTTTGAACAGCTTCCCTGCAAGCACACTCGCAAGGGAAGCAGTTAGGCAGATAAACGAGATTACAAGGCGTCCTCAACATGTGCTTGCTATGACATTTCCCTCAGATATAGCTGACGACATTTTCAACGAGGGTTTACATCTGCAAGCGATGGGTCAATACAGCGAAGCCATACAAGCATACAAGCGCTTCTTAACATTGATGCGAGGTCACGATAAGTGGGGTGAAGCTCTTTTCAATATCGGCAAGTGCTATCAGGCAATGGAGGTGCTCATAGACAGGTTTGCGAGGGCTTCGGGTCCTGAGGAGATCTATCGCTTGCTTCCCGAGTGGCGTGCTGCAGTTGGGAGCGCAAGAACACCAGTTCCAACATTGGCGAACTGGGAGAAGGCAAAAAGTGCCGTAAGCGTCTTTCAAATAGTTGCGACACTTAGAGGACATCCACTCCAAGTCAATGCCCTATACGAGATAGCACAATGCTACTGGCAGCTTGACGATGAAGAGAAAGAAGCACTTGCGCTTCAGCAACTGCTAACAGCGTTTCCGGGATGTGGCTACGATGCCGAAGCTTGGTATAAAGTGTTGCGTTACTACCAAAACAAAAACAACTACCCACGTTGCCTTGAATCCTATGTGAGCTTATCAAGGGCTTTCCCAACTGTATTCCCACCAGCCCTCGGTCGGGATAGAGAGATGTTCCTGAAGGTGATGCGATACTACTACAAGGCTGCTGAGAGGGCATGGGAAGAAGGCGAAAGACATCACATTGGTTATGCAATTGGCATTAGTGACCTTGAAGATGAAGCACTGTTCATTGGCGGGGTTATAGCATTGGAGAGAGGCGATATAAAAGGCGCAAAGGAAAGACTTAGAAGGTTGGTTGAACAGTTCCCTACGGGTGAGTTGTATGTGCCAAGCACTTTCCTACTTGCGAGGGCTTATGAGCTTTCTGGCGACAGAAAGAACGCCATAAAGATATACAGGCAATTGCTACAGCAATACCCAGAGTGCGGTTTAAGCGATGACATTGAGGGAGCACTCTCACTGCTTCAAGAAAACAATGCGGGCTTTGTTGAGAGGCTTGGCAAATGGATGGGCAAGGTGAAGGAAGTGATTCATGGTGAGTTGAATTGGGTGTTTGCTGACATATGGGAAGGTGAGAAGGTTGTTGTGGTTATGCCATTTGATGTAAGCGTGAGTGTCCGTCAATATAACTTGCCTAACATATGGGAAGCTGCATCTGAATGCCTTGCGCAATGGACTGGTTGTGACATCGCTTCCAGAGAACCGATAATCGTAGTTCTTGCAGATGGTGTTCGTGGGCGCTCACAAAACATAATCACGATGAGCACATCGCAGGTTGGTGACCCACCGTCTTGGCAACTCGGATTCAAAGAACTCGCGAAGGCTTTTCTCTCCTCAAAGGAATTAAACTTTGAAGCGCTTGGCGAGACGAAACATATATGGCTTGATGCGTTCGCAAGGCTTGGTGCTGCAGGGCTTCAATACAACTTGGTCAGCGAAACAAGGGATACGATAGGCAGCCCAAGCGCAATCAAACTTCCACACGAGGAGGTCATAAGGACTCAAGAAAGGGCTACTAACGCGCTTATGCAGTATGTGAAGCAAGGTGCTGACATAACGAAATTGAATTCTGATGTTGCCCTCGGAATGCTCCTCTACCTGCTCAGCGCTAACGGTTATGGACAGGAATTGATTGACATGAGCCCTTATCAGCGTTTCTTCAGCTTCATGCGCAGCCTCAGTGATACAACCAATAACACATGGGCTGATGTGCTCTTGGAGGCATTGAACAACACATTCAAGACAGACCTTTCAGGTTTGCTTAGCACATGGGGATTGCCCTCAAAAAGAACTCGCATGTGAATGCGTTCCCTTTCAACTCTTATGATGCAGTTGAAACCAAACTCACAAGCCTTCAAAAGGTGAAAGCAAATGCGCTCAAATGAAGTGTTACGTGAGCTGATTTGCCCAAATAGCGGTAAGCATAGTTTGAGTAGGCGGAAATTCCTGATCCATCTGATATCGTGCTACTCGTTGCTCAATGCGAGGACTTGCTTACTTGCTGCATCGGCAATAAGCTTAGTGCGTGCACGCTTTTACAAACCACTTAATGATGGAAAGATTGAGTGTCTGTTATGCCCGAGGAGATGCATTGTGGCACATGGTGAAAGGGGCTTCTGCGGTGCGAGGGAAAACAGAAATGGCACTTACTACACGCTCGTTTATGGGCGCGTATGCGCTAAACTTATTGACCCAATTGAGAAGCTACCACTATACCATGTTTTGCCATCAGTGAAAACATTCGGAATAGCAACAGCTTGCTGTAACCTCACATGCAAGTATTGCCAGAGCTGGCAAATATCACAAGTTCGCCCAGAGGACACTCAAAGCGTTTACATGAGACCTGAAGATGTGGTTGAAGAAGCAAAGTCACTCGGGTGCAAAGCTATAGCCTACACATACACTGAACCTGTTAACTTCATTGAGTATGCGATTGATTGTGCTAAGGAGGCAAGGAAAGCTGGCTTGCTCAATATATGCCACACTGCTGCTTTCGTCAACCCCGAGCCGTTAAAAGAACTTTGCCGTTACATGGATGCATTCAACATTGACCTTAAGGCTTTCAGTGATTCGTTTTATCGTGAAGTATGCGGTGGGCAACTAAAACCTGTTTTAGATGCCATCAAGGTTATTGCAAACGAGTCAAACGCATGGCTTGAGCTGACATACCTCGTGGTGCCGAGCTTGAACGATGACAAAGAATCAGTCAAACAGATGTGCGAGTGGATAAAACGAAATGTAGGAGCTGACGTCCCGTTACACTTCACACGCTTCTTCCCGATGTATAAACTGCGAAACTTGCCAGTAACGCCTGCTAAGACAATTGATGCGCTTAGGAGGGTCGCCTTCCAGAGTGGTTTAAGGTATGTGTATGTTGGCAACGTTCCCGGGCATGGAGGCGAGTCAACATACTGTCCATACTGTGGTTCCCTGCTCATCCAGCGAGTGAATTACGTTGTCAGATTTAACAGGATACGCAAAGGGCGTTGTCCTGATTGTGGGATGCCAATACCGGGCATTTGGAGCCTACCACAGAAATGAGGTCATCAAGATGAAGCGAAGACAGTTCCTCAAATTAGCCACTGGTGGGATACTGGCATTTGGCTCTGCTGTAAACTCTTTGTCGCTCCAAACACAACAAAAACAAAAGCGTTCAAAGGTTGTCATCGTCCGCCATAAGCTTTTTTATTCTCTCCCAGATGAGAAGCCATATTGGGTCCTTGATGCCAATGCTGTTTACAATGCACTTTACCAAATGCTCAACGAAGCGCTTTTGAAGCTTACAGATGCAGACAACATAACATCAGCATGGCGCAAGTTTATCAGGCAAAACGATGTTGTGGGCATAAAAGTTAACTGCATCGCAGGTGCAACACTCTCAACAAGCACATTGCTCGTGAACG
Organism: Candidatus Thermosaccharophagus gerlachensis; assembly: GCA_041538025.1. GTDB lineage: Bacteria > Armatimonadota > Fervidibacteria > Fervidibacterales > Thermosaccharophagaceae > Thermosaccharophagus > Thermosaccharophagus gerlachensis. The sequence continues at coordinate 16,037 of JBGOEV010000013.1, read as the reverse complement.
CCATCATAGCCAGCTTGCTTTTTTGCAAACATCGCCCTGAGCAAATCGTCGTTTGGGATAGGACATGTGACGAGCTTAAAAAGGCTGGTTACATCATACGCACAAGCCCGCCCGGCGTCTTTTGCTATGGGACTGATGTAGTTGGATATCGTAAGCAACTCTCAGTATTCGGTGAGGTTGCGACATTCGTCAGCAACATAGTAGCACAGCAATGCAATGCCATAATAAACGCCCCTGTCCTCAAAACACATCAAATAGCTGGGATAACTGCAGCGCTGAAAAACCACTTTGGTTCAATTAACAACCCGAACAGGTATCACATGAACCGCTGTGACCCATATGTTGCTGATGTGAATTGTCTTCCCGACATACGCTCGTCTCATCGGTTGGTGATCTGTGATGCGCTTCGTCCGCTATGCAATGGTGGTCCAGAAGACAACCCAAAGTTTAGATGGAACTACGGGGGTATAATAGTTAGCGCTGACCCAGTGGCTGTAGATTATTGTGGCGTGCGCATAATTCAGGAGAGAAGGAACAAACTTGGGTTGGGCAGTATACGCCCAGAACCAACTTACATACAAACTGCTTCCGACTTTAAACACTCACTTGGAACATGTGATGAAAACCAAATTGAGCTCATTGAGATTGATATCACTTAGCAGCGATGGTTGCCTCCATCGCCAGAACCCAAGAGTGCGATTCATCAAACCTGACATACATTTGCCTCTCGTCACCGGCGAGCGCCCAAAGGTAATAGAGTCTGTAGCCGGGCGCAGCAACAATTGGGTGATAACCACGAGCGATTGCGAGCGTGTCACCATCACCTACAACATAAACTTCTTGCTCCTCGCCATCATATAAGAGCTGCACAGCAAAACCATAGCTTGGGAAGATACGGTAATGGTAAACTTCCTCAAGCCTCACTTCGTAGGGCGGATTGTGTATGTCATGTTTATGCGGTGGATAGCTTGACCAGTTCCCGGGTGGGTTGCGAGTCTCGCCGAGCAAGAGCCGTGCAGCTGGAAACGAAGCATCAATGATGTCATCAATTTCTCGCTGCCAGTTGAGGAAGCCAACGGTGCGCCTTTTAACTTGCTCTGGAGTTATCAGCACAGGTTCTTTAATACCAGCACTTTTATCGGTCACTATCACCTTAACCACGGCAGCCTCAAAGTTGCTCTTTGCGATGATACGGTATCGTGTATCTGGCGGGACATAAAGAGTTGTTGCTTTGCCACTGAAAACATCGCGCCTGCATTGAAGCCCTTCCCAAGATGCATTGCCAGCATAAATTGAGCAAGCCCCGGAAAGCACGACTAATGCTACCTCTGCTATATGCTCACCACCAGAAGAGAGCTTCACTACACCCTCATCCTCCCACTCCTCACCGCTATTCAACCGCAAAAGGTTAAATTCAAGCCACTCAAGCACACCCGTTTCTGGTGAGACAACCTTAATAGCACCAACGCCGTCCATACGCTTGACAAATGTTCCAAGCGAACCTTGGTTCATCTTACTCACCCCTGTTGGGAAGGTTGGAGGTCGATTTTGAAGACAGCGTTAAAACTGAGAAGCGCTCGGAGGTCACAAAGCGTTAACTCAATAAGGCAGGTTAAGCTCGTCTATGAGCCTCCTAACGACGTCGTATTCTTTGTCGTCAACAGCTTCAGTGACGCCAGCCCAACCAGCCAACTCCAATATTCGCCTATGCTCTGGCAACGGTTGATTAAGTTTGAGGAGTGCTTCCTTGAGCTCGTGGATGACTCCAGCACGCCTCTTCATGACTTCCGGAAGGCAGATGAAGCACGGATTTGGGTAGTCCCGAGTTTCATGGATAACCTTTACCTTGCTCAAGTCAAGAGTGTCAGAGAGCAACTCCAACGTGCCCTCACGAATGAAGCCGAACTTAGCTCTCCCATACGCAACAGAGGCAACAACTCTATCTTCACGCCTCTCAATAACTGTGCGTAGCGTGTTTAAATTGATCCCGGCATCCTTACACACCTTTGCTTGTGCAACAAAGCCAAAAAGAACTTGCCTTGATGGGACTGCAACTATGCTTCCTTCAATCTCGCTCAACGATGGTGTCCCACCATCGGCATGTGCTATTATCACACCCTTCATCGTTGCTTTTGGTTTCCCTACACCACTAACTGGCTTTAAGAGCACCTTAAGGAGCAACTTTGCATCGCATGCTTTCTTAAGGATCACATAATGCAGTGGGTCAACAAGAGCTATATCTGGTCTTCTGCTCTCAATGGTTGCTATCATACCTTCGCTACTCGCCGAAGAAAGCCACTCAACTCTCCTTCCAGTTACATCGCTCAAGTAACGCATGAGCTCGTTGTAACGCTGTGCCATTATGTGGAGGGGATATTCCGGTTCAAGGGCTACCTTAGCCGATGGTCGTGCTACTATGCGATGCTTCCCACAGCCATACAGCGGGACAAGAGCTAACAGCGCCAGCCATGTAAGTGGCATAGCGTAAATTGACATGCGTTGCATTTTACCATTGCACCTCACTTGAGCGAGTTACTTTTGCTTCAAAGCTAATGTGCCTTTGCTTCTTCCCTTGGTGGAAGCAATTCCTGTTTCATATGTTTGCTTGCCACTTTCTTTTTAACCAGACCGAGCGCCAAAGCTACACCATAAAGGATTGCCTCTGGGCGAGGTGGGCATCCGGGAACATAAACCACTGGTATATCCTTCCCCTTGATGGCGCTTGAAAGACCACCACAAGTTGCGTATGAGTCAAACCATATGTTGCCACCAGTTGGGCAAGAGCCAACTGCAAGGATAAGCTTTGGCGACGGAACTGAATCAATAAGGCGTTCAAGGACTGGTGCAGACTGCCTCGTTACAGGACCTGTGACGATGATGACGTCCGCATGCCTTGGCGAGCCAACAAGCCTTATACCGAAGCGCTCAGCATCGTAATACGGTGTAAGCACATTTATGACCTCAATATCACATCCGTTACAAGCACCTGTGTTTGCATGGAAGACCCACAAAGCCTTAGGGAATGCCTTCTCACAAAGCCTCCTGAACCATCCAACCATGTTGAATACCCCCTGCTTAGCTTGAGTTGCTAAGAACAAAAACTCAATCACATACCCGCACGAAGTATCTTTAAGATGCACATAGTCGCATTGTCAAGCAAAGGATGGACAAGCCCTGGATAGATTCCCAATACAACTGTCAAGATGGCGAGCACGATCATGGGTATAAGCATGCTTATCGGGAGATGCACCTCACCACCATTCGCTGCAACGGCAGCTGGTTGAATAGCTTTGCAAGGTCTGCCCCAGAATATTCTCGCTGCAGCCCTCAAGAAACAAGCAACAGTTAACAAGCCTGTGAATACGGCTATTATCGCAGCCCATAGGAGACCTACATCTGCTGCAGCCATGAAGAGTGTGAACTTGCTCATGAACATGTTGAACGGTGGCAACCCTCCGATAGCTATAGCACCAATAAAGAAGCAAACAGCAACCACAGGCATGTGGCGCACAAGCCCACCAAGCTCGCTCATCTTGCGTGTCCCAGTCATATGCGCCACAGCACCAGCAGTTAGGAAGAGCAGTGCCTTAACGATGGTGTGGTTCATCAGGTGGAATAGAGCACCGTATATGCCAAGGTATGTTCCGAACCCAAGCCCCTCAACAACATAGCCTATTTGGCTCACAGAAGAATATGCGAGCATTCGCTTTATGTCATCCTGAACAAGCGCCATCAGTATACCGATGACCATGCTGAGCGATGCCATGATAGCTACGAAGACGACAACGGCAGGGTATTGTGGAGCGAATATGGTGACAGTCCTTGCGATTGCATATGCACCAACCTTTATCACAATGCCAGAGAGCAATGCGCTTATTGGTGCTGGCGCCTCAGCATGTGCATCAGGAAGCCATGCATGGAATGGAACAAGCCCAGCCTTAGCGCCAAACCCTGCAAGTATAAGAGCGTTAGCCAACAAAACAACGCTATACGATATCTTCGGACCAACCCTGCTAAGCTCGGTTATGAGGAGCACATCACGACCTTTCATCTCTGGCAGTTCAATTGCGCCCGCATAGATCAGCACAAGCCCAAACAGCGAAAAGATGACACCAACAGTCACAAGCATGAGGTATTTGTAACCAGCCTCAAGTGAGCGCCTTTCCCAGTAGAATGTGACCAAGAAGGCAGTTGCAAGTGTAGTTGCTTCAAGCGTCACATAAAGCCACACTATGTTGTTCGTCACGCATGTCCAGTTCATCATCCCAAGGAAGAGGAGCAATAGCCCATAGTATGTGCTTAACCTTTGAGGCGCATCGGGGCGATGAGCCACATGAACTGGTATGTAGCGTAGCGAATATATGGCAACGAGGATGCCCATACCACAACCAAGCAGTTCCATCAAAGCGCTTAAACCATCGGCATAGACCGTGTTGCTAAACGCCGTCAATACATTCCCTTGCAGGACTTCTATAGTGATGAGTATCGCAACGCAAAGCGTCCCAAGAAGCCCAGCTACAGCTATCGTCCCGTGAATGATTGAGTTTATCCGCCTAAGCGAAAGGCTTATAATGCCACATACTGTTGGGATGACAAAGACAAGTATTGGAAGCAACGATTCAACCACCATCTTCCACACCTCACTTGCTTTGAGCCAACATTGCTACAATGGCGCTGTCCAAAAACCTCAGCGCTTCAGCTCCGATAGACTCAAAGTATCAACGACACCAAGTGCTTTGTAAATTCCTTCGGCAAGCTTGATAAGCAACCACGCAGCAATGATAACATTTGTCCATATGCCAAGCTTTGTTGTTGCTGGAAGTGTTGGCGCAAGTGTAATGAGCGCCAGATGAGCACCATTTTCAAGCAAGACGAAACCAACTACTACCTTAACCACATCCCTGCGCGTGATAAGCACATACATACCGAGTGAGAAGATGCAGAATGCCATGGCTAAGTTTGAGCGAGCAGGCTCCATCATGGCTGCTATAGTTGGGGCGATGAAGTAAATGTATGTGCGAAAAAGCCAGTAAAGTGCCACAACCAAGAAAACGCTCATCAAAACCGACATCCTCAAGCCTATCAATGGACGTATCTCCATAGTGAGCCCTGTCACTCGTATGTGATGGAGCAAAAGCGAAGGAATGATGATAACCTTTGTCAGCACCGTCACAAAAGCCCAGATGAACAGCGACGGGTTGTTCCAAACGACACCGTATGACGCTATTATGCAAGCCAAGAAGAATGCTTGGACAACGAGTGCCCAAGCGCTGAGGCGCAAGTTGCGAAGCTCAGATGCAACAAGAGAAGCAAGAAGGTGCGCTATCATGAGCAACGCTAACACATCTATGCCTTGAACGGCAGGCATGGTATGCTCACCTCACAACGAGCTTCAATGTGCCTTCATGTTTGCTCTTTGGCTGGCGACAGAGCGCATACTCCATAACGCCTCCCCATAGGCGCCTTGAAGCCGACTTCCATCATCTTGTCTAAGACGGTTTTTGGCTTAAAGCATCTCCCACAGCGCGAGCATGTAGCCATGAACACTTCCCATGTGTCAGTGAGATCAGCTGGATTATCTGTGGCAAGCTCAAATTCACATGTTAGTGTTATGGCTTTCTCTTGGCAAACCTCTTGGCAACGCGCACAGTAAGTGCATCTTTCACGCATTATGCTCATCTTGCGCCACAGCTGTGATATGTCCTCAACGATTATGCACCGTGAAGGGCAAACATTAGCACAGCCACCACAACCAATACACTTTGAAACATCAACTTCAACCTTCCCTCTAAAGCCCTCTGGCACTTCAGCGCCCGGTCCAAGTGGATATGGCAATGTCACAACAAGTGGTCTTGGAGCACCACCACGAAGAGCGATCATCAACTCTTTCAACTTGCTACCTATCATGTTGTTGACCTCCCATGCAATTTAAATTTGCTCCAAAGCTTATGGAGCTACATAAGCAATGGCGATAGCAATCGCTGAAGTGAGAAAGACACCAAGGTAAAAGTTAAGAGCCTGATCAATCCTCAGTCTTGGTGAGAGCACTTCAACAAGCGTTACAAGAACAAAAGTGATGAGCACCTTGATAAGCGTGATGATCAAGTCAATGACAAACAACCCAGTTAAGCCCCAAGGTATGAAAACAGTCGCAAAAAGGCTTGCGCTGATAAATTGTCTCATCCAAACAGCCCATTTAAGCAAGGCAAGCCTCGGACCTGAAACTTCCATAAATGGACCGCCAATTATCTCCTGCTCTGCCTCAGGTATATCAAACGGTAGACGCCCAAACTGAGCCAGCATTGCTATGAAAACCACACCTGCAGCTATGAGCATAGGGAGCGAGAAGAGGCGCATGCGATACCAAAGGATTATTTCGGAAAGCCTTAGAGTATGCGCACAGACAGCCCCGCAAATGAGAGAGGTAATGAATATCAGCTCAACGAGCGTCATTAGCATTATCTCCCTCAATGCACCAATGCTTGAGTATGGGGAACTGCTGTCAAGAGCCAAAATAGCAAGCGAGATGGCAAACAGGCTAATGGTGTATATGAAGACGATCAAATCCCCAAATGCATCAAGCGGGGCATAACCGCACAGTGGCAGGAAAAGTGATGCGACCAACATTGAGCCAAAGCCTACATACGGCATAACTGTTTGGAGTGCCCCACCAACGCGTATGTCCTCTTTTGCGAAGAGCTTTAGCAGGTCATAGAACGGCTGCCAGATGCCAACAAGTGGACCTCTCCTTGAATGCGCTATGTTGGCACGGATATACTTGCGCACGAAGCCCTCAAACAATGGCGCAAAGAAAAGCACAACAATTACATTCAACACCGCATAGCATAACCTCTCCATCCTCGCATCACCCTTTGATCAACCGCCGTGTTTTTGATGATCAATGTTGTTCCTCTGTTGTTTTTTTCATGGCACCACCAAACTCACCAACTGTTATTGAGCGCCTGTTGAAAAGCTCCTGCGCTTTGAGCCTGCAAAGCTCGATCAATTCGTTCCTCGTGTAGAAGCGCACCTCTTTCTTTTTTACATCAATCACTTCAACCCTTTCCGTGCATGAGAAGCAAGGGTCAATGCTACCTATGATTATCGGTATGTCAGCGATATTCGCTTTGCTGAACGGTTCTGACGGTATACCGCCGTTCTTGTTCTTAAACATAACTGGCAATGCATGTATGTTCATGTAAGATGGTGCTCGCACACGCCACCTATGTGGTCTGTTCTCAGCACTTGTTATGACATAGTGAATGCATTCTCCCCTTGGTGCCTCAACCACAGAAATGCCTTCAAGCCCTTCTGGAACTTCCTCAGTTATGTTAAGCACTATCTCGCCTTCTGGCATCCCTTGAAGAGCCCTTATGCCTTCCCTGACCAACCTGATTGATTCAATTGTTTCTTCAAGCCTGACAAGCGTCCTTGCCCATATGTCGCATTCATCGTGCACCTTCTTCTCTGGAACAAGCTCATCATAGGCAGCGTATGGATGATCAACACGCGCATCAATTGCGATGTTAGAACCCCTTGCGGTAGGACCGACAACGCACATTGCCCTTGCATCCTCTGGTGAGAGGTATCCAACCCCGCGAAGCCTCACATGGAGCATCGTATCACCCTCAACTGCCTTTATAACTGCCACAGTTTCTTCCTCAACTCGCCTCATCACATCAAGGATGCGCTCATGCTTCTCCTTCGTTATATCTCGCCTAACACCGCCGACAATGTTCATCCCGTATGTTTTCCTGTTACCTGTGATATACTCAGCGAGCCACATAACTGGCTCTCTTATCCGCCAAGCCTGCATGAGCACTGTGTCAAACCCAATTATGTGTCCAGCTATTCCGAGCCAAAGCAAGTGGCTATGTATGCGCTCAATCTCAAGCATTATGCTCCTTATGAACCTTGCCCTTCTTGGTGCCCTTATTCCGAGAGCGTTTTCTGTTGCCTCACAGCACACCGTGCTGTGTATGAAGCCTCATATCCCTCATATCCTTTCGGCAAGGAAAACAATTTGATTGAATGTGAGCTTGCTATCACCGAGCTTCTCAATACCGCGATGGTTATAAAAACCACGGTAATCGCAACCGACCACAGTTTCACCCTCAACGAAAAGCCTGAAGTAGGCTGGTTCCTCAAGCACGGGGAAGAATGGACCTACTGCCACAACGGTTGCGCCCTCAGGTGGCTCTTTCATTGGCACTTTACCACGCATATCAGGCTCAGGGCGATAGTTGTATGGGTAATCCTTTCGTAGCGGATACAAATCGGGTGGGAAGTCATCTGGCAAGACGAGCCTCCTTGGGTCTGGATGACCCTCAAACTTAACTCCGAGCAAGTCTTGCTGTTCCCTCTCAGCCCACTCAGCACCAGGTATTAGGGGAGTGATTGATGGCAACACTGGGTTGTCTGGGTCAACTTCACAACGCACGGAGAGAAAAAGCTTATCTGCATCAAGCGAGAAGAAATGCGTTATAGTGAATTTACCATTTCGCCATCTATCATCAGTTGCGCATGTGGTCATGTAGCGTGCTTTAAGCGTATTGAATGCATAATCGCATGCTGTAACAATGTCGCTTGGTGAGACTTTAACGAATACCCTTCCATCCCTTGGTTCCCAGCATTCAAGCACTTTTTCACCCAACTCCTCACGCAACCGTCGCATCAGCTCACGAGAGGTCATGAACGATCACCCCCTTGAAACATCTTGGTCTACGAAAGAAGGTAAAGCAGAGCTATGGCAAAAAGAATACCAATAGCCATCCACAGAACATAAAGCTGTGGTATGCCAGCATGCGTAGCACTGAACCGTTCGCAAGCCTTTGCACCAATACGAATTACAGCTTCGTAGAGCTTATCAACATCAAAGATGATGCGAATCTTTGCGATCCACGGTGCTCTTGGCTTTGGCAAAGTAGGATAAAACGATGTTACTCGTCTTTGACCCACCCTGAATGAAAGGAAACTTCTGAAGGGCATGTAGAAGCTCTCAACACGGTAGCGCAATTCTTCATTGCTATGCAGTTCTCCACATGCCCATGGCGATGCAAAACGCACTCTTGCACCAGCAAGCTTGTAAAGTGCATACGGGATAAGCATGCAAACTATGAGCGCAAACAAGTATACGAGGGGAGAAAAAACACCAGAGAGCCCCTCACCAACGTTTATCCCAATGGAGAACGGCATCCCTACAAAAAGCGAATCAAACGGTGGCATGAAACCGGGACGCATGACATCAACAGCACGATGCGTTATGGGCAAAACAAAGTTTGGGAAAAGACCAAGAGCAATGCACATCAAAGAAAGCACAACTTGTGGGACGACCATAGTCCAATCAACTTCGGTGAGCTCTTTCTCAATCTGACTAACAAGCTTTGACGGCATGCTGATGAAAATCCCCATGAACTTAATGGAGTAAGCGAGCGTTACAGTGGAGATGAACACTGCAGCGATGCAAAATGCAAGGTATATTGGGATTTGAAGACCGCTCATAACAGAAGCGTTGTAAATCATCCACTTGCTCACAAAACCATTCATTGGTGGCACACCAGATATTGCAAGTAAGCCAACAAGGGTTGTGAATGCCGTTGTAGGCATGAAGCGCCATAAGCCACCAAGTGCACCCATGTTGCGCGTGCCAGTGCGTATTAAAACTGAGCCAGCATTTAGGAAGAGGAGACCTTTGAAGCATGCATGATTGATCACATGATACAAGCCAGCAATAAATCCAAGTGCACTTAAGCTCGGTGAGACGCGCAGGAAGCCCATGCCGATTCCTATACCCAAGCAGATGTAACCCATCTGACCCATACTGCTGTAAGCGAGCATGCGCTTTGAATCATGCTGGATTAGCGCAGCTATCGTGCATATGAACAGCGAGATGGTGCCAAAAAGTGCTATAACAAAACCCCATATGCTCAAGTGATGAGATGAAGGCATCATCCAGACAAAGGTGCGTAGTATGCCATAAATACCCATCTTTATCATCACACCAGAGAGCAGGGAACTAATTGCCGATGGTGCTGCGGGATGCGCATCAGGAAGCCAGTCGCCAAACGGGAAAAGAGCAGCCTTTGTCGCAAAGCCAATGAAAAGCAACATCAACACAAAGTGAAGCAATGAAGGGTGCTCAGAATAAAGCATCTCCATACCGATCTTGAGGGCTTCAAAGTTAAACGAGCGACAGAAAAGCCAAATGATAATCACACCGCAAACGATGCCTGTCGTGCCAGCATGTGTCATCACAAAATACTTCAAGCCCGCACGAAGCGATACAGGGTTGCTCTTTTCGTAAATGACGAGCACGTAGGAAGCGAGTGTCATCACTTCCCAAAAGATGAGGAAATAAAACATGTCCCAGCAGGTTACGACACCGACCATCCCAGCAAGGAAGAACATTAGAAATGGGTAATAGCGAACGAGGTGCTCTTCCTTGTAGTAGTCGTGTGTGATATAGCCGACGGAATAAAGCGATGTGCAGATGCCAAGCAAACCGATGATGAGAAGAAAGAAGGCGCTGAGTTCATCCACTTGGATTTGCAATGCTGCATTTATGATTGGTAGAGGAATGTAAGCATGCCCTTGCTCAACAACAGGCGTATAAATTGCACGAGCAGCAACAATGAGGCAAAGCAACGAGCCACAAAACGCAAAGATAAACCCAAGCCATGCTGTCAGACGACGAAATGAGGAAGTTACAGCGGTTAGGAAAGCACCCGCACACAATACACCGAAGATAGCAATGACAAGCATTTCTTGCGAGACTTGCATCTCACTTACCGCCTCCTTAAAAGCCGAGTTCAAAACTACCTCTATGGCATCACCACGGAGCAAGTCCCCTCAGTGCAAATCCCAACTGCAGTTGTAGCCATCTCTACTGCGAACGGTGTTGAAATGAAACAAAGAACGATTAAAACGATGATCGCCACATTGATTGCTGGCGAAGTTCCTTTTGCATCCCGCACCATCTCTGACGGCTCTCCAGCAAACACCTTGTGAGCAACATAAACGAACCATGCAAACCTGATGACAGCATCAATGAGACCAACTACAACAAACAATATCCCAAACTTGCCAAGCGTTATTGCTCCCAAGACGAAATAGAATTTGCTCCAGAAGCCAGAAAACGGTGGTATGCCCGATATGGTGAGTGCACCTATTAGGAAGCCAACCGCTACAAGTGGCATCTTAATTCCAGCACCACTCAACTCGCTGATGCGTCTTGTGCCAGTGGAATATGAGAGCGCACCGACAGAAAGAAAAAGCAAACCTTTACCTACACCGTGAGCGATGATGTGTATCAATCCACTCTGATAACACGTTACGCAACCGAGCGAACCGCATGCCCACTCCATCAAGATGTGAGCAAGGTGAACAATCGTTGAAAAAGCAAGCAAGCGTTTCAAGTCATCTTGGTAGAAGAACATGTAACAGCCGATGATAATGGTTATGATTGAGAGCGTGCCCATAAGTATTCCAGCTGTATCGACTGCGGATGGATGTAATGCCTTAAGAAACGGGCGTGCTGCAAGGACAACCCTTGCTGGCAAGTATATACCAGCTTTAACCATAGCTGCTGCGTGCAAGTATGCACTGACGGGCGTTGGTGCAACCATAGCATCAGGAAGCCATGTGTAAAATGGGAATTGAGCTGCTTTCGCCCACGCACCAATGAACGCCAACGAGAGGAGGGCAACTTGCACCGTTGGCGTGAGCTCCCTTATGGCATCAAACCCAAAGGACTTTGTGAAGGCGAAAGATAACACAATCATCGTCATGAGGAAAAGCCCACCGATATGCGTCATCAAAAGTGCCTTGTAGCCAGCGCGAACTGCTTCAGGGTCGTTATAGTCAAATGAGATTAGCGCCCACGAACACAGCGTCGTCAATTCCCAAAAGATGAAGAGCTGAAAGAATGTTGAAGATGTGACAACGCCAGCCATTGATGCAATGAAAAGGAGCATCCAACAGAAGTAGCGTGATGCACCCTCCTCTACTGGGTGCTCCTTGTTGCTTGCGCTGACATAGGCAGTTGAGTAAAGCACAACGAGGAAACCTATAATGACGATCAACGAAAGCATTATGCTGCTCAGAGGGTCAATGAGGAAACCAAACAGGTCAACCTTCGTTCCAGCAACTTTACTTATCCACGCAAGCCCACCAATGCTAACCGTGTTCTCTTCAAAGCCGTAGTTAGTGATGAGCCATAACCCTATGACTGCTGTGGCGAACGATACTATGGTGGCAAAGAAGCGCGCAACCCTGTCTGGCAGGAAAGCGCAAACTATCCCACCGATAGCAGGAACTGCTATCAGCAAGGTGCACCAAGTGACCATATCAGCCATCTCACATCACTCTCACTTAGCTTTTTAATTTCCTTGTGATCATCCACAGGGCAACCCTGCCATAGGCATCGCTGAACGCGAGCTTTGAACCATCTGATGAAAATGCAATCGCTGTGACAGGGTGTGTGCCCAAACTTAGCTTCCCAACAGTTTTCCATGACTTAACATCAAAAAGAACAACCCTGTCGTAAGTGCCGATAGCAATGAGCGAACCGTTTGATGAAAATGCGAAGGCATCAACTAAGCCGATGTCGGCAACCCTTCGCTTGCGCCAAGTAGCGACATCAAACGCACATAAGCCATCAACGAAGACGCATGCGAGCAACTTGCCCCCTTCCAAGCAACTAATCCCTTTAACTCTCATGCCAACATGCAACTCCTTGACCTTCCTGCCACTGTTCACATCGTAAATCGCTACAGCTTTTACACCACCAATAGCCACTTCCTTGTCCTTGTTCAGAAAGGAAACACTGAACGCATCTCCTTTAAACCTTCTAACCAACTTTCCACTCCTCGTATCCCAGATGCGTGTATCGCCTTCCATATTGCAACAGCCTTCACATCCGATAGCAAGCATCCGCGCGTCTTGAGAGAAAGCCATTTGTCTTATCTCGCCACCGTGCCCTGTTATCTTTGCAACTAATTTACCTCCGAACAAATCCCAGATGGATACAACTTGATTTGCAGCGATGCAAGCAAGCAACCCCCCATTGCTTGAGAAAGTGCCACCACGCAGCGATCTAATGTTGCATTGCAAAATGCGTTTGAGCCCACCTTTAGTGAAGTCCCACGCTACAACATCTCCGCACTTCCTCAGCAGTGCTAACTTGTTTCCGACAAATTGCACTGCAAGCACAGGGTGTGAACCAGCATGCGCTTCTGCAAGTTTACGAATAGCCACCTCTTTTATAGCTTTCTGTTCTTTCACAGGAACTTCAGGCATAGCCACAAGAGTAAAGGTGACAATACAAAGGGCTACCATCATTTCTCAGAACACCCTGCAGTGCTCAAGTAAGCTGTAAGAAACTCCGCTACTACATCCGCTGATTCCTTCACATCATCGCACATAGCCACACCGAATGAAGTTGTCTCAACTTGAATGCCGATAAGAATCACATCAGCACCAAGCTCACGGTGAAGGTAATCGGCAAGCAATCTCAACGGTATACCATGAGTTGAAACGGATAGCGATGGTGGTAGCTCTTCACGGTGCATGATAACGATTGACCCCGCCTTTGCACCCACATCAACTGCATCAATCAGCAATATGCAATCTGGCTTATACGCACGCAACAAGTGCGTGTAATTTTCCGGGACATCGCCGGCATTGATGACAAGAGCCCTATCAATGCCTTCGAGCTTCTTCGCCACATAACATCCAACAGCATCATCGCCACGCATTTCGTTCCCTATGCCAACTACCGCAACCTTACGCCAGTAAGCATTGCAGATTCTTTCAATCCCTCTTTCGCTCATCGCTGTATCAACCACGCAGTTCAAAGGCTGATGGATCAAACGGACTTCTCCGCGCTCATCCACTCAAGCTCCTTCATCTCAGCCCACGAAAACACGGGACCATCAACGCAAACATACTTATGCCCTATGGCACAGTGCCCACATTTGCCGACGCCACATTTCATGTGGCGTTCAAGCGTTGAGATGATGTTTTCAGGAGGCACATTCCGCTTCTCAAGCTCAAGGATGACGAAATGAATCATGATAGGGGGACCACAAATAAATGCAACTGTGTTATGCGGTTCAATCGGGCTTTGCTCATCAAGTATTGGGAATAGAGTCGTTACAACCCCCACTCTCTTACCCAACCTCTGCCATTCCTCATCAGCTATATCAACGGTGTCCAGGTATTCCACATCAGGGCGAGTAGACCACTCAGCAAGTTCACGCTTGAAAACCATATCAGCTGGCGTGCGTGCACCGTATAACACCGTTATCTTTCCAAACCTCTCTCTATTGTCCAACATGTAGTTGAGCAATGAACGCAGTGGTGGCAAACCTATCCCACCGCCAACAATTATCACTCTTTTGCCCTCCGCCTTCTCCACTGGGAAGCCATTCCCAAGAGGTGCTCTTACACCGACATATTCGCCCACCTTAAGGTTGTGGAGCGCTCTCGTCACCTTCCCGACAGCCCTCACTGTCACTTGAATGTAACCAGTGCGCTTTGTCCAAGTCGGGCTTGATGAGATGCCAAATGGTGCTTCACCAACTCCGAAGACGGAAACCTCCGCAAATTGCCCCGGGCGATAGTCAACGATGCCGTCTTCAACTTGTAATGTGAATGTCTTCACATCTGGTGTCTCATCTATGACCTCAATGATTCGTGCGGGCATTGGCTCATAGAGATGCTTACGCATACTAAACCCTCCCAACGAAACTCAAATCTTGTCACCTCAGCCTCACACCGAACACTTTCTCTTCCCTCAGTGTATTAACGACTGCTGGCATATCAACGACACCGAAGCAAACTTGAATACATCTTCCGCAACCAACACAACCAACCCTGCCATCCATTTCCATGTAGAAGTAACTGAGCTTGTGGTAGAAACGCCTTTTGAACCTACTTAGCTTATCTGGGCGTGGGCTAACTCCCGCAGCCTCCATTGAGTAGCCAGCGAACTGGCAACAATCCCAGCAACGCTCCCGCCAACCGCAAGCTGTTCCATCACTGTGAAGTGGTAGCTTATGGTCAACAACATCAAAACATGTGCACAGCGGACAAACAAAAGCACATCCACCACACTCAATGCACCTTGCAGCCATCATCTTCCAAAGTTCCTCCGAGACAGATCTTGATGTCACTTTACGGACACCTGTCCCCATGTGGGAAGCTATTTCAAACTTTTGTAGTGTCTCCTCATAGAGGCTGTTTCGCCTCTCAATAAGCCCCTCTGGAGCAGGTTCAAAGAAACCTTCGCGTCCGCTGAGCAGTTGCTTGCCTTTCTCCGAGCCAACCTCAACAAGGAATAGCTCGCCGAAGTCTACAAGCTGTATATCGTATCCGTCCTCAAGGAATGGACCACCAGCACAACATGGGCAAAAACAGTTCTTACTGGGTCGCTGGCATGCAACGCTTATAAGCGTCGTCACTTTCGCTCTCTCACAGAAAGGTGTATCAACGAAGTTGCGCGAGAAAAACATTTCAAGGTAACGTATCGCAGCAACATCACACGAGCGTATGCCAAAGATGACTAACGGTTGTGGGGGCGGTGGGAACTCAAGCTGTGGTTTCCCATTTAGCTTGAAGTTGAAGAGGACCTCTGTCTGCGGGAAAAGCAAGGCAACCGGCGATATCGTGCTGTTCACATATTCGGCATCGCGAAGTATTTGTTCAAGCGGTGGATTGATAGCGAAATGCACTTCACCATGCTCAAGGCGTATTGGTGCTGCTAAGAGTGCATCAAGCGAACGAAGGAAATCGTTCAATTTCGCCTTTGAGAGCGTGAGCTTGCTACCAACTTCAATATTGCCCATAAATCACGCCCCCTATGAGTGAGTTGAGTTTCGCTCATCTTGCACGCTCTAACCTCGCTACAACTACGGGATAAACTGGTGCACCAGTTTGCTCATCCACACTCTCTTGCCCAACTACATGCCGAAGCTGTGGGAAGAACATCTCGGGCAAGATGGCAATGCCAGATGGAACCGCTTCCTTGAATATTGATG
>JBGOEV010000012.1:0-54924 GCA_041538025.1 Candidatus Thermosaccharophagus gerlachensis | reverse complement strand
TGATGGTTCATCTGGGCATGGTGCGATGAATATTTCAACGCAATCGTCGCGCCATACCTCGCCATCATGCGTGGTGATATTGCAGCGCACATTTTTCATTTCTGGTTCCTCGCACACGAAGCCAAAATAGATTGCTTGGGATGTGAAGCAGAGCATCGCTCTTGCTTTCGCAGTTGCCTTGCTTGCACGCAACGGCTTTTCAATTGTGAGTGTTAAAGCTCCCTTCCATGCCTCTTCATCAATGACACCATCAATGACTGGTGCTCGTTTAACTTGGCTGACTGTGACAACGCTTGAATACGCAAAGGTGAATAAAATGCAGATCACGCTATGCACTATTCCCATCGCCTTCACCATGCTCACCACCTCTAACTTGCTTGCTCCTTTGTGCAACCAAGCTTAAACCAGTTATCATGTTATCACCAGTTTGCTTTAAGCGCAAAAGTTTTTGAGGAACGAGGCGATAGCTGGCGTAGAGAGTTTTTATTCGGGGTGAGAAGATCGGCGTTACACTTGAAGTGAAGGAGATAGCAAACTCCAATTCACTGATCGGTGGTGAGGTGTTGATGAAGCTTCTTCATTTCGCGGATGCCCACATTGGCATTGAGACGCATGGAAAGATTGATCCAGCAACTGGCTTGAACTTACGTTTGCTTGATTTTGTGCGTTGCCTTGAGAAGGTTGTAGATACAGCCATTGAGCGACGTGTTGATGCTGTTCTATTTGCAGGTGACGCATATGACTATGCCAACCCAACTCCAACATACCAAAAGATGTTTGGCGGGCAAATAAAGCGCCTCTCAGATGAGGGCATACCGACAATCATGATAACGGGTAACCATGATATGCCTGTATCGGTTGGCAGGATATCACCGCTTGAGCTTTTCGGTGTGCTTGGCGTCCCAAATGTTTATGTTGCAACAAAGCCACATATTTTCAGGCTCACAACTCAAAGTGGTGGACTGCAAGTTGCCTGCTTGCCATACCCAAACAGAAGCCTGCTTCTGGCTAAGGAGCAAATGCGTTATATGAGCGACGAACAGATAGCTAAAGAGATGGAAGCCATCTGTGCCAATGTGATATCAAAGATGGCTGAGGAAATTTCCCCTGATGTTCCTGCGGTGTTGCTTGCGCATATCTCCGTTGCAAATGCAGTCTACTCCGGTTCGGAAAGGACAGCTATACTTGGCGCCGAACCAAGCTTGTTCTTAAGTGCACTCGCTTTGCCTCAGTTTACATATGTGGCGCTCGGTCACATACACAAGCATCAGGACTTAAACCCATCTGGCTCACCGCATGTTGTCTACTCTGGAAGTATTGAGCGTTGCGACTTCAGTGAGGAAGGCGAAAGGAAAGGATTTTGCATCGTCCACATTGACGGTGGTGTTCAAGTTGAATTTGTTGAAACGCCTGCAAGGCGCTACATAACAATTGATGTTGACTTGAGAGGCGAAAGCAACCCAACAATGGCACTCATCAACGCTATACGAGAAAAGGACATCAAAGATGCGATAGTGCGTATACGCTACAGGTGCACTGAAAGGCAAAGTGAGGTGCTTAATTTAAAAGCTGTTGGAGAGGTGCTTGAGGAAGCATTCAAGGTCGTGAGCATCAGCAGGTATATCGAAGATGAAGCACACAGGAGGCAACCAAGGGCAGCTGTCACGGAGGAAATGGATGTCATTGAGGCATTGCGCCGCTACATACGCCACAAGGAAGAGTGGAAAGAGCTTGAGGAAGACTTGCTTAAATATGCGCGGGAGCTTGAGAAAGAGCTTTCCGATAGGTTGGTGGGTTAATTGGAGGTGAACGGTGCATGGTGCCTCTAAAGCTTAGGTTGCGCAACTTTATGAGCTATGGTGAAGGTGTGCCACCACTTGATTTCACTGAATTTGATTTGGCTTGCCTGTCTGGACAAAATGGGCATGGTAAGTCAGCATTGCTTGATGCTATTACATGGGCTTTGTGGGGCGAGGCGAGGAAGGCAAGGGGACGCACAAGCCCAGATGACGATATCTTGCACATAGGCGCTAACGAGGTTGAAGTTGAGTTTGAATTTGAAGTTGAGGATAGACGATATCGCGTGTTGAGGAGGTATTCACGCAGGAGTAGAAGGAAAACGCTTGAACTCCACCTTTACTCGCCGGATGAAGATAGGTGGCTACCACTTACAGGGCAATCAATCAGGGAGACACAGCAAAAAATCAATTCAATCCTCCATATGGACTACGAAACATTCGTTGCAACATCTCTCATCCTCCAAGGGCGCGCTGATGAGTTCACAAGGAAGACACCAGCTGAGCGGAAGGAAATCCTCGCAAGCATACTTGGGCTCGACCACTACGATGAACTCTCAGAGCTTGCAAGGCAGCACCAAAAAGTTCGCTCAGATGAAGCACAGTTTAAAGAGCGTGAATTAAATCAGATTGATGAGACATTGAAGGCATTACCTGACCTGCTTAAGAGGAGGGAACAGCTGAAGGAGGCATTGGCAAACATTGAAAAATCGCTTAGAGCTGTCGTAGATGAGCTCAATGAAAAACGCTCTCAGCTTGCGAGGCTGAACGAGCTTGAGAGGCAACACAAAAGTATGGTTGAAGAAATGAAGAAGCTAAGAAGCGATCTGCAGGATTTGAAGGCACAATACGAGGAGATGCTCAAACGCTATCAGGAGTTGAAAAAACTCATTGATAGGGCTGATGAAATAGAAAGCAACTACAGGCGCTATCAGGAATTGCAAAAGCGTGATGAGGAACTTACGGCGATGTTGCAGAAACTTAGGGAGCTTGAAAAAGAGAAACGAAGGCTTGAGCAAGCTATTGAGAGAGCGAAAACTGAGCTTGAACTTATGCTCACCAAACTGCAAGAACAGCGTGAAGCACACTTGAAAGATATTGACGAAGCGAAAAGGTTCACTGAAAGACGAGAGGAGATAGAGCGCGGTTATAATGAGTTGCAAAGCCTAAGAAGTCGCGAAGCGTCGCTTGAGGAGCTACGTAAGAAGCATCTGCAACTCTATGAGCATCTCTTGCAACTGGAAAACCAAATTGAGCGTGAGAGGCAAAAGCTCGAAGAGAGGCTCAACGCCTTGAGTGAGCAGGCAAGCGAACTTGAAGCTAAAGCTTCCACTGCTGGGAAACTTGAAGAGGAAGCTAAAAGGCTTCGTGAGGAGATTGAAAGGCTAAGGAAGCTCGTGGAAGAAGCAGATTCGCTCAGGGCTAAAATCGGGCAGTATGAAGGTAGGCTGAGGGAGCTCTCAGTAAAGTGCGAGCAAGCCAAAGTTGAGGTTGAAGAGACCGCTGAAAAGCTTCGCCTGCTGGCTCAATCTAAAGAGCCTCGCTGTCCACTATGTAAATCACCGCTTGATGAACATAGCAGGGAGTTGCTTGAGCATGAGTTTGATGAGTTCGTTAAGGAAAGACAGAGATTGATTGAGGAGCTTTCCAAGGAACGCAAACAGCTGGAGCAGGAACGAACAAAAGCTGAGGCTCAACTTAAATCAATTTTGAAAGAAGTTGAACTGCTGGATGGCGTCCAAAGGGAGCTTGCCAATGTTGAGGCAAGACTGATGGAAGCGAGAAATGCCGAGGAGAAGCTCGGTAAGGTAATGGAAGCATACAACGAGTTGAAGAGGCGTATTGAAGCAGGTGAATTCGCAACTGAGTTGCGTGAGCAACTGAAGGCTGTTGAAGAGCAGTTAAGCGCGCTCGGCTATGATGAGAAGGAGCATGAGCAGGTCAAGAGAGAGATTGAAAAGAAGCGAAGCTTTGAAGTGGAGTGGGAACAGCTCAAGCAAGCTGAGGCAAAGCTTGTAGAGGCTGAAAGCAAGCTGAAGCAGGTTGAGGACGAAGTTAGTAAAGTGCAGAGCAGACTAACCTCGCGTGACTATGCACATGAAGAGCAAAAGCGTCTTAAGGAAGTTGAGTTTCATATATCCGAATTGGGCTACGACGAAGAGGAACATAAAAGAGTGCGTGAGGAGAAAACAGCGCTTGAAGAGTATGCGAAGTTGAACGAGAGGTTGAAACAGGCGAGGGAAGAAGCGGAGAACTTGAAGGTGCAGCTGGGCAGGCAATATCGCATGTTCAATGAAGGGCTCAAGAGATACGAAGAGTTGAAAACGAACATCAAAGCTGTTGAAGAGGAACTTTCAGCTAAGCCAAGCGTTGAGAGCAGGATTTCCGAACTTGAGCGTGAGCACAAAAAGCTTGATGGAAAGCGTTCACAACTCCAGTTAGAGATTGGCGATGTTGAAGGGAGGATAAGGGAGTGTGAGGAACTTAAGCAAAAGCGCAACAAGGTTGAAGAGGAGCTAAAGCTGTTGCGTTATGAAGAACAACTCTACAGCATCTTAGCACGGGCTTTCGGCAAAGATGGGATTCAAGCGTTGATCATTGAGAATGCCATCCCAGAGATTGAGCGTGAGGCAAACAGCATCTTGAGCAAGCTCACTCACGGCAGGGCACATGTCTCTTTTGAGCTACAGCGCGAAACACTCGGCGGAAGCCTCAAAGAAACTCTTGACATCAAGATAGCCGATGAACTTGGCACGAGACCTTACGAGCTTTATTCTGGTGGCGAGGGGTTCAGGATTGACTTTGCCATAAGGATTGCACTCGCAAAGCTTCTGGCAAGGCGTGCTGGTGCAAGACTTCGTTTCCTTGTGGTTGATGAAGGCTTCGGGACTCAAGATTCTGACGGGTTAAGGCAAATGATTGAAGCTATATACAGCATAAGGGGAGAATTTGACAAAATAATCGTCGTCACCCACCTTGACCAACTTAAGGATGCTTTCCCTGTCAGGATTGAGGTCACTAAGCTGCCCGATGTTGGTTCAAGGTTTGAAGTTATTCATCTCTAATGCGTTGATGTGTTTTTGTCTTACACTTCATCTGGGTGTGCTATCCTTCCAAGGATTGCTGAAGCAGCAGCGACTGCTGGGTTGGCTAAGAAGACTTCCGATGCTGGGTCACCCATTCGCCCTACGAAATTGCGGTTTGATGTTGATACACACCTTTCACCAGACGCCAAAACTCCCATGTGCCCTCCAAGGCAAGGTCCACAAGTCTCCGTTGAGATAACCGCACCTGCATCAGCGAAAATCTCAAGAAGCCCTTCGCGGAGCGCTTTTAGCCAAACATCGTGTGTTGCTGGAATGACTATCATTCTCACCCTCGGATGAACTTTCTTTCCCTTTATAACTCTCGCAGCTACCCGCAGATCCTCAATTCTCCCGTTTGTGCACGAACCGATGAAGACTTGATCAATGGTGATGTTGTCTTTTATAGCTTCCGATATTGTTCGCACATTTGATGGCAGGTGAGGGTAGGCAACTACTGGCTCGAGTTGGGAGCAATCAAATTCTATCACTTGTGCATATTGTGCATCCTCATCTGAGTATACAACTTGCCATTCTTTTTCTCTTGTCGGCGCCACCATTCGTAGAAACTCCGCCGTTACTTCATCAAACGCTATGATGCCATTTTTTGCGCCAGCTTCAACAGCCATGTTTGTAATCGTGAACCTGTCAGACATACCAAGCCGTTCAATCACTGGACCTGTGAACTCCATCGCCTTGTATGATGCGCCACTTACGCCGATTCGCCCGATCGTTGCCAGTATAATGTCTTTGCCCATGACCCACTCGTTCAAATTGCCGTAGTAAACCAGCTTTATAGTCTCTGGGACACGAAGCCATATTTCCCCTGTAGCCATGACGGCTGCAAGGTCTGTGCTACCTATGCCAGTTGCAAAGCAAGCCAAAGCACCAGCAGTGCATGTATGCGAATCAGCACCAACATAGAGCATGCCGGGGAGTATTAAGCCTCTATCTGGCAGAAGGACATGCTCAACACCACCGCGCCCAACTTCGTAGTAATGTTTAATGCCTTGCTCAACAGCGAACTGGCGCATCAGCTTAGCTTGCTCAGCAGCTTTTATGTCTTTGTTTGGGACATAGTGACTCGCCACAAATGCTATCTTGTCTTTATCAAAGACCTTCTCAACTCCTATTTTCCTAAACTCTCTTATCGCTAAAGGTGCTGTGACATCATTACCCATACACAGGTCAACCTTCGCCATAACTATCTGCCCTGCTTCAACTTTCCTCTCACCGGCATGTGCAGCAAGTATTTTTTCCGTCATAGTCATACCCATCTTTGCATCTGCCTCTCTTCCTCTCTCACTTCTCCATGAGCTTGCTGTGTGCGAGTTTGTTAAGAGCGTGCATATATGCCTTTGCTGCTGCTTCAATTGTATCCGTTGATATACCGTAGCCACTGAAGACTTTCCCATGCTCATCTTCAACCTTCACAAGCACCTCTGCAACTGCATCTGTGCCAGGTCCGACTGAGCGCACAGAGAAATCAACGAGCCGATGAGGTATTGTTATGATCTTGTCTATCGTTCTATAGATGGCGTCAATGGGACCGACACCCGTTCCAGTTTCAGTTATCTCGCCTTTATCACTTTTTATCCTCACCGTAGCGCTTGGCACTGTGCCCTTCCCACTTGTAACCAGCATGTAGTCAAGCTGGTAAATTTCTGGGCTTGTATGAAGCACATCAGAAACAAGCGCTTCCAAATCCATGTCTGTAATTTCGCCCTTCTTATCAGCGAGGTCTTTGAAACGCTTAAATACTTGATTGAGCTGTTCTTTCGTTAGCTCGTAACCGAGCTTCCTGAGCCTTTGGTCAAGCGCATGTCTGCCAGAGTGCTTCCCTAAAACTATGCCCTCTTCCGTTATGCCCACAACCTTTGGGTCAATGATTTCGTATGTAAGTGGATTTGATAGCATAGCATGTTGGTGTATCCCAGATTCATGCTTAAAGGCGTTTGCCCCAACGATGGCTTTGTTTGGTTGGACTGGCATACCAGTCAAATCGCTCACCAGTTTGCTCGTCCTACTTATCAGGTAGGTGTTGATCCCTGTGTAGCAGCGGAGCACTTTCCTTCTGCAGTAAATCGTCATGACTATTTCCTCAAGCGCTGCATTACCTGCTCTCTCACCTATGCCATTGATTGTGCATTCAACCTGAGATGCGCCAGCTATTATACCGGCAAGTGAGTTTGCTACAGCCAGCCCAAGGTCATTGTGGCAGTGGACGCTCACTATTGCCTTATCTATGTTTGGCACTTTGTTCAGCACGGTTTTCACAAGCTCACCAAATTCGTGTGGCATCGCATAGCCAACTGTATCTGGTATGTTGATGGTTGTCGCTCCAGCGTCAATAGCTACTTCAAAAACCTTGCAGAGGAAGTCCACATCGCTCCTTGTTGCATCCTCAGCCGAAAACTCAACATCATCTGTCCACCTACGTGCATACGACACAGCCCTTCTCGCTGCCTCAATTACTTCATCTCTTTTCATGTGCAGTTTATATTCCATGTGGATGTCCGAAGTTGCGATGAATGTATGGATGCGTTTTCGCTCCGCTGGCGAGAGTGCTTCCTTTGCAGCGTCTATGTCGGTTTCCTTCGCCCTTGCCAATGCTGCTATTATTGGTCCTTTCACATTCTCTGCTACACGCTTCACTGCCTTAAACTCACCCTCAGAAACAACAGGGAAGCCAGCCTCTATGATATCTACACCAAGCCTTGACAGTTGCATTGCTATCTCCAGCTTCTCGTCTTCGCTAAGGCTCACCCCCGGAGACTGTTCTCCATCTCGTAATGTCGTATCAAAGATGTAAATTCGTCTTTCATCCATGAGACATCCCTCCAACCTAAACCAAGGTAACCAAGCTTAAGTCCTTTGCAAGCTTTATAAACTTGCGTGCTTTACAAGCTTATGAGCTTTTAAGCCATGGCATCATTGCCCTGAGCTTTTCACCCACTTTCTCAATGAGGTGTTCGCTTTGCCTTTTACCCTCGCTGTGGTAGACTGGGCGTCCAGCCATGTTCTCAAGTATCCACTCGCGAGCGAATTCCCCACTTTGTATCTCACGCAATATCTGCTTCATAGCTTGCCTACTTGCTTCACCTATGACTCGCTTCCCCCTTGTTATATCGCCATACTCAGCTGTATCGCTGATGCGCTTTCGCATCCCTGTTATGCCTTCTCTATGGATCAAATCGACGATGAGCTTGAGTTCGTGAAGGCACTCAAAGTAAGCCACCTCAGGTTGGTAGCCAGCTTCAACGAGTGTCTCAAACGCAGCTCTTATAAGCTCAGTGCATCCACCACAGAGGACAACTTGCTCACCAAACAAATCTGTCTCCGTCTCCTCAGCGAATGTTGTCTCAATCACTGCAGCTCTACCTGCTCCTAACCCTTTTGCGTATGCGAGCGCTATTTGCATTGCATTGCCAGTATAATCCTGCTCAACAGCTACAAGCGCTGGTAAACCTTTCCCTTCTTCGTAAAGCGCACGCAGTTGAGCGCCCGGACCTTTCGGTGCAACCAAACAAACATCAACAAATGGTGGTGGCACTATCTGCTTGTAGTGGATGTTAAAGCCGTGAGCAAAGACAAGCGCTTTCCCTTCCGAGAGGTTTTCGCTGACGCTTTCCTTATACACCTGAGGCATAACTTGATCTGGTGTGAGCATGCTTATAACATGTGCCTCCCTTGCTGCATCTGCTATCTCCATCACATTAAAGCCTTCGTCCTTTGCTTTTCCCCATGAGGCGCCCTCTTTGCGCGCCCCGACTATGACATTTAAACCGCTATCCCTCAAGTTAAGAGCATGCGCACGCCCTTGATTGCCGTAGCCGATAATGGCTATCACCTTCCCCATGAGAGGCTCAAGTGACATGTCGGCATCGTAGTATATCTTCGCCATCTCACATACCCCCTTGTGTGTTTTGTGTTTTACTCCAGTGCTTTCCAAAGTGCCTTACATACAAGCCAGCTATAAGCCCAATAACGATACCGATTGCGATGAACACAATAAAGTTTCCTATCAACACATCAACCCTATGTAAGCCCGCGTAACCAGTAACTGGGTCAAAGCGCATGCGATATTTATGGAAGCACCAAAGCGCATAATTAAGCACACCGAGCATCCCTAAAAGCAACCCATTGCAAAATCCCCACCACAAATGCCTCTTCAGCATCCCCCAAATCAAACCGCCGGCTATGCCCACTATCGGTGAAGCGAATGCTATGACTAACATAATGGTGTCCGCAGTCCTCTCATTGATCAGCTCGCGCATTTGTTCTGGGTGCAATTTGCTCACCTCTAAGTGGCATTATGTTGCCTTTGAGCCACGAGCGAGAATGATCTTCCCAGCTCTTGCAACCTCAAGTATACCATATGGACGCAATAGCTCAAGCATTGCGTTTATCTTGTCCTCTGTGCCTGTTATTTCAATTATCATCGTGCTTGCGCCCACATCCACAATTGATGCCCTAAATATGGTAACGAGGTTTAATATCTCGTTGCGCTTCTCGGGTTCACAGCTCACTTTGATAAGTGCGAGCTCCCTCTCAACAACATCTTCACCGGTATGATCTTGCACTTTGATGACATCAATGAGTTTGTTAAGTTGCTTCGTTATTTGCTCAATCGTTGCATCATCCCCTCCAACAACTATTGTCATCCTTGAGATAGTTGGATCATCGGTTGTGCTCACAGAAAGGCTTTCAATGTTGAAGCCACGCCTCCTGAACAGCCCTGCGATCCTTGCGAGCACGCCCGGGCGGTTCTCAACGAGAACAGAAAGAGTGTGCAATTTGCTATTGTGTTCGTTCCCCATTTGAATCACGCTCCTTCCATCCGCTAAACTGTTGCGTAAACTGCAGCAATGTCTGCTAAGAGCTCTTCTTTCTTATGCCTTTGTTCAGGCGGTAGTATGATGTCCTTTATTGTTCCCCCTGCTGGTATCATTGGATAAACATGCTCATCTGGGTCAATCCAACAATCAATGATGCAAGGCTTATCTTTGACCTCAAGAGCCTTCTCAAGAGTTGGCTGGAGTTCATCTGGAGTTTTGACCCTCATCCCGACAGCACCATATGCTTCTGCCACCTTAACAAAATCTGGGTTCCCATGTAGCATCGTCGCTGAATACCTGCTCCCGAAAAAGATATCCTGCCATTGCTTCACCATCCCGAGGAAGAAGTTGTTGAAGATAATCACCTTTATTGGGAGCTTGTGCAAGACAGCTGTAGCAAGTTCATACATTGTCATTTGGAATCCACCATCGCCAACAAAGGCTATAACAAGTTCATCTGGGCACCCAAACTGAGCACCTATACTTGCAGGGAAGCCGAAACCCATTGTCCCAAGCCCTCCAGAGCTTATGAACTGCCTTGGACGACGGCATGGATAATACTGAGCTGCCCACATCTGGTTCTGACCAACATCAGTGACGACGAGAGCCGAACCGCCGGTGAGCTTCGCAACCGTTTCAACTATAAACTGTGGCTTGAGCAGCTCGGAGGATTGCTTGTATGTCAATGGGTAGTTGCGTTTCCACTCCGCTGTTTTCTCAATCCAACTGCTGTGCCTTTTTGGTTGCACAATCTCAAGCAACTGTTGGAGGACAATTTTTGCATCGCCCACGATTGGCACATCCACTTTCACATTCTTTCCTATTTCAGCGGGGTCAATGTCTATATGGATTTTCTTTGCCACCTTCGCAAACTCACTTGGGTTGCCAGTTATACGGTCGTCAAACCTTGCACCAACGCATATTAAAAGGTCACATGTGTTTAAAGCCATGTTAGCTGCTACAGTCCCATGCATGCCACCCATCCCAAGGCATAACTCATGTTCGTCTGGGAATGCACCTTTAGCCATAAGTGTGTAAACAACCGGTATGTGACAGCGTTCCGCGAGTTCTTTCACTTCATCGGATGCTTCAGATGCTATTACTCCACCACCTATGTAAAGGACTGGTCTTGAACAGCTGGCAATCAATTCTGCAGCCCTCTTAACCATGAGAGGGTGACCGCGTAAAGTGACTTTGTAGCTCCGCAAGCTCACCCCTTTCGGTATCTGGAAGTCATCATCAAGTTCTGTCCGCGATATGTTCCTTGGTATATCAACGACGACCGGACCCCTCCTCCCAGTCTTGGCAATGTAAAACGCCTCTTTAATTATGCGTGGAAGCTCCTTCGCATCCATAACGAGGAAGTTGTGTTTTGTTATTGGCATCGTCACACCTGTTGTATCAGTCTCTTGGAATGCATCCTTCCCAATGAACGATGTAGCAACTTGTCCAGTTATGGCTACAACTGCGCTTGAGTCCATCATCGCTGCAGCCAACCCTGTTGTAAGGTTGGTTGAACCAGGTCCGCTTGTAGCCATGCATACACCAACTCGCCCGGTAGCACGAGCATATCCATCAGCTTCGTGAGCTGCTCCTTGTTCGTGTCTCGTCAGGACAAACTTGATTTGATCACGGTGATGGTAAATAGCATCAAATATCTCCAACACTGCTCCACCGGGTATGCCGAAAATAACTTCAACTCCTTCATCTATGAGAGTTTGCACTAATGCTTCAGCAGCTTTAATACCCATGTAGCAACACCTCTCTTATGTGGTGGTGAGTGACTTTGGTTTGCGTGCGGAAGAAGTTTTTTTCTCCTGCCCGCTTTAAGCGGGCAGAAGAACGACCACGCTTAGAAGCAACAATTGGGGAACTTGGGATGCAAAGGCACAGCCTTCGTGGGGATGACTTACTAAACACAGTTTAACTTCCGTTATCCTTCGCTTCATCTGATTGTCCATTTATTTCATCCCTCTCTGGAAGCGCAAGCTGTTATTCGTTTTTACTCTTTACTCTCACTCAATCACCTGACGCTCAATTGGGTCTACACCAACACCCTTTTGCCTAAGGCTTTCTATCGCCCGCTCAATCTCTTCCTCATCGCCTTCAATTTCCAAATCAACCCATCCACCATCTTGGTCAACATTCGCACGCCGTATGTTCGTGATCACATTAAAGTTTTTACCCAAGTAGTAAATGATTGGCTCCGTCACGAGTTCCTTTGGGAAAGTCAGGTGATACCGATGAACAGCCATCACCGTCTCACCCCACACGAGGGTGGTGTAAACAATTATAACACAAACTCAACCTGCGCGCTAACCGAATTGCATCATGCATTATGTCGTTAAGCAACGGAGTGCTTCTTCAAATGCTTTAAGTTTAGGCTTTATCCGTATTGGCTGGCATAACGAATCTGCGACAGCTTCCACTGTCTTTATTCCAGCGCCTGTTATTAGTGCAACAGTTAACTCATCCTTCTTTATCACACCTTGCTCAACGAGTTTCTTTAAAACAGCCACTGTGACACCACCAGCTGTCTCAGCCCATATGCCCTCTGTCTCAGCGAGCAATTTGATCGCTTCAACTATCTCATCGTCTGTTACATCCTCAGCTGTTCCACCGCTTTCCCTTAATGCACGCAACGCATAAATGCCATCTGCTGGGTTCCCTATGGCGATAGACTTGGCTATCGTTTGAGGTTTCACTGGTCTAACTGTAGTTGCACCACTTTTGAATGCGTTTACAACTGGTGCGCATCCAGATGCTTGAGCTGCATGCACTTTCGTCGGAATAGAATCAATTAACCCGATACGATGACATTCCTTGATGCCTTTCCAAACTTTTATAAGGAGTGATCCAGATGCCACAGGAACGATTATGTGGTCTGGTGCACGCCAACCAAGCTGTTCAAGCACCTCAAACGCTATTGTCTTAGAACCCTCGCTATAGTATGGGCGTATATTGATATTCACAAACGCCCACCTGTAATTTGAAGCAACTTCAATGCACAACCTGTTGACTTCATCAAAGTCACCTTCCACAGCAATAAGCTGTGGACTGTAAATGAGTGAGCCGACAACTTTGTTTAACTCTATGTTAGATGGCACGAACACAAAGCAACGCATCCCAGCCTTAGCAGCGTGTGCAGCAAGTGAGTTAGCCAAATTACCTGTTGATGCACACGCAGCAACATCAAATCCAAATTCCTTCGCTTTCGTCACAGCCACTGAAACAACCCTATCTTTGAACGACCATGTAGGGTTGAGGGTGTCGTTCTTGATGTAAAGCCTGTTTAGCCCAAGTCGCTCACCGAGCCTTTCGGCTTTCGTGAGAGGTGTAAATCCGGCACCAAGATCAACGCACTCTTCTATTGGTGAATCTATTGGTAGCATGTCATAATAGCGCCACAGGCTTGGTGGTCCCTGTGCTACCTTCTCTGGTGTCACAAGTTCTGAAAGCACATCGTAATCGTATTCCACCTCAAGTGGTCCAAAACAATATTCGCACACATGAATTGGCTCAAGTGGATATTCACTGCCACACTCGCGACACTTGAGCGATTTGATGCGCTTCATGCTACACATTCCCTCCTGCGTTATTTGCGTCCGCCAGTTAGCAGTCAAGTGAAGATGCTGAAGTTTTCCATATGTTTGCTGTTTAAAGGCATTATAACCACAACGCAATCCTTATGCCACTGTGCACAAGCTTTCGGATTTAACTTGCTTGAGGCAGGCTTACCCTTTCAAACTGGAGGTTCTATTCCATATTCGTCAAGCGAGTGTTTGCAAATGCAGTCCTCAACAACATACAAATCAACTGCTGTTGAAATGAGCAGTGAAAGATTGTTGCTCGCTTGCTTCATCACCTCAGCCACTTCGGAATGCGACGGGTGAGCACCGCCAACACCAGCTGCGTAGTTGGTAACTACGCACAATGCCGTGTAGCATGTGCATGCTTCCCTTGCCAAGGTCGCCTCCGTTGCTACAGTCATGCCAACTACATCACCACCGAGAAGCTTTAACGCTTTCACCTCCGCTGCTGTCTCATATCTTGGTCCGTCAGTGCAAACATAACAACCACCATCAACTGCTTTTACCTTTGCCTTCACTGATGCTGTCAGGAGCAGTTTGCGCAAGCGCTCACAATATGGTTGTGTCATATCAACATGCACAAGGGCAGAGCTATCATGTTCAAAAAACGTGAGAGGACGTTGTCTCGTCCAGTCAATGAGTTGGTCTGGGATGAGGATATCTCCGATTTTCAAATTATCGTGTAATGCTCCAACAGCAGCCGTCGCTATGATACCGTCAACACAAACTCGCTTAAGAGCAGCTATGTTTGCTTTGTAGTTAATCATGTGAGGTGGAACTTCGTGTCGGTAACCATGTCTTGGTAGGATGAAGACATCAACGATGTCTTTAGTGTTCTCCCTCTGCCACCTGAGGCATATAAGGCGAACTTCCCCATAGCGTGTGTTAATTGTTAGCTCCTCTGACGGTGCAGGTTTCATTTGCTGTAAGAATTGTTTTGTGCCTGTGCCGACGATTATGCCAATTGATGTTTTATGGCATTCACGCATTAGCTCACACCGCGCACTCGCCTTGCCATCTCGTGGTAAGCGAAATCCATCAAAGGCTTTAAGTTGACCACATCTGCACGGTTGTATTTGATGAGCAGCCTTAGAGCGTTAACATCATTACCGTGCTTATACCTCATCCAGAGTTGCACCGCATCCATACCAGAAAGACCTACAATCTCCTTATCGCGCCTTATACCGAGCTGCCTCTCAATGGCTTTCAAGTCACCTTTATAGCCGAGCCTCTTCAGCAGGTAGCAGAGGTCAATGTGTATCGGAGGGAAATAAATGTTGGGGAAGCTCCTTCTCAAGAATGGCAAATCAAAAGCCGAGCCATAGAATGTTACTATGATAGCTTTGTCATGGAGCGCCTCAATGCATTTGTTCAAATTGTGGTTATGGACGAACGGCGTATACCTATGTCCGTCATATATCCCGACGACTGTGATGTAATCCCAAGGGCTACGCCCTGTCGTCTCAATGTCAAGGAAAACTGTCCTCCCTTTGAACTCACGATAGCAACGCCAATACTCTTGCCTCGGTAGCAACTCCGCAAAGAAAGAGGCATTGCCATTCTCAAGTTCGGCTATTGAACGCTCAATGAGCTTTCGCCATTTGCTGCGCAATTGGAACTTAGCGAACCAACCCATGTCGTATGCTTTGAGCCAATTACGCCACGAGTTTATGCCCATCTTCCACCATCTTCTTTCGGTCTTCTCCCCGACCCTCGGAAGGTGAATGAATGTGGAGGTAAGCATGCAATCCCCCTCCTTAGGTTGCATGGTGTTCTTTTGCGTTTCGCATTTATGCCAATGCAAGTTATTGAACTACCTTCTGCGCCTCAACCTTTTTTGGCGTTTTCGTTCCTCAAGTATTTTCTTGATTGCAAGCCTCGCAGCCTTCTTAACTTCCTTTCGTTCCTTGAAGCGCCACCATCTTGCGAGCTTTTTGAGGTGTGGCAAAGCCTTTGGGTCCTTTATCTCGCCGAGCGCTTCAGCAGCTCTCATTCTAACAATTGGATCTTGATTCTTTAAATCAAGCAGGAGCTGTGCCACAGTTTGAGTATCTGCTATTTTTCCCAAGATCCTAATCGCAGCCTTCACAGCATATTCTTCTCTACTTGTTCTGAGAAGTGCTAACATCGCTTCAATCGCTGGCTTACCTATTTCAATCAATGCTTCTTCAGCTGCCTTGCGCACTTCCTCATCCCAGTCGCTAAGCGCTTTCACAAGTTCTGGTATTGCTCTTGGGTCTTTAAGGAGCTTAAACGCCCTTACGGCAGCTCTGCGCACATACCAACTGTCGTCTTGAAGGAGAGCCCTAAGCGGTTCAACGGCAGCTTTACCGCCAACCTTTGCGAGTGCCTCCGCTGCAGCAGCTCTAACCTCCCATTCGGTATCTTTCGTTGCCTCAATCAAGCCATCAATTGACCTGATGTCGCTGAGTGTCTTGAGGGCTTCAATGGCATTCAACCTTACTTCTTTTTCATTTGCTTTAAGCGCCCTCAAAAATGTTGGCAGTAGCCTCTTCTCCTTGCGTTCACTCAATCGCTCTATTGCACCATCAACGCCCGAAAGAACATCAGAGGCAAGGCTAACGAGCTCACCATATCCTAACTGTTCAAGCGCTCTCTCTGAAGCCTTCCTCACCCTTTCCTCTGGGTCTCCAAGTGCTCTTATGAGAGCTTCAATTGCAGCTGGTTCATCTTTGAAACGCGTAAGGACGCTCACCGCTACGAGTTTCGGTCCAGTGCGCGGGTGGTCAAGAGCTTTGATGACGGCATCTAATGCTTCTTTGCCCAAGTTCTCAAGCGCCTGTCCCGCAGCAGTGCGCACATCCCATGAGCTATCTTCCATTGCTTCAATCAAAGCCTCAACTGCTCTTTTATCTCTTATGTAGCCGAGTGCCTCAACGGCTAAGTGACGGACTTCGGCATCTCTATCCTTGAGCAAAGATATCAGCTTATCAACCGATGCCTCTCCAAGCCTTACAAGTGCAGCTTGCGCTGCATTCCTCACATCCCAAGATTCGTCCTTAAGTGCTTCAATCAGTGCCTCAACTGCTCTACTGTCACCTATCCAGCCAAGCGCTGCTGCAGCTGCACTCCTTGCAGATTCTGATTCATCGTAGCGAAGCATGTTTACCAATTGTTCAACCGCCCTTACTTCCTTCATCCTGCCAAGCTCGTATGCAGCTGATGAACGCACAGTCCAGTCAGGGTGTTTGAGTTGCTCAAGGAGTTGTTCCACTTGCCCTTCAGGCATTGCCCGCTAATTTCCCCTCCTCATCCCTCTTCAGGCATACGCCAGTTTAATGAAGCATCACAGTTGATTCAGTGCTACCTCTTTTCAATTTTAGCACATAGCAACCCCCTCTTTTGCAAACTTATGAACGCACGGAGGATTCAGAGAAGCCTTGATATGAGCCTTTTAAAAGCGCTTGTGAAGAGATCAAGGACTATGTGCAATGTATCTGCGACAAGCATCCCAAGTGCAAAACTAAGCAAATGAGCCGACGATGCTCTCAAGTTCCTGAGCCCGATATTGACACCAAAAATAGCGAGCACAGCTATTGGGATAGCAACGATAAGGCACAAATATGCCGTGCGCATCAACAACCCAATCACTGGTATGTGTGACACACGCCTGTGCGAGGCGACCTTTGAGTATGGTAGCCAAAGAAAACGCAAAAGACCCCATCGCATTGCGACCCGTGACCTGCTCAAATCAATGTCAGGCGAAAAGAAAAATGTCGCCACTATGTAGCCACAGACAAAAGGCAACAGCTCAACCGACCTTGGTAAGAGCAACGAGAACGGCAAAAGTGCTGTGTTAAACAGCTCATGGGCTCTTCCAGAGGGCATTTTCGTTTCGCCTCTGTTTGGCAATCAGCTATTACAAAGCCCTTGCCAGCGTGGCATAAGCGCATCAAATGTGAGTTGGAAATAACCAGCAAACTCAGGTTTGTATGTTAGCCAAAGCCCTGCAACTACACCTTCCATAAGCCTTGGGTCGTCTATTGGCACCATTATGCTGTTCACATCGCTGAAGCGCATATGTTCAAGTGAGTTTGCAAGCTCTATTACGATTGAGCCTCTATATGGGCGCTTATCTGGATTGCTAACCTGCGTATGCATCCTCACAAGCTCCCTATCGCCACCGTATCGGACAACCTCTGCTTCAATGAGTTCAAGACTAAAACGCGGATGCTTGAAGACGAACGGTAGCAAGTAATCAATTTTGATAAGCATCGTATTGCTAACCCTTGCCTGCCATGCCTCAAGGAACTCGCTTGCGTTTGCGAATATAATCTTTAGAGCCGAGACAAGTT
Source organism: Candidatus Thermosaccharophagus gerlachensis (assembly GCA_041538025.1). Lineage (GTDB taxonomy): Bacteria > Armatimonadota > Fervidibacteria > Fervidibacterales > Thermosaccharophagaceae > Thermosaccharophagus > Thermosaccharophagus gerlachensis. Next base: position 37,301 of record JBGOEV010000012.1, on the reverse strand, counting down.
CCTTTGAGTTATACCGCTTTAGTTCAAGCACCGGCAGTTCCGTCCAATCAATACTGTGCCAGTCAATATCTTCATCCTCTGAAACGAAGATAGCAGTTGACTCCGAGACTGCTGACGCTTCCGGGAAGCACATCAAAAACTCTTCCCAGACCCCTCCCTTTTTCTCGTGGGCTATCGTTGTGAGCAGATCAAACGCATCTACATCAAATCCGAGCCACCCTACTACATACTCGCTATCAAGCATCGTAAAAACGAAATCAGGTATAAGCCATGCTGATGGGAGCCTGAATGGCAACTTGCTTGGCATCTGTGCGATGTTGTGTTTTGGTAGCTCAAGCACGCCAGAGCCTATGAGTATGGCTTGGACGAACGGATTAGTGTAGTCACAGTTGCCACCTTTTAACAGCGCCTCAATGGTTTGGTTCAGGCGTTCCTTCACATCCTCTTCGCCCACTACATCAAGTGATATGCCATGTTCTTTATGCAACTCCTCACGCACACCAGAAAGCACAAGTTCAAGCTTCTCAGGTGGTGTCCCAAAACACCAGATTTCAAACCTATGCCTGAGCGAACGAGTCAGCCACTCATGTTTGAGCGATGTGTAGCGCTGAACAAGCTTTCGGTGTAAAGTTACTTGCTTCATCTCCCTTGGGTAGTGCGAAAACTTCTCAGCCAAGTCAACGAAGATGGTCAACTTATCGCTACGGCAACCTATGATGTCAACCTCAAAATCCCTCCCCTTAAATGCGTTCACTTCGTATAGCACCCTCTCACAGTTAAGAACACAGTTAAGATAGGCAGCGACAGCATACCTTTTCATCTCGTAGTAGCGCATTGGGCGCTCACCAACCTTTCCACTTCACATGACACAGGACCACAAAAACGCTTGTAGCTCCATTGCATTCGTTAACGCTATCTAAGGTCACATCAAAAGTATAAAATTGCATATGGTTGGGTGCAAGCACGCTTTCCATCAACGCAATGTGTATGAAGTGGCGAAGGTTGATGTAACATGTCTGGCTTCGTTGCTTCAACTCGCTACATGCAAAAGGCTTTCACTCTATCCATCTTAATATCGCTGTTCAGCTGGGTGCTCATTGAGCCAGTGCCAGTTGGCTACCTCTCTTATGTTCGCCCACCTCTATCGCACACACGCTTGTTCGTAGAAGATATGCTGATGCGCATACATGCTCGCTCCCATACCATGTTAGATGATGTGCCGATAACGATCATAGCCATTGACGAAGCTTCGCTACGCCAACTTGGAATGCCAATAAGGAGGGCTCATTATGCGAAGTTGATACGACAACTGTCTTCGGCTGGCGCTAAGGTGATAGCAATTGATGTTCTTTTCGTTGACCCTACAAAAGATGATGCTCTACTCGCCTCAGCGCTCAAGGAAGCTTCACGAACTTCAAAAGTTGTGATAGCTTCAACATTTCTAACGACACAGCTTGATGCAAAACCAATTCAACTCCCTGAGCACTTCACAATACCGAGCGAAAACGTTGTCGGCGCTGTGACCGCTGTCCAATCACTTGAGATGCCACTTGAAATGTTTGTTTCGCATGTTGATATGGTAGGGGTGGCGAACCTGTTTTTGGATGAGGATGGCGTTTGCAGGCGTATGCCACTCCTGCTTGAATACGGTGGTAAGTTCATACCCACTTTCACACTCGCCGTGGTTTGCAGTTACCTTGATACACCATTAAGCCAGTTGCACGGTGTCAGGGAGAAAGGTATATGGATTGGCGAGCACTTCATACAAACGCAATCTGCGCCAGCTTGGTTCGGTTGGGAAAACGATTTTGTTGTAGGAATAGACTTTAGAGGCTCAACAAGCAATGCTTACAAACCATCGTTTAAAACATACTCGTTCGTAGATGCCTTGAACGGTTCAATACCAAGCCAAGACTTGGCTGGAAGAATTGTCCTCATCGGTGCTATTACGCCATTGCTACCAGACTTCAGACCAACACCAGTTAAGCCAATGATGAGTGGCGTTGAGGTGTTCGCTCACGCTATAGCCACGTTGCTTTTCAAGACGCAAGTCAAACACGCCAGTAGCTTCATACATCTTTTCTTTTCCCTCTTTGTTGGGGTGGCAACTTGCCTTCTCCTTACGCAACAGCAAATCACTACGAACCTGCTTTGGGCAGGCGTTGTATTGATGGCATGCTTCACGATACCACAAGCCACTTTGAAGTTATGGCATATCATGATTAACCCGATGTGCGCCTTCATGACATGGGTAGCTACATCAATCTTGGTAGCGTTGCTAAACACATTCTATGCACGAAGCCGTGCTGAATACTTCGTCAATTTGATAAGCCATTACGTCTCACCACACATCGCAAGACAGCTCGCTAAGGCTTCCAACATTGAAGAAGAGCTTCGTGGGAGGAAGAGAGAGCTCACAGTCCTCTTCTCCGACATACGAGGCTTTACAAGCATCTCGCATTCCATACAGCCATACGAGACTGTGTCACTGCTCAGCCGTTATTTCACGGTTATGTCGGAGGTGGTCTACCTTTACGGTGGGATGGTCAACAACATAATGGGCGACGGGATGATGGTGCTCTTCGGCATCATGCCAGAGAGGGAAGATCACGCAGAAAGAGCAGTTGCTGCAGCTTGGCATATGATTGAAGCATTGCAAGAGTTGCAGTTTGAATGGGAGCGCATCACTGGTGAACAAATCTCAATAGGCGTAGGCGTTAACACTGGTGAGGCAGTTGTTGGCGACATAAGCACTCCATACAAGGGGCACTTCACAGCAATCGGTGACTGCGTTAACCTTGCACATCGCCTTGAACAGGCAACGAAAGAAATGAACTGCTCAATCCTGATTGGTAAGGAGACCTACGAGCGTGTTGGATGGATGGTCATCGCTGAAGAGGTGCAAATCCATGTGAAGGGATTTGATGAACCAATCACTGCATACAAGTTGAACGGGCTCTCAGAGGAAGGAAGACGGTTAAGGAGTTCACTATGGGTAAGTGAAGGGCGTTAAAACCGTTATGAAGCGACCACTTGACAAACAACTTTTTTTTTTGACTATCATATAAATGTGAGCGAACAACATGCAGATGTATAAGCCTCGTTGATGAGGCAAACAAAAATCAAATGGAGGTGAATGGTCATGCGAGTTGCAAAAAGGTATGTTGTTAGCAAGCGACTTGGCTTTACGCTTATTGAGCTGCTGGTGGTGATTGCTATAATCGCCATCTTGGCAGCGATTTTGTTCCCTGTGTTTGCGAAGGCAAGGGAGAAGGCAAGGGCATCCCAGTGCTTGTCAAACCTCAAACAACTTGGTTTAGGCATCAACATGTATGTCCAAGATTACGATGAGAGGATGCTTCCTCGCTCAACGACCCTTGGGCTCTCCGGCGCAAAGCAACTCGTCTGGCAACAGCTTATCTTCCCATACACAAAGAATATGGAGCTTACTCGTTGCCCATCAAACCCAAACAACACATCGTATGTAGCTGGTTCAGCTGCATGGGGTTATCCACGTGCCTATCGGTCGTATGGTATAAACCCAAGGATTGCTCCCGGACATGGGGCTGAGTGGCGTTGCCCGACACTCGCTTCAATAAGATCTCCAGCTACGAGAATACTCGTGAGTGAACTTTATGGGACAACTGACTGGGAGGATATGGCAGCACCTTGGTGGACAGGGGTTCCGGGCAATTGGCAACATGTTGCAGCATTTCACACTAGCACGATGTCATGTTTATTTGTTGATGGGCATGTTAAGGCACTTCGTCCAACAAGACAAGTTTCCCCAGTGAACATGTGGGGATGCATGAACGGAGGTAGCTGGGGTCGTGGCAACTGGGATGCTAATGTCATTGAGTGCCTCAACTACGAAGGTATAGAACCAGTTCTTGTTCAAGCTATGCAGTGGATTGAGCAGAACAGGTCATTCTAACATAAGGATGTTTGTAGGGTAGACACTTTTATGAGCAGATTGGTTGGATGGTCTCCTTCATTTTAAGTTGGTGGGTAAGGGGACACCTTTTCCACATCCACATAACCGTTAGCTGAAGGCAATGGTATAAGCGTTTTCCACTTCATGGCTTATACAGTTTGTTAGTGTCATGCCTACGACCTGTTGGTTTGCTTGCATGCCAACATTGCCATGTGTGCGTCATTCTTATGAGATGGCGTAGCTGTAAGCAAATGCCTCCCATACGGTGGTGGATAGTATGCGAGAAATTCGTTTTGGTATAATTGGCGTTGGTGTTCCAAATCAAATTTCTGTTGGTCCCATTGGTGCTGACATTTACAGTGGTATAGCAGAATGGCATGCACGCTACATAAATGAGACGCCCGGCTGTAGAGTTGTTGCTGCAGCCTCACGAACCGAAGCTCATGTTAGGTTATTTGCGCAGAAGTTCAACTTGGGCGATAACTGGTATACCGACTATCGTAAGTTGCTTGAGCGAGACGACATTGACGCTGTTTCAATATGCACACCAAGTGGGCTTCATGCACAGATAGGCATTGATGCTGCGAGGGCGGGGAAGCACGTCCTTGTTGAGAAACCGATTGATGTGACGCTTGAGAAAGCGGATGCTTTGATTGAGGAATGTGAAAAGGCTAATGTGAAGCTTGGTGTTGTAATGCCGTTGCGGTTCTCAAAAGCAGTTCAGTTCATCAAGCGAATGCTTGCTGATGGTGTTTTAGGCAAGCCTTTGCTGGCGAATGCCTTTTGCAGGCGCTATCGGACGGAAGCCTACTATGCTGAAAGCGACTGGCGTGGCACTTGGGCTCTTGATGGTGGCGGTGCTTGCATGAATCAGGGAATACACATCATTGATACATACATCTACTTGGTCGGTAATGTAAAGCGTATTCATGCGCGCATGGGCACTCTGGGTCATAAGGCACTTGAGGTTGAAGATGTTGCAGTGGCTGATGTTGAGCTTGAAAATGGAGCACTCGGAATAATTGAATGCACAACATGCGCCTACCCAGACTTTGGTGATTCAATTCACATCTACGGTGAGCGTGGGACTGTCATAACCGATGGAACTCCGCCAAGGATAACATTCTTTGAAGTGATTGACTCAAAGTTCAAACCGAATTTGGCTGAGCTTGAGGAGAGGAAAGAACCGTTCACACTCCACAGGAATGTCATAGCAGATTTTGTTGAAGCCATACGGGAGAACCGTGAGCCAACAGTTAGCGGGAGGGAAGGCAGGAAGGCAGTTGAAGTGATATTGGCACTCTATAAGTCGGCAAGGGAAGGCAGGGAAGTTGAACTGCCATTGAAGTGAAAGGTGATAAGCAAAAACTTTAGGTGGTGGGTGTGATGCACTCAGAAACGAAGAAACGCATTTTGGTTGTTGACGATGAGGTTAGCATTCAGCAATTGTTGCAAACGGTTTTGATGAGAGAGGGATATGAAGTTGATACTGCTGGTGATGGAAGTGAAGCGCTTGAGCTAATCAAGGGAAACAAATTTGACCTGATCATTTTGGACATCATGATGCCACAGGTTGATGGTTTAGAAGTGCTTCGTCATGTGAAGTCATCAGAGGAATTGAAGTTCATACCAGTGATCATTATGACTGCTGTGATGGATAGAGAGGTGCGCTATCATGCGCTTGACATAGGTGCGGATGAGTTCCTGAACAAGCCGATTGACATATATGAGTTGCGTGCGAGGGTTCGCACACTGCTCTCGGTGAAGGAATACCACGACTTCCTTTCAAATTTGGCTAACATGTTGAAAGCCGAAGTTGATAAGAAGACAAAGGAGTTGCGAGAGGCTCAACTTGAGACAGTGAGAAGGCTTGGAAGGGCTGCTGAGTTCAGAGATGACGAAACTGGAAACCACATCATAAGGATGAGCACATACTGTGCGATAATTGCAAGGAAGCTTGGGCTTAGCGATGAAGATGTTGAGCTAATCCTTTACTCAAGCCCAATGCATGATGTCGGCAAAATAGGTGTTCCAGACAAGATACTGCTCAAGCCAGGTAAGCTTGATCCAGACGAATGGGAGGTGATGAAAAAGCACACGATTTGGGGTGCCGAAATACTATCTGGCTCAAAGTCGCAACTGCTTGAGACAGCAAAACTGATAGCACTAACGCATCACGAGAAGTGGGATGGAAGTGGCTACCCAAATGGTCTTTCGGGGGAGGAGATACCGCTGTTTGGGCGCATATGTGCAATCGCTGATGTGTTTGATGCGCTTACTTCCGAAAGGGTTTACAAGCCAGCTTTCACGAACGAGAAAGCGTTCAGCATTATCAAGGAAGAGAGGGGGAGACACTTTGACCCGCAAGTTGTAGATGCATTTTTTGAATCGCTTGATGAGATACTTGAAGTGCAAGCTAAGCATGCAGAAACGAGCAAGCCTTGGCTTTGGCAGTTTTATGAGGGTAGATGGTAGGCACTATTTTTGCACTTCCTTTTAAGCAGTTCCTCATACAGGTGTAATAAGCGCTTTGCCATCACCTTGTGTGAGAACTTCTCCCTTACATGCCTCTTGCCTGCCTCACCCATTTGTCTTCGCAAAGCTCCATTGGAGACAAGCTTGCAAACGCGCTCACAGAATGCAAGTTCATCGTTGGGTGATAGGAAGCCATGGACGCCATCTTCAAAGGCATATGAAACGCCATTTGCATCTACAGCGACACATGGCAAGCCTGCAGCCATTGCTTCCATCACAGTCAACCCCTGCGTTTCACTCAGCGATGCGAAAACGAATATGTCAGCAGATGCATAGAAATCCTTCATCCTCTCCCTTGGGTGACCACCCGCAAAGATGATCCTATCCGAACAGCTAAGTGAGTTCGCTATGCGCATCGCTTGATTCAGATAAGGTCCTGGACCAACAAGCATCAGGTATGTATTTTTGTGGCGTTGCAATACGAGTGATGTTGCACGAATGAGAAACTCAATGTTCTTCTCCAACCCGATTCTCCCCACATAGAGCAAAACGATTGCATCTTTCGGTATGCCAAACCTTTCCCTGATTGAAAGACCATCTCCGTTGCTGAACTCCTCGGTATCAACCCCTGTTGGCAGTGGCACTATCTCCGTTCTCACGCCATAGCTTCGCAATATAGGTATAACTGCAGGGCTCGGGACAAGCACAAGGTCACACATGTTGCAAAAGCTCTCCGAAAGTTTTATGACAAGTTGTCTTGCTATTGGCTTTGGCAGTGGCACATAGTGCAAATACTCAGTGACGAGCGTGTGATATGTGACCACAAGCGGTATTCTGCGGAGCGCTGCCCATCTCCCAGCAAACCGCGTCAACCAAAACACGGAATGCACATGAACGATGTGAGGCGAGAACTCTTCTAATACCTTCCAAGGCTTTGGGGCGATTGGTATTGCAATTGGATACTCAACATAAGTGCTGAAACAAAACGATGGGAAGCGATGCACATCTTTGTCCTCTTCCACATAGCCAGGGAATGATGGGGCGAACACTTTGATATGGCAACCAAGCTCAGTTAATTCTTTCCTGAAGGTTTCAATTGAGCTTACCACGCCATTCCTCGTTGGGCGATAGCATTCACTCACTACGGCGATGCGCATCCTTTACACCACACAGCTACAGCAATCTATCACTTGACTCCGATCAAATTGACCTCAAGCTCATCTCCAACCGCTGTTAATGTTTGTGCAATCTTTCCCGCAGGTAACTCAAGCACCATTGAGGCATTGGTTTTGAGAGGCGCACACAAGCGCCATGGTTGGAGTGATTGCACAAGGTTAACAACTCGCATTTGAGCATCAATGAACACGACATCAATAGCATATCGCATGAAGAAAGTATGGATACCTCTACATGGTATGAGGAGCATTCCGAAGCCTTCCGCCAAACTTTTTGTTCCGAGCAACCCTTTCATCCTTTCAAGTGTAGATGTAGCTATCAGGCATGCATGAGCGAGTGTGGTTCCTTTGGATTTGTTTTTGACCACACCGATTAGCATACTTTGGTTTTCTTTCCCTCCTCACATTTACGCTTGCGCGGTTTTTTCTGTAAGGGTTTAATGCTACTGAAGGGTCATGGGCGGGCGGAGAAGAGTCTTTGTAGTTGAGTTAGTGCCTTTATGATGGCTGGTCCAGCTATGACAATGAAGAGGGTAGGGAATATGCAAAGCACGAGCGGTAGCATCATCTTTACTGGTGCTTTTTGTGCTTGTTCCCTTGCCCTTTGGAATCTCATCTCTCTCATCTGTTCAGCCTGAACTCGTAGCACATTTGTTAACGGTAGCCCAAACCTGTCAGCCTGAATGAGTGCTCTAACAAACATTTGCAGTTCCTCAACCTGTAATCTTTCGCACATAGCAAGCAATGCTTCAGACCTTGGTCTACCAAGCGCCATCTCCCTTAAAACCCTTTGGAACTCCTCACCGAGTGGTCCTCTAAAGCGAGTTGCAACCCTTGCCATTGCTGCATCAAGCCCTAATCCAGCTTCAACTGCGGTAGCCATCAAATCAACCATATCTGGGAGGGTCAGCCTTGCAAGGTGTTGTCTTCGGTGCACGAAGAAGACGTTAAGGATGACATCTGGAGATAGGTATCCTATCAAAGCACCGTATGCTGCACTGAGCAAGTAATATGCGATTGGCAATGGCTTACCGAACGCTCGTGCTATACCAACCATGCATACAAAGCCTACACCGAGGAAAGCCAGTGCTCCCATGTATTTCATCGCTATGACCTGTTCTGGGCTAATCTTTCCATACAAGCCACCCCTCAAGAGCAAAGTTCTCACACGGCTTTTCACTCCTTCACCGGTCAGGCTGGCTAAGTAGGTAGGGATGCGATGAATGAACGGGCGCACAACCCTTTCAAAGAATGGTTCTTCAGCATGTGGTGAAGTTAATACCCTTTGTAGTGGTCCTCTTCGGCGCGTGAGTAAGTTTCGCCACGCCATGAGCTATTCGCCTCCAAGGCTTTTTAAGCCTCAATCGTGACTATCTTACGAACCCATATGAAGCCAACAACTTGCATGATAATACCAACGAGAAGCATCCACCTACCTGCTGATGTTACGAAAAGTGGTTTAAGCCACGGCTCTGCTCCCGGGACCATGAACGACGGCAAGCCGTTCGCTATTAAGCCGAAAATAACAGGTAGCAACGCCAACCCGAAAGCAGTGAACCTACCCTGCGTGGTTATGACTCTTATTTCGCCCTTGACTCTCAATCTCTCTCGGATGGTGTTGGCGATTATATCCACGATATTTGCGAGCCCGCCACCAGTCTCGCGCTGTATCAACACGGATGTAGCTAATAGCTCTGCCTCAAGCGTTCCTATCCTGTCTGCGAAGTTGTTCAGGGCTGTCTCAAGTGGTATCCCCATTTCAATCTCCTGATACAACCTTTGGAACTCATCTGAGACTGGTGGTAAGCCTTGTTGTGCGACCATTTCAACTGTTTGCATAAAGCCCATCCCTGCTCTAAGTCCGTTGGAGATCATCATAAGTGTGTGTGGAAGATGCCGTTCAAATTCTCTTCTCCAACGAGCCTGAAGCAACCTGAGGTATGCAAAGGGAAGCATTAAGGCGAGACCACCGATAGTAAGAAAGAATGGGATGCGCCATGATAACGGTATTGGTCTATCTGGTGTTGAGAAGCGGTTGAGGATTAAGTTAGTAACTATGATGGCAGTGAACATGAGCACCAAACTGAAGTATACAAGTTCAGCAGCACGCCAGTTTGAGCGAGCCCTTCTCAGCTCTCTCTCAAGCTTGTCAAAAATTTCAATTGATGAAAGGAGCTTGGCGAATGTCGGGAGCATCTGAGTCTGCCTTTGTCCACGAGCTAATGCAGCCTCTTCTACACCCTCTTCAACAAGCCTTTCACGTGCGAGAGTTGTTGCGCGTTGTGCTATTGCCTCAAGACGCGCATCAACTGGTGACCTCGGCATGGAGAACGTTTGATAGATGCCTATGAGGAATGTAACTGCCCACATCAGACCGAGTATAACGAGCAGTATACCCCATATGTCCATGGAACTGTCACCTCTGGAATATCGTCAAAGGAAGCCTTATGCCAGCTGCCACTATCCTGTCATAGCATCTTGGTCTAAGACCGGTTGCTCTCAACCTCCCCTTCACCCTTCCCATCTCATCAATTCCCTCTTGTTCAAAGACGAACAGATCTTGCATCGTTATAACATCGCCTTCCATGCCAACTATCTCGGTGATGTAGAGTATTTTCCTTGAACCATCCCTCATCCTTGCTTGGTGAACAACGATGTCAATAGCGCCTGCGATCTGCTCTCTTATTGCCCTCATCGGCAAATCAACGCCAGCCATAAGAACCATTGTTTCAAGCCTTGATAACATTTCCCTTGGGCTGTTTGCGTGTATCGTGCACATTGAACCCTCGTGACCTGTGTTCATTGCCTGAAGCATGTCCAGAGCTTCTGGACCTCTAACCTCTCCAACGATTATCCTATCTGGACGCATTCTTAGTGCGTTCCTTACAAGCTGTCTTATCGTTATCTCCCCTTCGCCTTCAATGTTTGGTGGACGAGCTTCAAGTCTAACAACATGCTCTTGGCGGAGTTGTAGCTCTGCTGAGTCTTCAATCGTGATTATGCGCTCATCATGTGAGATGAATGAAGAGAGGACATTCAAAGTCGTAGTCTTACCTGAGGCAGTTCCTCCAGAGACCATTATGCTAAGCCTTGCTTGAACTGCAGCTTGAAGGAATTGCGCAGCCTCTGGCGTGATTGTCCCAAGGTTGATTAGATCCGTCATCGTGAACGGATCCCGTGAGAATTTCCTTATGGTAAGGCAAGGTCCATTGAGTGCTATCGGAGGTATAACAGCGTTAACTCGTGAGCCATCCGGGAGACGAGCATCAACCATCGGTGAGCGCTCATCAATCCTTCTGCCAAGTGGTGTAACTATCTTCTCAATCACGCGCATGACATGCTCATCGTCGCGGAACTTTATGTCGGTGAGCTCAAGCTTTCCCTTGCGCTCAACATAAACTTGATATGGTCCATTGACCATTATCTCGGTTACTTCAGGGTCATGCAAAAGCGGTTCTATTGGTCCATAGCCTGTCAGCTCGTTGAGTATTTCAACATGAAGCTGGCTCCGCTCCGCCCTTGAAAGAACTACATTTTGTTGTTGCGCTTCAAGGTCTATGAATTGCTCAACTAATTGTGTTAGGCGTTCCCTTTGGTCTAAAGCATAGACATCTTGATCAAGTTCGCGCACGACCCTTTCCATGACTCTTTCTCTTATCATGAAGAGAGGTGTGTGCCTAAGCTGTTCTCTCTGGCGTTCTTGCTCAAGGAGCACGAATGGGTTATCTGGACCTTTATCAATCGTGAGCGTAGGACCTTTAGCCGACAGTGGTGGTATCTTAGCCCTTACCCTCCCACCGCCCGGAAGAGCCCTATCAAGCATTGGCACTTTATGGTCTATACGAGACCCAACCAGTCGGGCTATCTTTTCAATGATACGCAACAAGTGTTGATCATCCTTGAACTGCTTCGTTGTTCGCTCAACAACTCCCAGTCTCTCAATAAAAACTTCCTTCGGCGAGTTCACCACTATCTTCGTTACACTGCGGTCATCAAGGAACTGTTGTATTGGTCCGAATCCGAATATCTCGTTGACGAAGTCTTCAATAAGCATGTTGCGCTCATGTCTTGTTGCGAGTATCCCCATGTTTGCGAGAATCTTTTGAATAAGTTCATCAAGCTTTATCCTTGTTTGAGCAATGTGAGCCTCGGTTGCTGGCAGTTCGTTTGGGAACTCGCGCATCACTGCGTCGTAAATTGCATGCTTGAGTTGGTAGTGCCGTTCTTCAGCATCAACTGCAGTTACAGTTGTTTCGTCTCGCGTTGTAACTGCTTGAGATTGAGCAACACGCTCTTGAGCTACTTCTGTTGCTTCAGTTGCTTCTGTTGTCTTTTGCTCCGCTACTCTTTGCTCTGGTGCCTCCATTTCCCTGCGCAACCTTTCAAGCCTTTCACGCAATGACATTGTATTCACCTCTCTAAAGTGCGTTCCTAATGTGATGGTGAAACAGCTCGTCAATTTTAAGTATACCTCAAATTGAGTTAGCAGGACACAGCCAACAGGTGCGTTGCGGCAATGGATTCCTTTGCGCTACCATTTGTATAGGCAAAAGCACAAGCCTATGTTTCTCAAACCATTGGTGGAATAAGGGGGTTCAGCTCTCCTAAGATCTTTTTGTGTTGGCTTTGGGGAGGCGAATTCTATGCAATCGATGCAATACGAAAACATGCTAAAGCTCCTTGAGACAGACCCCGATGTGTTTGAAGCAATACTAAGCGAGATGGAACGCCAGAACGAAACATTGAACTTGATTGCCTCAGAGAACTACGCGAGTGAAGCAGTGCTTACAGCGTGCGGTCAACCGATGAGCAACAAGTATGCGGAAGGTTATCCAGCAAGGCGCTACTATGGTGGGTGTGAGCATGTAGATAAGGTTGAGTTGCTTGCCATAGAGCGTGCGAAGGGGTTGTTTGGTGCTGAGCATGCCAATGTTCAGCCTCATTCTGGGACGCAAGCCAACATGGCTGTTTACTTTGCTGTATTGAAGCCAGGGGATGTGCTTTTATCAATGCATCTTGGGCACGGTGGTCACCTTTCACATGGTGCTGAGATAAGTTTCTCAGGACAGCTTTACAGAGCCGTTCATTATTCTGTCAGGAGGGACACCGAAACAATTGACTATGACGATGTCGCAAGGAAGGCAAGGGAGTTCAAACCAAAGCTCATCATAACAGGCTATTCAGCATACCCAAGAACAATTGACTTTGCTCTCTTCAGGGAGATATGTGATGAAGTTGGTGCATACTTGCTCGCCGATATAGCTCACATTGCCGGATTAGTTGCTGCTGGTGTCCATCCATCACCCATACCATATGCGCACTTTGTCACCCTCACGACACATAAAACACTGCGTGGTCCGAGGGGAGCGATCATCCTTTGTCAGGAGCGCTTCGCCGATCTCATTGACAGGTCGGTTTTCCCGTTTATGCAAGGTGGTCCGATGATGCATATAATAGCAGCAAAAGCAGTTTGTCTGAAGGAAGCTATGACGCAACGATTTAAGGAAGAACAGCGTCAAACCGTTGAGAACGCAAAAGCGTTAGCTGAGGAGCTTATGAGCAACGGATTAAGACTTGTAACAGGAGGCACTGACAACCATATATTGCTCGTAGACTTGCGCCCATTCTCAATAACTGGTAAAGAAGCAGAAACATGGCTTGCTAAGGCAGGCATTATCGTTAACAGGAATGCAATACCGTATGATGAGCTACCACCTACGATAGCGAGTGGTATTAGAATCGGGACTGCGACTGTTACGACGAGAGGGATGCGCACGGAGCATATGCGTCTGATCGGCAAGTGGATAGCTGAGGTGTTGCATGAGCCAACAGAAAGCGTCATTAGCAGGGTGCGTTCGCAGGTGAGAGAACTTTGCTCTTCCTTTCCAGTCTACGATGAGTGGATTGCACATATGCGTAGTTTGAAAGCTCTCGCTTGAAGCAAGCAAAGGGAAGGCAAGCAATAGCCTTTAGCACATGAGAGGTGATAACAAGTTGCTTCCAAAAGGGGAATTACTTTCATACCTCCGCAAGATGTGGCTCATACGCTTTTTTGAGACCTCTTTAGATGAGCTTTTCGGGAAGGGGTTAATAAAAGGGACTTCCCACTTCTGTGCTGGTCAGGAGGCAGTTGCAGTTGGTGCTTGTGCAGCGCTTCGCCCGGATGATGCTATAACAAGCAATCATCGCGGGCACGGTCACTTCATAGCGAAGGGCGGGGAACCAAAACGCATCATGGCTGAGATATTCGGTAAGAGCACTGGCTATGTTGGTGGGCGTGGCGGAAGCCAACACATGGCTTGCTTTGAGATAGGTTTTATAGGCTCCAATGGAATAACAGGGGGCGGTATACCAGTTGCCACCGGTGTTGCACTTGCATTTAAGTTGCGTGGTTTGAAGAGGGTTGCGCTTTGCTTCTTTGGCGATGGAGCAGTTAACACTGGTTACTTCCATGAGTCTCTCAACATGGCTGCGATATGGAAGCTCCCAGTCATCTACCTATGCGAAAACAACTTCTACGCTATGTCAACGCCGTTTGATTATGCATTCCCAATTGAGGATATAGCTATAAGGGCTTCAGCATATGGAATTGAAGGTGTCATAGTTGATGGAAACGATGTGCTCGCCGTTAGGGAGGCAGTTTTAAAAGCTGCTGAGAAGGCAAGGGAAGGTGGCGGTCCAACGCTGATAGAAGCCAAGACATACCGTTACTATGGGCATTCAAAGTCTGACTACAGAGAATACCGCACAAGGGATGAGGAAATTGACTGGCAGCAAAGGGATCCAATTATGCGATTTGAGCAATACCTGTTACGCAATGGCATAGCTACAGAAAATGAAATTGATGAAATACGCAGATCAGCAAGAAAGGAAATTGATGAAGCAATCGCGTTTGCACAGGAGAGTCCAGAACCAGATGAGCAGTTTGCAACATGTGGGGTGTTCGCTTAAAGCGTGATCATGCGCAAAACGAGGTGAGCTTGTTAAATGTGGAGTCAAACCAACGCTAAAACAGAACAGGGCAAAGATTTCGTGGATGAGACTGAGGCTCACGGGAGAGAGCTTTATTTTAGTTGGGCTATCAGGGAAGCAATTGAACAGGAGATGGAGAGGGATCCGAGGGTCATCCTCATCGGCGAGGATATAGCTGTTTACGGTGGCGCATTTCGTGTAACTAAAGGTTTGCTTGAGAAGTTCGGACCACACAGGGTCATAGATACGCCCATATCAGAAAATAGTTTTGTCGGGATAGCAGTTGGGGCTGCATTGGCAGGGCTTCGCCCAATAGTTGAGATAATGTTTATGGACTTCATCACACTTGCTATGGACGCAATAGTCAATCACGCTGCAAATTTTCACTATGTTTATGGTGAGCAAGCGAAGGTCCCGATGGTTATAAGGTGTCCTGCAGGCGGTGGGCGGGCATATGGCGCAACTCACTCAAAAACACTTGAGGCATGGTTTATGCACACACCGGGTGTGAAAGTGGTTGTCCCAGCAACTCCATATGATGCAAAGGGGTTGCTCATAAGCTCAATAAGAGACGACAACCCAGTCATCTTTATTGAGTGTAAGTTGCTTTATAGCCTCCGTGGGAATGTCCCAGCTGAACCATACACGATTGAGTTGGGGAAGGCAAGGATAGCAAGGGAAGGTGATGACATAACGCTCATAAGTTACGGGAGGATGGTGCACGAGTGTGAGAAGGCAGCTGAGATGCTCTTAGAGGAGGGAATCAGTGCTGAAGTGGTTGACTTAAGGTCGCTATCACCAATGGATAAAGAGACGATAGCAAACTCAGTCACCAAAACTGGTAGGGCGGTTGTCGTTGCCGAGGATAACAAGTTTGCCGGAGCGAGCGCCGAGATAATGTGCCAAGTTGTTGAGAATTGCTTTGAATACCTTGATGCACCAGTTCTCCGTGTAGCAGCTGAAGATGTCCCGATACCGTGTGCGCCAAATCTTGAAAGAGCTATCTTGCCCAACGCATTCAAAATCTACAATGCTGCCAAGGCGCTACTCAATTGGGGTAGGAAGTGAAAGGATTGAATTAAGACAAACATGCAACTCAGCTTCTGAGCCACTTTTTAAACACCGATTTGCCCCTTAGCCGTGAACACTCAACAATATCTTGCTTGTCCCAAAGCGAATGAGGATAGAAAGGATGCCTCACCACGATACAAAATGTAAATGGACGGGTTCACTACAGCCCCGTTCTTAAATGCTTGTGATTGTTCTCCAGAGGTGAGAGGAGATGAATTGGCAATCCCTCAGTAACACCTTGAAGAAACTCTTCGGGCTTCGCAGCAAGGCGCAGGGCGAAATTACAAAGCGCGATGAAGCAAGCCGTGAAGCTAAAGGAAGCGAATGCACCGATGTGTTAGAAGCACAAACACCATTGGAGCATGCAGGTGAGGCTGAGGAATTTGAGGCGGTTGAGCAAGCTACTACACATCATTTCGTTTTGCGATTGAGCGATGGCAGAGCTTTCCGCATTGACCGTGATAGAGTGAAGATCGGGACAGACCCCTCCTGCGACATACGCATTGACGAGAGCTTTCACGGCTATGAAACGGTTTCTGGTGAGCACGCTCTTATAGAGCGTTGGAGAGATGAGTGGGTTATTAAGGACCTGACTAAGAAGGGCATATTTGTGAACGGGAGGCGCACAGGTGAAAATGTGATTCGCAACGGTTATGTTATACGCATTGGCGAAGTTGAGATGTGTTTTGAGCAGGAGTGAATAATGAATGGATCGTGCTGTTCACCAGATGCAAATGTGCCCTAAGTGCAGTGCAGATAATTCCTCCCGAGCCCGCTATTGTGTTCGCTGTGGGACACGGCTAAGAGGGCTTCTTGGATTTGGGACAGTGCTCAAAGGGCGTTACAAAGTGGTGCGTGTCCTTGGTTGCGGTGGGATGGGTGCGGTTTACCTTGCGTTTGATTCAAGGATGAACGATGCGCCTGTAGCTGTAAAGGAAAACCTTGACCAATCACCAGAGGCACAACAGCAATTTGTGAGTGAAGCTCAAATACTGATGAAGCTGCGCCACCCAAACTTGCCCAAAGTCAAAGATTACTTTGTTGAGCGCAATGGCAGGCAATACATAGTCATGGACTACATCCCGGGTGAGGATTTGCAAACACTGGTTCAAAAGAACGGTCCACTGGCGATTAACAAAGCTTTGAGTATCGCTGAAAAAGTAATGGCAGCTGTGCAATACTTGCATGAGCAAGACCCGCCAGTAATCCACCGTGATATTAAGCCATCAAACATTAAGCTCACTCCAAATGGAGAACCCGTTCTTGTTGATTTCGGTATCGCCAAAGTATACAGAGCAGGGCAGAAAACACAAGCTGGCGCAAGAGCTGTCTCACCTGGCTTTTCTCCGATTGAGCAATACGGGCATGGAACTACAGACCAAAGGAGCGATATCTATGCGCTTGGTGCAACATTCTATTACATGCTCACAGGTGTCATACCACCTGAGGCAACTGAGAGAGCAGCTGGAACAACTGATAAGCTTATCCCGGTCCGCTCAATCAACCCGAACGTGCCACCGCATATTGATAAAGCGATATGGATTGCGCTCCGAGTTCGTCCAGATGAGCGCTTTAAAAGTGTTAGGGAAATGAAGCTTGCGTTTGAGAACAAGCTACCGCTTAAGGTGTCGCCACCGCGCCCGGTAACCCCACAACAACATCAGCCATCCTACAGGCAACGCATAAGCCCACCACTTACACCGCAACAGCACGTCCCTGCTAATCAACCTCCAAGTGCTCCAAATCTTCAAAGCTCTCCACAACCTTATAGCTCCACAGCTGTTGGAGTCCCAGAAGAAGTGCTTTCAATTGGTGAGCCTGCAGGTCTGTTTCTTCGTTTCCTCGCTTTCGCAGTTGACCTCCTTGTGCTCATACCAGCATTATACATCATCGCTGTGGGGACATGGGGGCTTGGGCAAATTGTGATGAGCTCACTTTACGGTCCGGATAAATGGGTTGTCAGCGATGCTAACTTGCAACGCTACATTTGGATTGTTACTGTGGGAGGCTTTTTCCTCTATCGTCTTATATCGCATTGGTGGTGGGGACAAACGATGGGTAAGTCGCTGTTTAAGCTCTACATCGTCAACGAGTCTGGCATGTTGCCTTCTTTCTTCAGGGTCCTAATACGCGAAATAGTGTTTGCGATGTTTATGCTTCCATGTGGTCTCATAAGCATAGCTATCCTTTTGACTGTGCCAACAAAACAAGCCCTCCATGATGCTATCGTCAATGTATTCGTTGTGCGTTATAAAGAAGAAGCTACGTCGTAATCTCTTCATCCAACACGCTGTTTAGCCTCAAGTGTTTTCCGCACTATTGCTGAGAATGAATCTGGGCGAAGGCTTGCACCGCCCACAAGCCCACCATCAATTTGCGGTTGAAGCATAAGCTCCTCAATGTTATCTGGTGTAATGCTACCACCATACTGTATCCGAACAGCCTCAGCAGTTTCTTCATCATACATCTCCCTGATGGTGTTGCGGATCATCCCGATAACTCTGTTAGCCTCGTTTGCGTCACAGACAACTCCTGTTCCTATAGCCCAAACTGGCTCATAGGCGAATGTGATGTTCTTAACCATTTCCTTAGTCACAGATGAGAGTGCCCCAATAAGCTGTTCATGCACGACCTTATCAGTTAATCCATTCTCTCTTTCGCTGAGTGTTTCTCCAACACAAACTATCGGCTTCAAACCATGCGAGAGTGCAGCTATTATCTTTCTGTTGACGGTTGCGTCATTCTCACCGAACAGCTTTAGCATCTCTTCTGTCATCTCTGGGTCTGTGGTGCCAAACCTGCCTCTTTTCTCCGAGTGCCCGATGATAACATATGTGCATCCAACATCCTTGAGCATGAGTGGTGATATTTGACCGGTGTATGCGCCCTTCTCTTTCCAGAAGGTGTCTTGAGCACCGAGGCGTATGTGAGTTCCTTCAATGAGCTGTGCTACCCGTAAGAGCGCTGTGAATGGTGGGCACAAGACAACCTCAACTTGGTCAGGTGTTATGTCACTGATGAGCGCCTTTATCCCCTCAACCAAACTAACAGCCTCAGAGATGGTGCAATTCATCTTCCAATTTCCTGCTATAATCGGCACCCTCGCCATCTTCTCACACCCCCTATGACGAGCCTTTCATTTTAGTGTTGCGTGTAAAAGAACATATACCGCTCAAGGGCATCACATATTGCCTCAATGTTGCTGAGTGGCACATCCGGTCCAACTTCCGCACTCAGCATTAAACCACCTTCAGGTGAACCAAGCTTCACCACAGCTTCCCTGATATGCTCCTCTATATCCCTCGGCGAGCAGAAAGGGAACATTTGTCTGTCCAAGTCAAGGTCAACGCAAACTCTCCCTTTACATTCTTTAACAAGTTCATCCAAACCGTTTGCCCTCACTTGTGGGTTGAGGACGCTTACTCCGCATTCTATGAGGTCTTGAATTATCTCAACTATGTGCCCATCGCTGTGGAAGTATACATGTGAGCCTGCTTCTCTACAGCGCTTGAATATCCGTTCATAGCATGGCTTTAAGTATCTACGGAAGTGATCGGGACTGAACGGGAGTCTATCTTGCATCCCTAAGTCATCGCCAAAATAGACTATCTTCGGATTGCGTGATAAGATGCGTTCAACAACAGCAAGGTTGTATGAGAGCACCATCTCAATGAGCTTATGGAGCTGCGGTGGTTCCTCAGCGAAGTCCATCATCAAATTCTCAAAGCCTCGTAAGTAGGTCAGGCGAAGGAACATGAACCCATGAGGTAGCGAATCAGCCTTTGGCTCTGGTGGGCAATATCTCTCAAGAGCGTCCCAATCCTCAATTGGGTGATAGACTACAAATGCCTCAAGCCCATCTCGTATGTTCTTCCAAACGCATCCCCACTCATCCACATGTTCCCCTGCACGATAAGTGCCACTAACCTCGTCAAAGTTTTTACTGCCCTTCCTGTATTCACCAAAGATGAGCGGATGCCTCAAAACAATCTCTTCAAGGGCTTCTCTATAGCGCATCCATGTGGCAGGTAGCAAGCTAACCCTCACAGGTATCCACTTTGGGTAGCGAAATTCAATGGCGCGAAAGTAGTTTTCCTCGGCTGCTGTAAGCAACTCTGGTCCCTTCATAGCCCCTCTCATGTGCAAGCTATCTTGCTTACAACCATTAGCCTCAGATGCTTTTCAAACTTTACCTCTTGGCATGTTTTGTCTGACAAACATCATGTCTTGAACTGGTTCACCGTCACATTCAAGTTCGAGAACAGTTATAGGTTGTTCTGGCGCTTCCTCAGGCAACCCTTTAAAACGAACCCTGAACTCATTCTGCTCAAACTTAACCTCTTCACCAGTTGAACGCAACTTTGCAGAGAGCACTTTTGTCCTTAGTCCGCCGATCGCCCACTCGGAGCCGGGCCAGAAATAGACATGCACGAAAAGCTTGTTACCTTTGCGAGTGAAGTTAGCAAACACAGACCTTTTCACAGCGCATGGCTCAGCTCCATAAATTGTATCACCGTGCCTCGCCATCCAATCACCAACAGCTTCAAGTATGCGCACCGATTCCTCAGGAACAGTTCCGTCAGCCATCGGTCCTATGTTGAGAAGGTAATTACCGCCGTCCCTTGCGCATGTTATTAAGTTGCGCAGTATTTGCTTTGGTGTTTTCCACGCATCGTCGGCTTTGTGGTAGCCCCAGCTTTCGTTCATCGTCATACATGCTTCCCATGCTCTCCCGACACTTGGGTGTATATGTTGCTCTGGTGTGTCAAAGTCTTCTGGTAAGCCCGAACGGTTGTTGATGATGATGTCAGGCTGGAGTTCGCGCACCATCTTGTTCATCTTTTCCGACTCCCATCCTTCTGCGCTCAAGGGCCATGGCACGTCATACCATAGGATGTCAATCTTACCGTAGTTTGTGCATAGCTCCCTTACTTGCCCATGGATGTATTCAACGAAGCGTTTCCTTGCCTCCTCATCGTAAGCGCAACGAACTCCGTCAGGGTGATGCCAATCCATCAAAGAGTAATAAAAGCCAACCCTTAGCCCTTCGGAGCGTGCAGCCTCAACAAACTCCAAGACAAGGTCGCGCCCACAGACCTTCGGAGCACAGTAGTCTGTGTATTTCGTATCAAAGAGGCAAAAGCCCTCATGATGCTTTGTTGTCATGACCATGTATTTCATGCCTGCTCTTTTGGCGAGGCGAGCCCACTCAGCTGCTGGGTTTGGCTTTGGTTTAAACAGCTTGGTCAACTGTTCGTATTCAGCGACTGGTATTGCTTCAAGCTCCATAACCCACTCATGTCTCCCTATGACGCTGTATAAACCCCAGTGGATGAACATGCCGAACTTCGCCTCGTGCCACCATTGCATCCTTCTCCTGCGCTCCATTTCGCTCGCTTCAACCACTTCAGCCATATCACATCACCCCCGCTTAGTTTTGGATTGTTTATTACGGTGGAAAGCCAGGAAGGGCTATTACATTTTCTTTCGGCAGTTCAGCAGTCCCATTGATAAAATCCTCAGCGCTCGGTTTCAACGTCAAATTGTATAGCTCTGGATTCTTCTTGGGGTCACCCATTATTTCATCCCAAAAGACTTGCTTACCTGTGTATGCCGAAATGCGCCCCATTATGGCTGTCGCTGTTGATTCAGCGAGCGCTTTAGCTTCATTCACTGGAATCCCCTTCGCAACATAGTAAAGCGTATCAATCTGCTCTTGGTGGTGGCTGCTTGGACCTTTAGGGAGGTCTGGAGGGATAGGTGATTGTTTTGGCTTTGGGTAATCGCTACCGTTTGTTCGTCCTTTCTCGTAAACGAAATCGTGCCCAACCCAGTTCCAACAGCCATTTATCTGTCTGCACATTGAGTGTATGTGGACGCCATCACCGTAGTCATAATCAACGCTGAAGAAATCATACTGGTCACCTGCATTTCTTCTTGCTCTCCCGCCGAAGCCTACAGCGCTTATCGGTGGTCTACCAACAAACCAATTAGCGATGTCTATGTTATGGATGTGCTGTTCCACAATATGATCACCTGATAGGCATACCCAATCCTGCCATGTGCGCACAACGTCGTCTATGCTCTTCGGGTTAATTGGGCGTGTTCTGAACATATGTCCTATGCAGAAAGCTATTCGCCCATAAAAGAGCCTCCCAAGCGCTCCCTCAACAGCTACAGCTTGATGAGTGAGCCTGAAGTTGAAGTCATGTCTCATCTCTGTGCCCGCAGTTATCACCAACCCCTTCTTTTGAGCTTCCTCAGCAGCTGCGATAACCCGCCTACATCCCGGTGGATCAACAGCGCATGGCTTTTCAATGAAGGCGTGCTTGCCAGCTTTAACCACCGCTTCAAGGTGTATTGGACGAAAAGCCGGAGGCTCACAAAGCAACACTATCTCAACATCTGTTTCAAGGAGGGCTTCATAAGCTTTTGGTCCACCAAAACATCTTTCCTCTGGCACTCCAAATTTCTTCCCCGCATCAATTGCCCTCTCACGAAACCAATCAGCGAGTGCCACTATGCGCACATCAAAGCCAAGTATCTTGCCTGCCTCAAGAGCATCAACCAAAGCCCCTCTGCCCCTGCCACCGCACCCGATGAGTCCGATCTTGAATGTTTTAGCCTGCGGTTTAACGAGGATGGTAGGGAAGCCAACTGCTCCTATTGAAGCTCCTACAGCTATAGCGTTGCGAATGAAATCGCGCCTCGTCATCCCACTACCACTTTCGTGAACGCTACCAACATCCTTAGTCACACTTGCCCACCTCCCTTTAACCTGCTTCCAGCTTCCGTATTCGTATGTCTCTTACAGCGCCTGTTGTGCGCCATGTTGCTATGCCAAATGGTATTGATGGCTCACACTCCCACCGTATTGAAATCTGCCTGCCCTCTATGATGACATCAATTATCTTCTTTGAATCGAGCCATGCTTCAATTTTGCGTTTCGTAACTCTCACCCTGATGCGATACCAACGCTTGTTTTGGAAGTGTATTGATGTGGATGTCTCATTCTGCGATGCATCCAGACCATCTATGCACGATAGACCAACGACGCTCCCACCCCATCCACCAAGTATTAACGTGCAATGGCTATCGCCCACTGGGAATGTAAGCCCACAAAAGAAATCAGAGCCGTCAACTCTCATCCCTTGCAAAGTTACCTCGTAATCAACTCTCGGGAGCTCACCAACCCAAGTTATGCCCGTCATATCGTTTCCAGTGAGCATGACGATCCTATCGTTTTCAACCATCACTTCGCTCCTGCCGATGAAATCGCTTTCCTTCCAACCTTTAATTGTTTGCCCATCAAACATGAACTGCCATCCATCCTCTGGCAGTTTAACCTCGCCTATGTCTCTTACTGAGCCTGCCTTAACTGCGATGTCGCTTAGTGTATACCGTGGTAGCTTCTCACCTTTAAGGCGCACATCAAAGCAATGTATTCCTTCGGTCAAACCAGTGAGGATAAATGTTCCATCGCTTTTAACAACGGTCTCTGAGTAGCAATCAATTGCGCCATGAGCATGTGCAGCTACTTCACTCCCAAATAACAGCCTTTGGCTCTGGAATGTCCCGCTTTGAACCGAGACGATACTTCCAGCAGCAGGTCGCCCATCTTGAAATATAAGGCGACCACGAATACTGCATGAAGGGCTTAACTTGAGCTCAATTCTCTGTGTTTCGTCCCCAGCAGTCACTTCAACGCCTCGGAAAACCGAGCGTGAGAAGGCTTTGCCATCTTCATCCCCCTCAACCGATTCAACCCAGATGTCATATAACCCTGTTGGAAGAGAATCAATGTGCAATCTTCCTGTGCTATCTGAGACTAACCCATTGGTGCTTGCACTCACTTCGCCATAAAGGTTGTATAGATGGGCTTTTACACGCCTCCCGAGCGCACCACCGTCAGGCTTGAGAATAACGAAGTCAACGGATTTTCTAAGCGCATCAAGATGCATCTGTGGAAGCTCAACACTTACATTGCTTTTGTTTGGTGCTCTTATCGGAGTAACTGAGCTACATGAGAGCACGCCTTTGAAGTATGCGCATATGAAGATGAGTTCGTTTTGTTTTGCACGAACTGGAAGCTCAAAAGAGCTGTCTTCCCTCACTTTGGTCACTCCAATGATTGCCTTGCGATCTTTCGGCAATGCAGGGTAGATCAAAGTTGAGGCACACACTTGCCAGTCCTTTGCTTGCCCGTCTGGCAGCTTTACTTTTCCAACGACCTTGAAATCTACAACTCCTTCGGGTTGCTGCTGGCACCTTAACCCTTGATGGCTCAGGAGCAACAATGGGAGGAAGATACACATCAATCTCCATTCACTCCTCATCATCCATCACCCCGAATGGAAGCCCCCACTTAAAATGTCAGGTTGTATCGAGGGTTACAACTCATGCTACCATTTTAGCCACATGC
The DNA here is from genome assembly GCA_041538025.1 of Candidatus Thermosaccharophagus gerlachensis. Classification (GTDB taxonomy): domain Bacteria; phylum Armatimonadota; class Fervidibacteria; order Fervidibacterales; family Thermosaccharophagaceae; genus Thermosaccharophagus; species Thermosaccharophagus gerlachensis. The sequence continues at coordinate 13,252 of JBGOEV010000012.1, read as the reverse complement.
TCAACCGTGCGCATCACTGCTTCATATGCCCTTTGCGTTGTTCTTTCCCACCTCTGCATCACTTCTACAACTGCACTTTCTGGAGATGCCTTCCCTATAATTTGCATCGCAAGCTGTTCAAACTCCGCATCATTGATGCTTACCTGTGTTATTTGTGGTGATTTAATCAGCGTGATCAGTGCTTTCATCATCCTCATAAACTTATGTCCTTCAAGCAATGCCTGTGCATCGTTTGCTGGTAGCAGTGACAGTTTGGCAGCTGTTTTGATAGCATGGGAATAGCTATAGTGTCTAAGTGAATTTGATTTTGAGCCGTAAGCCAGCTGTATAAGGGTTACAGCGAACTGAATGTCAACTAACCCACCAGAGGCATACTTCGGATCAAGCTTATCACTTGGTGGCTTATGTTCTTCTTTTGCCTTCTGCCACAGCTTCAACAGCTCACCAAGAACATTTGTGTTTGAAAACTGTCGCACCATCTCATCCCATGCAATGTTTATGAGCCTGAAAGCTATACCAATGTCGCCAGCAGTGCCTCTCATCCTTGGAAATGAAAGAAACTGCCATGCTTCAATATCTTTCAAAGCATCCAGCCATGCTTTAGTTGACCATGAGAGTGCGCCAGATGGTTGAGGACGAAGTCGCACATCAACCTTGTATGCGAAACTGTCGTTAGTGATTTCGGAGAGAAGGTGAATCGTATGGGTGGCTACCTGTGATGCTATAGCATATTCACCTTCGTGGGCGAATGCTAAATCCAAATCTGATGCGTAATGTAATTCCTTCGCTCCCAGCCCACCTAACCCGATAGCAACCATCCTGACAGGCTCACCAGCAAGTAGCGTCATTGACCTTTTCAATGCAGCCTCAACACATATATCGGCGATTTCGCTTAGCGCTGTTGCTGCCAGATCACTTCCAAGCAACCCGCTAAGTTCGCTGAAGCCGATGCGCAATACTTCTCTATGCTTGAAGCGTCTGATGAGCCTCTTTGTGTCCTCATCTGTTTTTGCATTTACAGCTTTCTCCACAAGCTCAACGCCGATAGCGGATAAACTGCTAACATCGCTCAGTGGTTCCTTCAAGATGACCTCTGCATATTCGGGATAGCGCATCATCAACTCTGTTAGATATCCCGAGAACGCGATGCATTTCAAAAACATCTCCAGTGCCAAATCGTTTGAGCATAGCGAGGATATGAATGCTGCCCTGTTTCCAAATGCGGTTGCGATTTGCTCCAAGCGCAGTATAGCAGCATCTGGGTTAACCGTTTTAGATGCAGCTCCCATTACCTTTGGTAGGAGACGCGTCACAACAATCCTTTCCCTAAGGCTCAAAGGGACACCAGCAGGACCATCAACTAAGAAGCGCAGTGTATTCAAAACTTCGTTTGGTTTCTTAAACTCATAGCGTGAGAGCCAATCAAGGATGCGTTCATCGTCGCATTCAACAACGCTTCGCAAAACAGCATCCTCTGCTACCTTGCTGAATATGCTCTCAACGTCCCTCAAAACCCTCTCGTAGATGGAACGCACATTCCTTGTGTGCATCCTGTAAGCGGATAAAAGTGAATCCGCAGTATCAAAGCTCATGCGCCTTGCCAGCTTGTCAAGCTCATCAGCTCCCTTTGGTAGCTCACGGATCGGCAGGTGCTCAACTATCTGGAGCATGTGCTCAAGTTTCCTGAGGAAGACGTATCCTTCTGTAAGCCCCTCATATTCCTCGTGCGTTAGCAAGCCACAATCAAGCAAGGCTTTGATTGCTTTCAGTGTGTTTGGCGTTTTTAAGGTTTCATATTTGCCACCGAAAAGGAGTTGGAGCAATTGGACGACAAATTCAACATCCCTTATTCCGCCCCTCCCAGCTTTAACATGTCCTAATGGTGCGGTAGTTTCGGCTAACTCTTCGCTATGCTTCTTTACTTCCATGAGAGCAGAAATTGAGTCACTCTCAATTGGGGTTGTGTAAACATAGCTATCAACGAAACGCGAAAACCGCATTGCAACTGTAACATCGCCTGCTATTGGTCTTGCTTTCAGCAGAGCCATTCTTTCCCAACTTCTTGCCCATGATTCGTAGTAGCTTATCATGGCATCCCACTTAAGCGCAATCGGACCACTTTGACCGTATGGGCGCAAGCGCAGGTCAACTCTGTATGCATATCCATACTCGGTTACATCGGATAACCCAGATGTGAGAGCGAAAGCTAACCTCGTTGCGATCTGTGAGGCTAATCTGCTTCTCCGTCTTTCGTCTCCATCGCCATTGAACACGTGCTTGAGTAGCAAATCTTCATCAAATGTGAACATGAGATCTATGTCGGAGCTATAGTTGAGCTCAAAGCCACCTAACTTCCCGAGCGCTATCACGAGGAAGCCACATGTCTCTTGAGGTGAGCTTAATCCGATTTGCTCAATAGCTAAATCAAGAGCTACCCTCACAACTGCTTCAGCCAGATTGCTTAATTCGGCTACAACATTTTCGTAAGACATCATCCCAAGCACATCAGCAGCTATTATGCGTAATGTTTCCCTTTGTCTGAACCTTCGGAGGCTATCCCATTTTCGCTTTATCTCTCTGAAGGCTTTTGTTGCATCTCTTGCTTCGTTCATCAAAGCTTCAAAACCTTTCGGCTCACTAAGATTTCGCAGTGGCGAAAGTATGCTGAGGTATTCTGGATGGAGATAAAGCGTATCAGCAGCATAATTGCTTGTCCCAAGAATTTTCAGAACAGCGTGCAACATGCCCTTATCTTCGCTGAGCCATTTAAGCAGATGAGTTTTTCCTGCAACATCACATAGTCGCCTAAAGTTGACCAACGCCATCGCCATATCTGGTGCCTCTGAAATTGCTTCGGCGAATTCGTCAGCAATGGGAATTAGCATGATAGAGAGTTCCACATCTTCGGCGATGTGTGAGAAAGCTTTGAGGAACTCCTTATCCTTGCTTCGTCTCACTTTTGAGAGTAGGACATTTGCGATGGCGCTCGCGTCATAGTGTGGAGGGCTCACTTCGGCTTTCTCGCTCATCTTTTTGTCAGCCTCTTCATGAGTTCTGTCTCAAACCATCTTAGGGTTTCATCTGGTATCTTTCCACCGCCTCTTACAACAACATAAAACGAATCTTCAGCTATATCACGCCATGTGTTTATCTTAGCCATAAGAATGTCCAAGCCGAGTGAGGATATAGCGTTCGCTATGCGGAAAAGAAGCCCCCTTCTGTCATCGGCTTTGATGTGGATGACTGTGCACCTCTTTGATATAGCATTGCTTATTGAGAGGTGAAGGACATTGACTGGGAACTCCGTTTCAAAGCCGGCTTCCATGAGCACCTGCTCAACAGTTACTTCACCACATAACACTTTCTCAAGCGTCTCACTTATTTGTCTTGCCCTCGCTTCGCTAACCTGTCCATACCTTGTGCGTATATACAAAGTGTCAAGGACGATGTTCCTCTTACCAAAGCTTGCTGGCATGTTTGCAGTCAGCACATATGCCATGCGTATATCCACATCTTTTGCGTAGAGCACTCCACATATCTTGCTTAGCAAGCCCGGTGTCGGGTCATCGTATGTGCAAATTGAAAGCTCAGAAAAATCAACACCAGGTTCACTGCGTATCACTATGACTGGCTTTTGGGTCTCGGTCAACCTATCAACTATTTGCAAGCGCTCAGCGATTAATTCAAGTGGCATGTTTAACAAGTAGCTGGGTGGGAAAAGGGATGTAGCTATCTCAAGTTGCTTTTGAGTTAGACCGCTCTTCTTCAGCCGTCGTGAGAGATACGACCATTTTTCACTTATGTCGGTTGGCACGCTGGCTTCAGTTTGTTGCACCATGTAACGGTGCAGGTTGATGAAAAGCATGTCAAGCAGTTCTTTTTCAAGTTCTGTAAATGTCTGTTTGCTAACAGCTTGCGCATCGGCATACGAAAGCAGATAAAGCATTCTAAGCATGCCAACATCACGTATCTCATTTGCGAGCTTCGATAAGACGCTTTCATCTTGTATGTCATGCAAGCGTGCTGTCCTCAGAAGTAGCATATGGTTTTTGACGAGTGAGACAACCAAATTTTTACTCTCTGAATCAAGCCCTATAGCTTCGGCTACCTCTGAAGCGATTGAAGCTCCAGCTTCACAGTGCCTTTGCTCATCTTCCGAAATCACTTTCCCAAGGTCATGCAGTAGGGCAGCAAGGCGCAATATTCCTTTGTCACTTACTTCCTTCCAAACTTCACCCATAAGTGTTTCTGAGTCTTTGCTCTTCAACTCAAGCTCAATCAAGTTCAACAGTGTGCGAACACAGTGTGCGCCGACCGTAAGCTCGTGGGCTCTATTGCTCGGCACAAACCTCATCGCCCTCTCAAGCTCCGGAACGAAAGCCTGAAGCATACCAAGCTCTACCATTTCCTTGATCGTGTCCTGATGCAACGGCTGTTCAAGTATCCTCATCAACTCCTTGCCACACCCATTGGCTCTCAAAAGCACTTTACCAACTTTGGATGCTACATGCCTTATATTCCTCTTAAGCTCACGCGAGAACTCCAATCCATACCTTTGTGCATGCTGGAAGGCTACAAGCAAAAGCTTTGGCTTCCTCAGCAGAACATCTTCTCCTTTTACGTATAGTTGTTTGTGCTCCGCATAGAAGTGCTCATCAATCTCTACCTTCATCTCAAGTGCGCTCTCTTCAACATCTCTTACAAGTGAATTAACAGCTTCGGCATATCCGTAGAGGCGTTCAAAGAAAGCGTTGATTTTACTTCTCTCGTTGCCTTCAAATCCAAAGTCATTCGCTATTTGTGCTTGGTATTCACGGAGCAACACATCTTCTTTCCTACCACAGCGTGTGTGGAGCCAGTTGCGCACCCTCAGGTAGAAGTCAATCGCTTCTTCAAGCATCTCCGCCTCGCTTCTTTGAAGCGCCCCAACTTCGCAAAGCTTATTTGCTACTGGCGGATGCAGTTTGTTTATAACGGAAAGCAACCACAGGATTTGAAGCGCATCACGCAACATTCCTGTGCCCAGCTTTATGTTCGGTTCGGTTGAATAAATTACCGACTTGCGCGCCGATGAGCGTTCAGCGACCTTGTCACGCACGAACGCTATAACATCAATCGTTTCATAGAGTTGGTTGAGCAGTTCTTTGTAAAGTCTTTCGCTTCCAGAGATTAAGCACGCATCCAGCAGAGCTGTTTTTGTAATGCTGTCAAGGTTTGGTATATCCTCAAGAGGTCTATAAGCGTAGCCGAGGCGCAAATCTGTTGCATCGCTAATAGCTGATACGAGCAACCTGAAGGCGTATTTTATTAGTGCATCAACGAATGGGTTATCTTGCTCTGATGGTATGAAAGCGATATCAACATCTGAGAAAGGGCAGAGGTGTCTCCTGCCATAACTTCCTGTCGCAACTATTGCTATCTCGGTTTCCCCAGCCCTGTAGTGCTCGCCCGCAGCTTCAAGGGCTAAGTTGAATGAAACTTCGTAAATCCTTCTTATGATGTTGTCCAAGCCTGCCGAGAGCTCGTGGCATAACCATAATCCACTTACTTCCGATGGCTTTATCTTCAATGTGGCGTTTCTCCAATCGCTCGCTATCTTCTTAATCTCGGTTCTGAAGAACTCAAACTTGTCGTTCATATTGATGACCTCTCAAATTATGAGATCGCATCAACACCTCTGTCACCCGTGCGCACCCTAACGGCTTCTTCAACTGGTGTGACAAATATTTTACCATCGCCGATTTCGCCCGTGCGCGCTGCTCGTATAATGGCATCAATCACTTCCTCAACTTGGTCATCTCTAACAACTATCTCAAGTTTCACCTTTGATATGAGGTCTATGGTGTATTCAGCCCCTCTGTAGCGCTCAACTATTCCCCTTTGCTTCCCCGCGCCTCGCACCTCTGTGACTGTCATCCCAGTGACTCCTATTTCCTCAAGTGCTTCTTTTACTTCGTGAAGTTTGTGGGGGCGTATGATAGCGTGGATCATCTTCATCGCTCTTCACCTTCCAAAAAATTTATCTCGGCATTAAAACTCATGCAGTAATCTCTTCGTGCGCTATGCGAAGAACTTCACTCTTGCTTTCTTAAACTCGCGCACCGAAAGGAGCATCCTCCACTTGTAATCCCCAACGATACTTGCTGCTTCCTCAACAGCTTTTTGTAAGCTCTTTTCATCGACGCTGTGAAACATAGTGTAGACCGAAAACTGCCATTCTGGATATGCAGGGCGATGATAGCAATGGCTAACTTGCTTAACTGCAGCAAGAGCCTTCCCAACCTTCTCAACCTCTTCATTTGGGACAGACCACACAACGAGTGCGTTTGCGTTGTAACCGAGTCTTTTGTGGTTAACGAAAACAGCAACTCGCCTTAGCCTACCCTCACTAAGGAGAATCTTAGCACGCTCAATCAACCACTCTCCGTTTTTCCCGTGCGCTTTTGCAAGCTCATCAAACGGAGCGCTTGTAAGCGGTAACTCCTCTTGCAGTATGCGTATGCATGTTATGTCATCCTCAGCGAGGTCGCGCTTTGGCATTGGTGGCTCATCACTCTTTTCAAAAATGTTTCCAAAGCGTAGTGAAGCATCCAACGCTACACCTATCTTAAATGTGCGTAGGGTTGGAAGAAACAACCATTTATGCACATTACACTCAAGAGCGAGCTTTACAACTTCAGCCTCCATGTCTATCTCAGATGGGAGGGTGATTGTGAACCAAAGATTGAACTCGGCATCACGTTCATAGTTGTGGCTGACAAACGGCAATGAGCTTATAACACTTGCGACATCGGTCAGGTGCTTACTTTCAACTGAGAAAGCTACAAGCGCGCTTCTATACCCGAGCCTTGATGCATCAAAAGATGCACTCACACTTCGCACGATCCCGATACGCTTTAAGCGCTTGAGTCTTTCTAAAACCTCTTCCTCGCTCATCTGAAGCTCTTCTCCAAGCACATCAAACGGTTTTCTTTCAACAGGTAATCCTAACTGAGCCCTGTTCAGCAAAGCTATATCATGGGCATCAAGCATTTCCTTGAGACAGCCAAAATTGCCATCGTTTCGCTCCACTGCAACACCTCCAACAGCGGTTATTTCGCATCACCTGAAACTACAGCAAACTATGACTTAACTTTTATGTGGTAGCTTGAACGCTCGGTAGGCAAACGCCAATAGCACATTATAGCGTTGGCGGTTGTCACAAAATTGTAGTGTTGACTGTTTTCAACAACATGTGCAACGGCTGAGCTATGCAAACAGAAGTATGTTTGTTGCCTCTAATTCAATTGAAGAGGCAACATAGCTTAAGGCATAATTGATGATGAGTTGTTTGTCCTACAAGCTTTCACACGAGGAGGTGTTGATTAACATGCAAGGTGGTAATGAGGCGCTCACAAGGCGTGATTTCATCCGAGTAGGTGCAGCAGTTGCTGCAGGCGTAGCTGCATCCGGATGGAAGAAAAGTAGAAACTACGCTCTTGCTGGACCTGCGAGAGTTATTGGGGCTAACGACAGGATCAATGTTGGTGTAATTGGTTGCGGTGGGATGGGCACACATCACTTGAGGAAGCTTGTTGAAGCTTCAAAAAGCGGTTCGGAGAACATAGAAGTTATAGCCGTATGCGATATCTACGAAAAGAGGCTCAACAACGCCGTCAAGATATCTGGCGCAAAGCCGTTTAAGGATTACCGTAAGTTGCTTGAATGGAACGATGTTGATGTTGTTTGGATAGCAACACCAGAACATTGGCATGCGCGCATGGCAATAGATGCGATGGAAGCTGGAAAGGATATCTACCTTGAGAAACCTTTCACAAGATACTTTGAAGAAGCCAAGCAGGTGTATGAGACAGCACTTAGGACGAAGAGGGTTGTGCAAGTTGGTTCGCAAGGTTGCTCAGAGAAGGTATGGCATAAGGCTGCAGAGTTGGTCAAGCAAGGTAAGCTTGGGAAGATTGTTTGGGCGCAAGCCAGCTATTGCAGGAACTCAAAAGAAGGCGAATGGAACTATCCGATAGACTCAGATGCAAAACCGGGCGTCAACCTTGATTGGGATGCCTTCCTTGGACCAGCTCCAAAGCGCCCTTGGGATCCAGAGAGGTTTTTCAGGTGGCGCAAGTTCTGGGACTACTCTGGAGGGATAGGCACAGACCTCTTCCCGCATGTGCTTAACACTTTGCTTTTAGCAATTGGTGCTGAATTCCCAACAAGGGTGGTAGCAAGCGGTGGAATTTATGTGCACAAGGATAGAGAAGTTCCAGATACTTACCACATGATCGTTGAGTATCCGGGCAATTACAATGTGGTAATCGTTTCATCAATGGCAAACGAGGTTGGCGTCCCGACACTCATAAGAGGGCATGAAGCGACAATGGAGATAAGTGGCAATAGAATTGTTATCCGCCCAACACGCCCATACGCTGAGGAAAGAGAAGTTGAAGAAGTTTCGGTTGAACCCATTCCAGATAGCGTTGCTGCACACCACAAAAACTTCTTTGAATGTGTGCGCACCAGAGGGAAGCCAAATTGCGATGTTGAACTTGCATACAAAGTGATGGTCGCAGTTGGGCTTGCAGAGCTTTCCTACAGGCAGGATAAGGTAATGAAGTTTGACCCGCAGACACAGCAAGCGAGCTCGTAATTACATCGCAAAGATAACCGAAGACAAACAAAGACAAGCGAAGACAAGTTCTCACGAGACGGTTGAAAGGTGCGTAGTAATGGGTATAGTTACAGCAAGCCGTGTAGCTATGGCGTGTAAGTTTGAGATCGTTGCCCTTAGTGATGACGAAGCATATCTTAGCGCAACTCTTGAAAGAGCATTGGATGAAGTTGAGCAATTAGAATTGCAACTTAGCCCGTTCATCTTCGACAGTCACCTGAGCGACATAAACCGTCATGCATACCACTACCCGGTTAAGGTTGAACCTCAATTATTTTGGTTGCTTAAACGAGCAGTTAGGATAGGCGTTGAAACGGGTGGCGCATTTGATATCACCGTTGGAGCACTTACGCTCTCCGAAAAGCAAGGAAGAGCCTGTAATAACACCTCAACAGTGTTACATGGGTCAAGGGCTGAGGGTGAACAGAATGCATTGGTTGGCTTGAAATGGTTACAATTGGACGACGATACGATGACGGTAAAGTTCCTGAGAGAGGGCATCGCAATTGATTTATGCGGCATCGCAAAAGGATATGCTGTTGATGTTGTAGCAAGTAGGTTGCAGGAAGCTGGTGTTGATTGTTTCTTCGTGCACGGTGGGAAAAGTTCAATGTATGCTTTTAACAAGCTACCGAATGCAGATGTGTGGCGTATCGGTGTAACTAACCCAATAAAGCCGTCGGAGCGCTTAGCTGTTATTGAGCTATGTAGTGGTGTAGGTGTTGGGGTTTCTGAATGGTGCATCAACTCAGCAAAGGGCAAGATGATTCATATCGTTGATCCGCGCTCTCCAAATCGTAACGGGAGTCTCGGAAACGCTGAAGGTAGCAAAGTGCTCCGAGCATACGCTATTTGCAAGAGCGCAACTGATGCCGATGCACTCTCAACAGCCTTTCTTTTGCTTGGTGTGAATGGTGTTAAAAGGCATTGTGAGCTCCATAAGGGCAGAGGGGCAGTCTTGCTTGTTCGTGAAGGTAACGAAGTTAAAGTGCTTTCGTTTGGTCTCAAAGGGCTTGCTAAGATATATCATTTACTGCCGCAGACCAAAGACGATATTCCAGACATGGCAGGAGGTGATACCTCGTTATGACAAGACGAGAGTTTGTGATGAGCAGTGTGACAGCGTTTACGCTTTCCTCACTGTATGCTGAAGCTCAAGAAGAAGCGAAGAGCAAGGAAAAGGGAGAGCGCATAAAATGCGGTGTTATTGGGACAGGCATGCACGGGAGAGCGCTGCTAAAGGAATTGATGCGTATGGATGATGTTGAAGTTATAGCGCTATGCGACATATACCAACCAAACTTGGAACGCGCTACAAGGGCGCTTGGGAAGGCTGTGAACACATATTCAGATCATAGGCAAATGCTTGAGCGGGAAAAAGACATGCAAGCTGTCATTGTTGCCACGCCGACTGCCACACATGTGGCTATCTCAATTGATGCATTGCAAGCAGGTAAACATGTCTACTGCGAAGCACCGCTCTCAAACGAAATTGAGGAATGCAAGCAGATGGCGAAAGTTGCGATAGCGAGCCAGAATATCTTCCAAGTTGGGCATCAAAGGCGCACCAACCCACTTTACAAGCATGCTTTAAAGTTCATCAAGGGTGGAGCAATAGGTCAACCAGTGCAAGCAAGAGCTCACTATCACCGTAAAGACTCACTTCGTCGCCCTGTTTCCGATGCGAAATACGAACGCTTGCTTAACTGGCGCCTTTATAGGGACACATCTGGTGGATTGGTGGCTGAATATGGTTCACACCAGCTTGATGTCATAAACTGGTTTTTGAACACCTTGCCAGTGGCAGTAGTTGGGGATGGTGGGATTGATGTCTGGAAGGATGGCAGGGAAGTGCATGATAATATCCATCTTTTGTTTGAGTATCCTAACGGTGTGAGGGTAACATATACTGCAACGCTTGGCTGTAGTTATGAGCAAAATTATGAGCTTATTCTTGGGACTATGGGCGCTATGTGGTTCTCAAAGGAACGCCTTGGGCTCTGGTTTAAAGAGCCTGATGCACCTGAATTTGGTTGGGAAATTTATGCAAGAAAGGAACATCTTGGCGATGCACTTGGGATTGTGCTTGACCCTGAGGCGTCAAAGTATGCAGCACAGCTTGAAAAAGGATTTAAACCAGCTGAAAAACCGGAAGCGGAGACAAAAAATCCTTTTTACATCTCCCTGAGCGAGTTCTTCAAATGTATCCGTGAGGGGAAGAAACCAGCATGTGGTGTAAAAGAGGCGTTGACAGCGGCAGTTACAGCTATAGGAGCAAGGATGGCACTTGAAAAGGGCGAGAGGATTAGATACAAGCGTGAGTGGTTTGAAGTGTAAAAAGCATATTTGCTATTGCTTGGGGGTGGATGAAACTTGTGCTTTATCACCCTCTTTCTCTTTGGCATTGGTGGTGGTTTTGTATACACTTTGCCACCGTTAACCCCTGCTCAGCACATAAGCTTCCTCAAACGGATGGAAGTTCGGTGGGAACAGATTCGCCGAAGGCATGAATTGCTGAGTAGCCCTGGAATTTTTTCATTTGTTTTGAATTGTGCTGAAGCTAATCTCTGGTTAGACAGGGCTGACGAAGCACTTGCCGTCGCTGAGGAAATGCAAGACCGTGACCCGAATAGCCCGTCATTTGGCAACTTCCGTTGGTATTACGGAGCCAAGAAGGTGGAGGACTTTAACGCTGTTGAATTTGCCATGGAAGATGCCACATTGGTTTGGATGAGGCATAGCGAAAGGTTGCCAAATAGCTTGAAGGAAAGATTGCTTAGGTTGATGCAATTTGGTGCCGAAGGTGTCAAACGACACAGGGTAAGACCAGGCTACACGAACATTTACCTGAAGAAGACATGGAATTGCTTAGCACTCGGCATCTGTCTTGGGGATGAAGGTTTGATCAACTTGGGCAAGGGAATGCTTGACAATTGGCTACTCTTCACATGGGAAAACGGCATCTCTGAATATTTAAGTCCAACATACTATGGAGTTGATTTGGACGCATTATTGTTAATTGCGCAACTTTTCCCTCAAATAGATGTGCGCAAAAAAGCGGAAGGGGCACTAAATCTTTTCTGGACTGACATTGCAGCAAACTGGTTTGAACCTTGCAAGCGCCTCGGGGGCGCTCACAGCCGTGACTACGATTATATCCGTGGGCGTGGTTACCTTGACGAACACCTTCGTTTCGCAGGGTGGCTTGATGCGCCAAGCGAATGGATAGCGCCGGCTAAACTGCTAATATGCGGATGGAAGCCTTCGGAAAACTTGCGCAACTTACCCCTCTGGAACCGCCCAAGGTTTGTCCACCAACGCTGGGGAAAAGATGTAAACGCACATTGGGCATCGCACTATAACGGGAAGAAAATCAGCCTCGGCGTAGCAGGTGCCTGTTACGGTCCAGAGGATAAGGTGTTAACTTTCCAGTTTGCGAACGGTGTAAACGCACCAATGGGCTACTTTGTTATGGACGCAAGAGATGATCCATACGGCAAGAAGCGAGAAATAACACCAGGGGGACACCCAAAATCTTGGCATCCAGAACCGTTTATAGCAAGCGTTCACAGAGAAAGAGAGGCTATCTTGCTTGCAGCACTTGATCCGACAGAACAACGCTTCAAATTACGCATCCCTAATCCTGTATCCTTGCGCTCTCATTTTGTGATCCCAAGGGATGGCGTTGAAATTTGGGTTGGCGAGAAGACGCGTATGCCAGCTGACAGCATTACTGAACTTAGGATACCTCTAAATACGCCTGTTATTGCTCGCTACAAAGACACAGCCGTTGGGATACGCATAATTTACGCTACAGACTTGGGCGGCAATACGCCTCCAATAACCCTTGTAAACGACAAGAACGAGTATGGCGTTATAAGGCTCACGGTAACGCATTCCCCTGATGTGCCAACACGCGGCACAGCATGCACTGTTGCATGGCTTCGTGTTGCAGAGGACTTAGATGAGGAAGCATTCGCTCAGTTTGCAAAAGCATTTGCAAATGCCACTGCGACTGTGCACACAAGTGGTGGTGAAATTGAAGTAAAAGCGATGGGAGAGAAAGGCTTGCTCCACATGAAAGCGAACATACATACCAAGGAACGCCTATCGCGCACCAACGGTTTGGAAGAGCATCGCAAGTGCCTGCTTTGCATCAACGGGCGGGATGTAGGTAGGGAATTGCTGAGCAAGATTGAGCCGATTGCAACGCTATCCAGATTGCTTCACGATCCGGGCATCGCTGTAGAAGTAAACGAAGTTTTTGAAGCCGAAGCATCTCCGCTTATCATCTCGCCGTTTGAAATTGGGGAGGACAAAGGAGCCTCAGGTGGTAAATTCGTTTGGGTCCCGGGTGAAGAAGGTGGCAGGGGAGGTGCTCCTGAGGCACGAATGTTCATCTCTGTGCGGATACCGAGGTCGGGAAAATACTTCATCAAAGCGCGTGTGCGAACACCAACGCCAGAAGATGACTCATTCTTCGTTCGCATCTTACACGGTGAGGATGTGTTGTTGGAACAAACGGAGTGGCATACTGGAGTGCACAAGCAATGGGAATGGGTAACATTGTGCGATAAGGATGCAAAGCCA
>JBGOEV010000011.1:0-59670 GCA_041538025.1 Candidatus Thermosaccharophagus gerlachensis | reverse complement strand
TAGAGAGTCTGCTTCTTTCTTTCATGTTCATTTTACCTCTCACTTCATTTCACCTCCTCCTTTTGTTCTCACGCCACCCATGCTTCATTTTGTTTGAAGGACATTGCTTCATGAGTGGGTTTAGCACGAAGGGCAGTGGATGTAAAGTGTTGAAGGAAGTTGATGTGAAAGAGATGAACAAGCCTTACACGCGGAAGGGTAGTAGAGGATTAGCGTGCTGAAGCGAAGGGCATATCTAAACCTCATCTGAGCGAAGTGATGTGAAGGTGAATTGCATGGTTTTGAGGCAGGGTAGTGCGTTGAGGAGGAGGGGAACGAGAGTAGCAAGTGGTTTGTGCAATGAAGCCTTTTATTTCACCTTTTGCTTATCTTTATTGGCTCTCGCAACGGTAGCGAGAGCTTTGTCAATTCTGTTGGTTCGTCAAGTCTTAAGCCATCTTCAAGTGCACATAGCTCATAAAAAGCGTCGGCTGCATTTGGGCGTCCAATGGGTGGGTAGATTAAGAATGGCATCAAACCGCTTTCGTGTTTGCCTGTTTGGCAAAGTGTCTTGTGTGTGCAGACGACAAGTAAGCTAATCTCTCCCAGCTTGTCCCACTCATACCAAAGTGGGCGAATGAACCGCTCATCAAATTCTTGAAGCACATATGCTTTTAGCTCGTGGTCCATAGCATGCCCTGCCAAGTCAGCCTCACGAATGTGCACTATGAGCACGTCCGTTTGCGAAAGTAGCTCTAAAACATAGCTCAACAGCTTCTCAAAGCGTTCGCCAACACCTTCTGACCAATTGCGCACCGAATACCAACTTGGGTGGTGAACGAATACTCCAGCAGCTCTGCACGCACCTATTACGGGGATATGTGTTGTGACTGCATCTACAAAGAGCATCCCAAAAGCCACCTGAGCAGATGGGAGTGAGAGCATATGGGCTGGATCGTGTGGCAGAAGGAAGTTGATGGGCAATTTACCTTCATCGCGTCTTCGCTTGTTAAGCTCAAGCGAATCAAGAAGCTCAACGACATCATAAATGAGCGAATGAAGCTGCCAGTCTTTCTCACCGACTGGCAATGCCTCAACAAGTTTCTTGGAATGTATATCCTCTGGTGATGGGCAGTAGAGAGAAGAACTTCCATCGTGCCATATGAGGAGGTGCTGAAGCTTTGTTGCTCTCATTAGCTCAAATTGGCGTGGTGACAGCCTAAACGAGATCTCGCTCACCACCTCTTCAACTTCTTCATCTTCAACATCTTCGTTTGAGAGCTTGAATACATTTTCACCATCAGTGCTCATCAAAGTTGCGCACATAGCCACATTGCTCACATCCAAGTGCACATCAAGTGCGCTTGCGAGCCATGCACCACGGCGCGTATATGCGACAAACGGTTCATAACCGATTATGCACAGTAGAGCACTCTCTGGTTGGACTGGTGCTCCATCTGGTATCGTTGGCGTTACACCAACTGTTGAGCGCATCGCTATTAGATCAAGTGTTGGAAGCGATGCAGACTCAAGTGGTGTTTTTCCATCGAGGGCATCTATTGGGTCATCTGCAGCGCCATCAAGGAGCAGGATGAGCCACTTCTCCATGACGCATCCTCACCCTGGTGAAGCGAGTAATGGCAAGCCTTAGGTTAAGCACAACCTCCTGTAGGCTTCAATGTAGCGTTGCCTTGTTTTTTCAACCACATCTTGTGGGAGTTGAGGAGCTGGTGGCTTCTTGTCCCAGCCAATGCTTTCAAGGTAGTCTCGCACAAATTGCTTATCAAAGCTTTCCTGCTGTCTCCCCGCACAGTAACTTTCAGCATCCCAAAAGCGCGATGAGTCAGGTGTCAACAGTTCATCAATAAGGATTAGCTCACCGTCAGCCAACCCAAACTCAAACTTTGTATCAGCGATGATTATGCCTTTCTCTTCAGCATAGGCAGATGCGAAATTGTAAATTTGGATGCTTATCTCTCTCACCTTCTCAGCGAGCTCTCTCCCAATCATTTCCACAACCTTTTCAAAAGTGATGTTCTCGTCATGTCCTACGAGGGCTTTCGTCGCTGGTGTGAATATAGGTTCGTCCAATTTCTGGCACTGCTTCAAACCACTCGGCAACTTTATTCCGCAAACTTCGCCCTTTGCAATGTATTCCTTCCAAGCCGAGCCAGCTATATAACCACGAACAACACATTCAATTGGCAGTGGCTTTGCAAGCTTTACGAGCATTGAGCGTCCTTCAAGCAACTCGCGCTCCGATTGAAGCTCACTTGGAAACTCATCAACGCATGCTGTTATGAGGTGGTTTGGGATGATATGCTTTGTGCGCTCAAACCAGAAGAGGGATAGCTGGGTCAGTATTCGCCCTTTGTCTGGTATTGGTGTTGGGAGCACTACATCAAAAGCCGAGATCCTGTCTGTAGCAATAAACAACAGTTGATCACCGACGCGATATATATCTCGGACCTTGCCACGCTTTACGAGCGGCACAGAGCTCAAGTTAGTGGTGACGATGACTCTCTGCCTGTTCTGTTGATGCACCGCGCTTACCCCCTTTCAAGATTTGCTTTGATGGCTTTTAATACTGCCTCCTTTGTGGGTGGGATTGGTTCTGGCATGCTTGAAAGGCTCATTGCAGTTTGAGGGTCTTTAAGCCCGTGTCCTGTGAGCACACAAACGACAGTTGGTTCACTTCCGTTTGCCCTTCTCTTAGCCAATGCACTCTCAAAGAAACCTTCCCTGCAAAGTTTTATCAACCCAGCAACACTTGCTGCACCTGCTGGCTCAACGAATAAGCCCTCCTTCTGAGCAAGCAGTTTATATGCTGCGATAATTTCGTCATCAGTTACAGCTATGATAGTGCCACCTGATTCATCTCTTGCCTCTATAGCCTCTCGCCATCTTGCAGGATTGCCAATCCTTATTGCGGTTGCAATTGTCTCTGGGTTTTCAACTGGGCGACCTATAACAAGTGGTGCAGCACCATAAGCTTGCACACCGATCATGACGGGTAAGCTTGTGATGAAGCCGTTTCTGTAATACTCCTTGTAGCCCATCCAGTGTGATGTTATATTTCCAGCGTTCCCGACTGGCATAATGTGGAAGTCGGGAGCCATAGAGAGCGTATCGCATATCTCAAAGACAGCTGTCTTTTGTCCTTCCAAGCGTTCGTAGTTAAGCGAATTCAGCAGGGCTATTTCCTCCACCTCACATATTTGGCGAACCACATTGAGTGCTTCATCAAAGCTTCCTGCTATGGGGCAAAGGAAAGCACCATGAGCTAATGCTTGTGAGAGCTTGCCAAGCGCAACCCTACCTTCTGGGACAACTATAACGCACTTGATGTTAGCCTTAGCGCAGTATGCTGCAGCGGATGCTGAAGTGTTTCCAGTGGAGGCGCATATGCCAATTTTGTAATTGCGCTCAAGCGCCTTTGAGACAGCGACTGTCATGCCTCTGTCTTTGAACGACCCAGTTGGGTTTGTTCCCTCATACTTGAGATAGACTCGCATGTTGCATCCGATTAAAGCTTCAATAGCCTTTGCCCTTATGAGAGGTGTATTACCTTCGCAGAGTGTCACAATGGGCGTTGAGTCACTAATCGGGAGGAAACGACGGTAGTGGTGGATGATTCCCTCCCATTTACCACAAGCAAGCGAGAGCTGACGCATGTTGCTATCGCTATCCATAAGCTTGTTTCCCTCACCCCCAAGTTTTAAATGTTGTGCAAGGATGCTCAATCCGTTTCCACCCACAAAGGTTTACCGACACTTGAAACGATGTCAAGTTCTCTTATCCCTTCAAGAGCTTTCCTCAACGCCCTATAGGGTGTCTCATGAGTTATCCAGACTATCTCAGCGATTTTACCATCGCTCTCCCTTTGGAACACTGAAGCTATGCTCACATTCTCGGCACCAAACACGCTTGCAACCTTTGCGAGGACACCAGGCTTATCAGCAACTTTCATCCTGATGCAGAACCTGCTGACAGAATCATCAACGCTTTTAATTTTAATCCCGCTTAGGCAAGTGCACGGTATACGACCTCTTGCGCCGTGCCTTATGTTACGTGCAGCATCAATTATGTCTCCAACAACTGAGCTTGCCGTTGGTGCGCCCCCTGCACCCTGCCCATAAAACATTAGCCTGCCAACACTGTCACCCTCTATAACGATAGCGTTGTAGTTGTCGCTCACGGAAGCCAAAGGGTGAGATTTGGGAACAAGTGTTGGATGAACTCTTATTTCAATCTCACCGTCGCTCTCAGCAGCTATCGCTAACAGCTTGATTACGTAACCGAGGCTGTTTGCATATTCAATGTCCGCAGGCTCAACATGCCTTATGCCTTCCCTGTATATCGCATCAAGCGGTATGCGGTAGCCAAATGCTATAGCAGCCAATATCGCTATCTTATACATCGGGTCAAACGCATCAACATCATCCTTTGGGTCTGCTTCAGCGAAGCCTTTGGCTTGTGCTTCTCTGAGAGCGCCCTCAAAATCCATTCCATCTCTCGTCATGCGTGTTAGTATGTAATTCGTTGTGCCATTGAGTATGCCCACTATGCGTTTTATTCGGTTGCCAGCGAGGCTCTGTTTGAGCGGCATTATAATGGGAATGCCACCTGCAACGCTCGCCTCAAAGTAGACATCAACACTTTTTTCCTTCGCTGCATCAAGTATCTCGCTTCCTCTTTTAGCAAGAAGTTCCTTGTTGGCTGTAACGACGCTCTTTCCGAGTTCTATAGCTCTCATCACATACTCGTAAGTTGGCTCTACCTTCCCAATCAGCTCAACAACTACATCAACCCTCTCATCCTCAATCACATCATAAGCGTTTGTGGTCAGCATCCTTGGATCTAAAATGACTGGGCGTTCCTTCTCTAAATGCTTGACTGCCACCTTTACAACTTCAATCTTACAACCGACCTTACGCTGTATTAGCTCCCTATTACGCCAAAGAAGCGCTATGACGGCACTCCCAACAGTCCCAAGACCAAGAATACCAACGCCGATAGTGTCCTTGCCCTCCAAACTCACTTTGCATCGCCTCTTTGAAGAAGGGACTTCTTTTATGCATCTTCTTTAGATGTGCGTTTAAGGAGCATGAGTGTATCGCCTTGGTTGACAAGCTGTCCATCTTTTGCTTTTATCTCAACAACAACACCGTCAACATCGGAAACGATCTCATTGAAAACCTTCATAGCCTCAACCAGAGCTACAACTTGACCAGCTTCAACATGTGAACCAACTTCAACGAAAGGGGGTTCCTGAGGTGCTGGACGACGGTAGAAAACACCTGTAAGCGGCGATACGATTTGATGAAGTTCAACTTGCGGTCCTACATTGATAGCATAGCTCACGGGCATAGTTAGCTCTCTCGTGACAACCTTTCTTTCCACTCCCTTTTGAAGGTTCTCAGATGATGGTGTTGTTGTTTTAAGGGAAATAGAAAACTCTTTCGTCTCAATGGTTAACTCACTAAGCATGTATTGTTCCATTAGCTTCACAAGCTGGCGAACAATCTCAATTTCATTTCCTTCAGGTGCTTTGTTGTGTCTCTCGTTACCTTTTGCCTCACTACTCCTTGCGTCCATGAATTTCTCTCTCACTTTGAAGCCTTTGTTTTTAACCAAGGCAGTGGTTAAAAACATGTATAAGTGGCGGCGCGGGGATTCGAACCCCGGACCCAGGGATTATGATTCCCTTGCTCTACCGCTGAGCTACGCCGCCATTTCACTTCTTTCGTTTCTCCTTAGTTTCTTGGTCTTGGAGGCGAGCTTGTTTTCTCTCCTCCCACTCTTGCCTAATCGCTTCCATAAGTTCCCGTTCGAGCGCAAGCAAGTTCTCTGGTGAGAATTCCTTTAGCTTTTCCCAGTCAACTTTTATCTTTGCCATAGACCCACCCTCCCGAAACCTAAAGTATGACACACTCGGTATCGTGGTTAAGTGCCGTTTGTTTTTTCGTTCCCCTTACTATCAACGCCTCTCACAAGTTGCATCAGGCTTGCATTCATTATAGTGTGGACAAAGCCCTCCTCATCTTTCAATCTTGTTGCAAACCATCCTATGTGCTCAACAGTTGCCCAACAGTTCCCCATACGCACCTTGTCGCCTACTCCTATAATGTCCTCAAACATCATGATGTAACACGCAAGTGCGTTCTCAATCAACCTACGGCAAGCGAGCACTAAAAGAAACATGACCGCAAGAAGCCAGATAGCAAATGGCAATATGGGTAGATCAAATATCTCAAGAGCAATGAAGATCGCCAGCAGCGCCAAAGACAAGCGTATAAAAGCCTGTGGTGGCTTGAGCAATCTTCTCCTCCTGATAGCATACCAATGCATGTTTTGCCCGTGCCTCTGCGATAGCGTATGGCTTAATGAGCGCTCAAGCCACTTACAGAACACTAAGCCACAAGCTTCAAGCACTATTGCAACAACTATAGCTGCAAGAGCACGCGCAAAAAATTGATTCATCAACGCCAAATCAAATTGCACTTCCATGGGGAGGTCATCACTTCCTCATAGTGAGCAAGGTGAGGGCAATAAAATGCTAACCATCTCAAGCGCTTCATGAAGGTTCTGTTTCAAGCCCTCTTTTTTCCTTTGCTGCCTCCATTGACAGCTGCTGTAAACGCCTCAAGAACGAAGGCATGCCCTCAAATCCAGTTTCAACGATCATACCTTCACCGGGTTCAATGCGCACATACCTTATGCCAGCGTCGTGCTCGCTACCACGCATCTTAAGCACGGTTATCGTCTTGCGCATATGGTCGTGTATATTTCTAAGCCTAAGCGCAAGTATAGCATCAAAGAGGAGTGCTATCTCGGACTCAATCAGCTCTTGCTCCACAGTTGTTGGGCGCAAATCAAATGTTAAGATTGAAGTGATATTGCGTGAGAGAAACATTTGGCGCAGTGCTGCAACATAATCCCTAAACACAGCTTGCTCCATCAAGTTCGGCTGTATGTCTGAAAGGCTATCAATGGCAGCTCTCTTGAAGTTCTTCCTCATCACAAGGTTATGTATGTCCCAGAAGAGCTTGTATGGGTCTAAGTCGCCCATGTTGTAGTGCAGTATCGTTATCATTCCGGCTTCAATGAAAGGATTCAAGTTCAGCCCAACTGTTTGACTCACTCTCAATATCTGTTCCGGTGTCTCACGGATAACGACATAAAGTCCGGGTTCACCCCTCTGTGCACCATAAGCTATGAATTGGCGCACAAGCATTGACTTACCAGCACCCACATCGCCAGCAAGCAAAACACAAAAGCCTTCATAAAGACCACCACCAAGCATCCTATCGAGTCCCGGGACACCACTTGGCACCCTTTTGAGAGTGACCTCTCCTACTGTTCTGTTTGTGAACGCAAGGTAAGGTGCAGGGTAAACATGTATACCATCTGACTCAATAGCCATGCTATGCTTCCCTGGTAGGAAAGCTTGTCCTCTCGCCTTAAGCACTTCCAAGAAGCGTCTCCTTTGCACTTTGTCTACAGGTTCAAGTGAAAGCCTTATGACGGCATCAACAGTGTATTCTTCAAATGTGAATGAGTGCTCACTTTGGTGAACCTCTTGAGTGAGGACAGTAGTTATCTCTCGTTGGCGGAACATGTTTAGCAGACCACTTATCATTTCTCTCAGCTGTATCTCGTCCGTAGTTATACGTTGGAAGTGCGTAATGCTGTCGATGAGCACCCTGCGTATGTCCATTTCAGCAAGCGTTTTGTGTATGATACCGTCGGGGCTTTGAAGCTGCTTTTGAAAAACATGCGGTGATGTAGCAATCACATAAATTTTTCTTTGCTCAATGAGCGATTCAAAGTCCCACCCAAAGTGCTTTGCGTCACGAAACATCTGTTTTGGGAATTGCTCAAATGTCACTATCAACCCGGGCTCGTTGTAATACAAAGCGCCAGCATAAATGACCTGTAGCCCGAATGTTGTCTTGCCTGTTCCTGGGGCGCCTTGAACGAGTATTGTATCACCGCGCAATATCCCACCCATAAGAACATCATCAACCCCAGGTATGCCTAATCGCACAAACTCATTGTTGCCTACCATCATTTTCTCGCCTCCTTGTGGATTAGCTGCTTAATAAAGCTTTCTCTTCTCTCCCTGCACGAGAGCTCTGCTGAAACAAAATGGCATACTGCGTCTTTCACTTGTGGGTCTTGAGAGAGCATATAAATTGCTTCTTCGCCTTCGCCATACCGAACTAAGATCGCTGCCTCAACGAGTTCATTCGCCGCTTTTTCAACGCTCTTTTCATCTCTTCCGAGCCACATTGAAAGCCCTTTTGCGCTGTCCATAGCTGTTGGGTGAGCGGCGAAGAAGAGCAACAGCTCTACCTTTACCACCGAGTCCACAGCATGCCCTATGGTTCTTAACAAACCATTTTGAGCCTCCACTTCCACTGTGCCCTCCAGCTACTGCATAGTTGAACAAAGCACACCATATGAGCATCACAGTGCAAAGGCATTTGGGAAGCGCATGTTTATCATTTGCGAAGAACGCACTATGATGCATTATGATAGCGTTTACCACAGCCGCTCACCCAAATCAAATTTTGACACCCATTATTAGCATACGCCAATAGCTGTTGCAACCAACCGTCAAATGCGCTAACAATAGTTGGATGAAGGTTTGGCAAAAACAACAAGAGTTAAGAGGAACAGGGAGATAAAATGAAGCTGCCGAGCACTATCGCAAATCAGCTTGATGAGATTCTTGATAAACTTGAGAAGCCGATACCCGTTGAGAGGAAGATGGGTTACCGTGATTTATCGGTCATAGGTGGGTTTGGGCGCTATATGCAATTGTGGGCGAGCAGGGCTGCTGAAATTGCCAAGGGAGACAGCGAGGTGGCGAAGCGCTTGCGCTACCTCGTCTCGCTGTTTGATGGCTATGAGTTGGTGAGCTTGGTGGAACGGAAGGAGAGGGTGAACGAGGCTGAACAAATAGTGAGGGATTTGCGCTCGCTCGTCAGGAATGGATTGAGGATAGATGAACGCTCTGGAAGCCCCAACGATGAGATAGGGTCAGCTTCAAGTGTTAGTGTGAGTGGAAGTGTTAGTGTGAGTGAAGACGAGCGTATGCAAATTCAAACAGCAGTCGCTTCAAATGAAGTCGCTACTAATGTGGTGAGCACCGACATCTACGAACAGAAATTAAAAAAGCTCTCACAGCCAGTGCAATACCTTTGTGGCGTTGGTCAAAAGAGAGCTTCCCTTCTAAAGAGGCTCGGAGTTGAAAGCATTGAAGATTTGCTTATGCTTTTCCCACGAAGGCATGAGGATAGAACGCAGATAAAACCGATAGCCCAGCTTACGCTCGGCGAAAAAGAATGTGTTCTTGTCACTGTTACAGGTCATGCAAGGACAGAAAAGAGAAGAGGGATAGCGATAACAAAAGTCCCGGTAGCAGATCATACGGGCACTGCTTTCCTCGTATGGTTCAATCAACCGTTTCGTGAGGCTCAAATCTTCCCAAACATGAAATTGTTTGTTTATGGCAAGGTCCAACGCTTCATGCATAGCCTATGCATAGTCATGCCAGAGGTTGAGCCAGCCGTTGGCGATAGCTGGTTGCAAGTTGGGCGCATAGTCCCGATATACCCATTGACTGGAGGTCTCACTCAGAACTTCCTAAGGCGCCTCATATACAACACATTGGAAGCCTTCTCGGGAATGATTGAGGAAACACTGCCACAGGAGTTGCTCAGAGCACACCAAATGATGCCACTCAGGGAAGCGTTCAAGCAAATCCATTTCCCAGATGATATGTATAAGCTGCAACAGGCAAGAAGAAGAGTTGTGTTTGAGGAGTTCCTTCTGATGCAACTTGCGCTGGCACTGCGTGAAAGGGGCTTCAAAAAGAAGCAAGGGATTGCGTTCAAAACAGACTTGCCTCAGATAGCTGAGTTCATAGCCTCGTTCCCATTTGAGCTGACGGCATCGCAAAAGAAAGCGATAGAGGAGATACACAGAGACATGGCTTCACCACAACCGATGAACAGGCTCCTTCACGGTGAGGTTGGTTCCGGGAAGACAGTGGTAGCAGCGACTGCTCTTTACACAGCTGTCCTAAACGGCTACCAAGGTGCGTTCATGGCGCCAACTGAAGTTTTAGCTGAACAACACTACAGGGTCTTACTTGAGCTTTTCCAGCCGTTCAATGTTGATGTGACCCTTCTCATAGGAAGCCTATCGCAGAGGGAGAAAAGGAGGGCAAGAAGAAGGATAGAGATTGGAGATGCTTCAATCATTGTTGGGACGCATGCGTTGATTCAGGAAGATGTTGTTTTCAACAGGCTTGGGCTTGCAGTGGTTGATGAACAGCACAAGTTTGGTGTGATGCAACGAGCAAACTTGATACGGAAGGGCACTTGCCCTGATGTGCTCATAATGACGGCAACACCAATACCAAGGACGCTTGCCTTAACAGTGTATGGTGACTTGGATGTATCGGTGCTACGTGAGCTACCACCGGGAAGGAAGCCAGTGATAACGAAGTGGGTGCGGAAGGAGAAGAGGCATCTTGCCTATAGGTTTGTCCAACAGGAACTTGAGAAAGGGAGGCAGGCTTATGTTGTTTGCCCATTGATTGAGGAGTCCGAGAAGCTTGAGGATGTGGATGCTGTTGTCAAGCATGCTGAGTGGCTACAGCATGATGTCTTTCCCGAGTTCAAAGTCGGTGTGTTGCATGGTCGTTTACCATCGCATGAGAAGGATGCCGTTATGGAAGCGTTCAGGAGAGGGGAAATACATGTGTTGACAACGACAACTGTCATAGAGGTAGGCGTAGATGTGCCTAACGCAACCGTTATCGTCATTGAGGATGCTCATAGGTTTGGCTTAGCACAGCTCCATCAACTTAGAGGGCGCGTGGGTAGAAGCACATATCAAAGCTACTGTTTCCTCGTTGGCTCACCATCAGGAGAGGATGCGAGAAGGAGATTGGAAGTGATGGTGCGCACGAACGATGGGTTTGAAATAGCCGAGGAGGATTTGCGTTTGCGTGGTCCCGGTGAGTTTTATGGCACAAGACAGCATGGTCTCCCAGACTTAAGGATCGCCGATATCATACACGATGTTGATTTGCTGATACTCGCAAGGCGCGTTGCAAGGAGTATAGTTGAAGAAGACCCAACATTGCGCAACCCGAAATATGCAGCGCTAAGACAAAAGGTTCTTAAGTTGTTTGAGGGGCGGATAGAGCTCATAGATGTATCGTGATGGAAAGCACTAATGTTCTTTAGTGTGAAGCAAAAGATAGTTTCTCACATCGCTCTCTGAAACAAACTCAATGCCGAGTGCCTCAGCGACCTCTTCAACTGTTATGTTGTGTTCCCTTGCGAGCCTCCTTGCTGCTGGGGTAGCTCTTATTCTCTTTGTCTGTGGTTGTGTTGTTGGAGTTTCTTTTTCCACTGCCACATCCCTTTGAGCTGTCTTTTCCTGTCCGACAGAGACCTGCGTTTCCCTCCATCGCTTCATGAGGAGCTCGTTTTCTTCGTCCACATTTGGTAGTGGCTCATCGCTATTTCCGAGGATAGCAATTACAAATCCAACAGGCACGGTGCTCTTCTCCTTAGCGACGATGCGCCTCAGTATGCCACTTGATGGTGACTCCATCTCAAATGTGACCTTCTCGGTTATTATCTCCACGAGTGGTTCTCCTTCACTTACGTATTCGCCTTCTCTCTTTAGCCATTTGCCTATCGTCGCTTCCTCCATGTTCTCAAAGACCTTCTCAATGACGACCTTAACCGCCATGAAACATCACCACATCATTCAAGTATCGCTCCATCGTGCTGTAACACAACGGCATTTGCGCATGCGCTTACAGCTTCACCATTTAAAATTTGCTTTGCTATGCTACACAATGTCATTGGCGCCGTTTAAATCAGAGTGAACTGGGAGGGAGGAGGATGCATTTGCGGATGGTATTTCGTATAAGCACCCAACTTATTACGCTTGCATTTCTAAGCCACTTATCAATGTCCTTAGAGGAAGCATTGCAAGGTGGCGAGATGCTTGAGGAGCCGAGGTTAGCACATAGCGATGTCTTGGGGTTGAGTGATTTCTCTTACGATGTCATGGCAAAGCTTGCTGGCTCTGGGTTGCTCAATGGGTATTCGGCAAGGCATTTTCGTTTCGGCTTCACATACACGAGGAAACAGCTTGCCGAAATAATTGCAGAGGCAATTCATAGGGCGCAGGAAGGTGATTTGGAGCACACGGGGAAGGGAACGCTTACTCGCCTACACGATGATGAGGATAAGCTACTGCTATGGCAGGTAGCAAGACAGTTTTGCGATGAACTTCGTGCCGATGAGCCTTTGCCAACAGCTTTTGAGAGAATGCCTACAAGGGTTTTCACATCATATGCCTTGAGCATCCGACCTATCGCTTCACTTTCACTTGATTCAAAAGGCACCATTTTGCGCAACCAAGGTTGTTTTAGTTTCCTCGCACGCTTGAACAAAAAAACGAGCATCCAAATCAGACTTAACACATCGCGCCAAACACCGCTCTTTGAGAGTTATGACAAACCTTTGGTTGATATAGCCACTGTCTCAACGGAGTTGTTTGGTGGCGAGCTTGAGTTTGGCAGAGGCTACGAGCGTTTCGGTCCAGCAAGCCTTAGTGGCGGTATACTCACGGATGGCGTTCATCCAATTGACATGTTCAAATGGTCTGGCAGAGTCATGCTTCCCATCGTTGGGAAGGTAAGGGTAAGGCAATTGGTCGGATACTTACACGGCGATGAAAATGGTAAACGCTTCATCTTGGCGAGGCGTTCGGAGAAATCGTTTGGCGATTCATTCGTGTTTGGCTTTAACGAAGTCCAACTCTCAAAACCTTTCCCATCTCCAATTTCGTTTTTGTTGCCTCTTTATCCTGCCTCCCGTTTGCTTGTGCGCATGGGGCGAAGCGAAGACAGCGACGAAATAATCGTGAGCGCAGACATGAGTTGGATTGATAAGAGGGGCACTCGTGTCTACATTGAATGGGTTGTTGACGATGTGCGCCTCGCAAAACCAGCGGAGAAACAGATGGGGTGTATAGCCGGCTTTCAAATACCGT
This sequence comes from Candidatus Thermosaccharophagus gerlachensis, assembly GCA_041538025.1. Lineage (GTDB taxonomy): Bacteria > Armatimonadota > Fervidibacteria > Fervidibacterales > Thermosaccharophagaceae > Thermosaccharophagus > Thermosaccharophagus gerlachensis. The sequence continues at coordinate 46,596 of JBGOEV010000011.1, read as the reverse complement.
TTGATGTGGCAAGAAAACGCTTCGGGCTCACGGTTGAGTATGCGCAGTTTGACAAAAACACATTCACACACCGAAATAGGAAGCTCAATTATCAATACCGCAATGAATCGCTTGGTTACGTAACTGGTCCTGATTCAAGACTCATTTTCGGTAGGCTTGATGTGCCGATAGCGCAAAAGATGCACATCGCGTTGCTCGGAGCTAAAGCGCAACATGGTCGCAAGACGAACCCAGATTGGGAACAATATTTTGCTGTGCAGTTCTTTTACGACATTAACAAAAGCCTTTCACTCGGGCTTCATTACACCAGAGGCATGCCACCAAGATGTGGAAAACCGTTACACGCCGGTGCTTGGGATGAGGTAAAAGAGAAGGCTGACTACATCTCGCTTGAAATTAACATGTTGCTGTGATGCGCTTATAGTGACACAGGCGAGCAAGCTAAAGCCTAATGTAGTTTTGGGTGGCGCAAGATGACGCCTTTTGATGCTGATGAGTTTCAACAGCTCCTCAGAACAAAATGGTTGGGTAGGCAATTTGTTTACATGCAATGTGTTGGCTCAACAAACGATGTGGCGGAGCAAATCGCGAGTGGTGAGGCTCCAAATGGGACTCTCGTTTTAGCGGAAACACAATTGTCTGGCAGGGGGAGATTTGGAAGGATTTGGTTTTCGCCCGAACGAACTGGCATTTACGCATCTCTCATAATTCGTCCACCGTTCCTGCCGAAGGATATGCTCATGCTAACCATAGCAACTGCTGTTGGAGTATGTGAAGGGCTACGCAATTCAACATCGCTACCTGTGATGGTGAAATGGGTGAACGATTTAGTTTTGGGTGGTAAAAAAATTGGTGGCATCTTGATTGAGACGAAGGCGTCGGCAAGAGGGGTTGAGTTTGCTATCGTTGGAATAGGGGTGAATGTGAACACCGAAGCCGAATCTTTTCCGAAGGAACTTAGAAGTGTCGCAACAAGCCTTAAAGAGTTTTCTGGTAGATACTTCCAGAGGGAAAGATTGCTTGCTTCAACGCTTGCGCATCTTGAGCACAGTTATGAGGTGCTTCTTTCGGGCGGGTTTGAGAAGCTGAGGGAACGATACTGCCAACTACATTTTGCTCAAGGTAAACTTGTGGAGGTAACTATTGACTCTGAAAGCATTGTTGGTGTAGTCAAGGGGCTGGATGAAAAGGGAGCGCTGATATTGCAACTTAAAGACGGGGTGGAAACAACCATTATAAGTGGCACTGTAAGGTTGTTAGAGTGAACTCATGATGCTCATTCTTACGAGGTGAGCTTTTCATGCCGAAGGACGAGCACATCATCGTAATAGGTGGTGGGCTCGCCGGATGTGAAGCAGCATGGCAGGCTGCAAACATGGGTGTCAAAGTGACGCTTTATGAGATGCGCCCTTATGTAACAACACCAGCGCACAAGACAGGCATGCTCGCTGAACTTGTTTGTAGCAATTCGCTTAGAAGCGATATTCTGACAAAGCCTGCCGGGTTGCTCAAGGAGGAGATGAGGAGGCTTAATTCAATCATCATCAAATGTGCTGATGAAACAGCTATACCAGGTGGTGGTGCTTTAACTGTTGATAGGGAGGAATTTGCAAGGGCTGTAACGGAAGCAATTGAAGCGCACGAATTGATAACGGTTGAGCGTAAGCTTATAACGAGCATACCGAGCAATGGCATTGTCATTGTAGCAACAGGACCACTTACGCATCATGAGCTGGCTGAGGAGATAAAGAGGTTTGTTGGTGAGGAGTTCCTTCACTTTTACGATGCGGTTGCACCAATAGTTGATGCTGAAACGATTGATTACTCAAAAACATTTATGGCATCACGTTACAGGGATGGTGAGCCAGCATATGTTAACTGCCCGATGAATGAAGAGGAATACAACGCGTTCTGGGAGGCGCTCGTAAGCGCCGAGAGGGTTAAACTGCATGAGTTTGATGAGGAGGCAAAGTTTTTTGAAGGGTGTCTACCGATAGAGGTCATGGCTGAGAGGGGGCGCTTAACGCTTGTCTACGGACCACTTCGCCCAACTGGGCTAATAGACCCAAGGACTGGTAAACAGCCTTTTGCTGTTGTGCAGTTGCGCCCAGAGAACAAGGAACGAACGCTTTACAATATGGTTGGCTTCCAGACCCAATTAAAGTGGTCAGAACAAAAGAGAGTGTTTAGAATGATACCGGGGCTTGAGCGTGCAGAGTTTGTGCGCTACGGCATGGTCCATAGGAATACATTTGTCAATGCACCAAAACTGCTTCTGCCAACATATCAACTTAAGGTTGATGGTAGGATTTTCTTTGCTGGGCAATTCTCTGGTGTTGAAGGATACATTGAATCGGCAGCATCAGGCTTGGTCGCAGGGATAAACGCAGCGCGTATGGTTCTTGGTATGGAACCGCTTATATTCCCACCAGAGACAGCGCTTGGTGCTTTGGCTAATTACATCACCACAGCCGACCCACGTTACTTCCAACCGATGAACATAAACTTCGGTCTCTTCCCACCACTCACAAGGCGCATAAAAGACAAGGCTTTAAGGCAAATTGAACTCGTCAAGAGAGCGCTCTCAACTTTAGAGCATTTCATTGACGAGCATGGCTTGATAAGAGGCGTTCCAAAGCACAAAATTTGATTGTGTGAGAGATCCTAAAAACAATGTGATTGAAGGAGTGACTCAAAGTGCCAAGTTTAGTTGTTGTTGGCGCACAATGGGGAGATGAAGGCAAAGGAAGGATAGTTGACCTGTTAAGCATGCGTGCCGACATAGTTGTGCGCTTTCAAGGTGGGTGTAATGCAGGGCATACTCTCGTCATTGATGACCACAGACTCGCATTGCACCTAATACCTGCTGGCATAGTCCACAAGCACACATTGTGCATTATAGGTAACGGTGTTGTTGTTGACCCGCAAGCGTTGCTTGATGAAATTGAAACGATAAGAAAGCTTGGTATTGATGTTTCACCGAAAAGGTTGTTGATAAGCGACAGGGCGCATGTGACTTTCACTTACCACAGAATACTTGACACTGCGAGGGAATCGGCTGGCTCAAAGTTCAAACTCGGCACAACGCAAAGAGGCATAGGTCCAACATATGTGGACAAGGTCGAAAGGATTGGCATAAGGATGATTGACTTGCTTGACAGGGAGAGGTTGCGCCAGAAGCTTGAGATGAACTTTGAGCGGAAGGCAGACATCCTGTCGCGCTTGCCAGAGGAGGAACGCCCTAAAATTGATGAGCTTTGCGAGCGCTATCTGGAGTATGGTGAGATACTTGCACCTTTTATCTGCGATACTACGAAGATATTGAATGATGCGTTGCGTTCTGGGTGCAATGTGCTTTTTGAGGGTGCTCAAGGTGCAGGGCTTGATGTTGACTTCGGCACTTTCCCATTCGTGACCTCCTCAAACACCATCTCAGGGAGCGTCTGCACTGGTGCTGGTGTTCCACCAACGCTAATTGACGCGGTCATAGGGGTTAGCAAAGTCTATACGACAAGAGTTGGCGCAGGTCCATTTCCAACCGAGTTGAAAGATGAGATAGGTGACAAGCTAAGGGAAATTGGTATGGAGTATGGTGCGACAACTGGGCGCCCAAGAAGGTGTGGGTGGCTTGATTTAGTCCAGCTTCGCTTCGCAGCTCGCATAAACGGGTTTGATGCTTTAGTGCTTACAAAGCTTGATGTGCTTGATCACTTTGAGGAGATTAAAGTGTGCGTCGCATACAAGTATAAAGGCGAGCTCTTGACCGACTTCCCGGCAAGCAGTGAGAAGCTAAGTGAATGTGAACCAGTCTACGAGACGCTCAAGGGGTGGTTAGAACCAACGAAGCAAATTAGGAACTACGATGAGTTGCCGGAGAGAACAAAGCAATTCGTGGATTACATCTCTCAACAGCTCGGCGTCCCAATTGGGCTGATATCAGTCGGACCAAGATGTGATGATGCTATTGTGCTTGACGAACGTTGGCTCAAATACGAATTCCCAACACGAGGGAGATGATCTGAGGTGGCGAGGGCAAGTGTTGTTCTTACAGTTGCTGAGTCAAAGCGCCTTATAGCTAAAGGTGTCGCTGCACTCCAGTCTGTTCAAAGGGCACTTAAGGAAGGCATGATTGCAATTGCAAAGGGAACAACTAACGCTTACGTTGTTGAGGAATTGCTCGGTAGAACGATAGACAAGCCTGCATACACCACAGGGCTAACAATGCCGAGAAAGACAATGCACACATCCGGGTTAAGAGAACAAAAGTTGCCTGACATAGTGCTCAAGAACGGTGTTCCAGTTGAAGGGATGACCGTGATTGAAGCTGTAAAGCACATGGGTAAGGGTGACGTTTTCATAAAAGGCGCAAACGCACTTGATTACAGGAGGAAAACTGCTGGCATACTTATTGGGCATCCTGAAGGGGGAACCATTGGCGCAACAATAGGAACCATTGTGGCAAGGAGGATTGAACTTGTCATCCCTGTAGGCTTGGAGAAACTTGTCTATGAGGACATTGAAACTTTAAGCGTAAAAACAAGAGCGCCCGATGATGAACTGCTTACGGAAACACCAACGCTGATGCCAGTCACAGGAACAATAATCACCGAGATAGAAGCTTTGAAGCTTCTATGCGATGTTGAAGCAACATTGATAGCATCAGGTGGTGTTGCAGGCGCGGAAGGCTCAGTGAGATTAATGATTGAGGGCGATAGTGAAAAGGTGAAGAGGGCTTTGCAATTGATTGAATCCATACAGGGCGAACCGCCATTCGTCTCACAATGAGTGTTTTAGCTTACCCTGTTTGTAGCTTAGTGGTGAGCAGCTTTGAATTTTAAAGTTTTTAAGGTCATGGATATTGTTGGTGCAAGACCGCAGTTTATAAAGCTCGCGCCCATCCTCAGGGCTATTGAGCAACACAACAAGCTATGTGTGAAGGAACAGATATGTGAGATACTGCTCCACACAGGGCAGCATTATGACTACCTAATGTCGCAAGTCTTTTTTGATGAGCTGGGCATAAAAGCACCAGACTACCACCTTGGCGTTGGTTCTGGGACTCACGGCTACCAGACAGGTGAAATGCTCAAGCGGATTGAGGAAGTTTTACTCAATGAAAAGCCAGACTTGGTGATAGTATACGGTGACACAAATAGCACGCTCGCTGGTGCCCTTGCCTCCGCTAAACTGCGCATCCCTGTGGCGCATGTGGAGGCTGGGCTAAGATGCTTCAATAAGCGTGTGCCAGAGGAAATCAATCGCATATTGACTGACCATGTATCGGATCTGCTCTTCTGCCCGACAGAAACAGCTGTGAAAAATCTCAAACTGGAGGGTATAACTGAGGGAGTCCACTTTGTTGGCGATGTAATGTATGATGCAGTGCTTATGTATCTGGAGGTTGCTGAGGATAAATCGGATGTCCTTTCTCGTTTTGGGCTTGAGCCGAAAGGGTATGCTCTCGCCACCATCCACAGGGCAGAAAATACAGACAACTTAGAACGACTGAGCGCCATACTGGAAGGGCTTGAAAGGATCGCAGAGGAAGGTATGAAAGTTGTGTTTCCAATTCATCCGCGCACGAAGAAACAAATAACAGCAATTGGCTGGCAGATGAAAGGCGTGCGTGTTTTTGAGCCAGTTTCCTATCTTGACATGTTGGTGCTTGAGAAGAATGCCCACCTGATTTTGACCGACTCCGGTGGTGTCCAAAAGGAAGCCTTTTTCTTCCGAGTGCCTTGCATCACCTTGCGTGAGCAAACAGAATGGATAGAAACCGTGGAGACAGGTTGGAATACGCTTGTTGGGTGCGATCCAGACAGGATTGTTGAAGCAGCAACAAGGGCAAAGCCCGGGAGGGATTCAGCGTTCCCATATGGTGACGGTAAAGCTGGTTTGAAGATCGTTGAGATTGTTTGTGCGTTTTTGCGATCGGCAAAAGAACAACAATAATTTGTGCCCAACGAAACAACTCAAGGGCTACTTCAATCTGAAAGCATTTCCAGATCAATCGGGTAGCGCCCAATGGACTTTGCATACTCTACTGCCTTAACGAGCGTGTCTGGATTAATACCGATGTATGCCTCACCGCCGATAGCAAGCGCAAAGCCACCACCAGGTGCACCCACTCTTATGGCTCGCTTTATTTTCGGTTTTGCATATTCAAGGTCATAGTAAAGGTCTTTGCAATTCAACCCACCACTAAAGAACACTTTGCCCGCAAAGGCTCTTTTTGCATTTGCGACATCGCTGAATCCACCGATATCCATCTCCGTGAGCTTCATTATGTTCGCATATGTTTCAAAGTGGTGGTCGTTTGGACCATCAGCGTGCAAGTAGCGCCCATTAATACCGTAACGGGCATAAATGAGCATGTTGTATGGCATAACATGCATGCGATACATTTCATCAGAGATGAAAGCGGAGTGGTCATCAGCCAACCCTATGGAGGTTGTCTTTCGCCCGAAGTATTTATCGGCGAAGTCACGAAGCATGAAAAAAGCAAGTAGCAGTTTCTCAAAGAGGCGGTGAACAAGTTGTGGCTCGTCAACCAGATAAAGAAAGACTTCTTGAGGCTCAATTATGCCACATGCTGCAGAGAGCGGTGGGTGAATCGTCAACCCAGCATTGACTGGCATCCTTATGCCGAGCTTTTCGACCCTCTCCTTCAATCGCTCATACTTGCGGTAGTATTCAAGCACACCTTTATGTTCGCTTGGGTCTTTCAACTTCAGCTTTTCAACCGCTTCTGGTAAGCTCATAGTGCGCACTATCCAAGGCGGTGAATCTTCGGGTTTCTCTATAGGCAGGTCAAAGTATATTGCTTCGGCAACAGTGCCTATGTCAAGGTTTATCCCATACCAAGGGCGGTCATCACGCAGTTCCTCAAAAGCCCACTTTTGACCGCGCACCTGAACCTCAATCTGCACATCCAAGTTCTCGTAATAATCACGAAGCTTTACACCGAACAACTTGCAGTAAAACGGTCCAGCTACATTTATTGTGATTGGGACTCTGTCAGGCTCGCGAAACTGCTTAGCTATGCTCAAGCGCCTGCGCGCATCTTCAATTTGGCTCTGGTAGCGCTCCGGATTGAATTCAACGCTCATCCCACTCACCACCATTAAAGTTTCTTGGCTACCCAAAGAAGAGCGCGCTTTAGGAATTCACGATAAGTTGCATTACGATAGGCTTCAGGACCATGACCAAGCTGGATATAAACAACCCTTGTCTTCCCATATTCTTTCGCCCATGCTATGGAAGGTTCGTTTTGCTGGCAGTCAGTTGTTAAAAGCATATGCACATCTGGGCTAACCCAATAGCCTTTGTAACATTCATCAACGACTTCAAAGTCGCTGAAGCCCTTTGTTATCGGGTGCTCTTTATCAGCGATGGTTATTTTCATCTTCACACCAAAAGCAACCTGCGAGCGCCCTCTCGGTTTCCCATCCGGGTCTTTCCCGGGCGACAGGAAATACTTAGCGCCTATGATGCGCCAATACTCATCCCAGTTTTGGTATGAAGCTATCGCATGATGTATCACCAGTAGCCCAACTATCCCTTCCTTCAAGGCACGCACCATGCATTCCTTTTGCTCATCCGTGATTTGTTGCCACATATCGTAAAGCACAATAGCATCGTAACGCCTCAGTTTACCCTCGTTGCACCAGAGTTGGTTTGCTTCAGGTTGTTTGAATTCTTCCCATGTCACATTCCCCATCCAATCAAAGATGGTGAAGAACTCCTTCCTATCAAAGTCGTGTCCACCGGTGAATATCGCAACCCTTAGTTTCTGCGCCTCATTGTTCCCTTCGGCTCCGAAGATAAACAATGAAGTTGCAACGCAGGAGGCAAGTGCAATTGTGTTGTATATACAACGCATCCTAACCACCCCCGTGTTATTGTGTTGTTAGCGTTTTTACGGCTTCTTGTGAAAGCGCATACAAGCCACCACGCCCACGCTTTGCTAATTTCCTCACCTCAAGTTGAACTAACGCTGTGCTAACTTCGGAGATCGGCATGGCTGTCTCACGAACTATTTGGTCAATGTGCTTTTCACCCTTTGAGAGAACCTCAAGTATCTTAAGCTCAACTGGGCTAAGTCCGGGAAGCCTTTGAAGTTGTGCCTTTTGTGTAGCCTCAACATGTGGCTTAATTTCTTCTTTCGGTATCCCGAGAGCTTCAAACACATCTTCAGCTGTTTCAACTATTTGTGCTCCTTCCTTGATGAGTTGATGGTTACCTTTGAAGGTGGGGCTTGTTATAGGTCCGGGAACGACAAGCACTTCCCTACCTTGCTCAAGCGCCCAATCCGCCGTCAGCAAAGCACCACTGCCCTGCGGTGCTTCAACAACGATGACAGCAAGCGACATACCACTTATGAGTCTGTTGCGAACGGGGAAGTGCCACGGCTGAGGATAAACCCCGAGTGGGAATTCGCTTAGCAACATACCACTCTCAATGATGCGCTCTCGCAGTTGTGAATGTGCCTTTGGATAGACAACATCAATCCCGCAACCCAAAACGGCTATCGTTTTGCCACCTGCATCAAGAGCACCACGGTGTGCTGCTCCATCAATCCCGACAGCCATCCCGCTTACTACTACACCACCACTTGATGCGATTTCGTAAGCCAGTTTATATGCTACCTGCCGACCGTAATCGGAAGGGCGTCTTGTTCCAACCATTGCTATAAACAGCTCCTTACTCGTGCTGATCTCACCAAGTGCATAAAGAGCTATAGGGGCATCGGGGAGCTGGCGAAGCAATGCTGGATAGCGTTCGTCAAAGTATGTGATCAGCTTGCCACCAATTGAATTGAGCTTTTCCACATCCTTCAATGCTTCTTCATCAAGCTTTGCTTTCCTTAGCTTGCTCAAGTGGGCTTCGCTTATACCTTCAATGCACAGCAAACTATCTTCGTCTGCTTCAAAGATAGCCTGCGGTGAACCATAGACACGCAAAAGCGACAACAACCTCTCCGAGGATATACCACACCTCGTCAGTCTCACCCAAGCTATTAACTCCTCATCCATATTGTTCACCTTGCTTTTCATGTTTCTTGCTTTGGTGGTTCAAGAGCTTGCTCGCTTTGCGAAGGGAGGGGCTTTGCTTCCATAACGACTTCGCTTACGCCCTCTGTCAGCTCACCCCTCGCTGCGCTAAGCGCCCTTATGACAAACTCTTGATACTCCCTGTAATGCCTTCTGAGGGCTTCTTCAAGCTCTCCAATTTGCTTCCTTGAGAGGCGCAACTGTTGTTCTCGCTCATATGCCACACGTCGCCAGAACTCCTCATGCCTGTAACCGCTGATCCACAGGACAAGCAATGTTACAGCTATTGCAATCAATGTCGGTAGGCAAACCATCTCATAAACATGTGCCATGAGCGTGTAGTATCCATCGTTGATGAATGGTGGACCAAGGACGGCAAATTCAATCATTCTCTCGTTAACGACGCGCACCGGGAATAAAGAGTTGAGGTAAGCAAAATACGCTACATAAAAGACGCTAAAAAGACAAAGCAGTGCAACAAGCATTTTGAACATGATTGAGATCGTCCTTCCAACCCACCGTAGCACTGCCATCAATTTCACCCCCTTAGAAGTGCTCAACCACCAAAAGGTGCACCATACTCACTCGTTGTGGGTGCTCCAGGTGTTGTTGGTGCTATCTCAGGTGGTGATGGGAGCGGTAAAGAGTTATTGATTTGGAACCGAAGCCTATACCTGCCTATGTTGCCAGCATAGTCCTTTGAAGTTACAACTACAAGGTATTCGCCATCTGGGAGTGCTCTCCTTACGCCCTTCCCTGTGGGAACATGTATATCAAGCGTTAGCGTTCCTTTCGTCTCATCAAACTCAAATGGGAGTTTGGGCAAACGAGTGCATGTGGCTTGAAAACCAGCTGGGTCAATTCCACTACCAGCATCTGAGAGAGTCAGAAGGAGTTTAATCGGTGGGTAGCCCGGAACTTGTGTTGGTTTCTCATCGGTTGCTTCTGCAAGCTTGTAAAGAACAAAGCGAGTTGGGTCTTTTGAAGGTATGCGTAATGAAGCGGAGACAAAAACTGGAGGGGTAGAATCTATGAAGTCACTGCAGAAAGCATAGAGACTACCATCACTTGATGTAACATAAACCCCGTTGCTCGTTACAACTGGCGGGGAATATATGCGTGCCCTTCCTTCGTCATATGGGTTTTCGTCACCGAGCTTGAAGCGCCATATAACTTTTCCATCCTCAGCGCTTAATGCATACACGAGCCCACTTGCAGCAGTAACGAAAACAGAATCCGCGCTTGCCGATACACCTGAGTAAATCGGCTGCTTAAGGTTCTGCTGCCATATTTCCTTACCCGATTCAACATCAATCGCATGGACTGTGCCACTTCTCGTAGCGATGTAAATGGTTTTTTCCTTCAGAGCCTGTGCGCCTATAGCGATGTCGGGTAGAGCAACCTGCCTTGTTATCTTCCTCCAACGCACATCGTAAATGCAGAGTGAGCGCCCAACCCCAACATAGACAAATGGGCTTTGAGCTATTGGCTGAGTTGGTGCGCTGCCGACACCAAGTGGTGAATTGGCAAGCACTTCAATGCTAACACCTTTATCATGGCGTTTCAACCCAACGATGAGCATCCGCCTATTGCTCGTGATCATGGATAGCCAATCACTGCTCTTGGCTGGTATGCTGACTACGGATGTCGGCAGTTGAACTGTTGCAAGCTCATCACCATGAGCTACATCAATGAGATGAGCAACGCCGGTGTGTGTCAATACAAGCAAATACCCATCAAATAAGAATGGCGGAACTCCTATCCCAGCTTGTGCTCTAAATGTCCACTCAAGCACTCCAGACTTGGCTTTGAGCGCAAAAACATGCCCTCCACTCGTTGCTGCTATAACCAAATCGCCAGCGATAGCCAACGGACATGTTATTGTTTGCGGTGCATCATATGCCCAACTTAACTGCCCAACATCACAGTTGATTGCGTAGATTGTTCTGCCACACGCATAGTAAACATTTTCACCGTCTGTAACTGGCGATATTGTGTGGCGACGTGTCACTATGTCAGGTTGGAACTTCCACTTCAGGAAAAGAGGAAAACGAAGCGATGCCTCACATGTCGCAGCTCCATCTGGAGTGTTACGGAAGAGGAGCCACTTGTCCGCACCTGCCAACGCAATAGTTGTGATTGAAAGGTGAATGCACATCAACCACGCAACGGCATAACGAAGTAACAAGGTGCAACGAGATCGCATGAGATGCACCCCCTGTTGAGCATTTTGTCATCACGGTTTATGTAGCTCAAACAAACAATTCTCTATCAAGTGCTCGGTATTGTATTGCCTCAGCTATGTGTTCCTCCCTTATTAACTCCGAGCCACAAAGGTCTGCGATAGTCCTCGCAACTTTAAGTATACGGTCACTTCCCCTTGCGCTGAACCCAAGAGATTCTATAGCCCGCTTAAGAATTTGCTTTGCGCCCTCGGTCATGATACAGAATTGACGCATATGCTTTTGTTGCATATGCGCATTACAGAAGATGCCACTGTCAGCGAACCTCTCAAGCTGTATTTGACGAGCCCTTACCACCCTTTCACGTATCTGAGCTGATGTTTCAGATTGTGATGGCTCAAGTATTTCATCGGGACGAAGCTTTGGCACTTCAATATGGATGTCAATTCGGTCAACGAGCGGTCCTGAAATGCGCATCCTGTAGCGCCTTATCTGGCTCTCGGTGCATGTGCATCTTCTCGTCATGTCGGTAGCGTAGCCACAAGGGCACGGATTCATTGCTGCAATGAGTGTGAAGCGAGCCGGGAAAGTGATAGTGTGTGCAGCCCTTGTTATCGTTACTTCGCCATCTTCAATTGGCTGTCGCAACACCTCAAGCGTGTCCCTGTGGAATTCAGGGAACTCGTCAAGGAAGAGAACCCCGTTGTGCGCCAAGCTAACCTCACCGGGCTTCGGTATTGAGCCACCACCTATCAAGCCAGCATTTGATATCGTATGGTGCGGTGCCCTAAACGGACGCGTCGTTATGAGACCCTTATCCCTTGGGAGCAATCCAGCAACGCTGTATATCTTTGTGACCTCAAGCATTTCCTCAACGCTCATTGGTGGCAGGATAGTTGGCAGACGCCTCGCAAGCATTGTCTTACCAGAGCCCGGTGGTCCTATCATGAGCACATTGTGTCCTCCGGCAGCAGCTATCTCAAGCGCTCTTTTAGCGTGCTCTTGCCCCTTCACCTCGCTGAAGTCAACATCATGTTCGCCAAGGACGAATTCCCCTTCAAACTCTGTTTTTGGGTGTGGTTGAAACGACTGTGGGTTCGTCACAACCATGGCAGCTTCGTGGAGCGACTTAACTGCGTATACATCAACCTCCCTTACAACTGCAGCTTCACAAGCGTTTTGGAATGGGACTACCAAAGCTTTTATGCCAGCATCCCTTGCGCCCATAGCTATTGATAGAACGCCGTTTACAGGTCGCAGGCTACCATCAAGCGACAGTTCCCCAACTATGACGAAATCATCCAACGAACGGACATTGATCTGTCCGCTCGCCATCAATATCCCAAGCGCAATTGGTAAGTCAAAAGCTGCGCCCTCTTTCTTTGTATCTGCTGGTGCGAGGTTAACAGTTATTGGGCGCCTCGGCAACTCGTATTGTGAGTTCCTGATCGCTGAGCGGATGCGCTCAACGCTCTCAGTTACAGCCCTGTCTGGTAAGCCTACAACCTTGATGCTTGGCATCCCGGGAAGTATGTCCACTTCAACTTGCACAATGTATGCATCAATGCCAATGAGAGCTGCGCTCTGCAACCTCGCAAGCATCTCCATCAACCCCTAAGTTGTTTTCCAAAACATGTGAAATGCCCAATAGTCAGTATGATTGGTTTTGCGCCTTGTAGGTAACAGCTGGTAGAAAATCAGAGCTATTTACACAGTAGCATATTCACTCAGCAAGTGCGATACTTAGGATGCAGGTGTGATTGCGTTCAATCCAAAGTGAAGGTTGTGATGAACGATGTCGCTTTCCATTCCAATACCAAAAGAGGCTATTGAAGTTATATGGCGTTTCTTTGACGCCGTGATTGATGATGACAGGATAGCTCTTGCAGGCTTGCTTATGCCAAACAGCGATGCAGCGCTCATGTATGAGTTGTTTGGTATCCCAGCTTTAGTTGCAGCTTCTGGTATGCTTAGGGGTCCGTGTGTGATGCGCATAAAGCGATTGCTTGCGCTTGAGGGATGCTTTTGGCTTGAAGGTGAGCAGATGAACCCAGATACCGAAGAAGTCATCGGGCATGTTGTATTCAAGGTTGAAGAGTTTGGTGGTTGGCGTGTAAGCGAGATTCTGCCATGGCATCTTGAAGCTGTTCACTACCTCACCGAACGCCCTGAACCTACTTCGGATGACTCCGTTGCTATAATGCTACTTTCCGTTGGGCTTTCCCTCTCACCTTCAGTGAAGCTTGACGGTGTTGAACAAAGGCTCGTTGAAACAATGCGTAGTGACCATTACCCAGTTACAGCTATAACGAGGGCGGTGCGCATGTGGCGCGATTTTAGAGATGTCGGTGAAGTTGAAATGCATTCGGAAGCAGCGTGGGCTGCAGCTGTCCAAAGAGCGATAACACTGCTTTGTTTGCTTGATGAGCCAATTGAGCAATTCGCCTTTGCGTATCAAGAGGAAGTTGGAGAAGCCAAAAGAGCATACAACACATTGATACGCACCCTCGGAATTACCTTCTTTGATGCGCGCTACTCCCCCATACCAGACCCGAACGAAATCATAAGGCACGCACAAAGGCTTGGCGCAATGCAAAATGTTGAGCTGAGGGAGCATGAAGCGCTTCCAGAAGAACCTGAGTGAAGTGAAACTTAACACTGTTTAGAACATGTCTTGTGTCATCATCGTATTTTGGTAGGTAGCTTCCCCCTTTAACAAACCTTGACTTTGGCAGGTGCTCAAGACATGTATACAATGCTTCAGAAGGCGATAGCGCTTGGCATGAGCGAAAACGAATATAAGCTGGTCGTTGAACGCCTCGGAAGAGAGCCAAACGAGACGGAGCTTGCTATGTTCTCCGTTGAGTGGTCTGAGCATTGTGGTTACTTGCGCTCAAGGAAATACTTGAGGCTACTACCAAGGGGTGGAAAGTATAAAGCTATCTCTGGGAGCGATGCTGGTGGGATTGAGATTGAAGATGGGCTTTGGATCATCTTCAAGATGGAGAGTCACAACCATCCGTCTCAGATTGAGCCAAAACAAGGTGCAGCCACTGGTATAGGCGGAATCGTGAGAGATATACTCGCAACTGGCGCACGCCCGATAGCGCTTGTTGATTCACTTCGCTTTGCAAACCCAACATCAGCAAAGGCAAGATACATATTCGCTGGTGTTGTTGATGGCATACAGTGGTATGGTAATTGCATTGGTGTTCCGACCGTAGGTGGCGAAGTCTACTTCAATGATTGCTACAGAACAAATTGCATCGTCGGCGTCATGTGCATAGGTGTGGCGAGGGAAGAACATTTGATGAGCAGTGCAGCTAAGGGGGAAGGCAACCTTGTCGTTTACGTTGGTAACCCAACTGGGAGAGATGGGATAGGTGGCTGTAGCATACTCGCCTCGCATGAGCTTAGGGAAGAACTCAGCATGCGCCCGACTGTCCAGCTTGGTGACCCATTCACTGAGAAGTGTCTCATTGAGGCGTGTCTTGAGGCATACATGACTGGAGCTGTTGTTGCAGTCAAAGACATGGGTGCAGCAGGACTCACATGCACAACCTCTGAGATGTCTGCAGCAGGTGGCGTTGGAATGAAAATTGACCTCTCAAAGGTGCCACGAAGGGAAGCAGGTATGGAGCCATGGGAGTTGATGATGTCGGAATCGCAGGAGAGAATGCTCCTTGTTGTTGAGAGGGGTAGGGAAGAGGAAGTGCTGGAGATATTCCGAAGGTGGGGACTTAACGCTGTAGTGATAGGTGAGGTCACCAACGATGGCATGGTAATGCTTTTTGATGGCGATAAGGTATGTGCATGTGTTAGGGCAAGCGATTTGGCACAGCCACCAGAATATGACTTGCCAGCCAAGAAGCCCACTTACATTGATTCTGCTCTCTCTTTTGAACCAAAGACATTGCCACTGCCTCAGAACTTGAACGAAGTGGCTAAGGCTATGCTAACATCACCGAACATTGCATCAAAGCGATGGGTCTATGAACAATATGACCACACCGTCCAAACGAACACAGTCGTTGCACCAGGTGAGGGTGATGCAGCAGTCTTGAGGATAAAGCCAGAGATGGGCATCTTCGTGGAAAAGCATCTTGACGATGAGATGGAGTTCACGAATAAGGGCATCGCAGTCACTGCCGATTGCAACAGTTTGTATTGCTATCTTGACCCATATCTTGGTGCTCAAATAGCAGTTGCAGAGGCAGCAAGGAACTTGGTATGCGTTGGTGCAGAGCCTGCTGCTGTTACTGATTGCCTTTGCTTCGGCAATCCAGATCACCCAGAGAGGTTCTGGCAGTTTGTGGAAGCTGTGAAAGGGATAGCAGATGCATGCAGGTTCTTTAACCTCCCTGTCGTCTCTGGAAATGTTAGCTTCTACAATGAGAGCGAGGAGGCAGTCATTTATCCTACACCATTGATTGGGATGATTGGAGTGCTTGATGATGTTGAAAGGCATGTGAAGATGTCTTTCAAGGATGACGGAGATGCAATCATCCTGCTCGGGCTTTGCAAAGACGAGCTTGGTGGAAGCGAGTATTTGAGGTTCATTCACGGCATTGAGGCTGGCAAACCACCATCGCTTGAACTTGAGCTTGAACGTAAGGTGCAAGCAACCGCGCTTGAGATGATAAGAAAGGGATTGGTCAATTCAGCTCACGATTGTTCCGAGGGTGGCTTGTTTGTATGTTTGGCTGAATGTTGTATTGCGGGGAAGAAGGGTGCTCGCGTTACGCTCACAAGGGATTGCATATCAGATGAACAGGTGCGCGCCGATGCGCTACTGTTTGGTGAAACGCAATCTCGCATCATCGTCACTGTGCCACGAGAAGCAATCAAGGAAGCTATTGAGGTGGCAGTGAAACATGGATGCCCAGCTTCAGTCATTGGCGAAGTTGGTGGCGAACACCTCATCATTGAGTGGGACAACGGAAATGCAAAGGAAAGGCTCGTTGAAATCGCTGTTGAAGAAATGGAGAGGCTTTGGGAAGAGGCAATACCTAATCTGCTTGAGAGTGGCTTGTTTGAGTGAATGTATACTCCCCTTGAAGTTACTGCGTTGCTGACAGCCTTCCAACATCAAAAGCATCCACTACAACTTGTAACGCATTTCGAGGCGCATCTTGTGTAAAGTAGCAACTTGGGTTAAACCATAAAATGCAAAAGCATCGTTGCCAGCCCAAGGAGGATAGTCACACTGACAACATCCTGAATAGCAGTTTCAAATGGACCTGCAGTTAGTGCAGGGTCAAAGCCAAGCCGCTTAGAGATCATTGGCACTACAGTCCCAACAAAGCCGGAGATGTTTATAGTGATGAACATCGAAAACCCTACCACGAAACCGAATACAGGGTCAAGCAGAATGCCACCAGTTTGCAAGCCACGCCAAACACCAGCGGTGAAAAAGAGAAAGCTTCCGAGGACGATGCCAAGTATAAGTGTCGTCTGCAGTTGTCTTAAAACTGGGCGCACCCAATCCTTCAGTGTTACATGACCCGTTGCGAGCCCACGAACAACTATCGTCGCTGACTGGAGTCCTGTGTTCCCTGAGATGGCTTGAATGACAGGCATAAAGGATGCAAGGAGGATGAGCTGTCCAAGTGTTTTATCAAAGCAATGTATCACGAAACCCGCTATAAGCTCAATACAAACGGTTGTTATGAGCCAAGGAAGCCTAAGCCTTGCAATCTCTGTCGGACGCTTCTTCTCCAACTCGGCTGCATCTGAACCGACAGCCATGAAGTAGTCCTCGGTTAACTCTTCTTGAAGGACATCCATAACATCATCAACCGTGATGACACCAATGAGCTTGTAATCGTGATCAACCACTGGCAGGGCGAGCAAGTCATAGCGAGCGAACATGTGCGCTACTTCTTCTTGATCCTGTTCTGGGAAGACAAATATGACACCGTGATTCATGATTTCGCTGATTTGCGTATTTGGTGGCGATACTATGAGCCTACGCAGGTTGAGGACACCTTTAAGCGTCCCTTCGTCATCCACAACATACACATAAAAGATGCTCTCAACATCCGCGCGTTCCCTGAGCAATTCAATGACCTGCGATACTGTCATAGTTTCCTTTACAGCAATAAAGTCAGGCGACATTATCCCGCCAGCAGTATCTGGCGGGTATTGCAGAAGCTCTTTCACTTCTTCTGCTTCCTCTGGTTCCATCAGCTTCAGGATGTTTTCGCGTTCTTCTGGCTCAAGCATTGCGATTATGTCTGCGCTTTCATCGGGCGGTAGCGTTTCAAGTATGTCTGATAGGCGTTCTGGCGCAGTTGTCTTAACGAGGTGTCGCTCTGTAGCCTCATCAGCTTCGTCAAGCACTTCCGCAGCAAATTCGTCATCAAGCAACTTGAAGACTTGTTCTTTCTCACTGTCGTGCAGGAAGCGCATAGCAAGCGCTATATCAGCTGGATGGAATTGGGCTAAGAAGTTGCGGAGTGATTCAGGCTGCTTTGATGCCAAGAAGCGTCTTATCTCATGCACGACTTGGTTCACTTCTTCCTTTGGGTGGATTAACCTGCGCTTAGACCAAAAACGCTCTTTGAAAGAGAGTATGTCCTTCAACTGTTTACGAAACCTCATAGTTGCATCACTCCGTTTCTTCATGTAGATGAGCGCTCAGCGTGCTTCACCTTGCCTTAAATGATGTTTCAATTTCTGTCCATGTGAGAAAGTCAGCGATGTTGAAGCGCCCGTCATGATGCCACCATGACGATGGCAGTTGCATCCTCCCTAACTCACATATTCTTGAGACGCCAATTGTAGCAAGTGTATCAACCAACTCTTTCTCACAACGCTCACAAACAATGCACCCAGCTGAAGAAAGGAAATCACGAAAAAGCTCAACCTCTTCTTTCAAGCCTTTGATGGTTTTTGTGTTTCGCACAAATACAGTCCTTGGCGGGCACATCATATGGTTCAAGAAAAGCGACGAGTGCAAAGGTTGACTCAAAAGAACAACCGTCCAATCAACTGAGCCATCAGCAGGTATCACATCCTCACCAGCCATCGTGTAAACCATGCGATAGCTGTGTATGGTTGCTGCTCTTTCCTTTACGAATCTGCCCGCCGTAAGCTTTTGAGATACACCCTCAAGCGATTTTGAGAGCGCAGCCACGAATTCTTTTGCATCTTCTCTTTCGCCGATCACAAAAACAATGTGCGGTGACATGCACCCCTGCTGGTCAAACATTGCCACATCTGTAGCAACCTTATCGGCAGCCTCACTCAGCTCACAATGGGAGTCAACAACCCCGATGCTGATCTTATGTCCATGTGCTATGAACCTCTTTGTTGGTGGCAATCTGTTGCGTATGCTCATTATTGTCTCCATGCTACCGTATGCAACTACAACATCTGCGTGCTTGAATGCCACAGATTCAATGGTTTCGTCCCCTCCTTTCCAAGTCACGACAGCACAGCAAGAGGCAAGGAATTCATCAACCTCATTTAGCGAGCTAACAAACATCGGTGTCAATATCGGTTCATCACTGCTGACTTTAACGAGTGAGCATGACTTCGTAAGAAGAGCGCACACCACACTTGAGATGCCCAAAGAAGGGATGTTGCCAGCAAGTATGTGCAATGTGAGCCTTGGTCCAATGGCGATAACTCGCTTCCCTGAGGGCAATTCTTTCCAACCATCAAGGACAGATGGATCTCTTATCTCCTCGGTCATCATTTGCCAAAGGTGATCGGAGCGAAGCCTCTCAAACGTGTTCCTCAGGCTAAGTTCAATTACTTGTTTTGAATAGCCAGTGACATTCTCAAGAGCAGACGATGCTTCTTCAATGAGTTCGTTTCTAAGCCAAGCCGATGCCACTTCGTCAATTGCTTTGACGATGCTCTCAATGCTCCTTGCTGAGAGTTCCCTTTGGAGCTCAAGCAAGTTTTTGCATATGCGCTCAACATTGTCGTGCCTAATTGAGGCAAACTCAACATCAACCGTGCCAAAGCTTTCAACCGTCTTTTCTGTAGGTGGCTCTTTGAGAAAGTAAGCACGATAAACTTTTCTCATCTCCCTCACCCAAATGCTTCCAGTGAGCTTATCAGCCTACAAGTGGATGATGGGCGATTCTTCGCTTCACCCTTATGATGGCGCAATTTGTAGCATTCACATTAGACGACCGAGTGATAAGTTTATTGCTGTTATTGCATTAACTCACGAAGCCTGTCACTGGATTAACAAGATCCGTGTGTATGGCGAGGTTGGATCAAGGTGCACAATCAAGCAATTGAAGTTCCCAATCGTTCGTCAAAAGATGTATACTCAATAATGGCGTCGGTCGGGATAAGATGGAGGGAACAAAAGTATGCATCAAAGAAGGTGTCCATTTTGTGATGCACCGATAGCGGAAGGTGTAAATTTCTGCAAAGAGTGCGGTAAGGAGTTGCCGAAGGGTCAGCGGGATAGAGCGCTTGTCAAGCCACTATGGTATCAGCGCGAGGTTCTCGTCACTGTTTCTATGGCTGGTTTGGCAACGGCTTTGATGTTTCTCGTTGCAATCCTGGTTCTCAGCAGTCGCAAAAAAGAAGTGCTACCAATGATTGTGCAAGTTCCGATCCAAACCGAAGTGCAACCTAAAGAATCACCACCACTTCCACCACCTGTTCAAGCAATTGAGCCACCACCTAAGACTATTGAATTACCACCAGTTCAAACGATACATCGCCCAGAGCCAGTGGAGGAAATAAAACGAGAAGAACCTCAACAACCTCCACAGCCTCAACAGCCACCGCCACCTCCACCACCTCCACCAGATATCCTTGATTACCTTCGCAAGCTTGAAAAGATTGAGCACCAAAGGAAGAACCTATCAACTGGCTCTGGCGGTGTGTTTGAGTTGCTTACAGCAGCCATAGCGCTTGTCCAATCAATTCAATCGCTCAACCTTGATAGCCCTGACGAATCTCCAGATGCAGCCCAAGCATGGCAGAAGATTGTAAACGGTTTTGCAGGTTATAGAAACGCTTACCTTCAACTGCTGTGGCAGTTCAATCACCTTATACCACCGCAGGCATGTAGACAGCTTCACAGCATATATGGTTCAGCGTTGCAAGAGCATGTGAAAATCATCCGAGAGCTTGAGACAGCCCTCGCAACAAGAAACATAATGAGCCCACTGCTAAACTTAGTTACCGTTAGCACACGCTTGAAACTACCATTGAAGCTTGCTGATAAAGAGCTTAGCGAATTGTGTGCTCGCTTCAGCATTGAAAAGTTCTTTAACATAGGTGATGATTGAAAGGGGTGGGCTTTTAAGTCTCCCTATAGAACTTGGCGAGTTGCACAAGCTTGCCAGTCACAAGGTAGTGCACGCGTTCTGCGATGTTTGTTGCATGGTCTGCAGTCCTTTCAAGCCTCCTCGCTAAAAGCACCGTGTAAACTCCTGCCTCTGCGTCCTGTGGATTTGAGCGGATGTATGAAATTGATGAGGCAAGTATGTGACGAAACAGCCTATCAACTGGTGCATCATCCTTGCATACATTATGTGCGAGCTCTACATCCCTTTCAATGAAAGCTTTGACAGCTTTGCGTATCATCTCCATCGCCATGTGCCCAAGTTCAGGTATGTCTTTGAACAACTGGCTCATATCCTTCCCAACCACTATTGGTGTTATCTTTGCTATGTCCTCAGCATAGTCGCCTATCCTCTCAAGGTCGCTTATCACCTTCAAAGTCGTCACTATAAGCCTTAAGTCGCTTCCGAGTGGTTGTTGTCTTGCAAGCATTTGCACACAAAGGTTCTCAATGTCTAAGTCCATATCATCAACAGTGTCATCCATTGCTACAACACGCTCTGCCAACTCAATATTGCCACTTAGCACTGCCTTCATCGCCTCGCCAAGCATATCAACGACGAAATGCCCCATGGAGGAAAGCTTCTCACACAGCTCGTTCAACTGCATGTCAAAAGACTTCCTCGTCATCTTTGTTCAATCCCCACCTTTCGCTTTTGATTTGGTGATGCATGAGTTCATTCCAAGAGTTTAGTCTGCTTACCGCTAAACGAATTTAACCCTCACTTCGTCATCAAATACCGTTGCCCTTCAACAGCGCTATGGCAATTATGTCGCTATATCAGTTGGAAAGTTTAGTCGTTGTGGTGCTGGAGTAACCACAGGGTGTTACCTATCCTCAATGGCTTTCTCTATTTCCGCTCTAACAGCTTCGTCACGCTCATGACTCCAATGCAGCTTGAGAGCATGGAGGGCTTTCTTCCCCCCGATCCTGCTCAATGCCCATACAACATGTGAGCGTATTAAAGAGCTCCTCTCACTCCTCAGAAGCATAGCCAATGGCTCAACTGCTCTCTCGTCGCCTACATTACCGAGAGCTATTGCTACATTTCTCAAAAGCCTTTCTCGCCCTATCCTGAGTATCGGCGTCCCAAAGAAGAGTTTGTTAAACTCGTCCTCAGTAAGCTTAATCCAGTCAAGCAAGTTTGGAGCAACCAAGTCATGCCTTATAGCGAGCTCGTTCATCGTCCCATTCACGCTCACATTGTCATTGCACGGACAGACTTGTTGGCATATATCGCAACCAAAAACCCATTCGCCGATAAGCGGGCGCAGTTCCGTTGGAATGGCACCACGATGCTCAATCGTCAGATAAGAAATGCAAAGGCGTGCATCAAGCACCATTGGTGAAACAAGAGCACCTGTTGGACACGAGTTGATGCAACGGTTGCAATCACTGCATTGCTTTTCCCGTAAACCTTCGGTTTGCTCAAGCTCAACATTGGTGAGCAACTCCCCGATGAAAAAATAAGAGCCCAACCGTTCGTTTATAACATTCGTGTTTTTGCCAAACCACCCTATGCCAGCATTGACTGCAAGCTCCCGCTCAAGGATGGGTGATGTATCAACACAAGCTTTGAACTTAGCCCACTTAACTTGTTCTGCTAACCACCTTCCAAGCTCTAACAACTTCGCTCGTATGACATCGTGGTAATCCTGCCTGCATGCGTATATTGAGACCTTCCCTTTCGGCGTGTGTTGTGTCTTCTCACCGGCATCATCTTTCGTCATAGCGTAGCCGATGCCGACAACCACGATTGATTTGCAGTCACTCATCAACATCTTTGGGTTTCTCCTCAACTCCTTCGTGCGAGCCATGTAAGCCATTTCTCCTGCGAATCCCATTTCAAGCCAACGTTCAAAATGCTCGTATGTCCAAGCATCCTTTGGTTCTGTTATTCCAACGACATCAAACCCAATCTCTAAAGCTTTGCTGAGCACTCGTTTAGTGAGGCGATCCATTTTTACGTCAACCACTCAATTCCAAACGAGTTGTTTTCGGGACAGCGTTAATGCAATCTCTTCTTACCCTTTGCGAACTCAACGAAGTTGCAGATTATCCTCAATCCAACTCGCCCGCTCTTTTCTGGGTGAAACTGTGTTCCACAAACATTTCCGCTGTGTATGGCTGAGACGAATTCAATTCCATACCATGTTGTAGCTACGACAACAGAATCGTCGTCAGGGACGACGTGGAAAGAGTGCACAAAATAAACCTTTGGGTTTCCCGATAGACCGTAAAAGAGTGGTTCTTGTTTCCTTATGTTGATGCTATTCCAACCTATGTGTGGGACTTTAAGTGATGGTAACTTTGGCAAAGGTATGACGCATCCTGGAACTACATTTAATCCTTCTTTCACTCCACCTTCCTCACCATAGCTCATCATAAGTTGCATACCGAGGCATATTCCAAGCGTCGGCGTCCCTCTCGCAATGGCTTCCTTGATTGCTTCAACCAAGCGCTTCTCTTTCAGTTTTCTCATCCCAGCACCAAACGCACCAACACCAGGTAGCACAAGGCAGTTTGCTTTTGCTATCGCTTCTGGCTCATCAGCGAGTGAGGCTTTACAACCGATAAACTCAAAAGCTTTTAGGACACTCATCAGGTTGCCCACGCCATAGTTAACGATTGTAACTTCAAGCATCTGCGACTCCTTCCCTTTCACATCACCTGTTACACATCTTCTTGCTCGCCTACATTTGTCAGTTCATTCTTTTATCTCCATGCTTTCCTTAAGTTGCCTTATGAGGTTACCCATGTTCTCAAGCCTTTGACCAAACTCAGCCCATTTACCTTCTTTCACGCTCCTTGAGAGCGCTTCAAACTCGTCTGAGAGCTTTTTCACGAGCTCCGCAGCATCTGGTTTTGGGCGAAGTGGCTCAACAGTTTGTGCTTTTGAAAAAGCTACCGTTGTTTCCCTTGAGCCTTTCGTCCCAATGAGTTTCTCAATAGCATCAGTTAAGTTTTCTCCCATCGCCACTTTCTCTTGCGATGCTATTATGACCCTTGCAAGCTGTGGTATCTCAGACTGTTCGGCACGGAGGTATAGGGGTTCAATGTAGATGAGAGCGTGGTCCATTGGTATGACGAGTAGGTTTCCTCTTATCACATCTGAACCACGCTGTTGCCACAGTGAAAGGTAGGGGCTTATTTGCGGGTCTTGGTCTATACGGGCTTCGATCTGCATTGGACCTTGAATGAGTTGAGCTCTTGGGAAGCGAAATACAACGATGGTGCCGTATAGTGGCATATCACAGTGGGCAGCCATCCAAGCAATCATGTTGTCTTTCTTTACAGGTGTGAAGGGCAACATGAGCATAAACTTAAGCTCGTCCTCCCCCGGGAGGCGAATCATAACATAATAAGGTTCAACCCTTTGCTTCTTCATCGTCATACCTTGCTGGGTGGAAGCACCGAAAAGCTCATATGCGATCTCCCATTCATCTTCCCTGTTGTAGAACTGCTCTGGCATTGTCATGTGATATTTGCAGTATATGTTAGCCTGCACCCAGAACAAGTCAACTGGATAGCGTATGTGTTCCCTGAACTTGCTTGGCATGTCACTAAGTTGCTTGAAGAGTCTCGGGAAGATGGCTGAGTAGACGCGTATCAGTGGGTCCTTTGGATCAACGATGTAAAAGCGGACATCGCCATTGTATGCATCAACGACGACCTTCACGGAGTTGCGAATGTAGTTGAGATAGTTACCCTTGTATTCAATTGGCTCAGAGTATGGGAAAAGGGGACTATGCGTGTATGCGTCAATGATCCAAAACAACCTGCCATAAGCGATGACGATATAAGGGTCTGAATCGTAGAGCAAGAACGGGGCTATCCTTTTCACCCTCTCGCCTATTTGCCTGTAGTATAGTATCACGCTCTCTTTTGTAAGTGAGCGTGACAGGAGGATGTTGATGTCGTTGAACCTCAGTGCGAACATAAGTCGTCTTAGAAGCGAGCCAACATTAACGCCACCTTTACCAGCATATTTGCATGTCTCAAAACCTTCTGCGCCCTTCGGATAATCAAACTCTGGTTGCTTTGTTCTGACGATGACATAGGGTAGCTCAAGTTCGCCAAAGTAGATTTCGGGACGCTTTATCTCAAGTTCCTTTGGGTCGTCTCCTTCACCTGCCCAGCGCGGTGGTATGTCTTTGATGTAGAACTTAGGTAAGCCATTATGCTCTGCATAGCTGACCGGACTCATGCATACACCGTATCCGTGTGTGTATTGAAGCTTCATGCTTACCCATCGCTTTGCTCCAGGTGGTAGTAAGTTGTAGTTGAGTTCCCTTGCTGCTATGGTTACCTGTTGGTATTTCCCATTAATGCGGTATCGGTCTACATCAACATCGTTAAAGTCGTAGTAGAACCTTATTTCTTGGAGCTGGTCATAAGCCTGCTTAAGCGGTCTGTAATCCCAAAGGCGCACATTGCTAAGCGTATCCCAGTTAGCCTCTATAAGCTCCCTTCCAATTCCCTCCTTTACTGGGTATTCCTTTGTGATGACATTATCAAGCCCGTATGCCTTCAGCGTAAACTCAATGTTGTGCGATATGAATTTGCGCTCTATCAGGAGCTCGTTTGGCTTAACGATGAAGTTTTGAACTAATCCAGGAAGCACTACTCCAGCTATGAAGGAGGCACCAAAGAGAAGCACAGCAGTGAAAACGATAACCCTAAGCGCCCTCCAATACGCGTTCAGCAAAAGAAGTATCGCACCAACAATTGCGAGTAGCATCATCATATAAAGCACGGGTAGCCGAACGTAAACATCAGTGTAACTTGCTCCCCATACAGCGGTGCGCATTACACCAGCAGCGCCATAGTCAAAAAGCAATTTGAACATATCCAACCTGTAGCCGAAGGCTTTCGCCAAGAGGAGGGCTGATAGTAGACAGCTTATGTGTCCTCTCACATACGGGGCTATGTATCTGCGATGAGCCATTATATCAACTGCAGTTGAAGCAAGATACATTAGAACCGTTGATGCAAGCGCCACGATGAGCGCTAAAAGAATGAACTTGTAAAGCAGGTTGTAAAAGGGCAGCTTGAATATGTATACGGAAACATCGTGATGCAATATCGGGTCCTTAAGGTTGAAAGGGACAGCATAGACGAACTTCAATACGGTTTCCCAGTGCCTTGCACCTGCAAGAGCAACTGAGAAGCCAATAAAACAAATCGCAAGGAAGAGGATGAGAGCCATTACTCTTTCAAACCAGTTCACAGCAACCGTATGAAAGGTTTGCCTCAGCCATTGCCTTAATCTGTAGATGCCCGCGAGTTTGTAAGCAATGAACACATTTGAGCCTACGATGAGGATGAACAGCAACCAAACCGCAAAGCCTACAGCAAACTGTGATAGAAGGCGGGTGAGGAAAACAGAACTATATCCGATGCTCTTAAACCACAAATATTCCGTGTAAAAGTAGGCGATATGCTTTGCTGAAAGTGCAAGAAGAACTATTAAGGCGAGCAAGACATATATGCGCAACCTCAACATTTAGCATGCCCTCCAAGCTGAGTGTGTGCCGAAGACATTCATTGTTCATCTATGCCGAGTTGAATGGCATACTCTTTGAGAACATCCTTTGGGCATAATCTTAGAAAGAGACCGATGGCGCAAAGACCAATCAAAGATGCGATGGTGATGTCGTCAAGCAAACCTATCCATGGGATAAAAACCTCAGGAAGCACATCAATCGGTATAACAATATACGCTGCTATGCAGAGAAGCGCAAACAAAAGTATCAGCTTCGGGAAAGCAGGCACACGCCTGTCAGAGAAAAGGGAAACACACAGGGAAACAATCTTCAAAAGATACGAAACAACACTTATCATCACAGCCACTCCACTTAACGGTTTGCGCGGCATTCTTATTATGCCAGCTTTTGAATGGACATGTTTGAAAGCATGCGGGATTGAATTCTCATGAGGCGATCTATAATTTTGCTTGGCTACAAAAAGCTTCCTTTGTCACAGGTGAGCCTTAGTGAAAGAGCTCATTGACCCTTATGGGAGAGGCATATCATATTTGCGCATATCTGTTACAAGCGCATGCAACCTACATTGTGTTTATTGCGCCAAGCAACGAAGACATAGGATTGTATCACAGCTTGGTTTGGAAGAAGTTGAGCGTGTGGCAAGATGTGCCGTTAGGCTCGGTATAAGGAGCATCAGGATAACAGGTGGCGAACCGCTGTTGCATCCCAACATAGTTGAGCTTGTTAGAAGGCTTTCACGACTTGAGGGTATAAGCAAGATCATGATGACAACAAATGGTCTTCTCCTACGACATTATGCAGAGGCGCTCAAAACTGCTGGGCTTAATGGAATCAACATAAGCCTTGATTCGCTTAGCGCAGATAAACTTAGAGTTATCTCTGGGACAGAGCCTGAAAGCATACTTGAAGGTATTGAAGTCGCGCTTTATGTTGGGTTTGAATGTGTGAAGCTAAATTGTGTTGTATTGCGTAGCCTCAACTTGGACGAGGTTGAACACATAGCAGCACTAAGCATTGAAAGACCGATACATGTGCGTTTCCTTGAATACCAACCCATTGGATGTAAAGTGGAGGAGTTTGAAAGGGAGTTCGTTGGAATGGATGAGGTGCTGAGCAGGCTACAATCAAAGTTCAAAATGGAACCCGTTGAGTGCAGTGAGAAACCGTTGGGCGATGGTCCTGCATGCTACTGGCGGATAGATGGAGCTGTTGGGATGATTGGTTTCATCGCGCCTGTAAGTAAACCGTTTTGTAGTTCCTGTAACAGGTTGAGAATAACATCTGATGGCATGTTGCGACCGTGCTTGGCTTACGATCTTGGTGTGGATGTTAAGAAGGCATTGGGAGAAGGTGATAAGGCGGTTGAAGAAGCTTTCCGCACGGCTGTGATGCTCAAGCCAGCTGGACACAACTTCGCCAGTGCTAAGGGGATGAATCTTAACCGCTCAACTACAAGCACCCCGATGAATGTGATCGGTGGTTGAAGGAAGATGGGAAACACCAGCGATAGATCAAGCAAGCAAAAGAAGCAACAAAAACAAAGCAGCAACGATGTGCGGTTACTACTCCAATGGCGTGTTCATTTAGCTCTTAAAAGACCAATCGGGACAGCTATCTCAATAGTTGCTATAGCTCTGACAGTTTACATCGGCAGTGCACTTCTTAACTCACTGCTTATAGGGTGTATCGGTGGGGTTGTGCTTCTCTGCATGCTTTCTGATTTTCTTTTTCCCGTTGTTTATCGGTTGGACGAAGAAGGCGCGAAAGTCATCACACTGTTCGGTCAAAGAACCATGGCGTGGGAAGAGGTTAAGGCATATTATATTGAAGGGGATGGCATAGTCCTCTCCCCATGTGAGAGACCGTCACCAATTGGAGCATTCCGCACATTATATCTTCGGTTTGATGGCAACGAGAAAGAAGTGCTCAAGGTCGTGAAAATGTATACCGAGCGCAAAAATGAAATGAAGCATTTGAAGGGGTGAGAAGGAAATGTGTCACAGGCATGGGTGGTGCTTCTGTTTCCATATTCCACATGGATGGATTTGCGAAAGCTTTGGTTTCTCCATCTTACACAGCTGTCCAAGTTGTGGTAGGATGGTTAGGAGCGATTTCAATGTCTGCCCACATTGTGGCACACAGCTCAAGAAGAGTTGTGAGAGCTGTGGGACTGAGCTTGATCCATCGTGGCGTTACTGCCCGAAGTGCGGGAAAGGCGTGGGACAGTGAAAGGAAGATGAGGTTAGGTGTGGGTTAAGATAGCGAGTCTTTTTGTGGCTTCTTTTGTTGTTGCCTTCTCAGGAGCCATCATGCCAGGACCACTAACTATTACTGCGATTGAGCGTGCAGTTAGGTTTGGTGTGTCAGCAGGTTTGCTTGTTGCTATCGGTCATTCAGTGCTTGAGCTACCCATGACAATCGCGCTTTCATTTGGGCTACGCTTAACGGAGTTGCAAGCCCTCAAAGCGGTCATCGGTTTCGTTGGAGGGTTAGCATTGGTTTTTATGGGTGCAAGTATGCTCAGGTCATCAATCAAAGAGATAAAGCTCGCTGATGGCGAAGTCAATGTGAAAGCGAATATCGGCTCACTCTTGGCTGGCGTTGCAAGCAGTATCTCAAATCCTTATTGGTTTGTGTGGTGGGTAACTGTCGGAGCAAGTATGGTTGTTACAGCTCTTAATTTTGGATGGCTCGGTGTGTGGGCATTTTATGCGGGGCACATACTTGGGGATGTGATATGGCTGTTCTTGGTCAGCGTAGCAGTTCGTAGCGGTGTGAAACTGCTCAGCGGGAACGCATACAATGTGCTCATCAAAACTTGCGGTGTGTTCATCGTCTGCTTTGGTTGCGCATTTCTTTTCATTGCTGTAAGAAGCATCCTGCAGATGCTGCTTTATTGACGAATGTTTCCGCACGCGTTATCATACATGCTGATGCTGATAGTCTTCAGCTTCGCACCTTTAATTTCCCTCATCGGCGCTGAGGTGGAAGGACTCAAATCCTGAGAGCAAGCATCTGCGAATGCAAGAAACGCTCTCTCATGATTTTCCGATGGAGCGTTATGTGCGTTAGCCTTTGAATATGGCATTGTAAGCCCTCATGCTTTAGGGGTGAATCAAATATGCCAGATGAAAAGAAGCGCCGCAATCATGGTCACATGGGCGATGGGAAGGAGAAGGGATCAGCATCACCGTTTAGTAGGGGTAGCTTTAGCTTTGAGACACACTTTAAAGCAACAGCATTACTTGACGAAATTATAATGCGCACACCAGAGAACGATAAGCGGTATAATTTGCTCCTTCTTTTACGGCATCAACTTGAGGTGGATGAAAAACAACTTGAGGAGGCAAGACAAGTTATAGCTCAATTCCAAGAGGTTTATGAGAAGCTGACATCGCCAGCGAACCGCATCGGCACCTTCCTTGGCATGCCCGAAGATGGGATAGCACATATAGCTGTTGGTGATGCCGAATACTATGCCAACATTGACCCAAACCTTGATGCAACATCGCTCAAGGTTGGCACAAGGGTCAAAATCAATGATGCATTTGCAGTCATCGGAGACCTCGGTTATCCCACAGATGGACCTATGGCGAAAGTGACTGAGATACTACCCGACGGGAGGCTTCGTGTTTCACTTGATGGGCACGGTCTATCTGGGAGGATAGTTAAGCGCTCAAGCGACTTGATGGAGCGCGAAGTGAGGGTAGGGGATGAGGTGCGCCTTGAGCCGACTTTGAGGGTTGCAGTTGAGCTGTTTGAGAGGAAGCAAGTGAGGGATTACTTCCTTGAGCAGATCCCTGAGATACCTTGGAGCAAAGTTGGTGGGCAAGAAGAAGCAATAAGGGTGATAAGGGAATTGATTGAGTTCCCGCTGTTATATCCTGAGCTATATCGCAAGTTTGGTAAGCAACGGGTGAAAGGCATATTGCTCTACGGACCACCGGGGTGCGGTAAAACGCTCATAGGGAAAGCAACTGCATACAATATCACAAAAGCCTATAGGGAGAAGGTCAATGGTGATGTGCGTGAATACTTCATGCTCATAAACGGTCCACAAATACTTAACATGTGGCTTGGAGAAACTGAAAGGGCAGTAAGGGAGATATTCGCAACAGCGCGTCAGAGGGCGAAAGAAGGATACCTCGTCTTCATCTTCGTTGATGAAGCTGACGCCATACTGAGGACAAGGAGTTCAGGCAAGTGGCTTGATATAGCAAACACTGTCGTCCCACAATTCGCAGCTGAGATGGATGGGCTTGTTGATACGGAGAATGTTGTTGTAATGCTTACATCAAACCGCCCAGATTACATTGATCCAGCCATACTGCGCCCCGGGAGAATAGATAGGAAGTTGAAAATAGCTCGCCCAGACAAACAAGCATCAAAGGACATACTGGCAATATACATCAACGAATCAACGCCATTGCATGAAAGCCTCATTTTGGAACACGGTAGCCATGAGGCTGCAAGGGAGTTCCTTATAGAGCGCACAGTTGATTTCATCTTCCGAAAGAATAGCGAGACAGCATTTGTTGATATCTACCTGCGCAATGGTAGGAGACACACGCTATATTGGGGTGATCTTGTAAGTGGTGCATTGCTTATGTCTATCGTTGAACGAGCGAAAGACTTTGCGCTGAGACGAGCGATTGAGAAAGGGGATGAGAAGGAAGGGATAAACCTTGATGACCTGTATAATGCTGTCGTGTATGAGTATCGTGAGAACGAGATATTCCCGAAGAGCGACAACCTTGAGGACTGGCTCAAGTTGATTGATTATGAACCTGAGAATGTTGTTGAGGTGCGCCCAATATCACGCCGTGAGAGGGATGTAAGCTTTGGAGCTGTTGTTTGAGCTGTTTATAGTGGGCGCCTAAAGGAGATGAAGGGAAACTGTGGGGATGTTCTTTGGGCTTGAAACAGAATACGGAGTGTTCGTTGAAAATTGCACACTGGTTGACCTCGCTTGCGCTGTAAAGGCAATCATTGAAAGCTACCCTTACAAAGCCTTTGGCTCATGGGATTACTCAAACGAGTCGCCAAGGAGAGATATGAGAGGCTTTTATGTGAAAGACCTTGCTGTAGACCCAAGGGAAGAGGCGCTTGATAGGGAGACCATCTCAAGGTCACCAGATGCGTTTGAGCCATGTAACAAAGTTTTAGCCAATGGTGGAAGGCTTTATCACGACCACGCCCACCCAGAGTATTCAACGCCAGAGTGCCGAACGCTTAAGGACTTGGTGGCGCACGATAAAGCCGGTGAGCGAATTGTGCTGATGTGCGCAAAAGAGTTCTCACGCAAAGCAGGCGTTATGGTGAAGGTGTTTAAGAACAACACTGACTTCCACGGCTCAAGTTATGGCACACATGAAAACTACCTTTTGCTTCGCTCAATACCATTTGAAGCAGTTGCTGAAGCGTTTATACCATTCCTTTGCACTCGCATCATATTCACTGGTGCTGGCAAAGTTGGGAGTGAACTGGCATGTTACAAAGGTCGGAAGAAAGTGAGGTATCAGCTATCGCAGAGGGCTGAGCACTTTGATTCCGTTGTAGGTGCAGATACACAGTTTCACCGCCCAATACTTAACACAAGAGATGAGCCACATGCTGACGAACACAAATACAGGCGTTTGCACATAATCGCTGGAGACGCAAATATGTCCCAGTATGCTACAGCGCTAAAGGTTGGCACAACTGCTGTTGTTGTGGAGATGCTTGAAAATGGTTGGAGAGCCCCAAAGTGGTTACAGCTCGCGAACCCCGTCAAAGCATTTCACGAGATCTCAATGGATGAAGAAATGCGCTGGATTGTTGAGCTGGATGATGGTAAGAGGATGAGCGCAATTGACATACAACGGCTTTACTTGGAGGCAGCCCAAAAGATGTTCCCGAAAGCTGATGGGGATTTGAAATGGGTGTTAGGGGAGTGGGAGTATGTGCTTGATATGCTTGAGAGCAACCCACTTGGTTTGAGTGATAGGCTTGATTGGGTTGCCAAGTTACAGCTGATAGAGATGTTCAAGGAAACTGAAGGGGCAGATTGTGATAAACTCAAAGCGATTGATCTGGCATACCACAATGTTGATTTGAATGAGGGGCTATACTATGCGCTTGAGGCAAAGGGTATGACAAAGCGAATAGTTAACGATGAGGAAATTGAGCACGCTATCTTTCACCCACCAACGGATACAAGAGCGTTGATACGAGGGTGGTTGGTAACCCACTCCTCCTCTTTGCTGAAGAGCATCTCATGGTGCACAGCAAATCTTTTGGTTGATGGGAAGAGGTTAAAGATTGATATGCGTTCCTTAGTTGGTGCTGATGGTTTGCCCATTATTGAGGAATTGCTAAACGGTGAATTTGTGCTTGAGAGGCTTCTGAAAGTGTTGCCAACAGGTTAAAGCAAACTAAAAGATGAGGGGGTGAAAAGTTATGCCAGAGCAAGTGCGCCGTCAATTGCCGAGCGAGCCAATCCCACAGCGTAAGGAGGGCGACGATGGTCCAAGGTCGCCCGATGTTCAACCTCCAGATACACGAGAATTGCTTGAACGGATGCGCCGAATAGATCCTCGAGAAGCGCGTCGCTATAGGCAGCGAAGTGGGGAGTGATAAGTGATGAGCATTAGTGGTGATTTCATCAAGTTGCTTGAAAGACACGGTTATCAACCGTTTCAGAAAACCGTGAATACAGTAGCACAAATGAGCACTCAAGGAGAAAGTTGCCTTGAGAATGTAATAGCACATGGCACAACGGTTATAGCTGTCAAGTTTAAAGGTGGAGTGTTGAACATAGCTGATAGACGAGCAATGGCAAGCAATACTATACTCTTTGAGGAAGCTGAAAAAATAATGGCGCTTGATGACTACACACTTATAGCCATTGCTGGTTCATATGCGAGGGCAATTGAGGCAGTGCGCTTGCTCAGGCATTCGTTTAAATACTACGAACGAAGCCAGTTACAGGAATTGAGCATTGAGGGGAAATTGAATGAGGTTTCAAGGGTTCTGGTAAGCGCTGCACCTGAGTTGATGCAAGGTGCTTTTGGTTTTTTGCCAATTGTAAGCATATATGACCTGAAAAGGGATGAAGGACGCATCTTTTTCTATGACGCCCTCGGAGCGAGGTTTGAGAGCCGAGAATACGGTGCTGTTGGCTCTGGTGCTGAGCGAATTCGTGGCACACTTGACTATATTGTTCGCACAAAATGCCCGTTTCATGAGATGGAGCTTAAGGACGCACTAAGAGAGACAATGCTCTCACTTGACATAGCATCAGGGATAGACCCTGCAACAGGAGGTGTTGATAAAGTTCTGCCACTCGCAAAAGCGATAACAAAAGACGGCATTATGACGATACCAAACGATTTGCTTGAAGAGGTGCGCAGGAGTTTAACGAACAAAGCGTAAGCGCATACCAAACGCTTGTCTTTAGCGTCTAAACTTGTGGTGATAAATGTGAGTAGCGTGATAAGAAAAATTGCGTTGCTGTTGTTGACTACGATAGCGTTTGCAAGCGTTTGTGTTTCGAGCAATGCGCAGAAGAGGGGTGAAAACTTCCCTCCAGAAGCTACTCCAGAGGAAATTGAGCTTGGTAAGCAGGCATCGCTGGCACTCGAAGCGAAAGAGAAGATTGTAAATGACCCAGAATTGCTCAATAAAATTAACAGCATTGCCCAAAAAATAGCATCTGTCACAGAGCGCCCAAAGATCAAATACACCGTAAAAGTCATTGAGCGCCCAGTGCCAAATGCTTTCGCTTTTCCCGGAGGATTCATATACTTGACAAAGGGCTTGATTAATATCACTGATAGCGAACATGAAATTGCAGCGGTGCTTGCCCACGAGATTGCCCACAATGTTTTAAGGCACGCGCTTAAAGCAATAGAAGCCGAAAAGAAATGGACACCTGCAGTAATTGCAGCGATTGTGGGTTCTATTGCTTCGAGCAGGGAGATAGCAAGGCAATTACCCTTGTTTGTTGGAAGTTTAATTGAAGCTGTCATGCTTGGTTATAGTCGTAAGTTTGAGCAAGAAGCTGATGCTTATGGTTTAAATTACTTGATTAAAGCTGGCTTCAACCCTGTCGGGATGCTCACCGTTTTTGAGAAGCTTGAGAGGATTGAGACGCTAAGCTATGGTGGGCAGACAGTATGGCAAGCTTACACATCTACGCACCCAGGACTTAGCGACAGAATAAGGTGGATAAAAGAAAAACTCAATCAGCTTGGCATCCCGATAGTGAGAAGGACTGTAGTTGCAGGTGGAAAAGCAATTGCGGAGGAGGAGAAAATTGACAATATTTCTGTAGGTGTGGTGAAAGTGCGCACAACAGTTTTCTGCAAACTCGCAACCATAAACGAAAATTCAACAGGTTTAAGCAGGGCTAAAGAAGTCGCAGAAAAATTGAACAAGTTGCTTGATGCAGGGCTTAAAAGATATGAAGTGCAAATTTGGAAGGATGACTCAAAAGTTGCCATCAAGGCAAGAGATGACATCCTAATTGAGATCACTGACGAAGATGCAAAATTACACCATTTAACGAAGCTGCAATTGGCGGAAAAATGGCTTAATGCCCTAACGCGTATCTTCCTCATTGAACAGCTTTATGGCAGCGACTAAGTTAGCCAATTTTCGGCATTGTTGCACAAACAATTATAGCAACAAAGGAAGCAGGTGTAAAGGTCTAACAAAACAAGGGAAGAAGGAAAAGGAACGGCTACCGCAAACGATTTATGCAACAAAGCCCAAATTTCTTTTACTTTACACCGAAGTTCTCAATTAATTTAGCAAGGTAAGCCTCAGAATAATCCTCAGGAACATCCACTATTTTCCCACCGATACCAACAAAATAAACCGTTGGATACGCCTCAACTTTGTATTTCATTGTCACTTCGCTTTTATTGTCAATAGCAACAATGTATGGTATATTGTGGATTTTTGCATAACTTTTGACTGCTTTTGGATCATCGTCATAAATGGCGATTATGAGCAAGCCCTTTTTTGAATAAAGTTTCCAGAGCTTTGTAAGGGTTTCACGAAGTAGTTGGCATCCAGGGCACCAAGTCGTTGAGAAAGTAAGGAGCAAAACCTTAAAATTAAGCTGCTTTTGTGTCTTTTTATTTGAGATTGATTTCAATCCCACCTTAAGTTTAATTTGCTTACCACTTTTGTCAAGCTTTAGTGAGACCAAATCGCCACTAACGGTCGCAAGCGAGAATTCAGGTGCAATGTCTCCCTTCTTCAAATCGCATAGTGCGCCAGTTGATATAACGAGAGTAATTAGAAACAACCCCATCATTTTTCCTTTTTTGCCCATTTTCTCCCCCTCCCATGCTTCGTTTTACAGACCTGAGTAAATGATTATAGGTCGAGGCGAAACAGGCAAAAGTGGTGGGTAATGTTGAAACAGTGTCAACGGATTATACCGGAAAAGTGGGAGACGCCATCTTACAAGGTTACCATTGCTGTCGTAAAGGGGATATGCCAATTTATCTGGAATTTTTACAGCATTTTTGTCCATAGTTTCGGGTGTTGTCCACTCGACGATTGTGCCATTTATTGTGATGTCAAAATAATTGAAACGCAAAAATCTTTGTGCTGCAGTGCCTGTTTTTGAACT
The DNA here is from genome assembly GCA_041538025.1 of Candidatus Thermosaccharophagus gerlachensis. Taxonomy (GTDB): domain Bacteria; phylum Armatimonadota; class Fervidibacteria; order Fervidibacterales; family Thermosaccharophagaceae; genus Thermosaccharophagus; species Thermosaccharophagus gerlachensis. The sequence continues at coordinate 10,906 of JBGOEV010000011.1, read as the reverse complement.
ATCAAAGAAGGGTGGTGACAGGATAAAAAAGCAACCACTCTCTGCATAAATTATGGCATTAACCTCAATCTTCCACAGTGGCAAAGGATTGCCATTCCTGTCAAGCAATTCAACCTTAAAGCGTGAAAGGCAGTATGAGCGTTCTGGAGGGTCTTCGTCAACTTTTCCATCATTATCGTTGTCGACGCCATCAATTGGGTCTTCGTCTATTCTACCATCGTTATCGTTATCTGCATTTGGCACACCTGCTTTCACAGAAAACCTAAACTTGCTATGTGGTAAACCCTCAATCCAATAAATGCCGTGGTTACAATCATTATAGTAGCATCTTTGCGGTGTTCCGGGGTCTTCGTCAGTTCTTCCATCTTTGTCATCATCTTTTTTATTTGACGGATCTTCCCCGATTTTTCCATCATTATCTGGATCAATTACAGGATAGCACAAAGGTTCGCCATCAAATTTCTTGGAACCATTAATGTAAATTTCAATCGGGCAATAGCCATTGCTATCGTCAGATCCGCTATGAAACAAAGTGAGCGCGACCTTATAACCAGAATAATCAGGATCTGGAATTTCCCACATTATTTCAACAGGTTGACTTGATATTGCTGGAAATTCATAATGCAGAGGCAGTGTATCATTATCCCAAGATTGCCCCTTATCAGGCTGTATGGTGATTTTGTCTGGTAGATTGCAGGAAATTATGCGTGGCAGAAGTGCTGTAGTATTTAGACAAACATTTTGTTTCGCAAGAAGCACAATATGTTGAGTTGTTGGGTGTAAGGTTTTCAAAGAACCTTCAATATAAATTGAGCCCATTGAAATGACAGTTAATGAGGCATTTATTTGACCTTTTATTCGCACATTGCCCTCAGCGAAAATGACAAGGTGAGGTAAGTTACCGGGAAGAGAACATAAAATTATTGGCGGATCTTCATCAATTTTTCCATCCCCATCGTCATCGGAACCATTTATCGGGTCTTCCCATATTCTGCCATCTTTGTCTGGGTCATCGTGCCTTTTTATCTCTATTGTGTTAGTTTTTAATTCAATCTCGCACCCTGGTGGGACATAACGGAGATAATCCGCAGGAGTGTTGTCAATTGATGGGTTTCGGCGGTATGGGTCGGATGGAGGATGAATATACCAGCCACTTTTCGGGTCATTTCTCCTTTGGTCATTGATATCTGGCACATTTAGCCAATCCCACAGTTGCACTCGTGCTGGTGATCCTGATGGTGCACCATGGATGGCATTTTGAATGTCACCATCATTGTTGATGCAAATATACAACGCTTGAATGTCACTGCCTGTTATAATGCCACCTACCGTATTTACAGTGCCTATGGGCAGGAAGCGTATAATTCTTGGGGCAGGAAGAGGTCTTAAACGCCTGTAAATGGCAACTCCACTTGAATCTATTAATTGTGCTTTCCTATAGTAGTAGCCGTCTCTGTAGCGGGGTATATTGTTCAATGGAAAAATCCAAAAATTTGGGGAGTCAGAATCTTGTGGCGGTTTGCTTTCATCAATTAAGTTGCCATTTTCATCACATAATTCAATGCTTTTGGCATCCTTTACCTCAATTTTACCTGCTACGAACAATCCATCTGTTGCCTTATTTCGGTTGAACAGGAATTTAAGGAGTGAATCCTTAACGATTGACAAACTGTCGTTCACAAAAACTCCACCATTTATTTCTAATTTGCACGAATTTTCCTCAAGTTGGCTGATGGTTCCATCACGGTCAAAATCAATCTGCCCTCTACCAAAGGAGTGTTTTATATTCCTGCCTGTCAAGAAGAGTGCATATTGAATCAACGGATTTGGAACAATTGCAGTAATTTTGTAATAGACTGGGGATCTTTCTTCGGGTCTCCCAATTGAATCAATCTGAATATAGCCGTCGTCCCGCAAGGAAAGACGGAGCAGAAAATAACCATTTGATGATGGTAATTTGACATAACCCTCCTTATCCCAGCCTCGTCTTTTTTCATAAGCATCCCATGGCAAGCCCTGATCAATTGGGCGCCAATTCGCTCCTTCTGCTAAAAGTTGTTGCATTGCGTATTCAATACCATACATTGCAAGTTCCCTACCAGAAGCTTTGCCAGTTAATGTCCTCGCATGGTGAAGTGAACCAGCAACAAAGGCTACGAAGCCAGCACTAACAAGTGCGACACCTGTTATGAGCATGACGGCGATTATAACAGCCTGCCCATTTTTTCGCGCAATCTTGCAGTGCATTTACCGTCACCTCGTTTTTCGCCTACCATTCTATTATTTCAGCCCATCTATCTATAGCAACGCGAGTTTGCCTTCTTATGCTCAGTATACCGCCTGTTGTCGGGTCAATTTTTTGCAATTTTATATCAACAATTATCTCTCTTGCCACATCATCGTAATAAAATCTCAAACCTGCAAGGTCAGTTCCATCAAGGGGTATTATCGCGTTTTCAATACCATCAAAAGGGTCTTCGTCAAAATTTCCATCGCCGTCATTGTCAATGGTATCAATTGGGTCTTCATTGTATTTCCCATCACCATCTCTATCAAGTGGTAAGTGCTCAGCACGGAAAAGTACCCTCGGGTTAAGCAACCTTGGGTCAGGCGTTATATCAGGCTGCCTTGTGGGGTCACGAGGTCTGCCATAATACGTAACGATTTTATCCCGTGGGAGAAACAACACATCATAGCTATCATTCGCCAACACGATGTCAAGCCTGCCAGAAGAATCATCGTCATTCACTTCATTGTCATTCTTCTCATCCCACAGGTCATAAGGGCTTTTTATAAGGTATAAAATCCTTGCCCTTGAAATATCTTGCTCAATTTGGCGCAGAGCAAGCATCATTGCTGACTCAAGTGAACCGACAGCTCGTGCGCGACGCATTAACTCAAATGACTTTGTAAACGGCAATATAACAAGTGAAAAAACTATGCCCAAAAGTGCAAGTGTTACAAGGATTTCAACAAGCGTCATGCCGTGTTTATTCTGTGAGTTCATGGTCGTCTCCTCCAACCAATGACATTATTGTCAGGAAGGGGCGATTCCATTATCTTTATATGACCGTCAAGAAACAAAACTAAATCGGCAGGATTATTGCCCCTTTTCAAAGTCCTGCGGTGGTGCTTACACCATGTTATCACTGTTGTGTCATCAGCGAAGTATGGGATTTTGTCACTTCCCTCAATGCAAAGCCTGCTAAGTTGGCGGTATGCGTCAGGGTCTGCTGGATTTGTCGTCCTCGTTCGGAGATATGTGAAAGTATCACCATAATCTTTCACTATGTCCTCTCTTACTTGATATGAGCAATATTCGGCTGATTTTAGGTCTTCGTCAATCATTCCATCCCCGTCATCGTCATAAAAGTTGAAAAATTCCTCATCAATTTTGCCATCACTATCATCGTCAGCTTTGAACTTTTGCGACCTATCCAAAGGGCAGTGTAAATATGACGGCGAATTGAGATAACCTGTGCGAATTCTCCTATAGTCAGCCACTTGCGGATCATATTCCACAAAACTGTAAAGGGCAAGTAAGCCTCTACCAGTTGGAGGTGATTGGTCAGGTGAACATGTGTCAAAAGGTGGATAACCTTGATAATCAAGGTGATAAAGCTTGATTGCTTGATACAGTGCTTGCAAATTAAGTTGGCATTGCATCCCTAAGCCTCTCGTGCCAACTCCGGGCAACATCGGTAGCATTATGGCGATTGCTATGGCTAAAAGGGTCAAAACAGTCAACAATTCTGCTAAAGTGAGCCCTCTCGCGTGTTTTTGGTAAGGAGTGGTAAACATCATCCAATTTTTCACCTCACAATGAGTGCCTCCCTTTCAATAACTTCGTTCAATCGTAATTTCCTTTTGCTCCCCACAGCTCCGAGGAAGAAATCGCCACTAACCCACACCTTCAAAGAAGCACCCTCAACCTTCTCAATTGCACTGTAAGGTGTTGGCAAATTAATGACGCCTCGCCAATTTGACCTTTGTGGCTCGTATTCTATACGACGCAATACCGAACGCTTTAAACCGTTGGAATCAACATAGACAATGTTGATTAGCAAACCGGTCCACATGCCAGCTACCCATATGCGTGTTCTGTCGTTTGGGTCAAAAACATACTCTCTCCAAGGCTCAATCGGTGTTCCATAAATTGGCGTGAACTTTGCTGGAGGGATGAATGGTATAAAGAACCAGTTGTCAATAGTTTGTGTTTGCGATTTGGCACAGCGGTATGAGACACGAATAAGCGTGTCAGATTGAAGTGTTGAAAAGAGGAGGAGGCTTTTTGAGTTAACCTCAAATTCACTATCTTGAACTGCTCGCAAACTCCCTTCAAATACTGCAACCCCGACATCTGAGCTTTCATTAATTGCCTTTTCAAGCAGTGGTTTTGGGAATGGCTCAAATACCGTGCTTCCTGTTGGTTGTGCTTCGGTTCTTCCCCATGCAGTCATCCAGGCACCACAAGTGTCCAAAGCATAAGTGACAATAACAGGAGGGTCTTCATCAACGTTACCATCATTATCGTTATCCGTCCCATCAATTGGGTCTTCGTCTACTCTATTATCGCCGTCATCGTTAGTTATAACCCCAGGTATGACGCCAGCACGCATTTGCTCACTCCCCAAGGTCAAAGGCAATGGTATTTCTTCTTTGACCAAAGTGACTGCTACAAGTCGCGCTGATGGGTTGTTTAGGAGGGCTGGTGTTATTCGCGCCTCACCACTTTGATCAGCCTTCGCCCACTGAAACTCATCATGTGCTACATACACTGGTCCATTTGTGAGAGCTACGATGTAGGATATGCGAAACCGTTTTGGAGATGATGGGTCAAATTTTACAACTATCGTAGAACCGTCAACAAAATATTTCCTACTACCGATAGTTACCTCGTTGATAGTGTTTGCTTTTTCATAAGCCACATGTCTGTAAAGTGTCACCTGCGAACCAATAGGAGTTAATGCTGTCAATGCTGTCTTTTCCAATTCTTCGCCTTCCACCCATCTTAGGCGCCTGCGAAGTTCAAGCAGGTCTTCAACTCGCCTTTCTCCATCAGCTGGCTCATCTGGTGTTCCATTTCCATCTTTATCAATGGGCAGGTCAAGGCGACGAATCTCAGCAAGTGGAGTATCCCACAGCGCCAGATTATCTGGCAGTAATCCACCATTGAGTTTTGCTGTATTTGCGAGTTCACTGGCGAGGCGAGACGCGAGTAATTTTGCATAGTTACGCTTTTGTAAAACCCTTAAAGCTCGTTGTCCCGTTGGAAATACATTCATCATTAACCAAAGCCCAACAACCAATAGCGCTATTACAACAAGCACTTCAATCAAGCTTATACCATCCCGTGTGCGACGCACAGCAATATACATCTTTTCATCACGCCCTTGCGTTGCGAAGCTAAAGTTACAACTAAGGTCTTTTGCATCCAGCAAAAGCACGAAATGCATAGTGTCACTTAACTTTATACCATGCTTTGCTCAACCACCTTTTTAGGTATACGTTGGGTAAGCGTGAGCGATAGGGAAGTCCACACGTAGGCGAGCATCACAACTGGAGTTATTGGTCCTGAATCGTTTGTCACCAGCACAACAAATGTGCCACAAGTGAGCGCCATCATGCATGCTGCCACTTCACTCTGTTTAAGTAATAGTGTTATCTTTTCTTTCAATAGTAGCACGCAAGAGACACCACTAATAGCATATGCGGAAAGAGCGATGGTGAAAACCACATGGCGGAAGGCACGCCACCATACCAACACCTTAGCAAGTATCATTCCCGTAAGCACTTCATAGCCTTGCTCTTTGATCATGATGATTAACCTTCCAATGTGGCTTGCGCTGTAAGTTCCCTTCGCTAAGTCAATTATTATAAGCACAGCAAGAACGAAAATCAGACCGATAAATACAACAACGGTGCTTCTCAAACTCGGCTTTAATCGCTTTAAAGCTAAGTAGCCGACAGCGAAGGACGAGAATGCCGAAATCAATCCGCCAAAGTTAGCTCCGATGCTTGGATGCCCAATCACAAGTGTTGTGATTACACCGATGGAGAGCCAAAGGAGCGATTTGGAGTATGGTTTTTTGAACATGCATGAAAGTGAGTAGGAGAGTGCAATTGAACTCCCAAGTAGAACTGCTATGCCGACATTACCAAGCCCGTAGAAGCGCCCACCATAAAATGGCGAATAGCCAAGGATTGAGGAGAGTTGCAACTTTGAACCAGTAAGCGCGTCTATAAGTATCGCAAAAAATGAGATGCCACTTAACACAGCGATGAAGCGCAAACCGTCATGTAAAGCTACCCACAACCCTACACTTAATGCAAACGCAATCAACCAAGCAAGAAGTAAAGATGCGAATGGTGTCGCAACTATGTATCTCAAAGGCATCTCACAAAGATATGAAAGTGGCAAAGCCATGATATATGAGCCAGTCAACGTGAGCGCTTTATGTGCGTTGCTTATCCACTGAGTGCGTGTAGAACCACACCATAGCAGAAGGAATAGTGCATTTAGCGTTTGCAGGATTCCCATCAAATAAAGTGCAAGCGGACGGATGGAGCTGTCTGTCTGCGATGTGATATTTATCAGATTGAGGACCCTCTCAATGTTTTTATCTACACGCACGCTATCAATTCTTTGCCCGATCACTTTCATTTCAATTCCGAAGTGATGTGCCACTGTCGGTGCAATGTCTGTGAGTGTAACCAAGCCAACTCGCCTTGTAGTTGCCGATGTTAAAAGTGAGTTATTCTTCACACCCTTCCCGTAGGCGATTATGAATCCGAGTTCGTTCTTCATCTTCCCAGAAGCTACCGTAGTGAAGATGAGCAGTAGGTCACGATGTTCGTTGAACCAGCTGAGGAGCATACCCAATGCCTCGTCGCATTTCGCTATAGCTGTAGTCTTTACAGCTTTTGCAGCTTCATCCGACATGCGAGATGAGTATAGATGTGCTCTAAAAGTTTCACCGAGATCAATCACGATGAGCCTAACGCCTGAAATGAAGCATTGCCTCAGCTTTTCCATCAGCGCATGCAAGTCGGCAGTTATGCCAAACGGTGCTTTCGGATCTGGCGAGAGCATATCCTTGCTCACATCACCATATTGAACGATGCCATCGCTACAAGAGGCAATCAATGCAGCGTGCCTGTAAAGTGTCATTGGGACATACTCAAGACTTGTATCATCGCATCCAAGCACAGCTGTTTTGATTCCGTGCTTGCTCAATATCTCACCAAGTGCAAACGGTGTTGTGGGGCGATGGATGATTTGCTTGTTCAGCCTTTTCAGCCCTTCAACATATGGGATAACAATCGCTGCTTCATTGGGTTTGAGCTTCCTACCAACACAGCGTTCATATACTGATACAGCTCTCCCATACTCAAGCGGTTCATCAACATTGAACGCAAGTTCGCCATCTTCAGATGCTATAGCCCTATCTCCATATGCTACGGTCATACAAGCGTTAAGAGGTTTCATTGCGCCTCCTGTCCTTGTGCAAAGTGCTGCGATGCCACCTGAGGTGGCAAGTCGTAGCATCCATTTGGGGCGAATTTCAAGGAGCTCGCTCAAGCTGACATAATCAAGCACGAATAAGATGGCGTGGCTGGTGTTACTAAACCTCTTATCATGAGCTAACGCAAAATGAGGTGTGATAGCAATGAAAGCGAGCATCGTCATGAGCACATTCACAAGCAACTTGCTTAAGCGATTGCGCAGGATATTTTTGACGCTCATCTACTCAGCACCTTTCACAGAAAAACTCTCAAGGCATATGAAACGCGCCCTATGTTTGACTGCCATGTGACATCATAGCGAATATTTGGTTCGCGGGCAAACAGATATAATGTGCCAGTGATAAACACTGTGCGAGTAACTTCTGGTGTTGGTGGGAGGAGATGAAGAACTCAAATCGGGGTGTGAACAGCAATTGCGTTATCAAATTCGCAGCAGCAGTAATAGCGCTTGGCATAAGCTATGGCATATACGGGACAACGATAAATAACTTTTTAAGCGACGAGTTTGGGATGAACGCAGTTCAGAGAGGACACCTTGAGCTTCCAAGGGAGTTCCCCGGCTTCCTTTGTGCACTCATGAGTGGTGCTCTATTCTTTTTGAGCGAAGCGAAAGCTGCTGCAGTAGCTTCATTGCTCATATCCATTGGGATGGTTGGGTTAACGCTTACAGGAACCAGCTATATCAAGCTGATCATCGCTCTGCTCTTTTGGAGTGCAGGCACTCACTTAACTCAACCATTGGTGAGTAGCATAGCTATGCAGCTTGCAGAACCGCATTCAAGGGGTTCTTTCTTGGGTAAGCTACGGGCACTTGATGCTATAGCAACGGTTTTAGGTGGCGGTATTGTTTGGCTTGCTATTGAACGCTTGCATTACAACGGTCTCTTTGTTTTTTCAGCTGTAGCATCAGCAATAGCTGCGCTTCTTTTTTCCTCAATGCCTGAACTGACTTTGATGCATTCGCCACGCCGAAAATTTGTTTTTGATAAACGCTACATGCTTTTTTACTTGCTCAACATATTGTTTGGAGCCCGCAAACAGCTCTTCCTAACTTTTGGTCCATGGGTCCTCATTAAGGTCTTCAATCAACAAGCATCAACATTTGCGCGCCTTTGGATAATTGCAGCACCACTTACTGCAATCATAAACCCGCGTGTTGGAAGGCTCGTTGACAGGTGGGGTGAAAGGAATGTCCTCATGCTTGATGCTGCCATGCTCATCATTGTGTGCGTGATTTATGGATTCGCTTCACATATCCCAGTGTTCGGGCTTTACCTTGCACTCGCATGCTACATACTTGACCAACTCCTCTTCGTAACAGGTATAGCGAGAGCAACATACCTTCGGAAGATAGCGAAGGATGAAAGTGATGTTGCACCATCTCTATCGCTCGGTGTTAGCCTTGATCATGCAGTCTCAATGCTTCTTCCATCCTTTGCTGGTTACATTTGGTATCACTATGGACACGAGCTCGTTTTCATCATCGCAGCTGGTTTATCCTTTCTCAATTTGATAACAGCAGCTGTCATAAGGTGCAACTGTAAAAGCGGAAGTTAAGAGCGCCTGAAAACTTACTTGGCATACTATCACGGAAGCAAGAAAGTCAAAAGTGGCGAAGTGAATCCTCTTTGGTGAATTGTAGCTGTGATTGAGCCCCTCCCTTCACCACCTAAGCCAAAAGATGGGGGAACCACTCATTAGTGGTATATCTCCCAAGCCCTTTGCCAATAAATCTTGACTCTTCCTCTATTCTCTTGCCACCATCTTGAAAGTTCCCTCGCTATATTGTCTGCCACTTTTTCATCCCTCACCTTCTTCTTTGCTTCCATCAATCTCTTTCTAACCAAATCATACTTCCCCATCTCCATCAAATCTCCAATCCTTTCCCATCCATCTGTCCCAATGCCTAAAGCATACTCCTTTGGCAATTGCTCACCAAACAATATCATGATCTGCTCTAAACTCTTTCCCCTCACTGATGAACTTGGATGCCTTAGGAAGCGAAGCAAAGCATCTATTGCTCCTTCATCCTCAAGGCGACTGATTGTTATGACGCATGGGATGGCAAGCCTTTCTTCTTCCCACCCTTCCTTCTCTAACCACTCAAGAAACTCCCTTTTGCTTTTAGGAAATGGAACTGTCCATCTTTCTTTATTTCTTTCCCACCAATTCAGGCATTCCTGAGGAGACATATTTGACTTTACTTCCCCATTCGTCAGGTATGAAAGAGCGTTTATGATTTGTTGCCTGATGTTTTTATCTTGCTCACTTTGCAATTTCTTGAGCCACAAAGGGATGGCAGCGATACCAATGTTCAAAAGCTTTTGATACATCGCCTGAGCCTCTTTTGCATTGCCTTGTTTTCTTGCTGCCAACCATTTTGTATAACGCTCCGAAAACCATTTAGGTGTTCGCCGTTCCCCTTCAAGCAACCAAGATAGGTAAATTTTATATTCATTTGGGATAACTTCAACGATTTCATAGAATTCCTCGGTAGTGAACTTTGGAGGATGTATTTGGCTTAATTTAATTTCATGTGGACGAAACTTACTAATCTCAGGGATGGCTCCAGAATGTCCGCCCCAACTCTCAGGAAGAGCTATCTTTAACCACCATCTACCTTCTTGGGAAAGGACGATTAGGTAGGGCAAAGCGTGAGGCCCCAACGGAATCAAATATTTCTTTTGTATCTCTGCTATTCTTTTATAATCGTTGGGAGTTAAGATTGAGCTAGGTCCTTTCTCTCTGAAAAAAGCACTTAATTCCTTATCACACTGAGCATCGGCTTGAAAGAAACGGGTCTTAAAGTCCTGAGACATCGCTGGTTTCCAAAAGAATGTCACAAATGTAGTGAATAGCATACAGGTAGTAAGCATCACGATTTAACACCTCCTAATTTCTTCGCTTATAATACCTAAAAGGCACACCATAATACCCTTCGTCAAGTTGATTATGTCTATGTTCTATTTTTTCCAATTCCCCACACTTGCTCTCAAACATCATCCAACGCCCGCACCCACAATTACATCTCCTTCGTCTTGCTGCATGTGTTATGCCTGCTGGGTTAATTAGCTCGGCTTTAAAGGGGTCTCGATAAAGTATGATTTCTGCCTCATTAATATTAGTTGTGTGTTCATACCCGAAGGCTTGATAGAATGCATCAAAATCTGCTACCTCTATTATTCCATTCCGGGGATTGCCCCATTTACGATCCACTTCTAACCAAATCCATTCATCTGTAATCCCAACAGACCAAGCAAAGCAATTGTATAGCTTTGTTGCTTCTCCTGTGATGCTCCATTCACAGCGGACTAAGTTGGGAAATGCATTTTCAAACCTTTGTCGCTGCCCATTGTCTGTCCTCGGTTGATTACCACAA
>JBGOEV010000010.1:0-62048 GCA_041538025.1 Candidatus Thermosaccharophagus gerlachensis | reverse complement strand
CAACACTAACTCCCGCACCCGCTTTTGGTAGTCCTGCCGTTTGATGTAGCGATAAGAGAGCCAAGGTGGGTTGCCGACAACGAAGGCAAATTTGCGATGGGCAAGCAAAGCGGGACGGTAAGCGTTTTTGAGGATGAAGCGCCAAACGGTGTCGGTGGTGGGCTCTCGCATCAACCAACGCATTAATCGCAAGTTGTTTCGCCAATAGAACAAATGCTCACGAGGAATGCCCAAATCCGCCAACCGAGCGGAAAAGCCTTTGCTCGCATCAGCGTCGCTAATTTTTGGGTCGGCAAATTCAAGCAAAGCGTCAATGGCGCCATTAAGGCGGTCGGGATGCATCGCCAGTTCGGCGGGAAGGTGAAAGGCTTGAGGGAGATTTTGAGTTGGCTTTTTGCCTGCCATCTTTGCCAAAGTCTTCAAGTCAACGGGAACGGTAAGGATTTGTTGCCGTCCGAAATTTTCGGGCAAGTTGAGGCTATCTGCCATGTAGATGGGCACAGAGAAGCGTTTGCTGTAAGTGCGCAAGTCATCTCCTAACGCCAAAACGAAGTTGGTGCGAGCGATGGTGACAGCCAGCGGGTGGACATCTATGCCCGCCAAGTGAGATGCGCAAAACTCCACCAACTTAGCGCCTTGAAAACCTGCTTTCCGAAGCAAACGGATGGCAATGAACAGGAAAGTGCCTGAACCGCATGCAGGGTCAAGGAGGGACGGCAGCGAGTGGCGAGTAGCGAATGGCGAGCGATGAGAAGATGGGAAACCTGCGTGGCGCAAGGTGAGTTCGGCGAGCCAATCGGGAGTGTAAAATTCGCCGAGGTCGTGACGAGTTTCAGGGTCAACGAGTTCCTGATACAGACCTTTGAGCAAGTCTTCATTGATGGCAGCAAGGTCATAGGCAGCGGTCAAACGAGTTGCAAGGGAACGAAGCAAAGTTTCGGTGTCGGCGTCACCTTTCGCCCAAGCAAAGAAGTCGTCGGTGACGAAGTTGTCCAAACCCATTCGCTCAAAAGTTTCGCCCGTTATAAGCCCCGCTAATTCGTCGGCGTTTGGCGCTCTGCGTTCCAGTGCCACAAAGGCAAGGACACGGGCAAAGAGCGCCAAGTAAGTGTGGCGCAAAAACAAGTCTTCGTCGCCAACGGCGCTGCCATAGACGATGGAAAGCAAACTTTGCCATTCGGCAAATTTCGTCTGCGCCGATGGGTCATCTTTCACCCGTTGCCATGCGTTGCGCAACAGCCTAAGGGTGTGCCAGAAAGTCGGGCTGCGTTCGCCAAAGCGCAAGGTGATGTCGTTTGCCGTCGGCACAAGGTGTTTTTCGTGGAAAAGGTAGCAGTCCAGCCAGAGGCGACATTCATCAGCTTTTTCGGCGTCCAACTTCAGTTCATCCACTTTCTCCAGTTTGCTGTCACGCAAGGCGTAAACTTCCAGAGTTTCGCCGTCGGTGAGGATTCCGAAAAAGCGTTCAGGATGCTCTTGGTTGCTCAGGTAACGGGTCAGTTGACTTTTGCCTTCTGCTCGTTTGGCGTCATCTAATCGGCGCTCAAACTCAAAAATCAAGTCGCCGTAAAGGGCATCAGCGAAGCCACTATGAACCCTGAGGGCAGGGATGTGCTTTTCCAGCACGAAGGGTTCGGCGAGGCTCAAGCGTGGGAAAGCCGTTCGCAAAAATTCCAGGAAAGCGTCACGGATACTATCTTCCGACGCCCCTCGCTGCCGCAAATTTGTTAACCTCTCCAGGTAGCCTCGCAAGGTTTCTGTAAAATCACCCATGCCACTCACCTCCTATTGCGCCTTGCTGACATCGGTGCATAATCAATTATTCAATGAAAAGCAGTTGGCGTAAAGGTCTAACGGGATGGGGACAAGAGACACGGCTAAAACCTTTATCACCAACCGAAAAAGAAATTGGGAAGGCGAATATCGGAAATGGTGCAATTGAGATCACTCCTCGGCGGTGAGTTCGAGCATTTGATAGATCCTCAACATGGGCAGAGTGATTTGCGCTGTGCTACCGACTACCGTGCATGGAAGCAGTGATGTTTCGGGTGAGTCTGGGTCATACACTGTTACTTTGGTTTTCTTCCACTTGGCAGGTAGTGGCACACGAATTGTTAGGTTCTTTATCGGTGTCACCACACCTGGGTTTGTTTCAACGACACTCACATTGTAGTTCAAAACATGCAAAACGAGCCGTCTCGGCTTAGGAGAGGGGTCTATAAAGGCGGTGAAGCGCACACCTCGCAATCGTCCCTCGGAGCTACAAAGCGCTGGTGCTAACATGGGTGGCTTTTTCCAGTCCCAGAGAATTGCCTTCTTGCTTGCAGTGCCTAACACCTCGTTCAGAGGTGTGAAGTTGATTTTTGTGTCAGCGTGCTCAAGTATAAGCTTACCACCGTTGGTGACGAACTCCTTTAATGCCTTGATTTGCGAGTCGGTCAGGTCGTAATGTCGGCAGACCAAAATCAATGTCTTTCCTTTTGCGGGCGTAAGGTCACTTGCTTCCATGTCCCTGTCCACTAAGCCATGAAAAAGGATGTGCTGTGCTGAGAGGTATTCTTGAATTGTCAAAGTCGTTGCCCGACCAATTTCACCCGGATTGCCACCCCAGTAGGAGTATAGCAGTATCACTGAGCCATAAGGCACAAGACCTGCCATCACTTCGCCGTGCTGGCGGAAAAATTTCCAGTATTTCTTTTGTGGTTCTCCACTGCTTTGAATGGCATACCGACCACCGTTAGCTGCGCCCTCAGCTAAAGCCAACTCTTGAACATTCTCCCAGCCTTTGTTATTCACCTTCTTCATAAGCCCGATGACCTTACAACGGCTGTTGTAGGTGTAAGCTAACCCGCCCAAGTTCACCCGATATGGATTCCCTAAGCTCAGGCGGTCTGATATAAGTGTCCTGTTTGCCACATCAAGGTGCTCCCTGTCGGTATACCTGTAGGTCAAGTCAATGGCGTAAAAGCCTGCCATTGACGGCATCCAAGTCCCCTTCAGGTCTACTGGTGGGCGCTTTGCGCCGGGGACGGTCTTTGGGTCTCCAACGCCAATCTGTGGGTTGAGGCGTATCTCCTCATATTTGCCACTCTCAAGGTGCGTGAGTCGCACAGTCATTTCTTCAAGGCAATCAGAATCAAGGTTGCTATCACCTACAGCGAGCACCTTGACTGTGATTTCTACTTGCTGTCCCAATGGGCAAGTGCGTGGATAATGAACTACCGCTGTGACTTCTGAGAAGGTGCTGGCATGTCTTGCGTTGTATTCCATACTCGTCATTGCTAACCTCACATCTGGCGCAACTGTTATCAGTGCATCAGGTTGGGGTGGCAAGTCGCCTTCAACTAAACACCCTGGTGGTTCTATGTCCTCAAACATGAAGAAGTCGCATCCGTCACCGAGAGCCAACACCCTTTGATAATTGCCGACATTGGCAAATGTCTGGAAGCCGGGCTTCACTTCTGCCCCTGCCTTACGCAGCATTGCGAGTCGGTCGCGTATTACGGCAGTATGCCAACGCCACAAGATAAACTTCAAATTGGGGTTGCCCAGTGTGATGTCACCCACATCCTCAACGCCACAAGCCCGTTTCAAAGTAGCCTTGTCAAAGTTTTCGTTGACCCACTTTTTGAATGCAGCTTCACAATGCGAACACCCGTCGCCACCCAAGGTTGAGTTGTCCACGAACACGCCATCATAGCCACATTTGGCAATGAGCTTCACTATGGCTATGCTGAATTGGTTCCACGACGGGTTGTTTGGGCAGGCTGAATAGCGGTGTAGCGGTGCGAAATATGGTGGAGTGAATCCGTATGGGCTATCAATCCTCTTGCCAGTGGCGTCCTTCGTTATCCAGTCAGTTGGATCTGTTGGTGGCTTTGGACCAAGCCACTTCGCATACTCATCCCAGTGGTCGTAAAATTTCCATAAACCTTCACGAGACTCATGATCACCAGCAATTGTGAAGAAGCAGATATACGGCATTACCAGCTTAATGCCAGCTCTATGGAGGCGCTCTACTGCTGTGGTGATCTCTTTAATCTTCTGTTCCAACTCCTCGGGTGTGAGCAATCGTATGGCGTTGCGGTCAAGTGTATGACCGGGACCACCAGTGTATTGGTTTTCGCCAGCCATGAGCGGGATGGGTCCCCAAAGATGAGTTACAGGCACAGCCTTGCCGATGTGGAGCAAGTCTGGAGGCATGTCTCCAAATACTTGTGCTGCAGTTGGGTCTTTAATCCACTTGTCGCTGTAATTGATCACGTAAATGAACGGCACCGAGCTTTTAAGTGTGCGTGCCCAAGTCATCTCCGGCTTTACACAAAGCACTAAATAAAGCCATAGCCATGCTAAGGCTATCTTTCTTTGCATTCGCATCACCTTCATAGCTTGTGGTTACGCACAGAAGTTTGCCTCTCATGCTTCCCAATTGCTTCACTCTATCCGCGCAAGCCTTCAAATCTGAGTGCGCTACCTCTTGGCTATTGGTCCAATGTAATCGTGAGCGACAACAATGTGATCAAACCAAACTCGGCTCACATGACCTTGAGGTGACTTGGTAATGTAGAGTAGCACCCAGAGGAAGTTGATTTTGAGGTTTTCATCTTTGCGCCACATGAAGCCTTCAAACGGTTCGCCACCTTCTGGGACGGTAAAGCGTTCTGGTGCACCAAGCGCATCATTCCAACGGATGGCTTGTCCACCTTGACCTGGCACGAACTTGTCATAAATCCACTTACCTTTTGGGAAACCGCTCCCAAGATGGCTGACTAACTTCCCGTCAATCCATAATGCCATTTCACCGTTGCGCTCCGTGACTGGCTTGTTCATCTTTAGCATCAGTTCCACGCATTGCCATACACCACGCTTCACTTTCGGCTGTTGGTTCCACATGAAGCAATTACCCCATGTTTGCCCGCGCGGTGGACTACCACGCATCTCCATCCAGTAGGTGTAATAGTCCCATCTCCATGCATCACCGTATGGCTCTATACCGACGGTGAAGCGCTCATTGCCCCTTGGGCGCTCACCTGCACCACCTTGTGGCCAGCGCGTCGGCGGATTGTAACCACCAACACGGAAGAAGTGATGAATCGGTCCGCAGTCCTTATCAAACTTGACATAAAAGCGAATGTGCAACTTTTCGTAGCCGGGCAACAACCTTCGGTATAGATGCGCTCCTGTCCCTTGCCCACCAATATGTGTCATGAGCAGTGAACGCTTCCCAACGCTACCAAAAGGCACATCATCAGAGAGCGACATGCTCTCAATGTTCTTGATATCTTCCCAACGCTTCTTCAACTCGTCCAACGATGAAACTTCAAAATCCTCAACGAAGACGACTTTCGGGTCACTGCCAATGCCTGCATCACCGGGATACTTTTCTGCCAACCCTGCGCCCTCTGGCAATGTTGGTGCTTCTGCATTGCTTTGCACACCGCTCAAAAGATACACATACACCATCGCCAAGCAAAGCATGCACATTCCTACACCTATGAGAGACCGCATAGCTTGCATCACCTCTCAAACCAACCTCGCATCTCGCTAAGGACTTGTTTTATGATTGGGGCTGCAACTTCGCCACCATGCCCACTTGATTCAACTACAACACAGAAAGCAACCTTTGAAGCATCAATGGGCGCATAGCCGATGAACCAAGCATGTGGTTTTTCACCACGCCTATGTTGTGACGAACCCGTCTTACCAGCAACACTAACAGGCGAACTCGCTAAGACTCTCGCGGTCCCACCAGCACCATAGACTGCCCATTCCATACCTTGAGCAACTTTGCGGAGCAACGATGGATTAACTTGCAAGCGAGTTAAAACCTCTGGCTCATAGCGCTTGATGAGCCTTCCAGTTTCGCTTTCAATGGACGATATCAAATGGGGCTTATAGACAATGCCATTGTTGGCTATGGCGCATGCCACAAGACACATCTGCAACGGTGTGGCAAGGAGGTAACCTTGCCCAATAGCAAAGTTAGCTGTGTCTCCATCATACCAACGTATGCCGTAACGCTTCATCTTCCACGATGGTGATGGAACAAGCCCTTTGCTTTCGCCCGGAAGGTCAATGCCTGTTTTTCTGCCAAACCCAAACAGGTGTGCATACTTGCTTAACCTTTCTGGACCGACAAGCAAACCAACGCGATAGAAGTAAACATCACACGATTGCCCGATAGCTTTGATAAGGTCAACAGTTCCATGGACACGCCAGCACTTGAAGTATCTTTTACCGACCTGCAAGCCACCTCTGCATGTAAAAGTTGTTTTCGGCGTTATGAGACCCTCCGAGAGCGCAGCTATAGCTGTGACAATCTTAAATGTTGACCCCGGTGGGTAGCATCCTGAAATCGCCCTGTTTTGCAGTGGGTAGTATTTATCGCTTTTAAGCTTCTGCCAACTTTCACGGCTCATCCCGTTTGAGAAATCGTTTGGTGAAAAAGATGGCGAACTGCACATCGCCAATATGCCACCATCACGGACATCCATGACAACGATGGCTCCCTTACGCCCGTTGAGAGCCTTCTCGCAAGCCTTTTGCCAACCTAAATGAAGCGTCAGGCGAAGCGTCTTCCCAGGATGCGCTGGGATCTCAGACAACCTACGAATTGGCATTCCAGTGGCATCAACTTCTATCAACTTGTAACCTTTAGTGCCTTGAAGGAACTCATCGTAACTCTTCTCCACACCCAAGCGCCCAACCTTGTCTCCAAGAAACAGCTCACCTTTCCCATTTAACTCCTCTTTCATCACCTCACCGATGTATCCTAAAACATGTGCTGCTAACTTCCCGTGTGGGTAGCATCTTACTGGCACTTCTTCAACTGTCACGCCAGTGAGCGCATGCAAGTGCTCAAGCACTTCAATGAGTGTCTTGCTATCCAAGGACTTCCTTAGGACGATTGGCTCAACCCCCCTATACCTGCTCTCATCAACGAGTTTTAAAATCTCCTCTTTGCTCTTCTTGGATATCGCCGAGAGGAATCTCAAGGCGCTTTCGGATGGCTCAAACTCAGCAGGTATGACGCAAAGGTTGTATGAGGTGATGTTCGTTGCGAGCACCTTGCCATCAGCATCAACTATCAGCCCTCTTGGTGCTCTTATCACTATTGAGCGAACCCAGTGCCTGCGTGCACGCTTGTCATAGTATGAGGATTGTAAGACTTGCAAATACCAAAGGCGTGCCACAAAAACAATGCATATGCCTATTAGCAAAAACTTGAGCTTGCTAATGCGATGCATCGTTATGGCGCTCGTGTTGTTAGAGCGCTCGCTCATCTCAGCCCCTCCAACTGGAACACGAAGACGGGCTTCCTACGCCCACTAACAGTTACAGCACCAAGTTCTTTCGCTATGACTTTATCATGGACAAGCTCATACGTTGTGTCGCTCATAAGTATCTGGTCACCTATCGCCATCTCCTGAAGCCTCTTTGCTACATTGACCGTGTCACCGACAGCTGTGAATTCAATCCTTACCCTCTCAGAACCGATGTAGCCAACGATTGCATCACCTGTGTTTATGCCGATGCCAACCGTAAGGAAGCGCAACCCCATACCGCTCCTTCCTTTTGCAAGTTCAGCCGTAGCTTCCCTCATCTCCCATGCAGCACGAACAGCTCTCCATGCATCGTCTTCGTGGCTCTCTGGCGCACCAAAGAAAGCCATCATACCATCGCCCAAAAACTTATCAACCGTCCCTTCGTAGCGGAATGTGATTGATGCGAGCATGGGCAGGAATGCATTGAGCAGATCAACAACTTGCTCAGGTGTCAATCTTTCTGAGATGGCTGTAAAGCCATGCATGTCAGCGAAAAGGACTGTTATCCTGCGTTTCACACCTCCGCTGACAAGCGAGGCGGGGTTGTCCATTATTCTATCGGCAACATGCCTTGGCAGAACACGGTATAGTGCTTCACGACGCCTCCTTGTATCGGTTATATCGTCAATGACCATGACGACCCCAATTGGCTCATTCCTCTCGCTCCTGATTGGTGCTAAGCTGAGATTGAGCATCTTCAACTGACCAACTTGGTTTAGGTGTTCAAGCTCAACACCAGCGATGTTCTCACCGAACTCAAGCACCCTCTCAATCAACCCTACAAGACGCGGGTTGAAGGCGCTCGCAAATGCATCCTTGAAGTGAACACCTATAGCTTGGCGGGCTGGCAGCCCGAATATGCGTTCGGCTGTGGAGTTAAATGTTGCTATACGCCCCTCGGAATCAAGCGCTACTACGCCCACATTCACGCTCTCAAGCAAGTTGCGTGTGTAACTTGAGATGCGCTCATACTGCAGTTTCAGTTGCCAATACTTGATGCCAACCACAGCGTGCTTGGCGAGCAATTCACAAACCTTTAATTCGCCTTCGCTTACCCTTTCGCCCCTCGCAACGAACATCCCAATCGCAACATCATCAACTACGAGTGGTGCAATAACAATGGATTCAACATCGCTTGAAAACCATCCATGAACGCGAGTGAAAGGGTAGGCTGTGCTTTTGAGCGTGACAAGCTTACAGCCTTGTTTCGCTATCTCTGTTAGCACATCGCTTGTTACATTGAGCCCGTCCCTTACCATCCAATTTGATGTGTTACCGATGGCATACAAATTGATGATGAACTGCCCTGACGGCATTTGCATCGTCTCTGGAACACCGAGCACTTCAGGGCGCACAAGAAAAGCGCATTCCAAAATGCTGCTCACAGAAAAAAAGAGGTCGCAAAGCGAGCGAAGAAACTGCGAAGGAGAACTTGATTTGCTTAGGGCATCAACCGCATAACTTGAAACCACATCAAGTTTCTCAACCACATCCATAACCTTGACTTCGCTGATAATCGTCTCACAAGGAGCTCTGCTTTCATCCAGCGCCTTCGGTTGTTCAACACTTTCTTCCGAGGGCGTTGCGGAGAGCAACTCTTCAATCAACTTTTGCGTTTGTGAGGTTGGGCTAAAGGTGAAAAGCTCAGTATCACCAAGCCTTCGGACAACACCTATCTCGGTTAAGGCGTTGAGCACCTGCTCAATCAGTTCCTCGCTCTCGCCAGTCCACTGAGCCAACCCAGATGCTGTATCCACAACATACGGATTGCGTAAGAAGAACTCAAGCAACCTCCTTGCGTGAGTTAGCGAAATGAGCCTACCTAAAACTTGACGGACATCATTTGCGCCCATAGCCTACTTCACCTGTTAGCTGATGGATTGCTTACCTCCTCGCTCAGAGCTTCCATCCCGAGCGCTCTCATCACCACCTCTACATCTTTGTCGCCTCTCCCAGAGAGACAGACGATAATCACCTCATCGCCTTTCAAAGAGCGTGAAAGCTTAGTCAAATACGCTATTGCATGTGCTGGCTCAAGCGCAGGGAGTATGCCTTCCGTTTCAGCGAGTAGCTTAAAAGCGTTGAGGGCTTCCTCATCCGTGACAGCAACATAGCTTGCTCTCCCGACCGCTTTCAAGTATGCGTGCTCAGGTCCGACGCCGGGATAATCTAAGCCAGCCGATATTGAATGCGTCGTGCGTATCTGTCCATGCATGTCTTGGAGCACGAAGCTAAATGCACCATGTAAGACACCTTCACTGCCAGCGACAAGTGTTGCAGCATGCATCCCACTGTCAAGCCCTTTACCTGCAGCCTCAACACCTATGAGCTTGACATCCTCGTCAGGTATGAACGGGTAAAAGATGCCGATTGAGTTGCTACCACCACCAACACATGCGATGACATAGTCTGGTAGCCTGCCTTCTACTGCAAGTATTTGTTTTCTTGCCTCCTTACCGATCACCGATTGGAAGTCACGAACAATCATCGGGTATGGATGTGGACCGACAACCGAGCCTATCACATAGTGGGTGTCGTGCACATTCGTCACCCAATCCCTCATAGCTTCGTTGATAGCGTCCTTGAGCGTCCTGCTTCCAGAAAGGACTGGTATAACTCTTGCTCCAAGCAAGCGCATCCTAAAGACATTGAGGGCTTGTCTTTTCATGTCTTCCTCTCCCATGTAGATGTCGCATTGCAGTCCAAGGAGGGCAGCTGCGGTTGCAGTTGCTACACCATGCTGTCCAGCACCAGTCTCTGCGATCAATCTCTTCTTGCCCATACGCTTCGCCAAGAGAGCTTGCCCGAGTGTGTTGTTTATCTTGTGGGCACCAGTGTGGCATAAGTCCTCACGCTTCAAATAAACCTTTGCACCGACCTTCTCACTCAACCTCTCGGCGAAGTAAAGCGGTGTTGGACGACCAGCGTAGTCCCTTAGGAGCTTGTCCAATTGTGCTTGAAAGCTTTTATCCGACTTGGCAGCTTCATATGCTTCCGCAAGCTGTTGAAGCGGATACATAAGCGTCTCAGGGACATACATCCCCCCATACTTGCCAAACCTGCCCTTCTCATCTGGCAGCTTCAATTTAATCTTCCCCATCACTTCTTCACCATCCCAAGCAATTCAAGCGCTTTTGCCAATGGGTCTTTTGAGCGCATCAACACCTCACCAACAAGTATCGCATCAACACCTACATCATCAAGCATGCGCACATCATCCCTGCTCTTTATGCCGCTTTCAGAGACAACGACTATGCCATCGGGGATGAGAGGACGAAGACGCAGAGTGACAGATATGTCAACATGCATCGTTTTGAGATTACGGTTGTTGATCCCGATTATTTTGGCGCCAGACGAAAGCGCAACTTCAATTTCATCCTCATCATGCACCTCAACGAGGGCATCCATGCCCTGCTCATAAGTCAAGGTGAGCAGGTTTGTGAGTTCGCTTTTGCTCAATATTGAAACGATGAGCAAGACAGCATCAGCACCGTAGGCTCTGGCTTCAACAATTTGATACTCATGCACTATGAAGTCCTTGCGCAGTATCGGCTTGGTTGTCAAAGCCTTCGCCAGCTTTATGTGCTCAACATGACCACCAAAGAAGTCCTCCTCAGTTAGCACAGATATTGCAGATGCAGGCGATGCTTCATAGATGGAAAGCAATCTGGCAGGATCAAAGTCTTCCCTTATGATCCCAGCAGATGGTGAAGAACGCTTCAGCTCTGCTATCAGCCTAATGCCATTACGACGCTTTATTGCGTCGGCAAACGGCATTGCTGGTGGTGTAAGCTTAGCCATCTCAACTAATGAATACAATGGCACATTCGCCATCGCCACCTCAACTTTCTTCCTTCTCATCTCCACAATGCGTTGTAAAACGCTCATGGTGTTCACAACCTTCCTTTTTGGGGTGTGATTTGTTGTTTGATCAGTTCTTCGGATTGCTTTGGAAGCTACAAAGCCTTTGACTCTGCTTTGCTAAACTCCACCAGCTGTTTTAGGCATGCAAGCGCCCTACCACTCTCTATCGCTTCGTTAGCTATTTGTATGCCTTCGGAGATGCTCTCACACATACCGCTACAAGCTATTGCAGTTGCTGCATTCAATATTACAGCTGCACGAGCACACCCGTGCACTTCCCCAGAGAGTATGCCAACTAAAAGCCTCGCACCTTCCTTTTTATCAGCGACCTTAAGTTCGTCCAAGTTTCTGTAGTAGATGCCATAGTCTGTTGGCGATAGTTCGTATGTGCGCACTTCCCCGTTTGAGAGTTCACTCACAAGTGTTGGTGCACATGGCGATATCTCATCCAAACCATCGGTTGAATGGACTACGAAAGCCTTTTGCATCCCTAAACCTAAAAGCGCCCTCGCAATCTTCTCCAACATGTGTTCCGAGAAGACACCCATAACTTGCCCAGTGATGTTGGCAGGGTTTGTCAAAGGACCAAGGATATTGAAGACCGTGCGTATGCCAAGCAGTTTTCTTATGTGGGCTACATTCCTCATTGCTGGGTGAAAGAGCGGTGCGAAGAGGAAGCCAATCCCAATATCCTCAATGCACTTTTTGACGGATTCAGGTTGAAGGTTTAAGTTGTAGCCTAATTCCTCAAGCACATCAGCGCTACCGCAACTGCTCGTCACCGACCTGTTCCCATGTTTCGCCACAGCCACACCGGCTCCGGCTGCCACAAATGCAGCTGCAGTTGAGATGTTAAAAGTGTGGGAACCATCACCACCAGTTCCACATGTGTCAATGAGCGGCTGCCTCTCAACCTGTATTCTCACCGCCATGTCGCGCATCGCTCTCGCAAAACCAACTATCTCATTCACGCTTTCGCCACGCATCCTGAGTGCCACAAGCAAACCAGCAACTTGAGCGTCCGATAGGTTGCCAGAAATAACTTGTGTCATAACCTCATACGCTTCATCAGCAGTAAGCTCGCCACCATCAACTATGCGCTTAAGGAGGCTTGAAAAGTCCATAGCTTAACCACCTTTAACTTCAAAGATTTCCACACCAAGGGCAACACCTGCATTGCTAAAGTTTAACCCATCGTTAAAAAGTGTGCACGGGCATCTTACATGCACAAAAGATGCAAGCAGTTTTACACCTCTCACAGCAATGCGATAAAATAAGTAACAGTTGGCACAGCTGTAATAAGCGTTAAGGAGTGAACAAAGATGCGGTTTGGTTTGCGAAGGAAAGATGCTGTATGGAAAATCCTTATCGCTGTATCTACCATTGTGGCGTTCGTTTTTGTCAGCGGTGAAGCTCAGCAGAAAACGAGTGGTGTATACAAGTGCGTCTCTGTTGAGGCTCCAAATGTGCTCAACTTTGAATCGCTTGGGAAAGTTGTGCTTATTGGTGTTCAACCACCGGAGGCAACTGATGAAGGCTTTGAAGTAGCTATGAGCATTGTGCGCCGATATGCACAGGGCAAATCACTTAAAGTTGAACTTTGTCCATTGCGAGCGAAGGATGAAGAAGGTAGGTTGCGAGCCATTGTTTATTTTCGTGAAGGCAATGCATGGCACAACCTCAACACAAAGCTTTTGAGAGCAGGCTACGCGAACTTGAAGAGCGAAGAACGCTGTCATGTGAATGTGAAAGCGTGGTCACAATTTGTTGCTCAAGCACAATCACAGCGTCGTGGGCTGTGGGCAAGATTGCAACCAAAGCCTGAGATTGAAACGGACTATGTCATGGCGCTACAAGGTTTGCGCATCGCAGAATCGTATGCCAGAGTGCCACGCCGAGTTATACTTCCTGCGCTTCCACCAACAAGCCCTGAGAGGATTGTTAAAACTGCTGAGAAGTTGCTACCGATTGCGCCGGCATTGAGAGAGCCTTATAACACACTTGCGAATGCCACATCTAATGCGTATGTTCAATTGCGCAGTTACATTGATGCCAGAGAGCGCTGTTTGACGCTTGAGAATGCTCTTAGAACTGGTGTGCCAATGAGACCGCTAAACCCAGCGCGTCTTATGGAACTTTTCATTGAGCGAGACTTACCTGCGCCAACAAACATACTGACGGGTGCAGTGCGAGCAAACGGTGGGAAGACAATTTGGGATGCGTTACAGCAGTTTTACTTAACGGAATCAAAGGAACCACTTGAGGAGATACTCTCATGGTTCCCCGCTGTCCAAAACGAATTCAGAAACAGGCTGATAAACCTTGGTGCACAGCTCGTCGGTGGTCCAACGCCAACAGCACCAACGACAGCTGCACCAACAGGGATGCCAGCAGGGGCTCCACCAACAGGAATGCCACCAGGGGCTCCACCGACAGGGATGCCTCCTGGTGCACCAACAACTGAGACTGCACCAGCAGGGATGCCCCCTGGTGCAGCACCATTTGGTGCAGCGCCTGGTGCGCCAACAGCCCCTACAGCAGTTGGTGGTCTTCAAGCATACTATGAGTTGCTTGGGCGAATAAGGGCAAGGCGAGTTGAACCAGAGGAAGCATGTTTGCTTTTCCTTGCGCTTAGAACCTACAGGCATGAATACCTTGAGCAAGAAATAGACAGGGCAAGAAGACGCTACGATAAAGCTCTTGAAGAGCAAAGGAAGTTTGAAGAGTTCATGAGGAGACAGCTTCAAAGGACCGCATCTGGAAGGTGATAGATAAGGTAAGGGGCAAGCTTCTGCTCGCTCCATCTAAACCTACCGCATAGAGCCTTTATCAAGTGTTCCTACACCTTAAAGGTGCTCAAAGAGTGCAACATGCTAATAATAGGAGGGATGTAAAAGTGCCTCTCAGCAAATATGAAAAGTGGCAAATCATAAGGCAATGGCAACGCAGTCCAGAGGACACAGGTTCTCCGGAAGTCCAAATAGCTATATTGACGGAGAGGATAAGGAGGCTAACGGAACACCTACGAGTGCATAAGAAAGATGTGCACTCGAGGAGAGGTCTGACTATGATGCATAGCAAGAGGCGCAGGTTGCTTCGCTACCTCTTGAGGAAAGACATCAACAAGTATCGCGAAGTGATTGAAAAACTTGGCTTGCGAGATTTCTTTGGCGTGTTGCGCACTCAAACAGCTTCAGGTGAAGCAAATGCCAAAGAAGTTCAATAAAATTTCGCAACCCGAAAGCACAAGTCGGGAGGCATGAAAGATATGTGGTCACAGCCAATTAGCGAATCGTGTGAAATTGCTGGTAGAAAGCTAACAATTGAGAGCGGTATTCTTGCGCCACAGGCAAATGGCTGTGTGACAGTGCGCTATGGCGATTCAATGGTGCTTGTCACAGCTGTGGCAACAGAGGAAAGAAGGGAAGATATTGATTTCCTGCCACTTACAGTTGAGTTTGAAGCGCGCATGTATGCTGCAGGACGAATACCAGGACACAGGTTCTATCGCCGTGAAGGTCCGCCATCAACTACTTCAATACTCACTGCACGCCTCATTGATAGAGCCATTCGCCCGCTTTTCCCGAAAGGGATGTGCAACGATGTCCAGATAATCGTCACGGTGCTTTCGTCAGACCTTGA
This sequence comes from Candidatus Thermosaccharophagus gerlachensis, assembly GCA_041538025.1. Taxonomy (GTDB): domain Bacteria; phylum Armatimonadota; class Fervidibacteria; order Fervidibacterales; family Thermosaccharophagaceae; genus Thermosaccharophagus; species Thermosaccharophagus gerlachensis. Next base: position 47,217 of record JBGOEV010000010.1, on the reverse strand, counting down.
AAACCATCTTGATCTCCCAGGGTTAATTGGGGCGAGCGCAGCACTGTGTATTTCGGATATACCATTTGACGGACCGATTGGCGCTGTTAGGGTCGGCTTAATAAACGACCAACTCGTAATTAACCCGACTTACCAACAGCTCCAAGAAAGCAAACTTGATCTCGTTGTGGCTGGAACAAGGGAAGCAGTAGTTATGATGGAAGCCGGTGCAAAGCAGGTTAAAAGCGAAATCATCCTTGAGGCGGTTAAGTTGGCTCACGAGGCACTCCAACCGATTATTGATTTGCAAGAAAGACTCAGGGAGAGGATCGGAAAGCAGAAGAGGGAGTTTGAGCTACTTCTGCCAGATGATAACCTTCTGCAAATCATACTGGAACGCTACAGCAGTCAGATAAGGGAAACACTTAGCATACGTGAAAAGCTTAAGCGCGACACTGCCCTTGAAAAACTTCAACAAAAAATTTGCGAGGAGCTTTCATGTGAGTTTGCTGAATTGAGCAGTAAAGTGAAACCGTCATGCACAGCAGCCATCAAACGAATCATAAACGAAATGACAGTAAAGGAAGGAGTAAGGATAGATGGCAGAAGGTATGACGAGATGCGTCAGGTATCATGTGGCGTTAGCATTTCACCGAGGGTGCATGGGAGTGGTCTTTTCATTCGTGGCGAAACACAAGTGCTGACTATAGCGACGCTTGGTGCTACAACGGACGAAATGTGGCTTGATAGCCTGATGGAGGAAGAAGCAACGAAACGCTTTATGCACCAATACAACTTCCCACCATACAGCACTGGTGATGCAAAGCCACTTAGAGCACCTTCAAGAAGAGAGATAGGACATGGAGCACTCGCGGAGAGAGCACTTGAAGCTGTAATCCCTCCTGAGGAAGAATTCCCATACACTATAAGGCTCGTGACGGAGGTCTTAAGCTCAAACGGTTCAACATCAATGGCATCAGTTTGTGGCGGAACGCTTGCACTTATGGATGCTGCTGTCCCGATATTGGCGCCAGTGGCTGGTATCTCAATCGGATTAATGAGCTTTGATGGTGTGGATGTGCTGTTAACCGACATACAGGGCATTGAGGATGCTTTTGGCGAAATGGATTTCAAGATAGCTGGCACAGCAAATGGAATAACAGCAATACAGCTTGACCTTAAGCGGAAAGGGTTATCATTCAACTTGATTGAGAAAGCACTTGAGATGGCACAGAATGCCCATATAGCAATCCTTAACGCTATGGCTCAAGTCATAGACAAGCCACGCCCCGAAGTATCTCCTTATGCACCGCGCATAAAAGTAGTGCACATACCTCCAGACAAGATAGGCGATTTGATTGGTCCGAGAGGGAAACACCTGAAGCAGATTGAGCTTGAAACGAATGCGAAGATAGACATTGAACCAAATGGGACAGTTTATGTTACATGCCCAGATTTGGAGAGAGCCGAGAAGGCTGAAGCAATGATAAAGAGCTTCGTTCAAGAACCGGTTGTGGGCGAGGCATATAAGGGTAGAGTCACGCGTCTTGGTCCATCTTATGCATTTGTTGAGATATTGCCGGGCAAAGAAGGCTTCATACATGTGCGTGATATGACAACCCAGCGTGTAAGCTCAATTGCAGATTTGCTTCGCATAGGCGATGAAATTGAAGTATACATTGAGAGTATAGACAGCGAAGGTAGGATAAAGCTGCGCCTAAAAGAACCTCTCCAGCCAAAGCCAATACAGTGGCGGCATACAACAGTTCCCCGCAGGATAGGAGGTCAACAACACTCGGGCTTCCACAAAAAGCCTCAACAGCAACAAAGAGAATAACCAAAACCGCTCTCAGCAGGTTTGTGTGATACTTCAAGAAGACAAAATTGCTCTGGCTTTAGAAACGGGGGTGGACAACGATGAGGGAGGAGTTTTCAATTTTGTTTGAGCCATTGAGAGTAAAGGGTTTAACATTGCGCAACAGGATCGTCTGTCCACCGATGGCAACAAACCGTGGCATAACCACACCTGATGGGATTAAGTGGTATAGGCGTATAGCGAAAGGTGGAGCAGGGATGGTCATCGTTGAGGCAACACAGGTTTCCCGCTTCGGTGAGGATATAAAGCTTGATGGATTAAAAGAGCTCGCTGAGGCTATCAAATCTGAGGGCGCAGTCGCAGCTATACAACTCTTCATGTCACCAGTTGATGGGCGTAATGAACCAAACTCGCTCACTAAGGAAGATCTAAAGCTCAGCATCAACAGATTTAGAAACGCAGCGAGGATGTGCAAAGAAGCCGGTTTTGATGGGGTTGAAGCACATGGTGCTCATGGCTTCTTGCTCAACAAGTTTTTCTCGCCGAAGGCAAACAGAAGGAACGATGAGTATGGTGGTAGCCTTGAAAACAGGATGCGCCTTGCGCTTGAAATTGTGTCAGCTATAAGGGAAGAAGTTGGTGATGATATGTTGCTCTTATACCGCCACACACCAGTTGAAAAGGATGGCTACACAATTGAAGAGAGCGTAAAGTTTTGTTCCAACCTTGTTGAATCAGGTGTAGATGTGCTTGATATATCACCAGCGAGTGATGCACGCCCAGCAGATTTGGCTGAGCCATTCAAACGCTCAATAAGTGTGCCCGTTATAGCGGTGGGAATGATGGGGATACATGAACGAGCCATTGAAGCACTGCGCGAAGGGAGAGCTGACTTGATAGCTATCGGGAGAGCTTTGATAGCTGATCCAGATTGGCCTATCAAGACGATGCAGGGAAACATTGAAGAGATAATCAAGTGTCGCTATTGCAATGAAGGTTGCTTCGGGAACTTACGCTCTGGAAAACCTGTTGAGTGTGTTCAGCATAGACATCAAGCTGATTGAAGCCCACGCAAAAGCTCACTCTAAGGCAGAGGTGAGATAGTATGCACCTCCTTGATGATGTTGATTACTGCCAGATGATTGATATGCAAGGTATGCTGAGGCACATACGCAGCCTCCCAACTCAAATTGAAACAGCATGGAGTCAAGTCCACGATAGAAAAAACCTACCTACGGAGCGCCCAAGCAGTGTCGCAATACTTGGCATGGGAGGAAGCGCAATCGGCGGAGACATCGCGTGCTCTCTTGCATATGGTGTTTCTGAAATACCAATGGTTGTGCATCGTGACTACGGCATACCGAGGTGGGTTGGGAGTTCGTCACTTGTTATAGCTGTATCGCATTCTGGTAACACCGAAGAGACACTCAGTGGGTTTGAAGAAGCCTATAGAAGAGGCTCGACGCTTTTTGTGATTGCAAGTGGTGGGAAGCTGATAGAGATGGCTGAAAAATATGGTGTGCCATATTACCGATACGAAAGCGAAGCGCCCCCACGAGCTTCTATTGGATTTTTGCTCATGCCAATTTTGGCTGTATTGAACTCAACTGGTGTTTACAAGGTTGATGAGGATCTCGTTAGCAATACGGTTGATTGTTTGAACAGGCTCAAACAAAGCATAGATGCAGAAGTCGCAACCGAAGATAACAAAGCAAAGCAACTGGCTGTATATCTTCACGGACACATAGGCTTAATACTGGCATCACATCCATTAACAGCTATTGCGAGGCGTTGGAAAACACAGATTAACGAAAACGCAAAAACAGCCTGTTTCTTTGAGGTGCTCCCAGAGCTGTGCCATAACACAATTGTCGGGGTTGATTTCCCAAGCAGGCTCAGCGATGTGCTTAGGGTATTAATGTTGCGCTCCGCTTTCTCCAACGAGAGAAACAGGCTAAGGGAAGAAATAGTGGGTCAACTCTTTGAACATAGTGGGATAGAATGCGAGCAAGTGAAAATTGAAGCTTCTTTCCATCCGCTTTGCGAAGCCCTTCAACTTGTCATGTTGGGCGATTTCGTTTCATATTATCTTTCGCTGCTCAACAGGGTCAACCCGACAACTATCCTTAACATTGATTACCTCAAGTTAAAGCTCTCACGAGCCTAAACAGCTTCTATAAGGCGCAGAACCTATACGCTTGCATGGGTTAGCAAGCCTTCGTTTATCTCCTCTCAACTTCTCGCACAACTGCACTAATGCCAAACTGTTCCTCAAGTTCCTGCTTAAGCTTTTCCGCATCGCTTCGTTTATCAAAGGCTCCAACAATAACCCTGTATGACTCGCCTGACTGCCCTTTGACTACTTCAACAGATGGTTGATAACCTTTTTCAATCAACTCTTGCACGAGCCTGCTTGCGTTCTCCTTAAGCTTGAAGAAGCCAGCCTGAACTTGATATTTCTTCCCAATGCCCATAATGGATTCCTTAATCGTTTCTTTCGTTACTTCTGCTTTAGGAACTTGCGGAGATGTTCTTCCCAACCTCTCAGGTTGGGTTTCACTCTCTGGTGCGGCAGGCTCTGGAGTGACTGACGTATATGGCTGTTCAGGTTGCGATGGTTGAGGTGGTGATGGCACCTCTTGAGGTTGTGATGGTGTCTCCCGAGGTGGCTGTGTTTCAGTGGTTGGTGTAGGTTGGCTTACGGGCTCTTCTTTCGTGACCTCATTTTGTGTCGGTAGTGGCTCAATGGTGACTGTCGTCTCATCTGGGATGAGCGCTATATCGCTTCGCACAAATGACAGTGTGGCAGTTTGAGTCCCCGTCTCACCAACTTCCGTTGTAACCACACCACCCGCTGTATGAACTTTGTTGTAAAAGTAAGGTCCAATGAAGCTTTTCCCAAGCTGGTAAAAACCGATTGCACCAAGCACTACCAATATTCCGGCAAAGAACTCAAGCAATGACCTGAAGTGCCTTTGCTTAGTCCTGCGCACCTTTAATCACCTTCCTTGGTTTGCTTCACCAGATGGACTTCCATCATGGCTGTAGAAAATGGTTACATTGTCGCTTATGCGGACTTGTAAGTTAAGGCTGTTAGCGATCGTTCTAACGAGCTGTCCGTATGGGATGTTTGAAACATTGATTGGGAAAGGGAGGTCGGTGTTGGCTAAATCAGCTGGGAAGATGATCACGGAGCCAACTTTGTTAGCCAGATAACGGCATAGGTCTATAAAACGCCATTTTTCAGCCTTCACACTTACCATGCTCTTTTCAACAGCTCCTCTAAACTGCCCAAGTGTTTTCGCGACGGGATACAATGCAATCCAACTCCCAATGGGCTTGTTCAAGCTCTCAACGATGAGACGCACCTCTTGTGCACCGGGCACAAGCGGGTTAATCGGAACTGGGATAAACTGAACTGTGTTTGCGTTAAGGCTACCCTCCCAGATGAGGGTGTATGAATAATCCAGCTTCAGTTGCGCCTGCGGTGCCAAAGGTAACGAACGAACTTCCTCTCGCCCCAATGTGCTCTCCTGTGCTACTCCTTCAGTTGGTATGCGTGATTGCCTGAGCAACACATTAACAGCATCAGCGTCAATAAACTTTGGAGCATAAGCCAACACACGAACATTCTCCAAGTTTTGCCTCGGTTTAAGTGCTATCGTCCAAAGACTACGTTGATTGAACACCGCTGGTGATGCTCGCACCACTTCAAGTTCAACAGGCGTTTGATGTGAAGGCGTTTCAGGTGGCGCATATTGCAAGATGGTGCGCTTAGGTTGAAGCGCTTTCAATTTTGCTTCGGCTGCCACTTTAACTTCCTCAGATACTGGTTCAGGACGAACAAGCTTTTCCTTCTCAACCTCCTCGGAGACCCCTTTTGAGTCATGCTCTTTGAGGAGTTCCCTCTTTAACACACCTGCTGGAGATATGCTCATTTCACCCTGATGACTCAAGGCACGCGCACCACGCGCACCACTAATCCTTTCACCAACAGCAACATTTTCTCCACCAGCTTCAACACTCCCTCTTTGCGCTTGTGGTGGCTCTACGACAACTGGTTCTGGCAAAGTTGCAATGTCACTATAGCCCCGACGAGCTGACATAAGCGGGCGGTCTGATAAATCCCTTCTGACTTCGCCCGTTAACAACTTCTCAGTAACTGAAGGACGAGCTGAAGGCGCTAATTCAACTTCTGCTTCACCTTCCGACTCCAACTCACTCCGTATCTGCTGCTTAACATAAGCCTTCTCACCTACTTCGCCTTTGTGTGCAGGTGCTGTTCTGCGAATGGTAGGTTGTGGTCTTTCACCGGGATGCGCAGGCATGACCAAACTACTTAACGGTGGCATTGGCTTTGTGCCAGTGTGCGCCAATGGCATAGCTAATCTCTCTTCGCTACCAATGGGCATGCGCCCTTCATGCCTTGCCATGTTCAGGTAGAACACACCAAACGACGCTGCTATGACGAGGGCGCAAAACCCAAGCAGTGGCTTGAGCAGTATAGCCAACCTAAACTTCCTTTGCGTGCGCACCATTTCAACGCGATTTAAGACAGCCTGATATGCTGTCTCGCAAACCTTCTCTGGAACATGAACACCTTCCGAAGCCACCGCATTCAAAGCAGCCAAAACAGCCTTATAACCTTTGAATGCGTTCTTGCATTCATCGCATGTTGCAAGGTGCTCATTAAATGAAGCAAGCAACTTCGGTTTCCTCTCCAAGCTCCCATCTATGTAATCAGCGAAAAGCGATTGTATCTTCATACACCTGAACTTGCCCAACATCTCATTTCACCTTCAAGCACGTGTCTGTTGGTGCAACCATGTTTTAGACTTATTCAACACCGACTTTAGTTCCGCTTACGAGAATTCTTTCACCACACTAAGCCTTTACTTTGAAGCATGTTCCTGAGCGATAGCCTTGCCCTGTTAAGCCTTGATTTAACGGTGCCAACCGGCACCCCGAGTATTTTAGCAACCTCATCATAACTTAGCCCTTCCAAGTCACAAAGCACAACAACTGCACGCATGTGTGCTGGAAGACTGTTTATTGCGTTCCTTACCAACTCTTTCAACTCATTCTTTTCAACCACCTCTTCAGGTGATGGCGATGGATCTGGAAGCTCAATCAAACCCTCCCTTTCCTCGTCATTCAAACTTGACATGAGCATTTCTCTACGCCTTCTTAGGCGATCGAGACAAACGTTTATGCAGATGCGATAAATCCATGTGCTAAGCGATGAACCCCTGCGGAACTTCCTCAAACCCTCAAAGACTTTGATGAACACATCCTGAACCACATCCAAGGCATCTTCGTGGTTGTAGAGCATATGATACGCAGTGCTATAAACACACTTGTGGAAGCTCTCAATAAGCTTACGCCACGCAAGTTCATCCCCACGAATGCATGCCTCGATCAACTCATCCTCACTGCCAACTGGGAGAGCATTATCAGCCTCACGTTCTATTCCCTTTGTGCTTCTGGCGATCTTCTCGCCCCGCCCTTGCCATATAATCGGCATTGTAACTCATCCTTCCGTCAGCGTTAGAGCAGCTCTTCCCTCACAAGTCTCCCATTCACATAAATTCTTATCACGACTCTTTCGCCTTTACCGACGACGACACGCTGAATTGTATCCCCCGGAACATGCTCCCCCTTGTATGCTGTCTTTCTTCCCTCCTCGTCTATAACTTCAATTTCAACTGGCTGTATGAGCGGACCTTTGCCGACATTAATCGTGACGCGAGCTGCCTTGTAACCGGGTTTAATCGTTGGTTCTGCAACTCTTGGTGGTCTACCGGCGCTTATGATGAGCTGAACAGGTTTACCCTTCGGCAGGCGAACGCCATGCGCAGGTTCTTGCCCTACTACGTATCCTTCGGCAACCGTCTCACTGTATGTTTTACCTGCAACAACAGGTGTGAGACCTTCAGCGGATATACGCTGTTGAGCCTCCTCAGCTTGCATATCAAGCACATTTGGCACAATCACTTGCTCTGGACCGCTGCTTACGACTACATCAATAACCCTCCCTCTACGAACTATCTTCCCCGGCTCAACACCAAGCATTGATATGATACAATTGGTTGGAACATCCTCACTATACTCTGTCTGGGCAACTCGGAGTTGAAGACCAACTTCGCTCATTCGCCTTTGAGCTTCGCTTAAAGATAAGCCAATGACATTCGGGACGCTAACCTCAGGTGGCGGAGTGCGCACAAGCAACCACCAAATGAGTAGCGCAAGCAAGAACACACCAGCTATTGAACCAACTACGCTGAGTATGGCTTTGCTGAGCAAACCAACATTCGTAGCTTTTTGCTGATCTTGCTCTTGCTGTGTTATTGTGACAGGCACTGGTATGCTTACTTGATCAAGCCCTGCTATTGCTTCCTTCAAAGCGTCCATCATCTCTTGAGCTGATAGGAAGCGCTTCGTTGGCTCCTTCTCCAGCGCTTTCAAAATGACACGCTCAACAGCTTTTGGAACAGCTGGGTTAAGGTCGCTCGGTAATGGCGGTGGTGCGCTCATATGCATTGAGGCTGTCTCTGACATTGAGCTACCCCTGAAAGGTGGTATGCCAGTCACAGCTTGGAAAAGCACAACACCAAGCGAATATATGTCGCCAGCTGGCTCAATTACGTCTGCCTCGAACCTTTCGGGAGGAAGGTAGTAAACAGCCTTCCTGACCCACTCAGCCTCAAGCAATCTTTCTGAAGCTATAACCTCATGCAAACCGTAATCGGTCAACTTTACTTCGCCACGATGCGTTATCAAAAAATGTTCTGGACGAATATCACCATGTATGATCCCTAACTCGTGCAACTGCATCAATGCTTGGCATGCCTGAATGCCGATGCGCAATGCCTGTGTTACCGGGATCAAGCCCCTTCTTTGGAGCATGCTCATCAAACTTTCGCCCGGCACATACTCACACGAGAGGTAAAGAATGTTGTCAATGTCACCGATGTTGAAGTAGCAGACCAAGTTACTGTGTGGTATTTTTAAGACCGATTCAACGCAATCCCTGAAGCGCTGCCTGAAGAGCTCGTTCTTTGACCATGCTTCATGAACAACTTTTAGAGCCACTATCTTCTCAATCAACTTATCACGGGCTTTGTAAACGGTAAACAAGACGCCCTTACCTACCTCTTCAATGAATTGGTAACGGAAGCTCAATTGCTGTTCAATCATCGGTAAGATAACACCTCTGCATCTTATGCGTGGTGCTTTAACTCCACATTGCTATCACTGTTGTATTTCCCTTCAAAAGCATGCTTCAAAAGCACCACAGCTGGAGAAAGAAGAACAGCATACGCTACTTCAATCGTTGCCTTCGCGATAGCTATGGAAGGTTGATCAGCGAAAGATATTACAAGCTGTGGTGCTGTCACAAACATCGCCACCTGCGATGCAACAGAGCCAGCTAAAGCGCAGAACAAAGGCGTTAGCCAGTGTTCCTGCAAAATGCTCTCTTTGAGCCAGCCAGAAACAAATCCAGCAGTAAGTCTACTTGCTGTAAACTGCCCATGATAGACGCCAGCCAAACTCCCTTCAACAAAGCCACATAGAAGCCCTACAATCGCTCCAAACATACTCCCCCTAATGATGCCAGCACAAACACTCACAATGATGAACAGGTCTGGTATCACAACTTCAAAGCTCCACCTCGGCAACAAGCCGATGGAGAAAACTAAGAAACAAAAAACTGTGCCAATCCACAATGCGGACCTTTTCATCTCCTTCACAACCTGCTATCCCTCTCACCAGAGATGATGAAAACCTCACGCAGGTTGCTGAAATCCACAAATGGTTTCACAACACCGTTAAATGTTTGATTAGCCTTCGGCTTCCAACATTTTATGACTTTCCCAACTGGTATCCCTGATGGATAAACACTACCTAACCCTGATGTGACAACCTCATCGCCAACTTTCAAGTCAGCATTGATTGTGAGGAGCACAATTTTGCATTCACCGTTGCCATTACCCCTTATAAATCCTATTGCACCGTTGCGTTTGACACGCACACCAACATTGCAACGCCTATCAACAATGAACAAAGCAATTGAGCTTCTATTTGCTACACGCACAACCTGCCCAACTAACCCCTCGTAAGCGATGACAATATCACCTACAGACACACCATGTTCTTTACCGCGATTCAGCAATGCCGAATAAACCCAGTTTGTTGGGCTACCTGCTATTACTTCAGCAGCTAAATGCTTTTGTGGCAGTTTCGGCTCAAGTTGCAACATGCGTCTCAAACGATAATTCTCTGTCATGTAGCGACGGAGCTGTCTATTTTCGTTCTCAAGTTCAACAAGCCTTCTCTTTAACTGCCTGTTCTCCATTTCAAGGCGCTCGCTCTCTGAGAAAAGCCTGAATATCTTGGTGACCTTCCTTGTAGCTGAAGAAACATAACCCGTTACGACACCAACTGGTGTCATTAAAATCATACAAAGTTGTTCAAGCTTGGTGGCGTAAACCGAAGCAGTCGGGCGAAGCCAGAGCAAAAGAGCTATTGTTAAACCTACAAAACCACCAAGAAGAAAGAATCGAGAGAGACGGTGCTTCTGTGAAGCGCTCTCCATATTGTGGTCACCTGCGACAGACATACAGGTGCATAAAGCGCAAAACCAAAAGCAGTGATGAAAAGCCTACCATAGCCTGCTACCGTCCATGATTCGTTTTATGAAAGTGTCCCATTCTTCAACTGCTCTTCCAGCACCCATAACAACGCATGTCAAAGGGTCATCTGCTATCCTCGTTGGTATACCTGTCTCAGCAGATACAAGCTTGTCAATGCCACGGAGTAGCGCACCGCCACCGCAAAGCACTATCCCCCTTTCCATAACATCGGCAGCAAGCTCTGGAGGGGTGTGCTCAAGCGTTGCCTTGATAGCCTCAACAATTTGATAGACAGGCTCTGATATCGCTTCCCTTATCTCCTCACTCCTTAGGATGATGCTCTTTGGCAACCCAGAGACGAGGTCTCTGCCACGAACTTGCATGGTTAACTCCTTCTCAAGCGGGAAGGCTGAACCAATGCGTATCTTTATCTCCTCGGCAGTGTGCTCACCTATTAGCAGGTTGTATGTATGGCGCACATAGGACATTATCGCTTCATCAATCTCATCTCCAGCAATCCTTATAGGGTTTGCAGTCACAATGCCACCAAGAGAGATGACCGCAGCTTCTGTTGTGCCACCACCTATGTCAACTATCATGTTCCCGATTGGCTCACTAACTGGTAAACCTGCACCTATAGCTGCAGCCATCGGTTCTTCAATAATGCACGCTTCTGAAGCACCCGCTTCAATGGCAGCCTCCTTGACAGCTCTCCTCTCAACCTCAGTGGCAACTGAAGGAATACCAATGACAACCCTCGGTGAGATAAAGCTGTTTCGCTTGTGGACTTTCCTCATGAAGTAACTGAGCATCTTTAGCGCTGTATCGTAGTCAGCTATTGTCCCGTCTTTAATTGGGCGCTTAGCAACTATGTGCCCCGGTGTCCGTCCAACCATACGCTTTGCTTCTTCACCAACAGCCCTTATCTCACCAGTCTCAACATCCTCGGCGATAACTGATGGCTCTCTTATGAGTATCCCTCGCCCACGAACATATACAAGCGTTGTTGCTGTCCCAAGGTCAATGCCCATGTCGCATGAGAAACGACGTATCAATGCTTTCAATATCATCCCCAATCGCCCCCTGACAAATTCATTCTCTCACCCTCAAATGTTTTAAACCCACTTGAAAGTTTAGTGCACTTTGAAGGCGAAAGCGTTTTGCAAAAACAACTGAAAGCACAGCTCGATTACAGTGAACATAACACTACTAAACTAATCCCATTTCCTTCAAGCTCACGAACACACCATCACCGATGATGATATGATCAAGCACAGATATGCCAAGCAAATCACCAGCTTCCTTTAGGCGCCTACTCAGCTCAATATCACACTCGCTTGGCTGTGGGTCTCCACTTGGGTGGTTGTGAACAAATATGACACTGACCGCGCTTTGCCTTATTGCCTCCTTAAAGCATTCCCTTGGGTGAGCAAGGGAGGAGTTAACTGTCCCAACCGAAACAACAGGTGCACCAAGGACTCTATTCTTTGCATCTAAAAGGACAATGCGCAAAACCTCTCTGTCAAGGTAACGCATCTCTGACATGAGCAACTGAGCGACATCGTTTGGCGATTTGACTGTTGGGCGCTCATGCGGAGTGCTCGAGAAAGCTCTCCGACCAAGCTCGAAGGCTGCTTTCAATTGGACTGCCTTTGTTTTACCAACACCGTTCACCTTACATAGCTCATCAATGCTTGCTGAAAGCAATTGCCTAAGACCGCCAAACATGGTTAGGAGGTGTTGCGCCAACTCAAGTGCTGTCTTTCGGCTTGTCCCTACACGCAATATTATCGCAAGCAATTCCGCATCTGAGAGAGCTGACTCGCCTTCACGCAACAGCCTCTCCCTCGGGCGTAGCTCTTCAGGCATGTCCTTCAATGTATAACGAAGCTTTTCGCTTTCAGTATCGCTCATGCTGAGCTCACCACCATACACACCTAACAGGAAGGGTAAATAGATGAACGGACAAACGCGCCCTTAAAGAGCTACAGTAATTTTGTCACATGACCAAACAACCTGTTATGGCGTGCCATAATGTGTAGCGAAACTCAACATGCAAAAACGAGGTGATACGCTTGAGCGAGCAGACTCTGAAGACGCTTTTAGACGATGAGCTCCAAACCATTGAGAGACTCCACAAAGCAAGGGAAGCCATTATAGGCGAGATACGAAAGATAATCGTTGGGCAGGATGAGGTCATTGAGCTTCTCCTAACAGCCCTTTTCTCTCGTGGGCACTGCCTGCTCATTGGTGTCCCCGGGCTCGCAAAAACGCTCCTTGTGAACAGCATAGCAAAAGTCCTTGACCTATCTTTCAAACGAATACAGTTCACACCAGATTTGATGCCAGCGGATATAATAGGCACCGACATCCTTCAAGAGGATTCACAAACTGGCAGACGCAAATTTGAATTTATCAAAGGACCGATATTCGCAAACATCGTTCTTGCTGACGAAATAAACCGAGCCCCACCAAAAACGCAATCTGCACTGCTTGAGGCAATGCAGGAATATCGCGTGACGGCTGGTGGCAAAACTTACGAATTACCATTGCCATTCTTTGTGTTGGCAACACAGAACCCGATTGAACTTGAGGGCACATATCCGTTGCCTGAAGCCCAGCTTGATAGATTTATGTTTGCAGTTGTGCTTGATTACCCATCGCACGAAGAAGAAAAGGAAATAGTCCGATTAACGACCTCAGCAAGAGAGCCAAAGCTTGAGCCTGTCATGGGTGCAAAGGAGATACTTGAAGTGCAAGAACTTGTGCGCAAGGTGCCAGCACCAGAACATGTGATTGATTACGCAACGAGATTGGTGAGGAGCACCCGACCCCAAGATAACCTTGCGCCAGATTTCATAAAGCGTTGGGTTAGTTGGGGAGCTGGTCCAAGGGCTTCTCAAAACCTTATACTTGGAGCAAAAGCAAGAGCTGTGAGCATGGGAAGATACGCAGCATCAGTTGAGGATGTAAAAGCGATAGCTCACCCAGTGATGAGACATAGGCTCGTGCTCAACTACTCGGCAGAAGCTGAGGGCATAACTACGGATGCCATCATAACAAAGCTGATTGAGCATGTTCCAGAGGCAAAGTAAATCAGTTGAAACACTGCATCAGTAATAGGTTCAATCACCTTCGCCGAAAACGAATTTGCTTATGTCAATAAACTCCTCAGGCGACTGCTGTGGAACAGGTTGAGAAACCTTTTTTGTCTCACGCTCATAGTGGGAGGTTGAGCTTATGGAACCTTCACTGATGATGCATGGCTGTGGTGGATATGTAGTGGAACACACAACTTCTTTACTAAGCAACTTCCCATCCTTGTATGCAAGACGCCATAATGCGACCACATAACCACAGCGCCCACGCTCTTTTATCACCTTCTTACCTGGCGGCATAGACGCATCTTGCTTCACTACAGTCGTTATAGGCAACACCTTTAAAACCTCACTCCTTAATGCATACCGCACGCCCGTTGCCTTACCCAATATGAGCACTTTCAACTTGCCACCTTTTGCAGATGCCTTAATGTAAACTGGATACGGATAGGGGTTACGCACCTTAAGGTCAAGAGTTCCGTAGTTAACAGCTGCATCCCTTCCAAGTGGCAGGTATCTGACGGGACGGCTGTGGCGATGTCTTTCAACTACTTCCAAGCCAGCAAGCAAGGCAGCATTAAAAAGAGTCCCTGCAACTTGACATACACCACCACCTACATCCTCAACAAACCTGCCCCTGACAAGCGTTGGCGCAAGCTTATAGCCGCGATTAAAGTTCCTCGGACCAACAGCCTCGTTGAACGAAAAGACTTCGCCAGCGCGTATAAGATTTCCATCAAGTGCTGACACCGCAAGCAAAATATTATGGGCACGAGGCTTTTGCGCAGGGTTATACCATGTAACACACTCACCAAGAACAGCATCTATGTGTGCCACATCTTCTGTCATCACATCCGGATACACAACCTTAACCAGCAAAGGTAGCTCCGCAAACTGTCCACGCTTTACAAGGTCATTCCAAAGCTTCAAAGTCGCTTTGTCGTCAATGCACCTTCCGTATGTGCTCTTGATTATTTGTATTCGCCCGTTAATCAGCTCAACTTTTGCATCTGTCGGCTGACTCTCATAGTGATTCTTCAATTGGTTGATGAAGCGCTTAGCTACATCTTCGTTCAAGACAAATCGCGGTTGTATTTCAACACCGTATCTCATTGAACGCCAGCGTTCCCTTAGGCGTTGAAGCATGTTTCCTTCCCTTCCATATCTGTAAGCTTCCTTTGCAGTAGCCTTAGGATCAACGCTGATGCCAATTGATGAAGCTATCACTTCCCTTGGTGGTGCTTCTTTTACTGATGCGCTATTTCCGCTGGAAAGCGTCTTCACGACGATTCGCACTTTCGCATTTGAGATTTGTTTCCCAACATCCTGTAGGAGCTGTTCAGCTTGTTGTAAAGTCATCCCACTCAAATCGCACCCAAGTGAATGAACACCGTCAAAGATGTGCTTATCATCTCTCATTGCGATTGCGAAACTAACCAAGATACAAAAACAAGCGCCAACCAGCCCTGCTAATGTAAACCTACACGCTACCCGCGCTTTCTTTCGGTCAACCATGCTACGACCTCCAAACCATAATCACCCTGAATTACCTTTGCTCCTCTCTACGCCACCTTGTGCCTGTCGGTGTATCCTCAAGGATAATGGAAAGCTCCTTCATCCTGTCCCTTATGAAATCGGCGAGCTCAAAATCACGCTTCTGACGCAACCTATGGCGGACTTCAATCAAAAGCTCAATTAGGTGCTCCACTTTAGCTTCAACGCCTTCAGGTTGCGCATCTATGCCGAATATATCAAGTGAGTTTTTGATGGCACTAACGCACTCCCATATCTCTGCTACAAGATCATCAGTTGGCGCTAAAGGTTGAGAGACAACAGGGTTAAGGAATTTCACAAACTCAAACACCTCGCCCAAAGCTTGAGCAGTGTTGAAGTCATCTTCCATGGCAGCGTTGAATGAGCTTAAGAAGCGCTCCCTCTCCTCTCTTATCCTGCCTGCTAACTCGCTTTTCCCTTCCGTGTGTGAGACATCCTTTCGCCGTATTAGCTCCTCAGCAGCCGCGAAGAAAACGCTCAATCGTTTAAGTGCAGCTTTTGCTTGGTTAATTCTTTCATCCGAGTAATCCATTGGGCTTCTGTAATGCACGCTTAGGAATGCAAGCCTTAATGCATCTTTGCCATGCTCCCTCAAAGCGTCCCTCAGACGGACAAAGTTGCCAAGTGACTTAGCCATCTTCTTCCCACCGACTGTCACAAGCCCAGAGTGCACCCAGTAGCGCACGAATGGGCATTTACCTGTATACGCTTCACTTTGAGCTATTTCATTCTCGTGGTGTGGGAAGATAAGGTCAGCTGCGCCACCGTGTATATCAAAGCCACTGCCAAGATACTTTAGCGACATGGCACTGCATTCAATATGCCATCCGGGACGCCCTTTGCCCCAAGGGCTATCCCAGTAAGGTTCTCCTTCCTTTGCTGACTTCCAGAGAGCAAAATCAAGTGGGTTCTTGAGCCTGTGGTCAACTTCCACCCTCGCCCCAGCGATGAGGGCACTCAAATCTTGCTTTGATAGTTGCCCATAGCGTGGAAACTTGGAGACATCAAAGTAAACATCGCCGTCAACACGGTATGCATAGCCCCTCTCAATTAGCACGCGCACCATTTCAATTATCTCGGGGATGTGCTCTGTCACCCTCGGCTCAACATGTGGCTTTAGCAGACCAAGTTGACGCATATCAAATTCAGCTTCTTCAATCTGTTGCTCAACAAGCTCTTTCGGCGATACCTTGAGTTCGTTAGCACGGTTTATTATCTTGTCGTCTATGTCAGTGATGTTCTGCACATGAAACACCTTATAGCCCCTGTGCTCCAAATAACGCCTTATCACATCAAACACAACGAAGGTGCGTGCATGCCCAACATGAAGCGCATCATACGGCGTTATACCGCAAACATACATGTAAACTTTGCCTTCCTCCCTCGGCTTGAAAACTTCCTTTTGAGAGGTAAGCGTGTTATAGATGAGGAGTTCGCCCACTTCAAACTCTCACCTCCGTTCGGTTTTGCTCTCGCATAAGCGTATGCAAACATGGATATTAGCGCATCATAATCTCGGTATGCAAATGAACTTAAGACACCAAACGGCAAAGGTGTAGTGGCATGAGACTGAGCATAGCACTGTATATGGCACTCATATCAGCCTTAGCCTTCGCCATCCGCTGTTCAACCACTCTCATATGGTTCAACAAACCAGAGAGGTTGTATTCACCAGACTCATATGGTTACGAAAGGCTTGCTATAAACATTCTGGAGCACCGTGTGTTCTCGCAATCGCGCACAAAGCCTTTCTCACCAGATTCTCATCGCACGCCAATTTATCCACTCTTCATTGCCACTGTTTACAAGGCATTCGGCTACAACCCCATTGCTGTTGTATTCATCCAAGACATCATCGATTCAATCAACGCCATGCTCATATGCATGATGGTCTCACTCACATCAACTCCTACAGCTGGCATAATCGCAGCTACTACATATGCTATTGCGCCGTTGCCTGTGTTTCAGTGCCAGAGGCTGCTTAGCGAGACGCTCTTCATTTTTCTCATCTTGCTTGCATCGCTGTTTGGCTTGAAGGCTTTAAAAGGTCACAACCGCTGGCTTATACCTTGCGGTTTGATCCTTGGTATGGCAGCGCTCACAAGACCGATTGGCATTGGCGTTGGCTTAATATGGATTGCAGTGCTTTCTGTAGCTATGCGGAATAAACCTGTATCAGAGTGGTTCACCAATGTGGTTAAGATGGTTTTCTCTCTCCTCATCCCGATTGTTCCTTGGCTTGTGCGAAACTTCATCACATTTAAAACGCTTTTCCTGTGCACTGGTCATCAACTTGCATTTGCATATTACAATGCTGCTGCAACGATGGCATATGCTGAGGGCATAAAGCTTGAGGAAGCTCAGCTCAAACTGTTCAATGATTCACTTAGGGACTTTGAAGGTATGAGAGCATTTAAAGCGACGAAACCAGAGGACATATGGCAACCAGCTACACATGACCCAAAAAACGCTTCAGCACTGGTTAGACATGCGCGAGCTATAATCATGGCTCATCCAAAGGAAGCCCTCTCAGTTCACATTGGCGGTTTTGTGCATTACCTCTTCATGACGCTACCCATAAAAGACCTCTTGGCGAAGCTCTCTGGGATAAAGGGCGATGAGGTGAAAACTCCGATACGAGAACGCATTATGAGTTTGATAAAGGAAGGCAAAATCAAGGACGCACTAAAGATAGCATGGCATGAGCGCATTAGCCAATTACCACTCCCAACGAGGTTGCTTTGGTTTTATAGCCTGCTGTTCACATTGCTTATTGATGGGCTTGCTCTTTACTCGCTGAGGGTATGTGCAACACATAACGGGTTGATGAGGTGGATGTGCGCACTATGTGCTTTCATATCGGTTTACTTCCTCGCAGCACCAGGTCCGCAACTTGAACCGCGTTTTAGAGCTGTTGCTGAACCATGGCTTATTATGCTCGCATCAATTGCGGTATCAACAATACGCAAGCAAAAGCATCAACAGACCACACAGTAAGCAAACCGCGTAAGTTAAGATGCAGTGTTAAGCGTGCTTTCATCGCGGTGTCTCAAGACATCTTTTGCTTTCTGTGAAAGGATGATGCGCGCCTCAGTGATGATACAATCCACCGCAACATCACCCTCAGCTGTTGGGACTTCATCAAAGATTTGGAATTCAAATGCGACACCAACTTTTAATACATCCTGTGGCAAGCTACCAAGGAAACGGTCGTAATAGCCACCGCCTCTGCCCACACGCCTGCATGCTTCATCGAATGCCCTGCCAGGGACGATGACAACATCTATTTCACTCAAGTCAACCTGTGGGCAATCATCTGTTGGTTCCCTTATGCCATATGCACCAACCGTTAAGCATCTATCACAAAGTGAGCTTACAAGCCTTGGGATGAGCTTCCCATTGGCTCTGTCCACCTTTGGCAAACAGACTTTCACACCACTTTGTAAAAGCTTCTCTATCAACGGTTCAACATCAACTTCATCATCCATCGGTGCATACAGCATAACGACACTCGCACCAACGCTTTTGAGGAGCTTAAAAGCGCTATAGCATATGAGCTGGCTCATCTTCTCCTTTTCACACCTCACAAGAGCTCCAAACCTTCTCTTCACAAGTTCCCGTAGCTTCTTCTTTTCCTCTCTCAAGCCATTCACTTGCTTGTCACCACCATCAAGTTACTACCTGAGCTTATGATGCTATGCTATTAGCGTGGCTCAAATCTGTTAGTATATTTTTACCGAAGCTATGGGAGAAGGAGGGAAGCTATGAGCGACATAAAGCCAACGCTTAGCGAGTTCATTGAATTATCGTCAAAGGGCAACACCATACCAGTGTATGGTGAGATGCTCGCCGATTTAGAGACACCAGTTTCGGCGTTTTTGAAGGTGCGCAAAGAACCATTCTCCTTTTTGCTTGAAAGCGTTGAAGGCGGCGAAATCATGGCTCGCTATTCGTTCATTGGGACACAACCGTTTATGTGTTTGTCAAGCAAAGGCAATGTGGTGCGCATAGAGCAGGGCGAGTCAATCATTGAGAGACATTTAAATGCTGGTGAAGACCCGTTGCATGTTCTCCAAAGCATTATGGAGAAGTTCAAATTCGTCCCAGTTCATGGACTGCCAAGGTTTTGTGGTGGCGCTGTTGGCTACATAGCATATGATATGGTGAGGTTCTTTGAACGGCTACCAGAAATAGCAGAAGATGACCTACAACTCCCAGATTGCTATTTCATGTTAACCGATACGGTCATCATATTTGACCATGTGATGCGCAAGATGAAGGTGCTCGTGAATGCGCACATCGAGAAGGATGCAAAGGATGCATACGAAAGGGCTGTCGAAAAAATTGAAAGGACGATAAAGCAGCTACAGGAAGGGCACCTGAACGTAAAGCCTCAAAGGGCATGCAGTGATGAGCTCCCAAGAATCACATCAAACATGAGTCGTGATTACTTCATGGATATCGTCAGACGAGCTAAGGGGTATATTGCAGCTGGTGACTGCATTCAAGTCGTGCTATCGCAGAGGTTGAAAACGGAAGTATGTGTTGATGACTTCAACATCTACCGTGCATTGCGCTCTATAAACCCATCTCCATACATGTTTTATCTCGCCTTCGGTGACATCCGCCTTATAGGCTCATCTCCGGAAATACTTGTCACTTGCATTGATGGGCATGTGCGCACAAGACCACTTGCTGGAACTCGCCCGAGGGGCAGAACACCTGAGGAAGATAAAGCACTTGAGGTGGAACTGCTCAATGATGAGAAGGAAAGGGCTGAGCACATAATGCTTGTTGATCTTGGGCGAAACGACATTGGGAGGGTTTGTAAGATAGGCACCGTTAGGGTGACTGAATTAATGCAGGTTGAGCGCTACTCACATGTCATGCATATATACTCAACAGTTGAAGGAGAGCTTGATGAACGCTGGACACCTTATGATTTGCTAAGGGCTTCCTTCCCTGCAGGGACTGTCTCTGGTGCACCGAAAGTTAGAGCAATGGAAATAATTGAGGAGCTTGAACCAACGAGGAGAGGTCCATACGCAGGTGCTGTCGGCTACTTCAGCTTCTCTGGGAACATGGACACAGCCATAACTATACGCACCATTGTAATGAAGGGAAAGGAAGCATATGTTCAAGCTGGAGCTGGCATTGTATCTGACTCAATACCGCAGCGTGAGTATGAGGAAACAATGAACAAGGCGAAAGCTCTCATAAAAGCGATTGAGATGGCTCACAAAGGGTTATAAGGAGGGATAAGGTTTGAGGGCAGTTGTGCAGCGCGTTTGCTATGCACATGTTGAAATTGATGGGCAAATAGTTTCGTCAATTGGAAATGGTTTGGTTGTGCTCCTTGGCGTTGGCTCCAACGATAATGAGGAGGACGCAAGATACATCGCAAACAAAGTCGCGCACTTGCGTATCTTTGAAGACGAATTTGGAAAACTCAATTTGTCAGTCTTGGATGTTTCAGGGGAAGTGTTAGTTGTATCCAACTTCACGCTTTATGGTGATTGCCGAAAAGGGCGTCGCCCAAGCTTCACTGATGCAGCACCACAAGAAAACGCGAGACACCTTTACGAAGTTTTCATTGAGGCTCTAAGGGGAGAAGGGGTGAAGGTGTCGGAGGGTGTCTTCCAAGCAAAAATGGTAGTAAGGATTGATAATGCTGGTCCAGTAACACTGTTGCTTGACAGTAAGAAGCTGTTTTGAATCACGAACTTCGGATGTGATGAGGGCGAAGGTTAAGATGAGAAAGACGCCGATCAACCGCCACAAAGGGCAAATCCAAAAGCTATGTGAGGAGCTTGAGGCAGCGCTAAAGGAAGTCGGCGTGCGTATACTCAAGGGAAATTTCGCAGGTAAGGGTGGATGGGGAAAGTATAAGGGGCAATGGATACTGGCGCTTGACCACAACCTGCCAAGCGAAATAAAACTGAAGCTGATGGCTGAAATGCTATCAATGTTTGATCTTAGTTCCCTCGGTATCTCTCAGGAAGCCTTAAGCCTGATTGAGAAAGCGCGGATAAACGCATAACACATAAGCCCGACAACCAACGAGCATGAAATTAACGAAACGAAAGAACCAACAAGGTAAGATGTTGGCACATATGCAAACAGTATTGCGCAGGCTGTATAATATTGCGCGAACTCTGGAATGAAGACACAACGAAGGGCATATTGTGCGGGGAATATTTGGAGCTCTTTGCATACGCCATTGGCTACAGTAAGCCAGCACCTCCAGCCAGGGTAGAAGACATCGTTTAGAACGAGAGCACACCCACCAGTCCCTACTGCCAGTAGCTCTAAAAGCACACCTTCATCCCTCATTGATATGCATGTGAGCAAGCCTTGAGCTGGCAACTTCGGTATTGAACCTATGCATGTCACAACTGCGCAATCTGTATCCTTCAAACGCTTCAAAAGCTGTAGAGCGCGTTCGCCACTGTCACAAGTTATGATTTGCTTGGGGACGAAAGCCCTTTGGTTTGTGCTACGCAACTCACATAACAAAATCTTTCCGACATACCCACGCACTTTGCATGTGCTCTTTATTTGCAGAGGTTGTTGAGATTGCATGACGAGTATATAGCGGACGGAAACCAACGGCAAGAGCCCTTTTGATAATGCGTTGCGCAGTAAGACCATGTTGCCGTTCTCTAACGGGCATGGGTGAGCACCTTCAATGACTTCCATGAGCGCTTTGTAGTTGCGCAACATGAGTGAATCATAAGCTTGTGGATCAAATAGACCACAAAGGCTCAATGTGTTTGGTGGCAAGAGCGCCTTTGGGAGTTTCCGCAATCCCCACGATGAACTTAATGGCAGTATGCGATATAAGCCATCAGCAGTTTCTGGCACCAATTCTTTGAGGAGGTTCAAAGTGGATGTGAGCCTCTTATACTCTGCTTTGCTTATGGCTTGATTATAGTCAACACCGAATACCATAAGCTCAAGAGCCATTGAGAAAATCGTCACTACAAGAGAAAGCCTTCCGAGGAGCCACCGCAATGACATAGCCGATGCGAATAGAATTGATGCAACCAAAGTTCCTACATTCCAACGAACCAACAACACTACAGCATCGTAAACGCTCGTATGGTAGATGTTTGTCCAAAGGAAAGCCATGAGAAGTAACAGCACAAAGATGCATAAGAGGCATGCGAGAGATAATAAGATGCTCATCCTGCTTACCATTGCGCTCCCCTTTTTATTCTCCACTGAGAGCCACTCAAAGCCAACTCCACAAAGCATAGCTATCCCGAGGGTGCTCACAAAAAGAGCCCTTGTTGGCGTGCCAAATTGAGCAAACCCTGGGAAGGCAAAGTAAAGCGGTATGTTGAACACACTCCCAGTTGCCATGAGAAGACCGACGACGAGAAGACATAAGCCGATTGATACAGCCATGCGTTTCGTTGGCATATCATTGGCTTGTCTTCCGCGAATTGAAACTACACCCAACAATGCAAGCATGAGCGCTACAACACCGACATAAGGGCAATAGTCGGAGAAGCTTTCTCTGCCTATGTAAGTCCCAAGCTGTGGTTTGCCCCACGCATAAGGCAACAGGAACATAACGAATTCGCTATGGCTTAACCCTCTTGATGCAAACCAACGGTAGCCATCCCAAGTTGGAGTGCCAGAACGATGCGAGTAGGCTGATAGCTCGGCTGTCGGCAAAAGCTGTGATGCAGAGATTGATATTGCGAGCATGATAGCAACAACGACGGAGCAAAGGCGATATGCTGTTGTAGGAACACGAGTGCGAAAAAAGAAAACGCACAATACGAGTGAGACGATGCAGAAAGAGACAATAGAATACACGCACATTTGTGGATGACCACTGAGGATGAGCATAGTGCAAGCACCAGATGTTAGAAGCAATCGCGGAATTGAGGGGGCACGCAGTTGTAATATGAGGCAGAGGAGTATGCATGGGAACCAGCTCATTGTGTTAAAAGCTGTTGGGAGCATTTGCCAGCTTATGATTGGTGCACAAAAAGCATACGAGAGAGCACATGCAAGGCTACCGTAAACATTGATGGAGAGCGCTCTTGCGAGGTAGTAAGCGGAGAAAAGTGCAATAAGGGTATGCAGTAACACAAGCCAAGTTGACGCCACTTCAATTGGTGCGAGCCAAAGCAAAAGGTTCGGTGGGTAAAAGACACCAACTTGAGGGTTTGCGAGAAGTGGCATGCCACATCCTTGGTGCGAATTCCAAAGTGGCACAACGCCCTTTATCAACATCTCCTTTGCGACATGTCTCCAAGGGAGGTATTGAGCAGCGCTATCCCACTGTAGTGCGTCCCAGCGGACGGCTTCCCTTTCGGATACTCCAGCGAGATATGGCAGTGCCTCTGGGAGCATCAATTTCCCGGCAACTATATAGCGTGAGTGGAAACAGAGAGCGTATATGAGGAGAAACAAACAGGCTAAAGCATCGCTTGAGATGTTGGGAAACTTCCTTCCACTCATTTGAGATGCCATAACTTACAAAACAAAAATTGAGCTGTGGAGGCGAGGGGATTTGAACCCCTGACCTCTGGAGTGCGATTCCAGCGCTCTCCCTCTGAGCTACGCCCCCACATTCCCGATTGACAATTATAGCGAAGTCTGCTCACCATGTGGAAGGTGGTTCACCAACGCCTCCCAAATTTGATAGTTGTGATACCTCTTTTTGTAATGCGCAGAAGTATTGCGCCATGTTCGTCTGTGCGAAGAATTGCTTGAACGCCAGCATCGTTCAGCCTGTTTATAACTTCGTGAGATGGATGCCCAAAGGGGTTGAAACGCCCACATGATATGAGAGCAATCTTTGGCTTGACTTTCAAAAGCAATTCTTTGCTACAAGAATCGCTACTGCCATGGTGTGGCACATAGAGCACATCAGCATATAACTCCATCGGGGAAGCGATTGAGAGTAAGTGTCTCTCCTGCTCGCTCATCATATCGCTCGTGAGCAAGACCTTCTTTCCAAGCGCATTCACCGATAGCACGATAACATTATTGTTCACATCGTCTCTTGTGCCACGAAGCAATGGCTCACTTGGTGCAAGCACATCAGCATAAACTTCATTCTTGCTGTCAAAGACAATCCTTTGCCCTCGCCTCGCGACTAATCGCTTTATACGACGCTCAGCGATGATGCTAAGCGCCCTAAGGTATGATGGCTCATTTGAAGGCAAGTTCGGGTCAAGGACAATGCCAACTGGTATTCGTTCAAGTATTGCTGGGAGCGCAGAGACATGATCTTTATCTGGGTGAGTTATGACAAGCACATCAATCTGACGCACCCTCTCCCTGTAGAGGAATGGCAAGATGCGTTCTTTTGCGAGCATATCTCCACCAGCCTCGCTCATGCTTATTACACCTGCGTCCACAAGCATGCATCTGTTGTTGGGTGCACGAACGAAGATGCATTGCCCTTGTCCAACATCAAGCATCCAAAAGGTTGCACATGGGTTGATGCCCCTTAGAAGCTGGCTGATTATTTGAAGGAACATGCCAAGCAATGCTACAACCAAGATAGCTCTAAGGGCATATGCAATAGAGGTTTTACCAAGGGAACGCATGTGTGTAATCACCGATGGCAACATAGGCAAAGCCACTATTACAGCGTAGATGGCAATCAGAGCGATTGAATCAGTGATTTGCACATCCAATGTAGAAAAGGGAAATGTAGCAAAGATGCTCATGAGATGCACGAGCCAGCCAGCAATAATGTTGTTCACCCACATAAGGATTTGCCCTACAAGATCAACGAGAGAAGAAAGCATACCCATGAACGCAGCGAGCACTTCTATCTTGGATGCACACAAAAACACTTCGTATAAAGCAGCTACTATAGCGCTTGCAATAGAAAGCATTAGCATCACAAGCGCTAAAGGCACAATGAAGAGGTTTGATATAAAGCCAGCGAGCACGAGTTTATTGAAGTGGTATGCTGTAAGTGGCATAACCATAAGTTGAGCACCAATTGTGGCTGCTGGATACCACATGAGCCTTCCAATCTGTTGCCACAGTTTAAAAGCGCGCTCGTCATATTTATCGCCCTGCGTAAAAGCATTGACGATGAATTTCCCGAACCACAATACACCAAAGGTAGCAGCGAAGGACAGTTGGAAGCCCAAATTGAAAAGGGACGCTGGCGATACAGCTACCATAAGTATGGCAGCAATGCACAATGACATCATCCAATCAGCACTAAAGTGTGGTGCGCGCCTCATTCTTTTGAATGACAAGCCAATGGTTACATAAGCGAACATGAGAACAGCTCGTGTTATTGATGGCTCACCATAGCTTATGAGCCAGTAGCAAAAAGCTGCGATTAAGCCTGACAGGATACCTAACCAATTGTGCGGTGAGATGAAAGCCCGAGCAAGCATAGCTATAAATGTGACATGGAGCCCTGAGATAACAAGGATATGTATTGCGCCAGAACGCCTTGCAACATCGGCTATCTCGCTTGGGAGACGCGCTGCATGCATCCCAAGGAACATACTTCCGATAACGCTCATTGCCTCATCCCGAGACTCAGCGGGCAGCCATGAGCGCATACGCTCAAAAAGCCTTTTCTTGATGCGCATCCGCAAGAACGCTAACTTCGCTTTCCAGTTCTGTAAGGAGCTCACTGCAACCTGCTGTGACAGCTCTTCACCGAAGCTGGATGCATCAACTGTGAAGCGTGCAACTATGCCATCCATCAAGAGCTTACGCACTGCACTTGGTTGATGTGGGTTGCTTACATCGGGGAGCAAGCTCAATGAACCACTTGTGCTTACAACTTTTCCGGGCTCAATCAATGGTTCGGCTATTTCAGCTTCATCAAGCAAGCCCTTCATGCCAACGAGGATGCTATGACCCTCAAGACATCTCAACATGCTATCTTCCGCCTTCAAGACAAGCGCCTTCATATGCCAAATAACATGCTCACTCTTATTCAATACATCTCCCCTCATCTGCATCCTCCTCGGATGCTCGTAAGGCAGAAAGACAAGCTTACATAACTTGATTGGTTTGCAGAGGCTTACAAGTGAATCATACAGGCGGAGCATGTGGAGCCGTTGCATCATCATTCCGATGGCGAACACACAGAACATTAAAACGAGGCTCCCTTCAATCATCATCTTGCGCCGTAGGAGGTAGCAACCTGCGAGTAAGTAAAAGCAAGCCATAATCAGCCACGTGAGGACAGCCGAACTCGCAAGCGACATCGGTATTGCTACACTGCCGATGGCAACACCGAGGATGTAAATGATGCTCGCAAACGCGATAAAACGGTTGAGTAGTAGAGTTAATCCCCTCCTGAATAATCCCTTCTCCTTCGCAATCTCAGCCACCACGAACACATCCCGCGAAAAATTAAGGCGACCAAAATCACCAAAGCTTCACATATGGGCGCAACGCCTCAAGTTTCTTTTTCCCAATACCTCTAACATTGAGAAGTTCGTCAATGGATTTGAACGGACCATGGGCCTGCCTATACTCCACGATGCGCTTCGCCAAATCTGGTCCAATCCCGGGCAAGCCTTCAAGTTGTTCGGCTGTAGCTCTGTTTATTGCAACCTTGCCAGTCAGTGGCTGTTTCTGTCTCCTGCTGTATGTAGGTGTAGATTTAGTGCTTCCGATACTGAGAGCCTCCTCAAATGCCTCAAGCGCTCTTGAACCTCTATCAGGAACAAAAACTTCATCACCGTCCTTAAGGAAAGCAGCAAGGTTGAGCGCATGAACATCGGCTTTAGGTAAAGCCTCAGCTCTCTTAACGGCATCTTCAACACGGGCACCAACATTAAACTCATAAACACCCGGCTTCCTCACAGCGCCTTTCACATGGACTTTTATCTTCGGCAGTTGCATGGCACCGTGCGTTTCTGTGGTGCCAATCACCATAACGCTTGGTGCTGTTTCTTTCTTCATCAGCGTTAGATACACAACTGTGGAGAAGAAAACAACCACAATGAGAGCTGCTATGAGCACCCTGTCATACCATTGCATTCCCTTACTACCTCTCACTGAGAAGCCTTTTGACGAGCACGATTAAAGTCTCTGGATCAAAAGGCTTTGGCAGATAACTATCTGCCTCATGTTCAAACGCAGCTACAGCACCAATATCGCTTGGATATCCAGTCAACATAACGACGGGCACATCCTTTGTCTCTGGGTGGGCACGAAGCAACTCAAGAACTTCATAGCCGTCAAGGCGAGGCATGACAACATCAAGGATGATCAAATCAGGTCTCTCTGAGGTTGCCCTCTCAATCGCTTCCACACCATCGTAAGCTGTTATCACCTCATAGCCTTCTCGCTCAAGGTTTATGCGCACCATTTCAACGATTGCCTCTTCATCATCCGCCACAAGTATCCTGTAGGTTCTTCTCATACAGTTTCAGCTCCGTTGAGCAACCCGTATGAGCTCACAACTGCATTGGTTGTTTCTTTCTTCCTTCACGCCTTCTGCGCTGTGGTTTAGCAGGTGCTTCAGCCTTCTTCTCTTCCTTTGCCTCCTCGCTTACAGTCACTTCTTGCTCTGCCTTTACCTCCTGTTCAACTTCGGCTTCGCCCATAAGTTGTTTCGTTATATGCTCCTCCTGCTCAAGCAATTTGGCTCGCTTTTCACTGAGGCGTTCAAGCTCCCTTCTAACTGGGTATGTGCTACCATGCATCGCTACTTGCCGTTCAAGCTGAAGGATGTGCCTCTCAATCTGCATCCTTTGCAAACGCAACTGTTGTAACTTTCGCTTCAGCTTTTCAACCATGCTAACTCACCGCCTCAGTTTCTTTATGCCTGTGAAGCATCAAACAACGATGTTTACAATCTTGTCTGGCACAATGACGATGCGTTTGATCTGCTTCCCCAATATGTGAGGTTGAACCCCTTTGCAACTCAACGCAAGCCGTTGTAACTCCTCCTCTGATATCCCAACAGGAACTACAAGTCTATCCCTTACCTTACCATTGACTTGGACTACGATGACCTTCTCCTCCGACATTGCAGCCTCTTCATCAACCTCGCACCAGCGCTGTTGATACAGACTGCCACTCCCTCCAAGCCTCTCCCAAAGCTCATCGGTTATATGTGGTGCAAACGGGTGCAAGAGAACTTGAATGAGCTCCATTGCCTCTGATAGAACAACCCTATCCATGAAACCCTCTTTTGTATCTTTGTCACGCATTGATGAAGCAAAAGATTGCATCTCACCAAAGAGCTCCATAAGCGCAGCTATAGCAGTGTTGAACCCAAAACCCTCGATGTCCTCTGTCACTTTGCGTATAGTTTGATGGAGCTTTCTCCTCAAAGCCCTTTGATCGGCGTCTAAACTTGGCTTCAGCTTCTCAAGTTCTTCTTTCCAACTGCTGATATAATCGCCCAAATGACCATTAACGAAGCGCCATAAGCGATTCAAGAATCTATGCATGCCTTCAATACCTCTCGGAGTCCATTCGGCATCTTGGTCTGGTGGACCAATAAAGAGGATGAAGAGACGAGCAGTGTCAGCACCGTATTGCTCGCAAACATAGTCTGGAGTAACTATGTTGAGCTTTGACTTGCTCATCTTATCCATTCCAACTTCTACTTCTTCACCGCAACTCTTACAGCTTACAACCCTCCTACCATCAACAGTTTCACTCACAACCTCCTCAGGACGCTTGTATGACCTGCAACGCCTGCAGTAATAGCTTTCGTGATAAATCATGCCTTGAGTGAATAGCCTTAAGAATGGCTCTTTTGTTTTCACTAAGCCCATGTCATAGAGCACCTTCGTGAAGAAGCGCGCATAAAGAAGGTGCAAGACAGCATGCTCAATTCCACCAACATACTGATCAACTGGCATCCAGTAGTCAACTGCTCTTTCGCTGAATGGCTTATCATCGTTATGAGGGTCACAAAAGCGAAGGAAATACCAAGAGCTGTCAACGAATGTTGCCATAGTATCAGTTTCCCTTCTCGCCCTCCCATTGCAATTCGGGCATGTAGTGTTAACGAATTCGGGGACTTGAGAGAGCGGAGAACCACCCTTGCCGGTTATTTGCACATTCGGTGGCAGTAAAACTGGAAGCTGTTCTTCTGGCACAGGGACTATGCCACACCTGTCACAATAAACGATTGGAAAGGGCGTCCCCCAATAACGCTGTCTTGAGATGAGCCAATCCCTGAGCCTATATTGGACGCTTCGCTTGCCGATTCCAAGCCTTTCCATGTAATCTGCAATCGCTTCCTTTGCATCCTCACTGAACATGCCATCAAACTGACCTGAGTTAATCATTATGCCCGGCTCAACATATGCCCTCTCCATCTCCTTAGCATCAATCTGCCCATCTGTGGGTCTTATTACGGGGCGAATCTCTAAGCCATACTTTCGTGCGAACTCAAAGTCACGCTGATCGTGTGCAGGCACTGCCATTATCGCTCCAGTCCCATATTCCATCAGCACATAATTTGCAACCCATACTGGCACTGGCTGTTTCGTCAACGGATGTATCGCATACGCATCAAGGAAGACGCCCTCCTTTTCAGCCTCCTCTGATGAGCGCTCTTCAATGCTTTTTGAGAGCATCTGCTGGACAGCCCTATAGAGTTCCTTTTGTCTTTGACTTCTTTCAATGAGCTTTGGAACAAGAGGGTGCTCAGGAGCAAGCACGATGAATGTCACACCATAAACGGTGTCAATTCTCGTCGTGAACACACTCACCTTCTCACCCAATCCTTCAAGCTCTAACTCAAATTCAACGCCCTCACTTTTCCCTATCCAATTGCGTTGCATCACCTTTACTCTTTCTGGCCAATGCTCAAGCATCTCAAGGTCTTCAAGGAGCCTTTCAGCATATGCTGTTATCTTCAAGAACCATTGTTCAAGCCATCTCTTTTCAACAAGCGTTGAACAGCGCCAGCAGAAGCCCCTCTCTGCCTCTTCATCTGCGAGCGTCGTCTCGCAACTTGGGCACCAGTTAACTGGTGCGGGACGCCTGTAGGCAAGCCCGAGCTCATAGAACTTCAAGAAGAACCACTGGTTCCATTTGTAGTATTCGGGGTCACATGTGCGTATCTCGCGGCTCCAATCAAAAGATATGCCAAGCATGTCAAACTGCTTCCTCATCCTTTCTATGCATTTCTCAATCCATATGCTCGGGTGAAGCCCATGCTGAATAGCTGCATTCTCAGCTGGCAGACCAAAAGCGTCGTAACCCATCGGGTGAAGCACATTGTAACCGAGCATGTGGCGGTAGCGTGAAATCACATCACCGATGATGTAGTTTCGCATATGTCCCATGTGTAGCTCACCGCTTGGGTAGGGAAACATGTCAAGGTAGTAAAACTTCGGCTTTGAAGAGTCTTCGGTTACTTTGAAGAGCTCTTGCTCTGCCCATCGCTTTTGCCATTTGCGCTCTATCGCTTTAAAGTCGTATCGTTCAACTTGCGCCATAGCTTACACCCTCCCATCAACTTTCATGCTAAAGCCATGATGAGAATGTGGGTGCCTCATTGCGTTCACGAAGGAACCATCCAACATGCGATAATGGTGACTCAACAGCTTCCGAGATAAGAGCTAATGCACCACAATAAAGCCATGTTGAAAGCATATTGCTTTCGTATGGGTCAGCACAAAGCCAAGTGATCCCAAAATGACAGTGCCTGCCACGAAGCCCTGCGCCAACATGGAACCCACCATCATCGTTTTGCAGTTCAAGCGAAATTATAGAACGTTGTAAACGACGCAAAGAAGCTTCAGCTTCAACCTGCCTATGCTCACAACGCATCAACATACCGACAAGCAACATAGCTGCAGAAAAGTTTGCTTCAGGTGTTAAGCCAAAAAGCCCATCTTGCCTCTGCAACGATAGAACCGAATCAATCACTCTATCTGGGTAGCGCACAAGGCGAGATTGATGGAAGTAAAGCCCATAGATGTAAGAGGAAGCGCACATTGAATTTAGCAGGCTGCAACCTTGTTTTGTTCCGAACAATCCTGTTGATGGGTCAATATTGTAGTCAAGCCATCGGAAGAAGACCTCAACCACATCATGCCCTATGTCGCCCCATTCACATGCATAGATGAGCAACCCACCAAGATGGAATATCAATCTGCCTTCCAACAAAGCCCTGTCAACAAGACCATCGCTACTTTGGTTAACCCAAACCCTCTCGTCAAGCCACTTTCTTAGCGTTGGCGCATTGGCAAAAGTATCAAGGAAGCGCAAACGGTTTTTCGGGAGACTGCCAAGCAAGTCAAGCGCTGATACACAAGCATGCGTTAGCTCAAATAGCGAGAGTAAGTCCTTATCATCCCTCGGGAACAAACGCTCATCAAAGAAGTAGCCACTATCTGGGTCTTGAAAAGAGCACAGAAGTTCAATCCACTGCAAGCGTTCTTTTTCTCCGAGTTGCGATAACTCATCAAACAAGTCCCGTAAGAAGGCAGCTATGGCTGATGAGTATGCGTCACAGTAACTGCGCGAAGACGAGAAACGATATTGCCCATATGGCTCGCCACAGAAACGCATATTCTCAACCCATTCAAGCACATCGCCACGCAGTGTAAAAGCTTTCTCTGCGAGCATATGCTCAAACATGATGAACAAACCCCTCCACGAATCTTATGTGCACCTTCATGCCTCACCTACTCATAGCCTCTTTCACTGCATTTAGCACGGAAGCGCCAGTAAGCATCCTCATACGCGCGAGCCAGTGAATCATCTGGCTCAAATGTATCCCCTATCTTCACCATAGCTTTTGCAGCTTCGCCTAACGACGAAAAATACGTTTTGGACGCAGCTATGATTGCTGCACCGAAAGCTGTCTCAGCAACTTTCGGGCGTATAAGAACTTTCTTAAGGACACTCGCACGCACTCTATTCCATAATCCAGATTTTGACCCACCACCAGTTACAAAAACACTTTCACCTACACTATGACCAATCCCTTCAAAAACTTCAAAACACCAACGCTCAACAAAAGCCACGCCCTCAATGTGAGCTGCATAGAGTTCAAACTCATCCTTAGGCTCACCCACCATAAAGCCACTCGCATTCTCGTTAACAAACGGGAAACGCTCGCCACGCCTCACCAATGGGTAAACGAGCATCCCTGTAGGGATGCGCTTGTAAGCCATCTCATCCATTGACGCAAGCTCTCTACCTTGGAAACGCACCCGAAGGCACTCGCCACCAGTGTTGCTTGCAGCGCCTGCCATCCATAAACCATCCGGATGACGATGGTAATAAATCCGTCCCATCTCATCCTTCAGCAAACGCTCACACAAACCACGAAGGACAAGAGTGCTACCAAGATTTGAATTCCATTCGCCAATGGAACTCGCACCAGAGCAGATGAAAGCAGCAGTTCCATCTGTTGCACCAGCGACAACAACCGCTGTTCTTGGCAACCCAGTCTCATGCGATGCCACTTTACTCACATGACCAATTTCCTCACCCGGCATTAGAACTTTGGGAAGCTTATCAAGTGGTATGCCAAGCCCGCTCTCAATCCAATCTGGGAAACACATATCAACAACATCAAAACACGATTTGAGAGCGTTTGAGGAGTCGCTGACACCAACTATGCCAGTAAGCTTTGCCACAATGAAATCAGCAGCATGAAGTAGCTTTGTGGTGCGCTCAAACAAGTCACTTTCATGTTTGCGTAGCCATAGCATCTTCGGGAGCGCGAACGCTGGTTGTATTTGGTAGCCAAGTTTCTTCTCAAGTTCAACTGCATATCTTCTGACCTCGTTCACTTCTTCAACTGCGCGCATGTCGTTATACATCAGCGCATTCCGCAGAGGCTCACCAAAATCATCTACAGGCACGAAGGTGCCAGATGTAGAAGCTACAGAAACAGCAACGATGCATGAGGGGTCAATAACATCGCACAAGCTCCGAAGGGCTTTCTTCGTTGCCTCCCACCATAACCTTGCATCCTGTTCAGACCATCCATCTGGTAGTTCAAGCTTTGGTTGCTCGTTCGCCACGCTTACGCTACCAACGATATCACCAGATGCTTCGGCTGCAATGACACGGACACCTTCGGTTCCAACATCTATGCCAACAAAAAGTGGCGATGAACGCATGCCATATCGCCCCCGACATACCGATGGGTATGGCTACCATTGATTAACATAGCCAAAATTTGAGGGGAAAAGAAAGAGGCGCACCAACAATCAAAGTGCGTGTGCCCCAAAATGCTGTGGCGGATGCATTAAGGAGAAGTTAAAAGCACTTCAACGCTTTCGGATTGCTCTCTTCAACTTACCCTCCACCTCAACTTCAGTGGCTTCACCCACAACAACACAACCAATCTCACTCATCGGCTGAACACATGTCACGATGCCCTCAACCCAATAAACGCCTCCCTCGACCTTGTTGCCATTGTTGTCCACCTGCATCCAAGTTTCCTCAAACACAAGCTCATCGTGAGGGTCAATTTTCTTCTCTCCGATGACTTGCAGAAACGCCTTCCCGTGTGACCACTGCCATATGACTTCGTCATCCTCGGAGCGCACTATGAAGTCATACCTCTGCGATGTGTTGAAGCGCAGTGTAACTGCTTCATTGCCATTGTTTCTGAGCACAAGCTTCATCTTGACGGGCTCGCCCAACTTGACTGGTTCGGCTGGTAACTTCAACTCAAGCACGAGTTGCTGTTGCTCCTCCGAACTTCTTATGAGATCAAAATCCTGTTGCGTTTTCTCACCAGCAGTTATAGCCACGATGGTGGCTTGTGGTTCGTAACCATCCTTCCACACGCTCACAAAATATTCGCCCTCGGGCAATGTAAGGCTATAGTAACCATCCTTTCCAGTAGTTGCGCTTGCTCGGACAGGTGGTTTGAAGGGTGGTATGATTGGTGGACGAATTGGGGTAGGTATCGGTGAGATGTTCCTCTTACCATGTGCAGAATTAACAAAGATATGCGGTTTGCCCGGCAGTTCAATCCATCCACTCCAGACAAACCAAGGGTCACCAAAACCAACGGCAATTACAGTTGCACCTTCAATTGCACTTTTGTTTTCGCTGTCCTTGACATAACCAAACACAACACCAAACATTGCCTTCAGCTTGAAGTCAACTCTCTCGCTACTGCCCGGCTTAACCTGCACTTCCT
Source organism: Candidatus Thermosaccharophagus gerlachensis (assembly GCA_041538025.1). Taxonomy (GTDB): domain Bacteria; phylum Armatimonadota; class Fervidibacteria; order Fervidibacterales; family Thermosaccharophagaceae; genus Thermosaccharophagus; species Thermosaccharophagus gerlachensis. The sequence goes on along the minus strand of JBGOEV010000010.1, from coordinate 13,035 downwards.
TTTCGTCTTTCCCGTAACCCTCTTTGAACGCTACTGCCCTGTAACTTCCGGGCTTAACATTGTCCATCGTGTAATTGCCTTCTGCATCAGTGAAAGCAACCACAATGCGTCCCCATGCAGGTGGTATAACAACTTGCTTGCCATGCTTCTTTGTGAGAGCATTTGGCAGGTCATTAAGGAGCATACCAACAGTTATTCCAGATGGAACAACCTCTGGCACGCCCGGTTCACCTTTCGGTGCAAGCACTACGAGTGCGCCTGCAACTGGCAACACTTGCCCATTCACATCCGCAGTAACTTTGCCATAAACACTACCAGTGGCATCCTTTAACCTCATCAGACCAAGGTTGCACTCCGCCTCCTGAAGTTCTACAACAGTGACAGTATCTGTAGCAGGCATATACCTTGGGGCATCAGCTAAGACAAGGTAAGTGCCAGCTGGCAAAAGAAGTTCATATCTGCCATTTGCATCCGTCCTTGTCATCGCAAACATGCCCTTGGGGACTTCCTCAACTGATTGTGCTTCAACTTCCCCAAACAGTGGTCTTGCGGAAACTAATGCACCAGCGATTGGATTGCCCTTGTTACCTTGTTCATCAACTTCATAAACGAAACCTAAGATCTTGCCCAACGGCTTTTCTTCAACATCACCCACATTGGTAACCTTGTTCGGGAAGACTTGTGCAACAAACACTGCCCCGCGAGAATCGCCTGAACGCACGCACACAGTTTGCTCGCCAACAGGGACATTGTCAATGCGGAACCTGTTACCCTCAAAGCTTAGCACAGGCGTTGTTTGCGAAGCACCCATAAGAAGAGCTGCCATAAGCCTACCTCTGGTTTTTGCGCTGACTATACGCCCCTCTATACTGCCTGTTGAAACTGTAGTTACCTGCTTCTCACCACCCCCACCACAACCAGCAAGCATAAAAGCTACTGCTATCACAACGAATGGCACGACCGATAAGATTGATCTACGTCCCTTCATAACACATCCCTCCCCCACTTGGTTTTGAAAAGCGTCGCTACTTATATTCCCATGATCGCTACTATTCAAAACCTGCAGGCTATGTTATTTCCGTTCTCTCCACCTTTGTCCTTTGCCTTAGGATAGTGAGTATTTGCTGAACAACTTCTTCCGGGCTCATATGCGTTGTGTCAATGACGATGGCATCTTTGGCAGGCATGAGTGGTGAGTCATCCCTTGTGGCATCAAGCTTGTCACGCTCTTGAGTTTGCTTGAGCACGTCCTCAAATGAGACATCGTATCCTTTCACTTTGAGCTCAAGGTAGCGTCTTCTCGCTCTCTCCTCAAGCGACGCTGTCAAGAAAACCTTTAGCTGAGCATTCGGGAAAACAACAGTTTGCATATCTCTTCCTTCAGCTACGACACATCTGTCTTTAGCGAGGTCTCTTTGAATTGCCTGCAATGCCCTGCGGACACCCTTTATGGCGCTAACATGAGAAACCATCGCTTCAACTTCTGGCGAGCGTATCTCATCCGTCACATCTTCACCGTCCATGAGTATGCGCTGTTCACCAGTTGAGGAAGTGACGAATTCAATCTTCGTTGATGAGGCAACATTGGTGAGCGCTTGCTCATCATCCAACCGCAATTTTAGTCTCAGTGCCTTCAATGTTACTGCGCGATACATTGCGCCAGTGTCAATGTGCATCCACCCTAAAGCTTTTGCGAGCATCCTTGCAACAGTGCTTTTACCTGAGCCAGCGTGCCCGTCAATTGCAATTACAAAATTGTTATCACACAAAACACATCACCTTTGAAATAGCTCTCTCAACAGGAGGCTATATAAGTGAGCCATAGTTGCACGGTCACCGTAACGAATCCAGTATCTCCCAAAAGTTCGGGAAGGAGATTGAAACGCACTCTGCGTCGTTGATGACCGTCTCACCATCTGCGAGCATTCCTGCGATGGCAAGGCTCATTGCAACTCTGTGGTCACCATAGCTTTCAACGACGGCTCCCCTCAATTTCCTAACGCCAGTTATATGCCATCCATCATCAAGCTCTCTTATTTGAGCACCCATCTTTGAAAGCTCCGATGCCATCGCTGCTATCCTGTCGCACTCCTTTATGCGCAACTCAGCTGCATCCCTAATGATACTCTCACCATCAGCCAAGCAACAGAGAACCGCAACTATTGGAAGTTCGTCAATCATCCTCGGTATAAGCTCGCCAGAGAGGTTGAGCGGACGAAGCCTCTCAGCACCGATAACGCTTACATCACCGATTGGCTCACCGGATACAATGCGTTCATTTTCAATCCTCACATCCACACCCATCAAACACAACACATCAATGAAGCCGGTCCTCGTTGGGTTAATTCCCACATCCTTGACTGTGAGTTTCGCTCCAGCGAGAGCAGCAGCAAGACCGATGAAGAATGCAGCCGATGAAAAATCACCCGGCACAAAAACATACTGGGAACGCAACTTCGCTCCGCCACAAACCGATACTTTTAACCCGTCAACTCTTATGTCGGCACCGAAGGCTGATAGCATTCGCTCAGTATGGTCTCTTGAGGCTGCTGGTTGGATCACGCTTGTTATGCCATCGGCAAAAAGTCCAGCAAGCAATATTGCCGACTTAACCTGAGCGCTTGCGACTGGCATCTCATAGTCAATTGCACGAAGCTTTCCGCCAGTGATGTTGACTGGTGGGTAACAACGTTCACCCTGCCCAACAACACATGCCCCCATCATGCTCAAAGGCTTTGCGACCCTATCCATTGGGCGCTTCCTGAGCGATTCATCGCCATCAATTGTAGCCGAAAACGGGTGCGCAGCAAGCAAGCCAAGCAAAAGGCGCATTGTAGTCCCAGAGTTGCCAGCATCAAGCGTGTGAGCTGGGGGATTAAAATTCGCACCACCAACCCCGTGCACCTTCACAGTAGTGGAATGGGCGACGCTTTCTTCTATCCCGTCAATTTGCACCCCCAACACATTCAAGCATCTCGCTGTGCTCATAACATCCTCAGCGAGTAGACAGCCTTCAATCGTAGTCACTCCATCAGCGATTGCACCGATGAGCAATGCCCTGTGCGATATTGACTTGTCACCCGGAACCTTTATAACCCCATGCACGCTTTCTACGCCCTTAACCACCTTCTGCATGGAACCGTTCACCACCGAACACGGTTAGCGTAATGTTACAAGGTCGCAAACTGAAGTCACATTTTAAATTGTGCCCACAGGAATGCAAGCACGAACATGCGAGGTGAAGGATAACATGCCAGAGGAACAAATCAATGTTGGCATTATCGGTTATGGCTACGCAGGAAGAATCATACATGCACAGCTTATAGAACTTGTGCCGAGGCTCAAACTTTATGCAGTTGCCTCAAGGGATGAACAAAGACGCCTACAGGCGAAAAACGACTATGGCGTCATTACATACGAAAGCTACGAGGATTTGCTTCGTGATGAGAATGTTGATTTGGTCGTAATAGCGACACCTCATAACACCCATGCTGAGCTCGCCATAAAGGCAATGGAAGCTGGCAAACACTGTGTCGTTGATAAGCCGATGTGCATTAGCACTGCTGAAGCAGACGCAATGCTAATGACACGAGATAAAACCGGGGTGCTCTTGAGCGTCTTCCACAACAGGCGTTGGGATTGCGATTTCTTGACCTTGCACAATGTCATCAACTCTGGATTGCTCGGTGAACCATTCCTGATTGAATCAAGGGTTACGCGTTATGGTAAGCCTGCCAGTGCTTGGCGCTGTGAACGCGAATGCATGGGTAGCATATTACACGACTGGGGCGTGCACCTGATTGATCAAGCGTTACAGCTGACAGGTAAAATGCCACTAAGCGTATCCTGCAAAACAAACTTCCTCATATGGAACATGAGCGTTGAAAGCTATGCCCGTGTTGAGATGGAATTTGACTCACTCACATACACAGTTGAGGTCAGCTATATCTCACATGTGCCACGCCCACGATGGTATGTGCTTGGCGATAAAGGTGGCTTTATCAAGTTCGGTTTAGACCCTCAGGAAGTAGCCTTGCAACGCCGTGATATAAAAAGCGCCTTTGAGCCTCCAGAGAACAAAGCACGCATCTTCACAACCATGAACGGAAACAGAGTTGAGATGACAGTTGACTCCGTCCCTGGAAGGTGGGTTGCGTTTTACGAAAACATAGCTGCAGCCTTGCTTGACAAGGAAGAGCTCTCTGTCAAACCGGAACAATCACGCCAGGTCATAAGGTTGATTGAGCTGGCGCTCCAATCAGCGAAACAAGGCACACCAATTAAAGTGAGCTAACACCAATGATCAATAAGCACGAGTGTCAAAGAGCAAAGTTAGTTATGTTCTTCCCCTTCTTTGCCCTCCTTGCTGTCTTTGTCCCTTTTGCTGTCCTTGTCCTCCTTGCTGACCTCTCTGTCTTGGACCCATCTGCTGTCCACCAGCGCCACCAAACCTGCCAAACATCATCCCACCATAGCGCCCAAGAGCGCCACTGACGATGAGAAGCGCATGAAGCTTCGGATTGGCTTTGTAGTTGAGCTTGGCATTTAGCTCATTCTCAATCTCCTCAAGTCGCTTCTCGTAAGCCTTGATCGCATTCTCGTAGTTCTCAATCGCTGTCTTCAACTGAGCATCAGTTGCACCAGCACGAAGTGAAGCCATCAAGTTCTTCCGTGCCTCAACGAGCTTGCTGAAAGCTTCAAAGCGCTCCTTGAAGGCATTCTGGATAGCCTTCTTCTGCTCATTCGTCAGTGTTATATTGAGTTGCTTCTCCCAGAAAGCGAGCATCTGAGCGATGCCTTCCTCAGGTGAGAAACGTGGTTTTCCGGGCGGTCCTCCCGGACCAGCTTGCGGTTGTGCAAACACCGCCGAGACGACGAACGGCATGGACAACAAAGCCGTAACAAACATCCTACGCCACATAGCTATGCACCCCCCCTTGTTGAAAGTGATGCTACATATAGCGCCTTAAGGGTTGTCGTTTTGGTTAGACGGTTAACGAGGCAAAATGTTCTTACACAACCAAAAGCGTAACTGAAGCAATAGACGAGCTTTCCTAAAGCGCTTAACTAACCTTCCGAATGCGCGCTATGAATGTGCCATCTGTATCATGCTTGTGTGGCAGAAAACGCAAGAAGCCCTCGGGTGTTCTGCAATCATGGATTGTCGTCGGCAAATATTTGCTTGCGTCCTCAAGTTCAAAACACTTATGCTTGCTGAGGAACGCTTCAACAACATCTTCATTTTCATCGCGCTCAAGGCTACATGTGCTGTAGACGATGATGCCCCCTTCCTTGATCACAATAGCAGCTGCCTCAAGCAATCGGTATTGAAGCTGTGCAAGCTCAGATATGTGCCGTGTGCTCTTCTTCCAGCGAACATCTGGCTTTCGTCTAAGAGTTCCAGTGCCCGAGCATGGCACATCAACCAAACACCTATCAGCCATGCCCCTATACTGCTCTGCGAGCTGAACAAAATCACCAACGACACACTCGATGGATTTCAGCTTCAACCTTACTGCTGCTTCTTCAACGAGTTGTATTCTGCTTCTATGAGTGTCAATGGCGATCACCTTCGCTGCATCGTTTGTCATCTCGGCGATATGTGTGGTCTTGCCACCCGGTGCTGCACAGGCATCAATGATAATCTCACCCGGCTTTGGTCCAAGAACATGTGTGACAAGCATAGCAGCTTCATCTTGGACTGAAAAGAGCCCTTCCTTGTAGCCCGGCAAAGTTGTTATATCGGCTGTTGTGTCAATTCTGAGCCCATATGGTGCATACTTTGCTGGCTCAACTTTACGACAACGCAACTCAAGCAACCGCTTGACAGGTTCTACCTCAGCCCAACGCATATTCACTCGTATGCAAAGCGGTGGCGGAGTGTTATTAGCCTCGCACAGCTTCATTGTTTCATCGAAGCCAAACTGCTTTATCCAGCGCTCAACAAGCCAATGTGGGTGCGATGTCTTTATTGCTATGTGCGATATAGGGTCCTCATCAGGGCTTGGGAGATGTATTGAGCCCCATTCATTACTGAACTTTCTGAGGACAGCATTAACCAGCCTGCTCGTTCCGACATGCCCATACTCCTTGGCAAGCTCAACATACTGGCTCACAACCGCATAAGGTGGGTGTGATAGGATGGCTATCTCGTATGCTCCCATACGCAGGCAGTTTCGGATGAAGACAGGTAAGCGATGGAACTTCTCCCCGCAGAAGTGTTTGAGGAGGAAGTCAAGGTATAGAAGCATCTTAGCAACACCTAAGGAGAGTTGCATTGCAAAGGCTCTTTCACTTGCTCTCATCCTCCTGTTGCGGAAAAGCTCACGTAGCGATAGGTTGATAAAAGCATCCTTCTTTTCCATCTCAACGAGCGCAAGAAGTGCTACTTCCCTTGCCCGTGATGCAACAGCCATACTTAACTCACCAGCGCCATTTAAAAGCGCCATCTAAGCCAGTAAATGGCTCACCATCAGATTAAAGCCAACCGTCACATGCATATCCCTTTGGAGATGAAGCAGCGTTAGCTTGATGGATGTGTTTCAAGTTGCGCAAATTGGCTTAAGGCTTTACAGGTTCGCAATCAACTCAAGACTATAGGTTCAATGCCTAAATACTCGCATGCAGCGACAAGCTCACCAACCAAATCTCCAACAGCAGCATGTATGTGGTTGCACGAGAACTCCTTTGCAATCGTTTCCATCGGGACATCAAAGCGAGCGAACGCATGTGGCCACTCAAATGTTGTCTGCCTCGCTAAATCTTCGTCCTGCTCTGGTGAGAAGCGTATGAACTTACCTGTGAAGATATGCATCCTCATCTTCCCACTCTTCCTTGTTATGCGCGCAAATGTGACAACATCAGCTGGCTCAGCGAAGAATTTCACAGATGCCCCACCACATGGGAAATACATTGCCGGCGCTGGGTATAGTTCAACCTCCCTCCAATTTTCGCGCCAGTTGCTGCTACGCTTCGCAAACCATGGTGCGTGCTCTCCAGAGTTGCAAAGGTCGTAGATGTCAAGGTCTTCGTGGTAATGGCGCAAGTCGGCGAAAAGGACAGGGGTGTTGGTGAGGTTGTGCAGAAGTTGCATCGTGAGAGCACCATTTGAGTCGCACTCTGTAGCACATATGATTATGCGTTTAGGGTCTTCCTCCCAATCAACGAAATCGTTCAAGAGGGCTTCTGGTAAATCCATCGTGCATCCTTCTTCCCACTCCGTGAAGTCAAGCTGTCCCGTCAAGCCACAAAAGTCAATCCCTTCCTCGTTGCAGTAATCCTTGATGGCAAGGTATAGCCTAACCTGCCTTGCGAGTGTCCCATTAATTCCCGGTGTTAACGTCTTCCCATCGTAGTGTATTGCTTTGCAATTTTCTTCAAGCCATTTCAAGCCTGCCTCAACCCTCTCATCAGCTATTTGCTTCATCTTGCGCGCAAGCGTAAGTTGACTGCAATGGTGAACATGAATCCCAATCTCTCTCATCCACTGGCTTTGGTCAATGTGCCCTGTATACATGCCCATTGAAGGTCCATCAAACTCCCCATACCTAAGCCCAAACAATTTCTTTGCAGCATCTACGCCTCGCTTCCTCCTGTCAGGGTTATGCCTCTCGATGAAATTCCTTATTGCATCTTGAACTCTTCTGTCGGATATATCACCCAAGGCTCTTCCATATAGTCTCCCGATTTCGTCAAGCGCCCCAGCTGAAGCGAAGAAGGCTACCCAGCCTGGATATGAGGGGTTGATGTTTCCCAACAGGAGTATCGGAACATTAAGCTGTTGTGCTGTTTGAACTGTGAAGTCTGGGAAGGACCACACGCAAAAGTTGAATATGACAACATCGCAACCTTCATCCCTAAGGCGAGCCCCTTCACTCTTCGCTGTAGCGTAATTCCAGATCACCTCCTTAGCTTCAACAACCTCATAACCTTCATCGCGGAGCCAATTGGCAATAGACCTCTGAAAGCGAAAGCAGTCCTCACGCAGCATGTCAGCAACACGCTTCCTACCATCAGTGAACGTGCATATACCCACCTTCATCTCACCATTCACCTCCTGCCCTCAGTTTTTGGTATGCAAAAGCTCCATCAAAGCTATTGCCTCTATCGCAGTTTAATGACCCTTCGCCAACTCTTTAACGATGCATCCTGTTGCATATGACCACTACAACAAGCGACGGGTTTACGAACAAGGTAAAACACACCGATGCCACAAGCTATAAGCAACATTAGAAGCACCATACTAACCAAAAGGCGCTTTAGGGCGCCGTCATTTAAAGGCATCACATCGCTTGCTGATGCGAGCTCAATTAGGTGTGTCGATGAACTTGGTGATGTGAACTCAACATACCCGATAGTATCACCACGATGCAATGGTAACTTGACTGGCTTTTGGTGTATGCGCCATTGGAGCTTGTGGATTTCGTTCCTCTTCAAGACAGCGAAGAAATCCTCCTTAGGTATAGCTGCTACACACGATGGCACACCACCTTGAATATGAAAAGTGGCTACTGTGCTACCCTTTTGCGTGATCGGGATTGAGATAAAACTTGAGAAGCCATAATCAAGCAGCGCTTTCGCGTCCTCAAACTGGTTGCTACTTTTCAGGATCACAGCAAGCAACTGCCAACCGTTTCGTGTAGCTGTGGCGATGAGACATTTACCTGCAGGGATAGTGTATCCAGTCTTCACACCATCAGCACCCTCATACTCCCAAAGGAGCTTGTTCAGGTTCTTAAAGACCCTCGCTTTAGATTTGTTTGTTGGTGGCACCTCAAGCACACGCGTTGCTATAGCATTACGAAACTCTTCGTGCTTTAGAGCTTCAATTGTGATGCGAGCAAGATCTTGCGCGGTGGAGTAGTGCTTATCATTATGAAGCCCATGTGGGTTGCAAAAATGTGTGTATTGAGCACCGAGTGATTTTGCCCTCTCATTCATCATCCTCACGAAAGCGCTCACAGAGCCAGCAATGTGAATCGCAGCAGCAACACATGCGTCATTGGCTGACTTTACAAGTATGAGATAGAGCAAGTGGCGAAGCGAAATAACTTCTCCCTCTTTTAAGCCAGCAGATGAAGGCTCAACTGAGCATGCCTCTTTTGTTACCACAACCATATCATCCAAATTGCCCCTCTCAAGTATCAACAAGGCTGTCATGACCTTAGTCAAGCTTGCTGGATAGAAAGGCTTTGTTGAGTTTAGTTCGTAAAGCACAGACTTAGTCCGCACATCTAAGAGCAACGCCGAACCCGCTTTTAGCTTCGGTGGCTTTAGCTCGCCAACAGGGCTCGTTTTAAAAGGCTCATTTTTATCTTGAGCAAATCCACCGCTACATAAAGCTACTTGCAATGCAATCACAAAAATAATGCCCCTTACAATCGGTGAGTTTACTGCAACCTGCATTTCGTCTTTCGCCCCCTCAACTCAAATTCATACCACCGTGTGCCCCTTCAATCCTTCTCTGCTAACTTTGAGAAGGCAAGAGCTGCTGCACCAATCTCGCCGGCATTCTCTCTGAGTAAACTCTGTAGCACTGGTGCTGGCGAGATGGCTCTTAAAGCAACTTCATGCCTTATCGGCGTAAGCAGTATTTCGCCTGCCTGTGCAACACCACCACCTATGACAACACAATCTGGGTTGAGCACATTCATAAGTGATGCCACAGCTACACCAATATACCTTCCCGCCTCCTCAAGCAAGCGTCTGCAGAGCGCATCACCTTTTGAAGCAGCCTTGGCTACATGCTCGCACGTAATCTCATCATCTACAAGCTCACTAAGGCTTGTAGCTACTCCCTTTGCGATGTATTCTTTGGCTCTCCTTGCTATTGAAGGACCGGAAGCCAATGCCTCTAAACAACCGTAGTTACCACATGCACACTTTGGACCTTCTGGTAGAATGGTCATGTGACCGATTTCTCCGGCTGTGAAGGTTGAGCCGTGATAGAGTTTTCCGTCCACCACGATTCCACCACCTATGCCTGTCCCGATAGCGATGAAGATAACATTCTTCAACCCCTTCGCAACACCAAAGAGAGATTCACCAAGCGCCATAACATTAACATCGTTATCAGCGAATGCAACGACATTGAAACGCTCTTCAAAGATACGCTTCAGCGATATACCTTCCCATTGAGGCAGGTTTACCGCAGCCTTCACCACCACACCGCTATCAGGGTCTATTATGCCGGGGCTTCCGATGCCTATTGCAAGCACACGCTTACCCAAGCCTTCAGCACGCTCAAACAGCTCACCAACTGTTTTCGTAAGTTGCTCAATAACAAACTCCCTCCCCTTCTCAACCTGCGTATGGCAACGCACATCAGCCACGATATTCCCAGATTCATCAACAAGCGCTGCACTTATCTTTGTGCCACCGAGGTCAACACCAACAACAACCCCCATGAAATATCACCTCTGAGACGCAGAGGAAAAGCAACCGAATTAGAGTGTAACATTTTGTCTGCAGGTATGCTCATATCGGTAGTGCTAAATCCTGACAACTTACACTCAGCGTGGTATCCTTTCACAGTAGGAAAACGACAAGCTTGCTCATCACTTGGAATTGGTTACGCAAAGGGTGATACGATTGTGCCAAGCGAATTGAGCGATAAAAACGAAGGGGATACACCCGTTACTACAAAAGGCTCACAGCAACCAAAAGAAGATCTATGGGAAGTTGTTGAGGGGAGCAATGACTTAGCGAAGGCAAGCCTCTTATCATTCTATAGCGTGAGCAAACTCTTAAGCGCTTTCCCCGATATAAATGCCCTCATGAAAGCAACACTTGAGGAAGCACTAAAAAGCGTTGGCGCAGAGAGGGGCTTCATTGCGCTCATCAACTATCACACAGGCGAACTTAAAATTGGTTGGACAGCAGGGCATGGATGGACGGATGAGAAACTTTCAGTGAGGTTTGATTTGAGCGGTAGCGTTGGGAGAGGAGCCGAAGGGCATGTGGCTTTAACTGGTAAACCATACCTAAGCGGCGACATCACAAAAGACCAATACCATTCATCTTGCTTCCGCTGTCTGTTGTTTGAAAACACTGTTAGCTGCATGGTTGTCCCGTTGAAAGGGAGAGACGGAAAAATTATCGGTGTATTAAGCGTTAGCAGTGAGCACCAAAACGCGTTTGATGAGAATGACCTGCGGATACTGTGTGCCCTTGCCGATGTTGCAGCCGTAGCTATATCCGCTGCTGACTACCACGCAAGGGAACAGAAGTTGATTGAACTTGGCATGGAATTGGCATCTCAGACAGACATTGAAGCTCTCCTTGATGAAGTGGTAGCAGTCGCTGTTGAGATACTTCAGGCTGACGACTGCTCACTATTTCTGATTGATGATTCAAAGCTTGTCCTTAAAGCTTCAAGGGGTGCGCTCAAAGGGCAGGTTGGTAAAGCAGTTTACGAGCTCGGTGAAGGCTTGACTGGGTGGGTAGCACTACATGCTCAACCGATACGCCTTTCAGATGTGCGTTCTGATCCAAGATGGAAAGGTCGCTACACGGAGTTCCCAGCAGAGCAAATCGGTGCCTTCTTAGCAGTGCCAGTAATGGGTCAAAAGTCGTGTAGAGGTGTCCTCCGCGTAATACGAAAGCGTCACCCAGATTCATCCTATACAAACCCTTTCACGCCCGATGACCAAAACTTGCTTCACATGCTTGCCAGCCAAGTTGGTGCTGTGCTTGACAGGGTTGAATTGCAAGAGCGCTTGATTGAGGCAGAGAGGATGGCTGCACTCGGTGAGATGTCAGCGAGGACAGCACATATGCTTGGCAACAAGATATTCACGCTAAAAGGCGCTTTGAAAGAACTTAAGCACATTGACCTTCCTCAAGGCGAGGAGAGAGAAAGGCTCTTTTCGGCAATTGAGTGTTCCATAAAGGAGATGGAAGAGCTGCTTCAAGAATTTCGATACTTCGTCAAGTCAGCGAAGGCTGAGAAAAACTTGCTTGAGCTGATTTCGTTGATGCATGAGTTCATTGAGCAGTTAAGACGCACAACTGGAGATGTGGCTATTAGCTTTGTGACGCATCTTGATGAGGTGTGGATCGAGGGAGACGCAGAAAGATTGAAGAGGTGCATAAGCGAGCTGGTTGAGAATGCCATTCATTTCATGCCAGACGGTGGAACCATTAGCATTAGCATAGAGCAGTCTAAAGCCAGACCGAACGAAGTGCTGATAACAGTTAGCGATACAGGCGTGGGCATACCGGAGGAAAAGAAGGAAAAAATCTTTGAGCCGTTTTACAGCACAAGGGCACAAGGGCTTGGACTTGGACTCGCAATTGTCAAAAGCATCGTGCAAGCACATGGAGGGACAATTGAAGAGGTAGGGGAGTATGGGAAGGGCGCAAAGTTTGTCATAACTCTGCCTGCAAAGAGGATTGGAAAACAAACAAGCAGGGTGGAAAGGGAGTGAGAGAAAATGGCTCGCATACTCGTGGTGGACGACGAGCCTATGGCGAGGGAGTTGATAAAGCGGAGGTTGGAAAGAGACGGGCATATTGTGGATACAGCCGAAAATGAATTGATAGCACAACAGAAGATTTCAGAGGCAGACCCACCATACGATGTCGTGGTAACAGACATGGTGATGAATAGCGAGATGAGCGGGCTTGAGGTGCTAAAAGCTGCGCTGTTAAGAGATATTTTTACTGAGGTCATCGTGCTCACAGCCTACGGAAGTATCGCAAACGCAGTTGAGTGTATGAAACGAGGTGCCTACGACTATGTTGAGAAAAACATCCCCGGTGTAGATGTGTATGACCTTCTGGCAATGAAGGTTGAAAGGGCGCTTGAAGAACGCAAGGGAATTTTGGAGACGGTTAAACGCTTAAGGCTCGCAGAACGGCTCCTGTCGCAAGCCGAGGAGAGATGAAGAAGCTATGCAAAATTTGCTTCACACCTTGCGCGATATGGTCAGTCAACAACTATGAGTGGTGGTAGCTCGCCTTTATCTTGCAGCATTTCTTCGAATGTGATTCGCCTCCCCTCATCAAGCGACTTTCGTATCATAAGCCCAACAT
>JBGOEV010000009.1:0-65405 GCA_041538025.1 Candidatus Thermosaccharophagus gerlachensis | reverse complement strand
AGAAGATGACTCATTCTTCGTTCGCATCTTACACGGTGAGGATGTGTTGTTGGAACAAACGGAGTGGCATACTGGAGTGCACAAGCAATGGGAATGGGTAACATTGTGCGATAAGGATGCAAAGCCAATAGAACTGCATTTGCCTGCCGGGGTTGTCGTGATTGAAGTCTCCTGTCGTGAAGATGGTGCAATGCTTGATTGCCTTAAGGTGACTGATTCACCGTAGCTATCAAAATCAAGCATTTGGTGTTTTGTAATCTCCATTCAAAGGTGGCTAAGGGCAATGTGTTATAGGTGGAGAGTTGTAATAGCTTTAATGGCGACGTTGCGTGCGAATATATTTACATTGCTGTGTATGCATATATCCTTCCTTGGGAACAGGAGGTGAAACTTGTGCAGCAAAAGCGTAGCACGAGGCGTCAGTTTATGCTTACCATTGCTAATGCCACTCTATCTGTCCCGTTGCTACACCACCTTACTACCGCAAGTGAGGTGAGAAACTTGCAAGAGGAAGCGATCGTAAAGATGAGTTATCAAAGTGGACCTTTTGAACCCTCTTGGGAGTCGTTGAAGAAATACGAGTGCCCTGAATGGTTTCGTGATGCGAAGTTTGGCATCTGGGCACATTGGAGCCCGCAACAAGTTCCAGAGCAGGGTGATTGGTATGCGAGAAACATGTATATCCAAGGGCATCGCCACTACAAACACCATGTCCAGCACTATGGGCATCCGTCAAAATTCGGTTACAAAGACATTTGCCGTCTATGGACGCTTGAAAAGTGGGATCCAGAAGGGTTGATGGATTTGTTTGTGCGCGCTGGTGCGAAATATTTCGTGGCGTTGGCAAATCACCATTGCAACTTTGATTGCTGGGATTCAACCTATCACGAATGGAACTCGGTGCGCGTTGGACCAAAACGAGATGTAGTTGGCATATGGGCAAAAGTGGCAAGGGAACATGGGTTGAGGTTTGGAGCGTCAGTTCACGGTGCGAGGGCATGGTGGTGGTTTGAGGTAGCTCATGGAAGCGATAAGGAAGGTCCTCTGGCAGGTGTCCCATATGATGGGAACTTAACCAAAGAAGATGGGAAAGGGCAATGGTGGGATGGGCTTGATCCGCAAAAGCTTTATTGCCGCACTCACAAACAGGGTGAGCCACCAGATGATGAATATTTGCTTAGCTTCTTTTTGCGAGTAAAGGATTTGATTGACAAGTATCGCCTTGATCTGCTCTACTTTGATGACAGTATCCTACCGCTTAACAATATTTCGCCACAGATTGGACTACGCATTGCTGCCCATCTTTACAACTCAAGCATCCTTTGGCATGGCAGGAACGAAGCGGTTATGACGACGAAGGGGCTACCATCAGAGTTGCGGGGTGCTTTGGTTTGGGATATTGAGCGTGGCAGAGCTGAAAAAATTGAACCCTACCCGTGGCAGATTGATACAAGCATAGGCGATTGGCACTACCGTCGGGATGACCGCTACAAGTCACCAGAGCAAATAATCCACACGCTCATTGATGTGGTGAGCAAGAATGGGAACATGCTCCTCAATGTTCCGGGAAAAGGTGATGGGACAATTGATGAAGAAGCCGTGCGCATACTTGAGGCTATTGGTGAATGGCTCAAAATCAATGGTGAGGCAATCTATGGGACACGCCCATGGCTTAGCTTCGGTGAGGGTCCAAACATGCGTGTGACCAAAGATATTGGTGATGTCAGATTCACAGCAAGTGATTTCCGCTTCACTGTGAAAGGGAAAACACTTTATGCCATAGCCCTTGGGTGGCCTGAGGGAGGTAAGTGGCTTATAGGTTCGCTGGCAAGCATCCAAGATGGGAACCAAATTGAGAGCGTGCAGCTCCTCGGTTACAATGGAAAGCTAAAGTGGCAGCAGACAAATGAGGGATTGCTTGTGGAAGCACCACTGCAAAAGCCTTGTGAATTTGCATTTGTTTTAAAAGTTGAGGGAAAGAACTTAAAGCCGGCACGGTAATGAATGGATTGCAACACAATGACTTCAAATCTAAGCCAACTTGTTTGAGGGCATTGCCGTTAAAAAGGGTGAGCCAAATAAGCAACGAATAGGAGGTGAGCACACTATGCTCCGCACCATTAAAGAGGTAGAAGTAACTGGTAAGCGAGTGCTTGTGAGGGTTGATTTCAATGTGCCACTCAAAGATGGCGAGGTAGCGGATGACTGGCGCATTAAAGCAACAATACCAACTATTCAGTATTTGGTTGAGCGAGGTGCTAAAGTCATATTGGTATCACACTTGGGCAGACCGAAGGGGAAGGTTGTAAATGAAATGCGCCTTGACCCGGTAGCAAAGCGCTTGTCAGAGCTTCTTGGCAAGACAGTGAAAAAACTCAATGACTGTATCGGAAGCGATGTTGAAGCTGAAGTAGCCAAGATGCAACCTGGTGATGTCATCTTGCTTGAAAACGTGCGGTTTTATAAGGGTGAGGAAGAGAACGATAGTGAGTTTGCAAAGCAACTCGCTAAACTTGGTGAAGTGTATGTCAACGATGCTTTTGGAGCTGCACACAGGGCTCATGCATCGGTTCATGCGATAACGCAGTTCTTACCAAGCTATGCTGGTCTGCTTATGGAGAAGGAAGTCGAGAACCTCACACGGTTACTTGAAGCGCCTGAACGCCCATTTTTGGCAGTGCTTGGTGGTGTGAAGGTTTCGGACAAAATAGGCGTCATCAAAAATTTGATGAAGCGCGTTGATGCACTCCTCATCGGTGGCGCAATGGCGTATACATTCTTCAGAGCTAAGGGATTGCAAACTGGGCGTTCGCTTGTTGAGGAGGATAAGATTGAGCTGGCAAAGCAGTTACTTGATGAAGCAAAGCAAGCCGGCGTTGAACTATGTTTGCCAGTTGATGTTGTTGTTGCTGATAGGGATGCAGAAGATGCATCCACCAGTGTAGTGCCGTGTGATCAGATACCACAAGACATGATGGGTATGGACATAGGTCCAAAGACGAGAGAAGAATATGCCAACAGGATAAAGCAAGCTAAGACGGTTTTCTGGAACGGACCTATGGGGCGCTTTGAACTTGAAGTGTTCTCCGAAGGCACAAAAGCAATAGCAAAAGCGCTTGCTGAATGTGAAGGAGTAGTTGTCGTTGGAGGAGGAGAAACTGCTGCAGCTGCAATACAGTATGGAATTGCTGAAAAGGTCACGCATGTCTCAACTGGCGGTGGTGCTGCCCTTGAGTTCCTTGAAGGCAGAGAGCTACCGGGAATTGAGGTATTGCGCAAGTAAGTTCTCAGACAGTCGTTTAAACTGCGGTGGGTATTAGTAGTAGGCAATGCGTGATCCCGTCAAGAAGTGCACCGAGATCGTTTCCTCTTTTGGGGCAAAGAGCTGTTTCGTGAAGTGTGAGAAGGCACATATCCACTACATATGTGCTGGTCATGGCAAGCCGGTTGTCTTACTTCACGGCTTTGGTGCATGGTCGTATGGGTGGCGCAACCAAATCAAGGGGTTGAGAGACTGCTTCCGCTTGCTTTCCATTGACCTGAAAGGCTTTGGGCTATCAACTCGCTCGCTACGCACAAGCTACACTGTTGAGGCGCATGCGCGAGCTGTAGCATGTGTCCTTGACCATGAGGGAATAGAGAGCGCAACGATTGTTGGCAACTCATTTGGTGGGATAGTCGCCATGACTATGGCGGTTCTCTTCCCAACTAAGGTGGAAGCACTAATACTCCTTGCAGCACCATTTAGAATAGAACTGCCAGCTATACCCAGATGTATCTTCCTGCCATTGATTGGACCAAAACTCGCTCAATGGTTTTTATTCAACGAGAACGGTGTTGAGGATGTAATGCGCTTCAATTATGCAAACCACAGCATTATCACTGAGGAAGCAATCAATGCATACCTTGCGCCACTGCAGATTCGTGGCACAGCAAGCGCATGGGTAAAGATGCTACGTCAAATTGATGGGTTTGACCTCTCGGATAGGCTTCCTTCTATTTACCAAAGGACATTGCTCATCTGGGGTGAGCTTGATAAAACCGTGCCCTTAAGTGTTGGAGTAGAGTTGAGTGAGCGTCTGCCAAATGCTGAGTTAATGGTGCTAAGTGATGTTGGGCATGCACCGCACGAGGAATGTCCAGCACTCATCAATGAAGCAATGCGCAAATTCCTTTTGGGACTGTATTAGAAGCTTCACATCGTGTTAACATAAACTTAAGGCGCTTAACCACACAGTGATATTCACACGATGCTCTTGAGGGGGTGAATGAGATGCGCACGCTCCTCGTATATGAGGATGAGAGAACGGTTAATTTTTTACCTCTTACATGGCTTCGCCCTGTATACGACTTGCGCTGTGGTGCCCTAACTTTGCGTGAGAAAGCTCAAAGGCGTATAAAACATGATGCGTTGGCACTGTTCTGCAGAAGCTACTTGAGCGATGTAATACGTGAGCGCACGAAAGCCATCGTTAACGACCTCTCTCAAATAAGTGGCGAGGTGGTTTTGGTTAATGGGCGCTCTATCATATCTTCGCAAGTGGCTGAGAATATATCGGAGTTGCAAGTTGGTGAGGCGTTAGTAAACAAAAACGGCGAGCTTGTAGCTGCCGTTGTTGAGGCAAAGAAGCTCACTTGGCTTTCAAGCGATACACCCAAAGTTGATGCTTGGAAGGAAATGAGCTTGAATGAAAGGTTGACCGACGCTGTGGTGCTTGACTACTTATGGCAGATCCCGATCCTGCTTGAAGAGAGCGATGTTATTGCCGATGACATCAAATTGATTTCGGCGCAAGCCAACTTAACCTCTCTACCAAACGGTGTCATCAGTTACGGTGATGAAATATTCGTTGAAGAAGGTGCCCGCATCTATGGTGGTGTCGTCATCTCTGCCGAGGATGGACCGGTGTTCATCTCTTCTCGTTCCTCAATAACCCCGCCAACATTTATTCAAGGACCTTCGTTCATCGGCAGTGGGACACATGTTGATGGTGCGAAGATAAGACCCGGGACGGTGCTTGGTCCAGTATGTCGCATCGGCGGTGAAGTTGAGGCTACAGTCTTTCATGGCTACTCAAACAAGCATCACGATGGTTTCATCGGGCATGCTTATATTGGTGAATGGGTGAATATCGGAGCAATGACAACATGCAGTGACTTGAAGAACAACTACGGAACTGTGAGGGTATGGGTAAACGGTGAGATGGTTGAAACTGGTGAGCTTAAAATAGGCTGTTTCATTGGCGACCACAGCAAGCTTGGAATCGGCGTTATGCTCACAACAGGCGCTGTTATAGGTATTGCATGCAACATCTACGGTGCTGAAGTAACACCGAAATTTGTCCCGTCCTTCTCTTGGGGGAACTCAGAAGAAGGGTTCGTCGTCCATGAACTTGATAAGGCAATAGCTACGGCAGCAAAAATGATGAGCCGAAGAAAGGTTGAGCTGACAAAAGCAGAGGAGGAGCTACTGCGAAAGGTTTTTGAGCTTACATCCTCAGAGAGGCAGAAGTGAAACAGTATTTCGGTCGCTAACTAAGTGCTGTCCATAGTTTCTCTATCGAGCTGTAAACACAGGTGATGAACACCGATGGGATGGTTGTTTAAGCCGGGGACTCCCTTTAGACAGCTCAGTGCCGACCTCAATAGGCATTACAAGGAGATTATGGATGGTGGGGGCGAAAGGTTTTATCTCGTCTTCGGTGAGGAAAGTTTCCTCGTGCACCGTATCACGAAACGATTGATTGCTGCATTCACTGCTCAAGATGAGGCGAGCAGTGAATCAGTTAGATTGCTTGAAGGTGATGAAGCAACAGATGTATCCATATCAAAAGCTGTTTTGAGCTGTCCTATAAATGTGCTCTTTGGGAGAAGGTATTTAGTTGTAGCTCGCAATCCCTCACTCTTAGAGTTGCAACCGCAAGGCATCCCAACAAGAGGCAGGCGCGCAAAGTCACCTCAAAAACCATTAACACACCTCATCAATATCATAGAGAAGGGGCTGCCACCAGGAGTTGTGCTCATTATCTCCATTGATGCACCACTTGAAATGGAACATATCCTTGTTCAGGCAGCCCTCAAATATGGATGTGCCATTTACTTTAGCAAGCTAAAGCGCTATGAATTGGTCACGTTCGCTGAATGGACGTGCAAGCGCCTCGGAATACAAATGGAACGAGACGCCATACAAGAGTTGCTCCTGCGCGTGGGAGACGATCTATGGCAGATAAACTCGGAGATTGAGAAGCTCGCAGCCTATATTGGTGAGCGAAGCAAAATAACGCTTGACGATGTCCGTGAGCTTGTCCCATCACTTAGTGGTGATGTTTTCAAACTCACCGAGCTATTAGTTCACGGTAGCATTGATGATGCAAGGTCGCTTATTAACTCGCTTCTTTCACGAGGGGAACCTCTTGTAAGGATACTCTACATGCTTGCAAGACATTATAGGTTGCTCATTCAAGCCTGCTGGCTCCTTGAGAATCGCTTCATCACAAGACAGCAGATTGAAAGAATTGAATTAGAGTGGCGTGAGCATCCTACACATGAGCATGATTTGAAAGAGCATCTTCAAAGGATGCTGACCGAGAAGGCACGGTCAAAGTTACCTGAGGGTGAGCGTTTGTCTTTGTTGGCACAACATCCTTATGTCATAAAAATGCTTTTGAGCCAATCCAAGCTATACACGCTGCCAAAGCTAACAAGTGCTCTTTCGGTGTTGCACGATGCTGACATTGCCTTAAAGACGGGCAGTGCTGCAAAGGATGAGGAAATTGCGGATTGGCTTGTCATAAGGCTCTGTCAGGTCGCAAAAAGCCATTAGCAGCGTGGATTAGGAACATGCTCGCGATACAATACAGAAAAAGCTTGCCTCTGTTCCTGCTCGCAAAGCTTCTTGGAAAACGCTTCCCACATTATTGTATTGGTTGGTGGTCTCCGACGCGCCTCGTTAAGTTGGAGGAACAGAAATTACCCTCACCAAATTGGGTGAAGGTCAAGACGCTCCTTGCCGGGATATGTGGTTCGGATATTGACGTCATAACTTCTCGCAGTAGCTTTTACTTTGTGCCTCTCACATCATACCCGTTCGTGCTTGGGCACGAAGCTGTTGGTAGAGTAGTTGAAGTTGGGAGCAAAGTTTCAAAGGTGAAAATAGGTGATAGGGTTGTGCTTGAGCCAGCTTTAAGTTGTCCTGTAAGAGAATTAGAACCATGTTCATATTGCGAAGCTGGATTGTTTGGGAACTGCGAACGCATAACCGAAGGCGTTATCTCAAGTGGCGTTCAAACTGGATATTGCCGCGACACAGGCGGTGCATGGAGTGAATCCTTTGTTGCGCATGAGCACCAATTGCATTTGGTTCCTGATGAAATCCCTGATGAGGTTGCAGTGCTCGTTGAGCCGTTTGCCTGCGCTATGCATGCGGTTTTGCGTGCTCGCCCATCCAAAGACTGCAAAGTGCTTGTTATAGGCTGTGGCACGATTGGATTAATGACTATCAAGTCACTCAGGTTGATCGGCTTTGACGGTCACATAAGCACAATAGCAAAGTATCCACATCAGAGGGAGTGGGCTAAGACCCTCGGGGCTGATGTCGTTGTGAAGCCGGGCAAAGGGCTGCACGACGAGTTGGGAGCAATAACAGAAGCCAAAATACTGAAGGGCGATTTTGGTATACGCACTGTTTTGGGCGGATACGATGTCGTATTTGATTGTGTTGCATCTTCACAGACCATAAACGAGGCTATCCGATGGACGAAGGCTCGTGGGAAGCTCATACTCGTTGGAATGCCATCAATACCCAAAGGCGTTGATTTAGCCCCAGTGTGGCACAAAGAATTGCATATACTTGGCTCATACGCATACGGGATTGAAAGCATCGGCGAGAGAAAAATACACACTATTGATCTGGTCATAGAGATGCTTCTCAAGGAATGGCGTGAGATACGCGGGATGCTGACACACACATTCCCACTGACGCGCTACAGGGAAGCGATTGCAGTTAGTGCTCGTCCGGGTAAGCACAAAGCAATAAAGGTGGCTTTTGATATGCGTCAGTAGTAACACGGACAGCAGTTAAGGTGAATTACAATGAGTGGCATAGTATGGCTTGTTGGAGCAGGTGTGGGCGATATCGGACTTATAACGATGCGCGCACTTGAATGCATCAGCCAAGCAGATTGCATCGTTTATGACAGGCTCGTAAATAAAGCGATCCTGCGATACGCGAGAAAAGATGCTGAACTCATATTCGTGGGTAAGGAGCCATCAGCTCATCAGCTCACACAGGAACAAATCAATGAATTGCTTGTGGCTAAAGCGAAGAGCGGGCTTTCTGTTTGCAGGTTAAAAGGAGGAGACCCTTTCATATTTGGTAGAGGAGGGGAGGAGGCTGAAGCACTCGCAGAGGCAGGTATACCTTTTGAAGTTGTTCCGGGAGTCTCCTCATATCACGCTGTCCCAGCTTATGCTGGAATACCACTAACCGATAGAAGGTATTCATCATCCGTAGCCATTGTCACAGGTTACGAGAGTAGTGAAGCTGGTAATGTTCGCTGGGAAGAAATAGCCCATGCCGTTGACACAATAGTCGTTCTAATGGTGGTCGGGCGCATAAGAGAAGTGACGGAGAGATTGATGCAAGGTGGCTTGGACAGTTCAACAAAAGCTGCGTTAATTGAGCAGGGCACACTCCCGACACAGAGAACAATCATTGGAACGCTTGCAACGATAGCCGACAAAGCTGAATATGAACGCGTTCACCCACCAGCTGTGCTCATCGTTGGGAAGGTAGTTGAACTATGCGATAAGCTGGCGTGGTTTGAGAGGAAACCATTGTTCGGTAAGCGCATACTAATTGCGAGGGATGAGGGTAGAGGTTTTGAGATGGCTCGCATGCTTGAAGCGTATGGTGCCAATGCTGTTTGCTTGCCTGTGTTAAAGATTGAACTGCTGAGCAACTCACAGCAGATGCGCGAAGCAGTCGTAGCACTCTCAAAAGGACTTTATGATTGGGTTGTTTTCACAAGCGTTAATGGGGTTAAGGCTTTGTTTGAAACATTGCACTCTATGGGAATGGATGCAAGGGCGTTTTCATCAACGAAAGTTTGTGCGATAGGTGATGCCACAAACAGCGAATTGCGCAAGATGGGTATCATCGCTGACGCAGTGCCAGAGCAATTTACAACCGAAGCAGTTGCGGAGTTGCTTTTAAACATAGGTGTGCATGGGAAACGAATACTCTTACCAAGAGCATTTGGTGCGTCTCGTAAACTCACAAACAGCCTTTTGGAAGCCGGGGCAGAAGTGCATGAGGTAACTGCATACAAGGTTTTGACCAATGAGGAATTGGGAGAAGAAGAGATAAGCATAGCCCTCTCAAAGCCGATTGATATCGTTTGCTTTACAAGCCCCTCCTCAGTTGATGCACTCTTTAAGCTTGTGGGCGAGGGGTTGAAAGCGACCTTGCGCAATGCGAGGATAGCATGTATAGGACCTGTTACAGCAAAACGGGTCGAAGAATACGGCTTGCCAGTATGTATAATCGCATCAACGCATACCACCGGTGGCTTGATTGATGCAATACTATCTCACTTTGCTACCACGAACGCATCTACGCCAAAGTAGCATGCGATAACTTCACTTTTGAGGGAATGATGGCATAGGTGGCGTGAATCCCTTTTTTAGCGCCTCCATAAGCATTGAGCCAAGTTGCTGGGAGGCAGCACTTATCGCTGCATTGACGACCTCTTTTGTTGTTCGTTCGGCATCGATCTTCCATGAGAGCTTTTCACGAACGCATACGAATGGCGCTTCAAATTCAAGTTTGATTGGTGATGTGACTTTTAACTTCACCTTCACACTCGCTTCCGAACCTTGGATAGACGTTTCTCCAATCTCGTAGTCTACGTTTTTGAGTGGCGTAAACAATAATGCACTGCCTTGCTTTTCTATTTCTGCTCTTGACTTCTCATCAAGGAATGTTTTTGCTTCCTCAATGTTTCCGGCTTTTGCAGCGCTTAAGAATTTGTCCACCACTTTCTCGGGTTTCTCGAGAAGGCGTGGGAGCAAAACTACAGCACACACCACTATGAGCGCTAAGGGAACAACAATTATCAGAACCTTTGCAAAGCGTTTTAGTAACCGACCTATCGGACGCTCTTTAGGAGGTGCTTCAACTTTCACTGCCTCGGCAGGGGGTTTCTTTTCAATCGGGGGTGCAACGCTTTCAGTAGGAGCTCCCGAAATTTGAACCGTTGGAGCCGGCTCAGTGGGGGCAGTAACTCCCTCAGTAACACTTTCCTCAGTGATGATTCCCTCAGTTACAGCTTCTTCGGGCGCTACTGTGGTTATAGTTGGTGCTTCACTTAGCTCCTCGGTTTTAACTTCGGCAGTCTCTATGGTCCCTACAGTCTCTTGTTGCAGCGGTGGTGGCAATGGTTGAAGCTTTATCTCGGCTCTCTTTCTGGCTATCTCATCAGCGATGTGTGGAGGGTAAAGTGGTCCAACACATCGCCAGCAAGCAAGCATGTGATCTGCGTTTTCAGCACCACACCTTTGGCAAACTGGCATATCAATTCTCGCCCTCCGCAGTGTTTAAGCTTAGAGTCCAAAGATATTATGCAACCACCTAAACTGCACAGTCAAACACAGCTTGCGTTGCTTATTGCAATAATGGCTTCTGGTTGGCATCATGAATAGTGCAAGCATGAATCGTATAACTGCGTGGTGATATTAAATGCCTTCCTTTGAAGCGGAGCTACCCTTGATCGAGACGGAGACAGTGTTATTTCCGCAAGCCCGCTTGAACTTGAAGGTTGATGGACCGCAAAGCAAGCTTGTGGCGATGAGATGTCTTTCTCAAGACATGCCATTCGGTGCTGTGCTTATGTGTCCTGACGGTATCAAAAAACTCGTTGAGATTAATGTTGTGGGGACAGCTGCTCAAATAATTTACGTTGAGCGTTCGGCAGATGATTCCTTGATGCTTCTCGCTCGTGGGTATAGGCGCTTTCGCATAATTGAGTTACTCTCCGAAGAACCATATCCAGTGGCGAGAGTTTTATTTCCGTCCACAATTGTGACCATCACAGGTGAAGTCCTTTCACTCTCAAACAAGGTCGCAGCTATGTTTCAACGCTATGCCGAACTTGCATATGAACCATGCGCTCTTAAAAGGAGAGAGTTCTTACTCCCAACAAGCCCTGTTGATTTAGCGTTTGCAGCCGCTACAATGCTTCACATACCATCATATGAAAAGCAACAGTTGCTTGAAGTCTTCAACTTGCGTGATTTGCTTTGGTCGTTGCTTTCCATTTTGAAGCGCGAGATAAAGAGGTTAATCTCGGATGAGAGATACAAAGAGGATGTCAGAAAACAAGCTTCTACAGCACTCCCACAGATGCCACCCATCGTCAACGGTGGTTAGCGCTCGCTTCAAAGAAAAAACATTACCCCTATTCATGTTGAAGAAAGCATTAACTCAATTGTTCTAAACAATTGGGCGTGTGCTTCACAAAGTTCGTATTCTCCATTAAGTTGTGCCGTCAACATTTCCCTCTGCCAATGTGCATTGAAAAGCCTGCAAGAAACATCATTGCAAAACGGTTCCATCGTTGCGTGGTATGCTATCGCCTGCAGCAGATAACCTTTTGTAACCTCTGTCAGGCGTTCGTCTTCCAAGCCAAGGAGTGCGAAATTTTTTATTGCCTCTTGTATTTCCTCAGTGGTCATCTCACCATGCAGCATGCTTAATGTCTGTCTAAGGATATAAAACTGACGCGGCTTTGCTGGTGCCTCAATCAAACCACGTAGCGATATGATGTTAGGAAAGCCAAGGGCAATCGTGCGTGCATGCCATCTCCCAGAAGATTCATCAAATGTTCCGATGAGGAGTTTTGTTATGACTACATGCACATAGTGCAGGCTACGCTCACCTGCTGGTATCAACTTCCAATAGACATCTTGCAGGTGGTAAGCGCTATAGAACGCACCGAACATCTCATATGGGTCTTGCTTTATCCGCCTATACTCATACTCAACTTCAGCTTTAAACGGCTTACATACAACCTCGTTTGCGTTGATGCGAAACACTCTTGTTGCTGCAACTTCTCTGGCAAACTCAAGAATCTCCTCATCGCATCTGGTGAAGAATCTCCCGGGCTCTGGGCGCACTTCTGCATTTAAAGATGGCAGTATAGAGGAAACATATTGAACGAGCTCCTCAACTCTCAAGGATGTGTGTGAGGCATCCACATAGAGTTTGAGAAAGCGTGGCAAGTTGTAAACCGTTATGTGCACCTTCTACTACTCCTTTTGTCCTTCGTGGGTGTTTAAGCACTTAGGATGTCTTTACGATTACCTCTTCAGCTTTTAATTGTTTCAAGATGACCTCAGCAGCACGCGCTCCAGAAAGAAGCATTCCACCAAATGTTGGACCCATCCTTGGGAGCCCATAAACAGTTGTAACAGCCATACCACAAACTACAAGCCCGGGGTATACCTGCCCTGTGTGTTCCACAACCAAATCTTCACTTCTCTCCACCCACATAGCTCCATAGCCACGAAGTTTTATCAGCCCTCTTTCTTCAAGCTTTCGGCAAACAGCTGCATCGTGTCCACTTGCATCAATGACGAACTTGGATTCAAGGGCAACAGGGTCAACGCAAGTTATCTCTCTTGGTAAAGCTGTTATTGGTGTCCAGTTGATCACAACGCCTGCTACTCGCTCATCCCTTATCACGATATCCTCAAAGATGGTCATTTGCAAGAACTTAACACCAGCATCACAAGCTGCAGCTATTAGCTTTGAACAAGCATGTGGACCATCGGCTACGAAAAGCCCTTTTGAATGCTCAATATAGGGTATGCCAAGCTCTTCCAGCACTTTGTTAGCGGGTTCTCTAAATGTGACCTTGTTCATCAAGTAACCCCCTATCCAGAAGCCACCACCAAGGTAATTGTTACGCTCAATTAAAAGCACTTTAACTCCATTGCTTGCAAGTTGTCTTGCAGCCATCAACCCAGCAGGTCCACCACCAACAACTATTACATCGCACTCAACATAAGCGCTTAACTGGCTTGCAAACTGGTCAATTATTGCCTTCGTTATTTCCCGTTCACCAACATCCGCAAAGAGAGGTTTCTCCATTTTCTCGTTCACCTCCTGCTTTTAATACGTATACTTGACCGTTCATCAACGAGGGGATGCGCTACTTTTTGAGGCGATCTTCGTATCATTAGTTTAACGCATCTTTAATTATGCCTATGCTCCTCACCCTTATATAGCCTCGGAGAGCTTGAAGAGGGCATCAATGAATGTTTGGTCCTCATTCAATAACCTCTCAGTTGGCTCATCTTGAGGTATCTCTTCAAGCATGGAAATAGTTTGGCGCAGTTGACTTGAGGAGTCGTTAGATGCAAAAGCCTTGACAGCGTTTGATTGCATTGCTAAAGCGTTGCTTGTGGCTGTTGGTTGGGCATATGGAGGCAGTGATGCTAAGCGTGTTTGTTTTTCGGGATAAGTATCATCCTCAAGCACCGTGTGAACCTTAACCTGCATGTCATTCTCCCTTTCTGCGATTTGCTCAGCAGACTTAATGTCCTTGTAATGGCTTAACTCGGATAACATCTGTTCAAAAACGGCTTTTGCCATAAGCCATTCGCCCATTCTTTCGTAACACGATTTAAGCATACTTAGAGCGCGATATCTAAGGGCTGGATCAATCTCGTTTACTTTTGCAAACTCCCTTAAGTGTTCCGCTGCCTCAGACAACTTCCCAACACTCATTAGATGCCCAATCCTAACCAGATATGCATCTGCGCTGTTTATAACGGTTGTTCCCCTTACACTCACAAGCATGGTGCTTGGCACAACTATACGGAAACTGCTTTCAATGTCTCTACCAAAGTCCCTCGTAACACTACGAATGCTTACATCAGTTCTTGCAACACTGGTTATTCTGGTAGGCGATGGATTTATCAATGCTGGTTGCGACGCTATAGCTTCAGGTTGCTTCGGGACTACCAATGCCTTCTGTTTATTCGCTCTTTGTGTTAGCTGAACATTTCCTTTCACAGTGTTCGTAGCCGAAGTTTCTATTGCGCTTCCCTTTGCGCTGGCATATGACAAAGGCTGTATGCTAATACGCTTTTGCGCCTCAATGTTCTCGTGAACAGCAACCGTAGTATATCTTTCCACTACATCCGTTGGTGTTCGTGTCTTAATGGAAGCTAACCCGAGTATAGCAACAACGATGAGAGCCATTGTGTAAGCTACTGCGTATGGCTGTTTAAGCAGCATGCTACCAAGGTGACCTATGTTAACACCTCTGGCAGCACCCTTTTGATGAGCCTTCAATTGCCTGATGCGCTCCAAAGTTCTTTCAGTGAAATCAGGTGGTGCTGGTGTGTAAGGCATTGAACGCAGCGTTGCATGCAGCCATTGATACCACCTAAATTCATTCATGCAACCTTTGCAATTGCGGAGGTGATGCTCAACCTTCGCTGCAGTAGCCCTGTCTAACTCACCATCTATGAGCTGTGGTATAAGCATCACATATTTTTGGCATTGTCTCTTACCCATTCTCAGCATACCTCACAAGTTATCACGACTGTTTATGCCCTTTGTTGTCAGAGTGTTTCTCAAAGAAGTAGCTCTCTAACTTTTCCTTCAGCATCCGCCGTGCTCGCGAGACTTGCGATTTCAGCGTGCCGACAGGGATACCAAGTATGCGTGCTGCTTCATCATAGCTCAGTTGATGCATATCGCACATTATGATGGCAGTTCGGTAAATTGTTGGTAGCTCATCGATCTTGCGTCGGACAAGTTCGCGCAATTCTTTATTCATTGCAGTTTCCTCAGGTGTTGGCATGCTATCTTCAAAATCAATCAACTCCTCCCAGTTGCCTTCCTGCTCATCAAGTGAGGTAACTGTTGACCTTTCTCTCTGGCGAAGGAAGTTTAGGCAAGCGTTTTTTGTCACCCTGTAAAGCCATGTTGAGATGCGCGCATCGCCTCGGAAGCTCCCTATAGCTCTGAAGGCATTGATGAAAACTTCCTGTGCTACATCTTCTGCGTCTTCTGGGTTCCGTAGCATATCATAGGCAAAGCCATAAACCATGTGCTTATATGTGTCTATGAACTCACGCCATGCCTCTTCATCTCCAGCCCTGCAACGCATGATAAGCTCTTGTTCGCTAACTGGTATTGATGTAACGCTCTCTTGCGTTTTCCTTACTAATCCAAGCCTACTTACAAGTGCTGCCACTCTTCCTCCGTTCCCACGCTTTTGTCCCATTTGTAACCACCTACCGCCTTTGGCTACTTGCTCCTTTGAGTGTTTCCTTCACAATTTTAGACGCATCTTAGTTTAAGCCGTTGCGTTTCTTTTTATTCGCACCTGTTCGTTCATTTTGTTAGTATAGCTTGTTATCATCCCACACGCAAGTTGAAGGTGCTCCCTCTATTAGAACAACTGACCAACGCTTGTATCAAGCAGCTGTGAACGGTCACTCGTTCCGAAGAATTGCCTAAATGTAGGGAACGCTTTAAGGTTGAATTCAACGCGCCACTCCCTTGTGAGTGAATTGTAAGTCAAGGAAACTTCGTAACAATGCAAATCTCTTGTAAGCCTTGTTTGAACATAGTCCATGCGCCTCATCATGCCGTTGTAGCTGGCAAGCAGTTGTAATCTCCATGCTTTCCCAATTCTCCAGTCAACGAAGGAACGGATGAGCGCGAGTTTTTTCTCAACCGTGCTGTAACGAGAACTCAAGTTAAGCATGATCCCCCAAGGTGGTAAATCAAGCTCCTCTTTTAATTGCGATTGCGAATAAGCCATGTAAGATGGTATGTAGAACGAGCCATAACCGTAATAGGGTAGTGCACTTGCGGGGTATCCTCTTTGTGTGCTTTTTGAAAGCACTTTCCCCGGAAGACCTATCGCAACCCAACTTATGACATCTCTCATCCTGCCCCTTTCAATATCATAGCCACTTGATACAGCTAACCAAAGACCACTAAGCATATGCCATTGCATGTTTGCCGTAATGTCTCTGAAGATGTTGTTCTGTATATCCAACCCGGTCGTAAGCGATGCTTGAAATCTTTCAGATGGCTCCAGATAGAGTTGCAAATCTGCGGATTCATACGGTGGGCGTATGTCAAACCTGAAAGGCGTCCATCCATGTTGTTTTTGCAACTGGTATCCAATCAATAACCTGCTGCGTTTTCCGATGTTCCAATCAACCTGCGTCAGCATGCCATATGTGTATTGGGCGGTGGCATCATCGTAAAAGCATTGCTCAAAACGCCCAGTCAACATTATGTTTGCTCGGTGTGATAACCTAATTTGCGTTTGCCCAATATCTGATGAAAAGGCAAGGCGAGCTCTCCTCACCCTCGCTGGATACTCGGCGAATTTGCCTATGGATGTAGAGAAGGTGAGTGGAAGTAGTTTCTTTTGTGAGCGATGCAAACGGAGATTAAAAGTGATTTCCGGCAGGCGTTCCAAACCAAAGTATGTGTCAGCTGTGTTTCTTGCCTTATCCAAATCAATCCTTTGCTCATATATCAAACTCCAAGTGGTGAGCGTGCCATCTCGGCGGACTTCAAACCTATGTTGCAATTCTTCATCCGGAGCCTTAATTGCACCGATGCCGAAGTAACTGCTTTCAAACCTGCGGTATGTGCTTTGCAGTCTCACATCCCACTTATCCCTTCGTAGGGAGCTGCGCAGCAAAATAGATGTGTCATTTGTTTCACCATACCCAGAGTAACTTAAACGACGTAGATCAAGCGTTGTTTGCATGTTTGTCCTGTTCCACTGAAGCGATGCGCTAAGGGAGCTTGACCTTGCACGCCTGATAAAATAGGCGCTGTTTGAGCGCACCTCGCTTTGTAGGTTCATAAGTAGCGATTTTGAGAAGCGATGGGAGTGCCTTATGCTCCAGTTCAATTCTGTCCCTTTGTTTCTGTCCCTCAGCCAGTAAAGGGCAACTGCACCTGTCATAGCTTTCAAGGTGTAATCTTGTTCAATGCCTAAACCTAAGCCTCTCTTTTCAGCCCAGTCAAACCTTGCTATGCCTGTTGAGCGTTCATCTGCCATGTAAGTGTGTGCATATTTGATAAACCAGCCTTCAATCTCATTTCGCCCCACATCTGGCATAAATGTTGTGCGTCTTCTCCTTGGCTTGATTGAGATAACCAATGTCGGCAATGTGAATAGCTTCCTACTGCCAAGGTATATACCAACATCCCTCGCGATGACTTTATCGTTGGCGATTATATCCATCGTTTCGGCACGCAAGCTCCAATGCGGTAGCTCTTTATCGCAGGATGTGAAAAGGGATGCCTTGAGGTATGCTTTATTTTGGCTTCCCTCGGCATTTGTTGCTCGTAGATAAAGCGGTTCAACAACACCTTGGGCAAAGAAAGACGGTTCTACTTTCATTCTTCCGTCTTTGAGTTCCCAGCGCCCCTCTTTAATGTAGTAACTCAAACTCCCAACACGAAAGCTTAAGTTTGTTGCTCTGCCTTCAACTGGTGGTAGGAAACGCACCACGCCTTCTTTCGGGTTGTATTGCAGGTTGCTCGCATAAGCTATTAAATCCCTCGTTTTAATTTCGACATTGCCTCCGCTTGCTCGCATTAACCACTCATCGCCATGGCGCTGCATTATGAGCTTAGCGCTCTGGCTGAGAACTTCAATTGCTTTGCCTTCACTCACTTCGGGAGTTTTGGGAGTTCCAACCGCTTCATGCTGGATCACATCCTCTTGCTCCGCATCTTGCTCAGCTTGCAATGTTGCGTTTGCTTGCACTTCCTCAAAAGCTTGCTCACCATATTTCCTTTCCGCCAATACAGCCCTTTGATGGGTAAGCATCACCAACAATACAGCCAGAAGGGGTAGTGCTGTTTTGGGGAAATGCAAAGCCTTGTTTGTTTTTATGCTCATCTTATTCACCGTTCCTTCAGCAACATGGCTATTCCCATCAGACCGAAGAAAAAGTTCTGTGACCATGCAGACAGGAATGGTGACAAATGATACTTGATGCCAATTGCTCTTGACCATCCCATAAAGCCTTGGTAGAGGAATATAGCAAGGATTGCTATGAGCATGCCTGCGTATGTGCCACTACGTGAGAACCTCATGCTCAAAGGGGCAGCCCAAAGCGTCATGATAAAACACGCTGCGGGCAAAGAAAACTTGAAGTGGTAATCAATTTTCATCGCATGCACATCTATGCCACTTTTATCAAGCATCTCAATTTGCTGTTTCAATTCCTGAGAAGACATTTCAATCGGCGTTTTTGCAGCTGTAATGAAAGCTTCAATGTTCTCTTTGATGTTGAGGGTTATGCGCTCTGTAAACATTTCAGCCACTTGATGTCCTTGCTCATCATACTGGTGTATGACGACATCCCTAAACCACCATGTTCCATCTTCATGTGATGCGCTCTTCGCAATGTATACCCTTGGGAATGAACCAATAGACGGCTCAAACTCGTAAATCATAACGCCGTAAAGCATCTTTGCTGCTGGCTCAACACGCCTCACGTAAACGAAATACTTGTTTGACAGCCTGAGGAAACGGTTCTCTTCAATGAACGGTATTGAGTAGCTTAACAGAAGCCTTCGCAGTATGTTTTCGGCGCGGTGGTTCGCCTCAGGTGCAACACGGTCGTTTATCCACAAGTCAACGAAGCTAACCAACACAGACACAACTAAAAACGGGTATGCTAAGCGCATGCCATTTACACCACTTAACTTGAACGCTGTGAGCTCCCCTTCACGACCGAGCCTCGTGAGCGCAATTGAAGTGGAAATGATCATGGCTATCGGGAGGGAAAGGACAAGCACGGATGGCAATCTGTAAAGCATCATTAGCAGTAAATCTTTTGCTGGCACATTCTGGTTGATGATTTTGTCCAAAGCCCAATAAAGCATGTGCCCCGTCAATATCGTAACAAAGATGAGTAGCCCTGCAATGAACGGCATGAGCATCTCACGAAGAAAATACCTATCGGCATGCGTCGCAAAGGGGATAAACAACACCACCTTCCTAATCAAACTCTTCAAACTGCTCAAAAGCTTCACCTCTACAACCTGCCTGAATAATAGGGTGTTCTCTGAATCTCATTCAACGCGCTCAACTTTGATATCGTCGTAGTCTTTTACCTTCCTTAGAACTGTCGCATCACCTATGACTTTCCCGAACACATTCACAGGGCTTGCAGGGCGAATCTCGTCTCCCTTGCTCACAGGCGTCTTGCCGAAGAAAATACAGAATGCGCTTCCGGGACGCCAGTATCCTAAGTCACCAACTTCTACAACTTCCTTAGGGTCTTCATCTTCGCACTGCACTGGTATAGTGAAGTAAATTTCGTCGCCCCAGCGGTTCGCCTTGCCAGTTATTGGCAACGCTTCCCATATCTTGTTTGCAGTCTTGCTCTCATTCAACTCAGCCTCAACGCTTACGCTGCCTGCCGTGATCCTTATGAGCCTCTTCATCGTAGCTCACCCCCGATTTTGAATGTTACTGCACTTAGTGTTGCGCGAGCTTGTGTTACATCAAACAACGAGTGTGTTCCAGAGAGCCAAATGATGCCACAATTTATCTTGCCTACATGACAAGCGTAGTTGCGTTAAGGAGGTGGAGGGTGTATGGCGATCAAATTCAGTTTTATGACTTGGGTATGTCCCGATTGGACGCTGGAGAGAATAGTCAATGTAGCAAAACGCTATGGCTATCACGGTGTTGAGATACGCACGGAAGTTGGACACGCCCACGGCATTGAACCAGAGACAGATAAGAGCACCCTTGAGGAGGCGAAGAAGCTTTTTGATGACAACGGAATTGAGGTTAGCGCTGTGGCGAGTTCTTGCTTCTTCTCGCAGGCAGATCCTGAGGAGCGCAAAAGGATGATTGAACGAGCCAAGTTGCACATAGAGCTTGCATCAACACTTGGATGTAAAAATGTCCGTGTCTTTGGAGGAGCCATCCCTGAAGGTGTTTCAATGGATGAGGCAAAGAAATACATCGCTGATTCGCTACGTGAGCTTGGTGAATTCGCGCAACCAATGGATGTGTATGTGCTCCTTGAGACGCACGATGCTTTTAGCCGTTCAAGGGATGCTGTTGATGTGATTAAACTTGTCTCACACAAGCATGTGGGTATCCTGTGGGATGTTCAACATCCATATACGCATGGTGAGACGCTTGAAGAAGCCTTTGAAAATGTTAGCCAGTATGTTAGGCACTGTCATATACACGATGTGAAGCGCGAAGGAAATGAATGGAAACTATGCTTGCTTGGTGAGGGAGAAATATCGCACGAGTTTGTCATCAGGAAGCTGCTTGAAATTGATTTTGATGGACATCTCTCAGGTGAGTTCATTAACCCACAATGGGAGGCTGAATTTATCCTTAAGCAGTATGCTGAAACGCTTCACCGCTATCTGGAGCAAGCAATGGAGCACAAAGGTGCTTAGGTTAACAGGTAGAGCATTTGAATGAGGCTGTCACCGCTTCACTTCGCGCACGAACGGCATGAGAAATTCATGCCATTCTTCGTGTCTGAGGGCAGCTATGAGCTTAGAGTAGCCCATATGCGGTATATATGCAGGGCGACGGGGTTTCTTTAGAAGACGCATGTTTGCTTCCTCTGGCGTCCTGTTACCTTTCTTTGAATTGCATTTCACACAACAACATACAAGGTTTTCCCAGTCAGTGAGTCCACCCCTTTCCTTAGGCACTACGTGATCAACGGTCAACCCCGGTCCACTGTATCCACAATACTGACAGGTGTAATTATCACGCGCTAATATGCTGCGCTTACTTAGCTTCACATGCACAGGTGGACGCCTTGCATAATGGTAAAGACGAACGACACTTGGTGCCTCCATCTTTCCGCTCGGGTAGCGTATCAATTGGCTGTTATGCTTGATTATTTCAGCTTTCCCCTTCAGCACAAGCACAATTGCTCGGCGCACGCTCGTTAAATTGAGTGGCTCATAGTTGTGATTAAGCACAAGAACTTCCGCACTCAATACTGACCTATTATGCTTTTTCTCAAACTGTCTTTGGCTCATAGCTTATCTCAACTCGCTTGCTTCAATCCGTCCATTTCGGTGTGATCGCATCAAAGATTACATTAGATTATCATAGCGCACTTCCGTGGACAAAGGTTATCGTTGCTCACCAACATCTTCAAAGAGACCTTCAACAAATTCGGCAGGGTCAAAATCTTCAATATCATCAAGCCCTTCACCAGTCCCAACGAGCTTTATAGGCAAGTTCAGTTGGTCTTTTATTGAGACGATGACACCACCTTTAGCTGTCCCGTCAAGTTTTGTGAGCACAATACCAGTTATCGGTATTGCTGATGAGAATGTAGCAGCCTGCACTACCGCATTTTGACCAGTTGAGGCATCAAGGACGAGCAATGCCTCATCTGGAGGTCGCCCAAGGAGGCGCTCCGTAACACGCCATATCTTCTGAAGTTCCTGAAGCAGGTTATAACGGGTATGCATCCTGCCAGCTGTATCAACGAGCACAACATCATATCCTCTTGCCTTCGCTGCTTCAATGCCGTCATACACCACAGCTGCAGCATCGGCGCCAATTGTGTGTGCTATTACTGGTGTTCGGACTTTCTCCCCGAGTATCTTTAACTGCTCAATTGCAGCTGCCCTGAATGTATCGGCAGCAACAAGCAAAGGCTTTTTTCCATTGCGCTTCAAGCGCCACGCAAGTTTCGCTGCTGTCATTGTTTTGCCAGTGCCATTGACACCAACGATAAGCCACACTGCTGGAGGTGTTGGTCCAAATGAAAGGTGCTTCGGTGAATGGTCAAGCAGCTCAATAAGCGTCCTCTTTATAAGTTCAATCGCTTCATCACCACTTTTGCATTCCCCTCTTTTCACTGCTTGCTTCAGATTTGAAATGAGCTTCTGCACCGTAGTTATACCGACATCAGCAAGCACAAGCGTCTCCTCAAGTTCCAAAAATAGTTCCTCGTTTATTTGCCTTTGCCTGAATAGCTGTTTGATCTTGCTCAGCATGCCCTTAAAGAAACGCATTTTTAGATTCACCTCACAGGTTGGAGGGTTAATGCAGGGTTGAATAAAGTATGCCCTCAGGCTAATCATGCCACTGGCTTCAGCCAGTGGTTGGTGACAATTTTTCGTGAGCGTCAAACCTGTTCGGCGTTTGTGAGAATGAAGCTTCAAAAACTTTCGCCAATCAAATCAGCTCTCAGAAATTTCGCCGTCAACTATGTCCTAAAGCCAACAGCACAGAAAAGCTATTTGGACTTTTAGAGCGCTTTCGGTAGAGCACCAAAATCAGTATGCCTACTCCGAGCAGAAGCTATCCTTCACCTTAAATGATGCCCTCTCAAGAGCCTTCCACATCAAGAAGGAGCGCACATCATCAAGTGACGTGCTTATCCTACAGCGTGGCAATGAGTTAATGAACTGCTTCCCATAACCCCTTTTCAAGACCCTCGGATCAAGTATAGCCACGACACCATAGTCATCGGTTCGCCTAACAAGCCTGCCAAAGCCTTGTCTGAGCCAAATTATAGCTTGTGGTAGTTGATAGCTATAGAAAGGGTCTTTACCTCCCTCTTTGAGCCTTTCAACTCGCGCCTCTGTTATAGGATCGTCTGGGACAGCGAATGGAAGCTTAACAATGATGACCGCAATCAAAGCTTCGCCTGGCACATCTACACCTTGCCAGAATGTGTTCGTGCCAAGCAATACAGCATTTTCTGTATTGCGAAACTTTTCAAGCATGAGCCCGCGTGGCATCTCACCTTGCACAAACACATTCATGTTTGGCATTGCTTCTCTTATGCGCTGGCTCACATAGCGCAACGCTGGGTAATTCGTGAAAAGGACAAATGTTGCACCTTTCGTTATCTGCAGTAAATCTAATATGCGCTCGGCAGCCTTTATATTGAACGCCTTCATATCAACCGATGGATCTGGCAAATCATCCGCTATGTAAAGCAAGACTTGCTCTTCAAACTCAAATGGCGATTTCACAATCAGCTCTCTTGCTCGCTCTATGCCGAGACGCTCACGAATATAACTGAAGGAGTTGGATGTGGCTAAAGTAGCCGAAGTCAATATTATCGGCATACCCTCAATAAAGACATTTTCCTTGAGCAAGTCGGCAAGCTCAATTGGAGCCATGCATAGCGAGATTTTCTTCTCCCGACGCAACTGCTCAACTTCAGCCCAATAGACATATCCTTCAAAAGACATCTCAAGGATGTGAGTTATAAGCGAACTCACCTTCGCCAACCTTTCGCAGGTGACATAAAGTTCCGCTGCATCGGTGTAGTCATCCAAGCTTTCTGCCAGCTTGCGAATGACTGAAGCGAGTTTGCTCAATGGTCCACTCAATGTGTTTTCGATGAATCCCTTTTCCCGTATGCGAATCGCCTGTGCCTCGCCTATGCGTTCAGCAACTGCGTTGAAAAATATCTCGCTACACTCACGCACATCTTCAATTATCTTTCGCGCTTGCTCAAACAGTTCGGCAAAACGCCCTTCGTATCTGAGCAACAGCCCCCTTTCGGAGCGCCTTCCTAACAGATGGCTTAATAGCATTTCAAGAGAAGTGTTTGAAACCTCCTCAGCGAAATGCTCGCATGCTACCTCTTCTAAGTTGTGCGCTTCATCAAACACCACAGCATCATAGACTGGAAGCACATTCCCATCAGCCGTGATGTTGGAAAAGAAAAGATGGTGATTAACAACGATGATATGAGCCTCGTATAAGCTTCTACGCGAGAGTTGATATGGGCATTGACGATAAAAGAGGCATCTGGAACCTGCACATAGGTCTGGGTCTCTTGAAACGGCGTTCCAGACGAATTGGCTTGGCTCAAAATAAAGCTCCATGCGAAGACCTGTTCTCGTTGTTTTAGCCCACTCAGAAATAGCTTCAAGCTGGGCTATCTCCTCAATTGAAGTGAACAAGTTATGCTGTATTGCTTGCCTCAACCTGCGCACACAAATGTAATTTTGTGACCCATAGGCAACAGCATATCTGAAAGAGCCACCCAATGCTTCGTGAATGAACGGCAAGTCCTTATCTGTGAGCTGTTGTTGAAGCGTCTTTGTGTATGTTGAGATTATAACTCGCTTACCTTCATGGCTTGCCCACAGAGCAGCTGGAACAAGGTAGGCAAATGTTTTACCAACACCAGTCCCAGCTTCAACAAGCAAGTGCTCTCCCGTTTCAATCGCCCTCGCAACAGACTCGCACATTTGTAGCTGTCCTTCACGAAGTTCATATCCGTTGAGACGCTTTGCTATTACTCCATCTTCAGCAAGCGTTAAAAGCGAAAGTTCCGCAAGCCAACCCACCCGCCATCACCGCTCACAGCAGCTTGATGAGTCTTAGTAGATCAACAATGGCTACATTCTTTAACCGCCTCAATCTTTTTTCGTTCACATGCCATACAGCATATGGGTGAGTGTATCTCAAATAGCGCTCGCAAGCTTCGCCTTCACATAGCTCAATAAAGTCTTCCAAAGAATGCAACGCTGGTGGCTTAAGCTTTTGAGTTTTTTCGAGCGCTTCAAATACACCGCTTTTTAATGCCATGAGCATGCAATAAGCTCTGAGTGCAACAAGCGCGTCGCTGAACTTGTGCGTTGCAATCGCATGCTCAACATCTGGATCAGATGGGTTGAACGCCATATTGATGTTGTTTCTCGTTTCATTGTTCTCGCTCATGAGGTTCTACCTCGCTATGTCACCTTGGTTTCAACTCACCCAGATATGATTTGAGCAGCCCCATCTGCTATAAGCTCTTCAGCGAGCTTTTCGCCGAGCTCTTTCGCCATGTGCCGTGACCCGCGTATGGTGCGTCTGAAAACGATTTTGCCAT
The DNA here is from genome assembly GCA_041538025.1 of Candidatus Thermosaccharophagus gerlachensis. Taxonomy (GTDB): domain Bacteria; phylum Armatimonadota; class Fervidibacteria; order Fervidibacterales; family Thermosaccharophagaceae; genus Thermosaccharophagus; species Thermosaccharophagus gerlachensis. The sequence continues at coordinate 40,493 of JBGOEV010000009.1, read as the reverse complement.
TACAGCTTGCCACAACCGCTGTTATCTCAAGCTCATCGTCGTTGATACATCTTGCGCAAACTCCGACTGGGACATGGCATCCAGCACCGAGCGCTGCTACAAGCGCCCTCTCAGCTTCAACCTCAGCTCTTGCTCTTTTATCATCCAAGGGCTTAACCAACTCAAGTATGCGTCTGTCATCGGAACGAGTTTCAACTGCTAAAGCACCCTGTCCAGCTGCAGGAGTGCAAACATGAATTGGCAATAGCGCTGTAATCCTATGCTTAAGGTTTAGCCTTTCAAGTGCTGCAGCTGCCACGACAATCGCATCAACCTGTCCTTCATCAAGCTTTCTCAACCTTGTATCCACATTGCCTCGTAGGTGCTTCATCACTAAATCTGGTCGCAAGTGAAGCAACTGGGCTCTCCGACGCAGGCTTGAGGTGCCAATAACGGCTCCACTCGGAATGATGTTTAATGAATCATCCACTTGAACATCGTTCCCTTCTCTTTCGCCACGCAGCACAAGTGCATCTCTTGGATCAAGGCGCATGCATACAGCAGCAATTGTTAATCCGTCAACTATGGAAGTGGGCATGTCCTTCATGCTATGCACAGCTATATCAATCTCGCCATCCAGCAATGCTTTTTCTATTTCTTTGACGAAGAACCCCTTCCCCTTCAGGTGCTGCAGTGGCAGATCGCTTACTCTATCGCCAGTCGTTCGGATTACATGGATGCTAAATCTTAGGTGCGGGTGAATGTTGCGAAGCATTTCAATAACGCTTTGTGTTTGAATCAATGCGAGCTTGCTACCACGTGTGCCTACCCTGAGTTCACTCATCTTGGCTCACCAAATCATGTGCTACGCTATCTCCATCAGCTGGAGGTTGTGTGGAGATTTCTTGGCGAAGCAATTTTGCAGCCTCGTCAATATTGCCATTACGCAACAGCTTGAGCAAACCTTTGCGTATTGCTTCCCTTATAGCGGGAGCTCTTGAGGAAGGCTTGGGTAAGAGCTTCTTGATCTCGTCTCGCATCTCAAACAAGAGCTGTGCGAGTAATCCATACTCTTCACCTATGAGTTCATTCAGCTTGTCACGCAGTATGACAGAAAGTGCTGGGCTTGCAGCTGATGTATCAACGCTAATTGTTACCAACCCCTTTTGAAGCACTGCTGGCATGATGAATGTGCACAGGTTTGGATTGTCAGCCACATTAACGAGTATTCCGAGAGCATGTGCATCCTTTGCTATCCTTGCGTTGGTATCTGCATCATCAGTGCATGCAAAAACCAAGTTTGCTCCAACGAGGTGTTCCCTTTGATACTCGCTTTTGATTACTTCAACTTTCCCCTCGTTAGCGAGCTCCTCTATCTTGTCGCACGGCTCCTTACAAACGATGCGCACCTTAACGCCCCTCTCAAGCAATTTCAGTGCCTTCCTTAACGCCACATTGCCGCCACCAATTATGACAGCGTTTACGAAATCGGCGTTAAGCACTATTGGCAAGCTCTTAAGCATACTGCTCACCTTCAAACTTATCAAATGATGGTGTTGATGACCTCAACAAGGAGTTGTTCCTCTATCGGTTTATCCGTTACGAACGCTTCCCCTATTCTTTTCGGCAGGATGAAACGCAGTGTCTTACCTCTTCTTTTCTTATCAAGCGCCATAGCATTGTAAAGCTGCCGTGCTGAAATCCCTGTTACGCCAATTTCTGCTAATGATGTCGGTAGCTTATATTTGCGTAGAACCTCGGTTTGCCTCTCTACCATGTCATTTGAGCATATCCCAAGCATGCACGAGAGATGCGCTGCAGCCACCATTCCAATGGCAACTGCCTCACCATGCAAAACTTGCTGATACCCCGTAACGACTTCAATAGCATGCCCGAAGGTATGTCCGTAATTGAGCAAAGCCCTCTTATCGGTTCTTTCTTCCTCGTCAAGCTCAACGATGCGAGCCTTTATCTCGCAACAGCGTCTTATGACATGCATAAGTGCCTCTTGATCCCTCGCAAGCAAAGCATCCGATCTGCGCTCAAGGAAATCAAACAATTCCTCATCACCGATAACACCGTATTTGATAGCTTCCGCAAAACCTTCTCTATAGGCTCTTTCTGGGAGCGTTTTCAGCGTTGATATGTCAGCGATAACAAGCTTTGGTTGGTAAAAACATCCTATCAGGTTTTTTGCCCTCCGATGGTCAACTCCTACTTTGCCACCTATTGCTGCGTCAATTTGCCCAAGCAAAGTTGTGGGTGCATTCACAAGCGCAATCCCTCGCATGTATGTTGCTGCTACAAACCCTCCAAGATCTGTCACGACGCCACCACCTAAAGCGATGAGTGTGCCATCTCTTGGCATATTAAGCTCAACGAGCTTGTCGTAGAGGTGAATCGCGTAATCAAGCGATTTAGTCATCTCGCCAGGTGGGACAGTTATAAAATGCAGATCTTTGTCATATGCTCTGAAAGCCTCCGCATAGAGTCGTGCATGCAATGATGAAACGATTTCATCTGTAAGCAAAACGAACGGCTCCTTCAAGTTTGCAGCCGTGAGCAACTTTGGTATGCTCTCATAAAGCTCGTTTCCGATGATGATGTGATAAGTGCGTTCTTCCAAGCATACCGGCACCGCGCGTGCCCCTTGTGGAATAGCAGCCACCCACGCAGCAATCTGCGATGCCACTTCATCTGGTGTTAACTTATCCGTATGCACGATGATATCGGCGCGACGATAAAATGGTTCTCTGCTCTCAAGCAACTCAACAATGCGTGTGAAGCGATCGCTCACATCAAGCAACGGTCTATCAGTGGCATCCTTGATACGCTTCCAAACAGCTATTGGGGATGTCCGCAAATAAAATAGCAATCCATTTGACCTAAGCGCTTTCAAGTTCTCTTCAAATGTTGGCACACCGCCACCTGTGCTTATTACCAACCCTTCCTCTTTTGCCACTTTATCAACTATGTTCATCTCCAGCTTTCTGAAATAACTTTCTCCGTGCTTGCGGAATATGTCGCTTATACTCATTTGAGTTTGCTGCTCAATCAAAGCATCTGTGTCCACGAACTCCATCCCAAGCACTTGAGCAAGTTTTCTTCCCACCTCAGTTTTACCGCTACCCATGAAGCCAATGAGGACGATATTCCTTCGCTTCACTTAATCGATGCCTCCTTACCTTAGTGAAGGGATAACGGAGCTACCTCGCTTCACTCCTTTACCTGCCCGAAATAGCTAACTGGTGGGATTAGTTCCTTCTCAAAGGAAGGACCCTTCCACATCACCTTTATAGATGCAATCGGAGGTGGTCCTTGATAAAATTCGAGCTTGAAGTCGTGCAAGCCCTTTTTAAGCTCTACCTCTTTACTTACTGCAACGCGCTGAGGTCCTATTCGCCATTCATCAATCACAAGCTCACCATCAATCCACAAGCGTGCTGCATCATCCAAGTCTTCAATGAAGAATTGGTATTCACCGTCTTCTGGGACGAGCAGTTGCCCTTGCCATCTCACCCCCCAGTATTGGGAACTCATATCCGGGTGTGGGCGTGTGTTCCAATCATGGTCTATCACAAGGTCAACACGGGAGAAAATGTAGCGCTGAAAGAATGGTCCAGGTGGTGCTTCACCAACTTTATAACCTTGTGGTTCTGGCTCATCATAGTAATCGCCTTTTACTCCTTCAGGGAAAACAACAAGTTGCTTTGGGATACGACGCGAGCTGAATGTCAACCTTATAGATGCGCCAGGACCCGGACCCTGATAATACTCAACGAGCACATCGTGGAAGCCAGCTGTTAGAGTTATTGGTTGACTGGAGTATGTCGTAGGCATCTGTATCTTCCAAGCATCCAAAACAAGTTTGCCATCAATGTATAGCCTTGCAGCATCGTCAAGGTTTTCAAAACGAAAGACATACTCATCGGTGTGTGGGATGAACATCCTGCCCTGCCACCTTACACTCCAAAATTCGCTCCCCATATCCGGATGAGGTGATGCACCTATATCCCATCTGAAGTCAATCGTTTCGTCTTTGCGTGTGAAGACAAGCTTTGAGAAAGCCGTCTCAGGTGGTGGGTCACCCACTTTGTATGTCTCCAAATCCTCGTCTTCGTAATACTCACCCACAACACCATCTGGGAAGAAACCTCGTGGTGGACCAGGAAGCAAGCCTTTCCGCATGACAACAGTTCCCCAGTATTCAATTGGGGTATGAACCAGCTCGTGTGGTTGTGGTAGCTCATACTCAATTGTCAGCTTCGGTGCATTCACATTAATTGAGCTTCCAGAAATGAATTCAACAGAGCCTTTACCTGATGCTATGGTTAGCAAGAAGCCATTGTTCTCAGCGCCACCTTCAACTATAGCTTTTACAGCTTCAGTTATATCAAAGTTCACCCACATGTCTGCCTTGGTTATTTTTACTTCCGCTTCTTCCCCACGCACTGATGCAGTTTTAAAGCTCAGTCGAGGTGAGTTGTTCCCGTCACCCGGGAAATCACCGCCCGGTGTATTCCAACTTTGCTCTCCGTTTGGTGAAAGCCATGTAACTTTTCCTTGCTCCCATTGCTTCAACACCCTAAAAACACCAACGGTTATATTGCTGTCGCACTTTAATGCGTAGAGAGAAAGGATAGCCTTTCGGACCACGCTCACAGATGGTAGTGACGATAGGTCAAACCATAGCAATATTCTGCTCACTGCTTTGTCTTTCTTCAAAAGAGTGATCGTTTGTGCTGTGGGCATAACCTCCTTCGGTGCTGTGTTCGTTATCAAAGCTTCCTTATATCCATCAAAGCCGCCTTTGCCAACCTGAAGCACAACTTTGCGTCTCATTCCAATGCCAGTGTTTGAAAACACTTTGAAATCGTCAACTGCACATTTTGCTCTGAAGACGAGAACCCCAGCCTGCCCACCTTTGAGGGGCGTTCTATCAAGGTATTCAAGCAACCATTCCTTCGGTTCCTGTTCGTCGCTCCATGCCTTCACTCGTATTAGCAAACCATCAGAATGCGTTTGCAGTCTCATTTGCATTGTGCACCATTTGCCCTCTTCAACTCGCATTGGCGCGCTTCCAATGTGAAATGTCTGCTCCCCATCACGCTTATCAAGCATTATCACACCCCTTGCATGCCATAACCTGTAAAAGTGTTCCCCAACTTCATCCACTGTGTAATACCCTATAACTCCGCATCCCCACACAGGGCGCGTCTTTTCAGGATAAAACTTTGCTGTGACCGTATAATCACGCCATTGCACTATGGCGAATGCATTCTCATCAAACGATAACGGTGTTTCATCCTCAACTTGCCTGCAAACATTCATCCCTTCATCCCTGTCTATAATCCAGCTACCACCGTAGAAGGTGAAAGACGAAGGTGGTTTCCCTTTCGGCTCGTTCTGGAAATCATCGCTGAATAGAATTTGAGGAGGCTGCTTCTCACCGAGGGGTGGGTTTATTGTAACAACGAGTTCACCAAACGCAGCATCACAGCATGCTGTCCAAAATCCAGCCAACCCAGATTTGAACGATGGATTAGTATCCGAGGCTGAAAGCATCCAATTTGCCGGTTCGCTTGTGTTGAGCAACCATATTTTCCCTCTTATCTCAACACGCTCTTCAGTGTTAGCAACCTTCAGCTTAACACGATACCACTTGCGAGGCTCAACCGCAAACTCAGTTTGAGCAAGCATGAAAGCCTTTCCATCAACCACTTTTACAACGCACATCTTTACACCATCCACGTAGAAGCGATAATGGTTATCTCTGTTACGCCAGTAGGCAACAATCCCAACACCCCACGTTGAACTGGAGGTTATGACTTTGAAGCGGCTCGTTATAGAGTAATCCTGCCATGTGGCGATAGCGTAGGCAGCATACTCCATATCCATCTGTGTTTGCTGAAGCACTTTTGTTTCTTCCTTAGTGATCCACCATTGACCTCGTATGAACTCCCAGTTGCTTGGGACACTGCCATCAGGATACTTCTCAAAGTCATCCACAAAAAGCAAAGGGAGGAAAAATGTATCTCGCTCATTGATAACAGTGCGAGTCGCGGGTGAAAGAAGTAAAAGCATGAAGAGTAGTGATAAAGCCAGAACACAAAAGTGCAAAGCCGATGAACTTTTATGCGATTCTTTCCACATGTTCATTTGCTCACCTCTCAGCATCAAACTCAACTTTGATTTCCTTTATCTCAACTGAAGTCGCAAGAGTGACGAAACCGAAGGTGCCTGAAGAAATGCGCTGAGGTGCATCATCATCGGTTTCAATTAACCATTCATGTGGTTCGTTTTGCTCTGAGCGCCAAACCTTAACCTGTAGTTGCGTTGCTTTACTTGTGGCTTTTATCCTCGCTTTAAAGTAATGCCACTTCCATCGCTCAATGGTGCATTGCTTCTCCCCAATGAGCCTCGGTTTGAGTGCCTCTTGGCTATATGCCCACACCATAAGCCTGTTTGCACCAACACTTAAAATGTCGTAATGCGAGTTTGGTTCTCTCCAATGTAAAGTGAGCCCTACACCATAAACTTCGCCACCAGAGGTTGCTCTCATCTTCGCTGTGACAGTGTATGAGTGATACCCGAGTATAAGCGCGTAACAGTTGTGTTTGAAGCTGTATTCATCAAGTATGTTCAACTGCTGAAGTGTTTTTGTGTTGCTATCACATATCTGCCAGACACCACCAATAAAAGTCCATGTAGATGGTGCCTGTCCAATTTCATAACTCTCAAAACTATCGCGAAGGCTCACCGACTCCTTTCCATCTCTTGTGTGAAGCAGCAATTCAAAGTCATCAAATTCATAAGCACCTTTAGCACACCAAAGACCAGCCCACCCATGTGTTGTCGCAGGTGACAAATCTTCACTCACAAGCATCCAGCCCGATGGTTCTTTTTCATCTTTAGCCCATACTTTCCCATAGAGCAGTGTGCGCTTGCCAACACTTGTCACGCTCAACTTCATGCAATACCATTTGCCAACCTCAAGTGGAAAAGCGAGTTGGCTTAGAACCGCTATTTGTCCATTGCTCACTTTGATCAAAAGCACACGGTTATCATAACTCATAAACCTGTAGTGGTTCTGCGTATCTTGCCAGTATGCTATCAACCCTGCTCCAGAAGGCATAGCTGTTTTGATGGGGCGCACTTGCACACATATTGTGTAATTTGCTGGGAGGTAAAGCGCATAAGACAAACCCTGCAGAGTTGCTAAACTCTGTTGGAATACCTGTTCCGTTTCCGAGACAGCTGTGCGCCATTCACCACCAATGACTTGCCAGCTGTTTGGAATCAACCCGAGTGGCTCTTCATCAAATGATATGAACAGCGCTTCCTCGCCTCTTCCACCAGCGAAGGCATAGCCCGCAATAGATGAGCAAATTAAAAATGCACCAATTATTACATGCGCCAAGGTGACAAAGAGGACAAGTATTCGTTTTTCAAAAGCGTGAAAAATCATCCCATAGCTCTCCCCATCGTGTCTACTATACAGTTAACGAGAAGGAGTTAGCGGAGTAACTCACTGAACCTCCTGAGCTTGCCACATTTCAATTATGTTGTAATGTCTCGCTTAGGTAATCATTGGTAATCATTCTGCATGCTCACATGTGGTGAGGCGTTTTCCAATTGCGGGGTGAACCTAACCAATAATAGAACGCGAGGGAGGTTTAAACCTCCCCCGCGTTTAGGTTTGCGTATTTGTTTGAGGTTACTTCTTGACGGCTTCTTTTAGCGCCTTTGCTGGTCTGAATACAGGCACGTTGCGGGCTGGCACTTCAATTATTTCACCTGTGCGTGGGTTGCGCGCAGAACGCTTTTTTGTCCTGCGCACTTTGAAAGAGCCAAATCCGCCAATGTTAACTACTCCCTTACGCTTGAGCACATCTCTAATCGTATCAAACACCGCGTTAACTACCTTCTCCGCTTCCTTCTTTGTTTTAAGTCCTGCTTTCTTCTTCACTTCCGCAACGAGCTCGGCTTTTGTCATACTTCATTCACCTCCATACCTTGTAGTTGTGTTTCCTTCTCATACATTTTGCACTTTATGTTCGCCGTGTTTCTTCTATCACCTCCTCTTTGTCAACCTCTGCACCACATCTTCAATTTAAATTTTAGCGAAATTTTTGTGATTGTGCAAGTCTCTGTAAAGGGTTGCTGAGGCAATACTTCATAATGGCATTGTATTAAGCAAGTCAAAGGTTTGCTCTCTTTTGAAATCGCCCCAAATGCTTTCGATATGCTTTGGCAAGGTGATGCAGTTGTAAGATGCGGTCGTAATATTATTGAGGGAGGGACGAAAATGGGATACACTTTAATTGCTCACATTTGTGACATCCACTTTGGAGCACGCATAGGACGTGTATTTCCTGAGGATGTAATCCGTTGGTGGCAAATGATGGTTGAAGATTGGCGTTCGTTGAAACAGCCTGTTGAAGTTGCCCTCATATGTGGCGACATAACGATGAATGGAGATGACCAACAACTTGATTATGCAAAAAATGCTATCGAAGCTCTTGGCGTTGATGTATGTTTGCTTCCGGGCGAATGCGATATACCATATGGCAAGCAGAAATGGATTGACAGATTTGGCACACCAGACAGATTCTTTCAGTATGGTGGATTGAACATAGTTGCAATTGATATGCTTCATTTAGCTCCGGAAAGAGAGTGGACAATGAGTAGCGAACAATTTCATCAACTGAGTAAATTCATCAATGAACACCCAAGCGAGCCGCTTATCTTAATGTTGCAACCTTTGCTGAAAAGACATGAAGGCATGTTTAGACCACCTTGGAATCCAGATGCTGCTGAGGCGTTGCTTGAGAGGTTGAAGCATGCAAATGTTCTTTGCATCCTTTGTAGTGGTATGCATACGAACAGCGAGCATATCATTGATGGCATATCAATTATAGGCACCGGAGCACTTTGCGGTTTCTATCCAACTGGAGTGTTACCAGAAGGATGTATACTCACACGCCCCGGATACCGTCTCATCCTCGTTGAAGACAGCGCCGTAAGAACCTTCTTTAGGGAGATAACTTCGCACGTCCAAGTAGCGATCATTTCCGTTGGGGGTTCACATACTCTTGGACCAAGACCACTTGTGAATGTTTTAGATGTATTTGGTGACTGTGCTGTTTATGTGCAAGCATATGCTCGCGAGGCTGATATTGTTTCTGTTGAGATGGGTCTTGGTGGAAGCCCATGGATCCCGATGCGCAAAGTTTGGGATGGACTATGGAGTGAGTGGGAAGGAACACTCTCCGCACATGAGATTGGATGGGGTCAGCAATTGCTCATTGCGAGGGCAAGGACAAGCAATGGTTATGAAGCTTTTGATGCTATACCGTTTTGGATGCGCAGTTTGCCTTCACAGAGAGCGACAAGCATCCATGAGATCTCTGTGTTTGAACTGCTAAGCCGTCCAAGGTAAATGGCATCAGCTATGCCTTCTTTACTCATGCGCCATAAGAAGCTAAAATGCATTGATGAAGGTAGATGATGGTATATGGTCGGGGCGTAGCGCAGCTTGGTTAGCGCGCTAGCATGGGGGGCTAGAGGTCGCCGGTTCAAATCCGGCCGCCCCGACCATTTAGTAACATGAGCACATTAGCGCCTCAGTAAGAATAAAAAGGTGAAGGTGATGCAATATTTCAACGCAGCAAGCGTCACAGTAAATGTGAAATCAATCTCATCAATCTCATCAACCTCACTAACCTCATCACTTCATGAGGAGTTTGAATGTTGGTGGCATCTTGTCACCTTCAGGAGCAGAGCAATTTGTTTATCCCCTCAAACAGGAGATGAAGCTATGTGGGTATGAGAGCCAGCGAAGTGATAAAGCTCTACGAAGAGCACATCAATCGCGGGTTGGCGAAGCTTTTCAAGTTCGCTGGTGTTGAAGCAGTTGAGTGCAAGGCATATGGCGTATATGTAGAGGATTGTGAAGGTAATCGCTATATTGATTGCCTTTGCGGTTTTGGGGCTCTTAACTTCGGGCACCGTCATCCACGCATAGTTTCAGCAGTGATGAAGCAACTTGAGTTGATGCCTTTGTCCTCTCGTATGCTGTTTAACCCTGTTCAAGCGAAGCTTGCAAAAATGCTTTCACAGTTGCTCCCTGGTGACCTGCAATACTGCTTTTTCTGTCACAGCGGGGCTGAAGCAGTTGAAGCTTGCATAAAGCTCGCACGCCTTTCAACAGGCAGGCGCAAAATAATATCAACGCAAAACGCATACCATGGGAAGACACTCGGTGCTCTCAGCGCTTCAGGGAGGGATCTTTACAAGGCTCCTTTTGAACCATTATTAGAATGGTTTGAGCATGTGCCATATGGGGATGTAGAAGCGCTCAGGACAGCTATAGATGATGAGACAGCTGCAGTTATACTTGAGCCAATACAAGGTGAAGGTGGTGTCATCGTTCCACCAGAAGATTACCTCCCAGCAGTTCGCAGGTTATGTGATGAACATGGAGCTCTACTAATACTTGATGAAGTCCAAACAGGGTTTGGGCGGACGGGAGCTAATTTTGCGATGGAGCACTATGGAGTTGTTCCAGATCTCGTTGCCCTCGCGAAATCACTTGGTGGTGGCATCATGCCCATAGGTGCTGCTGTTGGAAACGAAGCGTCGTTTAAAGGTTTGTTTGAAAACCCGCTTATCCACTCATCAACACTGGGAGGTAACCCACTCGCATGCGCTGCAGCATGTGCTGCAATTGAAGTCTTGCAAGAGGAACGACTCTCAGAGAAAGCAAGGATAAATGGGGACTACTTTATTGCATCGCTGTTGCAGGTGTGCAAGGAATATGAAGACCTCGTAAAGGATGTGCGTGGTAAAGGTCTTTTAATAGGTGTTGAAATGAATGATGCAGATGTTGCAGCGCTTGTAGTTGCTGGTATGTTTCGCAGGCGTGTGCTTGTGGCATATACCCTCAATAACCCTATGGTCATAAGGTTTGAACCGCCGCTAATAATTGAGAGAGAGCAAATAGATGAGGTGGTAAATGCATTTCGTGAAGCGCTTTCAGAAGCTAAGGGACTCGTTTGCTCGCTCGGTTTATAAGAGGGGATAAAAATGCACGAGATCACTTGCGAGAAGTTTGTCAGGGCAACCCCAGAAACTGTTTTCCAAGTGGCAAGGGACATTCAAAAGTATGTGGAGCATATGGGGAATATTGAGAGTGTGAGAGTTATACACGACGACGGAGTAACGCGCATTACTGAATGGGTAGCAAGGCTGCCGATGCTTGAAAAGGAGTTGCGCTGGCTTGAAAAGGATGTTTGGGATGTGACTTCTCTCATATGCGAGTTTGAGATGGTTGAAGGCGATATGGACCATTACAGTGGCAAATGGAGTTTTGAAAGGTATGGTGATGGCACATTGATGAAACTCACTATATCTTACGAGTATCAAGTGCCTCTAATAGGGCAGCTGTTGCAAAAGCTTATTGAAAAGGTGGTCAAGGATAACGCTGACTCTATCCTCAACGCTGTAAAGGAAGCGTCCGAAAAAACAGCCTCTGGATTCGGCGAGGATAAGTGATATGGTCTTTTCCTTCGCCTTCATACTGAGGAGGTGAGGTGAGTGGAAAAAAGTAGCAAAGCTTTTTTAGCTCTTCTCTGCACATTATTTCACGCTGTCGTATGTTCACCTTCACGCACGGGAGATTTGAATAAGCCTTACAGATACCATGTTGTGGTTAAAGGAGAGACACTCTTTTCAATAGCTAAACGCTATGGCATACCACTCCAGAAGTTACGCGAAGCGAACAACAAGCTTGACACCGACATAATCCGAGTTGGCGAGAAGCTGCTCATACCGTTATCGCTGGGAAGACCTTCACAAGCTCCAAAGACATCAACTGAGCGACAGCCTAAACAACCATCACCTGAGAAACCACGAGTTCGAACATCACCTGCGCAGCCGAAGCGAATCGAAGTTATTGTAGGTAAATCAATCATCGTTCGCGCAAAGCGTCTTCTAAGTGTGCATATAAGCAATCCATCAGTTGCAGATGTGGTTGTGATGAGTCAGGATGTGCTCGCAGTTGTTGGAAAATCACGAGGTAGCGCAACGCTCGTCATACTTGATGAGGTTGGTGTCTCAACTTACGATGTGATTGTGAAGGAGCAAGTGCAGATATCAGCTGAACGAGTTGCAGCAGCTATCGGGATAGCGGGCATACTCGTTCAAGTTATTGATAACGCTATCGTCTTAAGCGGTAAGGTTGCAACACGAGAACAAAAGGAAATAGCATTAAAGGTTGCAAAGCTTTTTTCCGAAAACGTGATTGACCTAATAAGTGTTGAGGAGGTTGAACGCAAGCCTGAAGAAGTTGAGAAGCCGAAGAAACCTTCACTCCAACCGAGCGAGCTTGAGCAGCTTATCAGGATAGAAGGTGTAAAAGTTCGCAGTGTGGGGGAAGTGTTTGTAATTGAAGGTGAAGTAGAAACGCAAGCTGAAATGGAGAGGGTGCAACAAGCAGCTCAGGTGGCTGGCACAACTGTGTTAAATCTTGTGCGCATTCGTCTACCATCGCCTGACGAAGTAAAGGGATTGCTTGGGATACCAACAGTTGATGTGAAACTCATCCACGATTGCTATGTGTTCACTGGGGAGGTGAAAAGTGAGGAGGAGAAAAAAGCGATTGACGAGCTTGCTTCACTCCTTGGGAAGAAGGTGCTCAATTTGGTGCGGATCAGCAAGCCACTTGAAGTTAAGCAACCAGAACCAAAACCACGGGAAGCGCCACCTGAGGAGGTAAAGATTAAAACACTCCCCGAAAGGATGAAGGAGTTAATAGGCATAGATACGGTTGATGTTATTGAACTTAGCAGCGAAAAGGTTATGTTGAAGGGTAGCGTCAAAACAAGCATTGAGCGTGAGAGAGTTCTTAAGATTGCGGAAGCAATGGTTGGCAAAGAGAATGTTGTTGACATGCTCCAAGTGATGCAACCATTGCAGTTGCGTGTTGAGGCATGGGTTGTGGAGATAAACCGAGAAGCATTGAAGCAACTTGGTGTGCAGCATCCAGAGAGAGTGGTGTTTGGCGAAGTTGGGGATGCGACTACTGGTAGAGTTTTCACACGTTTGTCAAACATTCAGAGCGTCTTGGAAATGCTTATCAGCAAGAATGTTGCAAAAGTTCTTTCAGCACCGAGTGCTGTTGCTGCAAGTGGTAAGCAAGCCAAGTTCACAGTTGGTGGTGAGATACCGATACCAGTGACAATGTTAGGTGGTCCTGCAGCCGGTGTTCAGACACCACTTGGGACTGGAGTGCTTGCGCAGGCTGTTGAGTTCCGCCAGTATGGAATCATACTTACTATCACAGGCACGGTTGAACACGATGGAATGATCAAACTGAAGTTACAGACAGAGGTTAGTGCACCAGCTCCCGGAATAGCAGTTACTATAGGTGGCGCAACAATACCTGGGTTTAGAACGAGGAGCTACGAGACAGAGCTTGAGCTTAAGCCCGGCGAAGGAGTTGTGTTAGCAGGTTTAATAACCAGCGAGGATGTGCAATATTGGAGACGCGTTCCAATCTTGAGCTCAATACCTGTTCTTGGGGAGTTGTTCAAGAGTCGAAGGTTTGAGAGGCGTGAGACCGAACTCGCTATATTTGTTACACCAACAATTGTTGCCTCTGAGCAAGCCCAAGACAGTGGCATGGAGGAATGAAGCTGCAAAAGGACACGAAAGCGTTGCACTGACAAGGATGGGTTTAATACTTGCTCCAATTTTTGCTAAAACGGCACAAGATGGTTTTGTTCAGGTTAGTGGGAAGCATGGTTTGGGAGTTACGATGGCATCCGCTATATCGTGAATGGGTTATCATAGCTGCTCACAGGCAACATCGCCCTTGGGTTGGTGAAGTTATATCGGAGAGCATCTATGAACTACCGGAGTATGACCCAACATGCTACCTTTGTCCCGGGAATTTGAGAGCGAGTGGGGAGCGTAATCCAAATTATGAAGACACCTTCTCATTCAAAAACGATTTCCCATGTGTTTCATTAGATGCGCCTCGTGAACTGGTTAAACCTGTCGGGATATATCACAACAGACCTGCAATCGGCATTGCGAAAGTCTTATGCTATCACCCAAAGCATAACATGTCGCTCTCACTGATGGACGAGGAAGGCGTGAAAAAGGTTGTGATGGCATGGCGCAAAGAATTTACTGAGCTTGCTGTTGATCCAAATGTTGCATATGTGTTTATCTTTGAGAATCGTGGAGAAGTTGTCGGAGTGAGCAATCCGCACCCGCATTGCCAAATCTACGCTCTGAGTTTCATCTGTAAACTGATTGAAAGAGAAATTGAAGCATGCCAAGCGTATTACGAAAACACGGGGAGAAGGCTTATGCATGACATCGTCATCTCCGAGCTCCTTGATGGCAGGAGAGTTATAGTAGAGGGTGAATTGATGGTTGCTTTTGTTCCTTATTTTGCGCGGTATGCTTATGAGGTAATGGTGGCTCCGAAAGAGCATAGGAGGGACATCGCTGAATTGAGCGAGGGCGAATGCGCTGACTTGGCTAAGGTGCTTAGGAAGGTGCTCATCAAGTATGATAACCTTTGGCGAATGCCTTTCCCGTATGTGCTTGTTCTGCACAATAGACCAACTGATGGTGGAGATTATGATGCCTATGATTTCCATGTTGAAATTTATCCACCGCTTCGTGCACCGAACTTGCGCAAATACCTTGCTGGTCCGGAGATAGGTGGTGGTGTCTTCTTGAGTGACACTTCCCCGGAGGAAAAAGCTATGGAGCTGCAGTCTCAACCAGATGTGCATTACAAGCACATGCAAAGTGTTGATTGAGTATATCAATCTCAATGGGAGGCGAAGTATATGGAACGCAGGTTTCGCTCAGATGAAGTGAAGGTAGGGATTGATAGGGCACCACATAGGAGCTTACTACGGGCTTGCGGACTAAAAGATGAAGACTTCGAAAAACCATTCATCGGCGTAGTTAACTCATACACGGATATTGTTCCGGGGCATGTTCACCTACGAGAGATAGCTGAAGCGGTTAAGGAAGGCATAAGGGAAGCTGGTGGTGTTCCGTTTGAGTTTGGCACAATCGCTGTTGATGATGGTATAGCTATGGGACACATCGGGATGCATTATTCGCTTCCATCGCGTGAACTCATCGCTGACTCAATTGAAACGATGGTTGAAGCACATAGGCTTGATGGGCTTGTCTGCATAGGCAGTTGCGATAAAATAGTGCCTGCAATGCTCATGGCGATGGTGCGCTTGAACATCCCAGCGATTTTCATAAGTGGAGGTCCAATGCCAGCTGGTGTGTCAAAGCAAGGTAAGCCGATTGATCTCATCTCGGTGTTTGAAGGTGTCGGGGCATTTTATTCTGGGCTTATAGGTGAAGAAGAGCTTCGTGAGCTTGAAATGAGGGCGTGTCCGTCTTGCGGTTCATGTGCAGGTTTGTTCACCGCAAATTCAATGTGCTGTATAGCTGAGGCATTGGGATTAGCGTTACCGGGCAACGGAACAATATTGGCTACCGATGAGAGAAGAAAAGAACTGGCAAGGCAAGCTGGAAGACAAATTATGAAGCTCATCCAACTCAACCTTTGTCCGAGAGATATAGTCACTGTTGAAGCGATTGATAATGCTTTTGCGCTTGACCTATCCATGGGAGGTTCAACTAACACGGTTTTGCACTTGCTTGCTATAGCCAATGAAGCGAATATACATTACCCGCTTGAGAGGATTAACGAGATAGCGGACAGAACACCATACATATGTAGCCTTTCACCAGCATCAAATCTGCACATGGAAGATTTGGACAGGGCTGGTGGTGTAAGTGCTGTGCTGAGTGAGCTAAGCAAAATAGATGGTCTTTTACACCTTGATGCAATCACAGTGACAGGAAAAACACTCGGTGAAAACATAAAGGGTGCTTCAGTTAAAGACCGCAATGTCATACGCCTGATAGAAGATGCATATCTTCCACATGGCGGATTGCATGTGCTCTTTGGGAACTTAGCTCCAGAGGGAGCTGTAATAAAGACAGGCGCTGTTGACCCTTCCATCAGGGAGTTTAAGGGCAAAGCCGTAGTGTTTGAATCACAGGAAGAAGCGGTTAACGGGATAAAGTCTGGGAAGGTGAAAAAAGGCGATGTCGTCGTGATAAGGTATGAAGGTCCAAAGGGTGGACCGGGGATGGTTGAAATGTTAGCTCCCACATCAGCTATAGTCGGGATGGGCTTGGGTAAAGAGGTGGCTTTGATAACGGATGGGCGGTTTTCTGGTGGGACAAGAGGCATTTGTGTTGGGCATATATCGCCAGAGGCTGCTGTTGGTGGTCCAATTGCGCTCTTAAGAGACGGAGACATTATACAAATTGACCTTAGACAACGAAGGATTGATGTGCTTCTCACGCAAGAGGAGCTTGAGCGAAGGCGTAAGGAATGGAAACCACCAAAGCCAAAGATAAAAGGTGGATGGCTCGAAAGATACAGCAGATTGGTAACAAGCGCAAGCAAAGGAGCTGTGCTTGCTGTAGAGGACTCTTGTTAGCGTTCATTTGTTTCCCTTAAACTTTGAATGTAGCTTTGAAGCATTATCGCAGCTGCAACCTTGTCCCGAAGCCGTTTTCGCTTCTGTCTTGATAAGTCGGCTTCAAGGAGGAGTCTCTCTGCTATTGCGGTTGTGAAGCGTTCATCAAACAGCTCAACACGCAATCCACTTAACTCGCCCAAAAGGGACGCGAAAGAAATTGAGCGCTCTTCCATCACACCCTTCTTTCCATCTGTGCGCCTTGGTATGCCAACAACTATCAATGAGACCTTATGAGCATGTGCTATCTCTGCAATTTTCCTTGCAGCTCTTTCATCGCCGTCGTTCCTTATGCTCATAAACGGTTGAGCGATAATCCCGTGCTCATCTGTGATAGCTATACCGATTCTTTTTGTGCCGTAGTCAACTCCCAAGATGCGCATACTCATACTCCACCTTCCGTGAATGCTCAGCATTGAAGGTGTAACATTAGGCTCTTCACATCGGCGCAAATAAAAGCAACCTACTTAGTCATTCCCTCGTCTAATTTTAACTGAACGACGCGTTGGCATACAATAATAACAGCATTCGTCTATGGAAAGGTGAAAGAGATGAGCCAGCAAAAGGTGCACGTATGTGTTTTTGCTCTGATATGTGTAATAGCTGTCACTAAACTTGCGTGGGGAGAAGTGCTTGAAAGCGAATGTGAGCGCGAGTTCGCTATCGCCATTAAGTATCAACTTGCAGTGACAGCACAAGGGAGGTTGAGCGTCTCGTTTCACAAGGTAAACGCCAAGGGTTATGAGCTCAACCTGCATGCTGATGCATCTCGCAAAAGATGTCACATAAGCTTAGTCAAGCATAAAGGTAAAGCTCTTCAAGTGCTTGGCGTTAGCTACTCCAAATTAGAGGTCGGTAGCGAGCACCAAAACGAGCTTATCGTCAGATACTGGTATGGCAAGATAAAGGTCATTCACAACAAGAGGCTCATATTCGTCCGCTACGACGATGAGTTTACCTCGGGCACGGCAGCTTACTCAGCAAGTGGTGCTGTTAAGGTGGTTGAAGCGAGGTATCAACCAACTGAGGCTATATTGTTTGCCGATGATTTTCTGCGTGGTTCTGAGGATGTGCAGCACTGGGAAAGGGTATATGGGACTTGGATTCCAGTTGGCGCTGATAGCTCAAAATTTAATCCACGCCTAAGTGCTAACCCGTTCAGCATGCAGGCTATATCAACAAGTAATGCCCTTGCGTTAGCTGGGTATTGGTTTTGGGATGATTACTCCTTTAAAGCAGCTGTGCGCCCAAGGTCAGAAAGTGGTTCGGTTGGCTTGGTTGTTTATGCGAGAGATGGGACAAACTACCTGCTCTTCAGATGGGGTAGTGCTTTTGAAAACGGTAAACAGCAAATCATTGCTGTTGAAGATGGACGCACAAACGTGCTTGCAGAGAGAGATGGCGGTTTTGTGCCAATGCAATGGTATCAGATTGAAGTTCGTGTGTGCGATGACCGCATAACTGCTTTCATTGACGGCACACAGACTTTGAGCGCACGCTGTGATTTCTTCGGGATAGGAAAGGTTGGCTTATATGCCGACGGCAAAATGGTAGCGCAGTTTGATGATGTGTGTGTTGAGAGTTGGGGGCAATTCTCTGAGACATTTGATGAACCACTTCTTGGGCGCTGGGAGACAATAAGTGGAAACTGGTATATTAGCTCTAACTCGCTTAAGATAGACGGAAGGAAAGATCCTTCAAAACCTCGTTGGATTGCTACTGGGTCAAGCGCTTGGAAAGATTACACTACAAGTATCTTCTTCACCACTAAAGGGGCTGCCGTTGGTGTTGGTGTTTACTTCAAGGACCCTTCAAACACATACCTCGTGCGTTGTGCGCCACCTCGGGTAAAGGTGAGTTATGAAGGTAAATGCCAAATTGTCCGAATCGCAAACGGGATTGCAACAGTGCTTGCTGAAGCATCATTTGAGTTACCAAAGACACAGCTTTTAAAGCTCACTGTAGACACATGTGATGGATTGATTCGTGTTAGCCTCAATGAAAACGAGTTGCTTAAAGCTTTTGATACAACTCACACATCTGGCAAAGTAGCTCTTTACCATGAAGGTAGCGGGGAGGTCATTTTCAAAAGTGTTTTTGTGCGGTTCGGTTCTCTCAGGCGTCTTATCATCCCCAGCATAGCAGCTCAGTTCACCCGTGAATCCACAATGGTTCAGTGGGCTACATCAGTTGGAGCATGGCAGCAAGTTGGTAGTGCATACTGGCATCGTGGCAACTTTTATGGGGCATCATTCGTGAGGTATACCCTGCCATCCGAGAAGAATTTTAGGGATACCATAGCACTCGTGTTGAGAGGGGATGGAAAAGACCAAAACGGTGGTTATAGGCTCGTTGTTGATGGTGAGAGGGAGAATTCTATCCTCATTGAGCTCTTCAAAGCTGATAAAAGCATTGCGAAGCGAGACATCCCTAAAGAGCGCGAGGCGCCGATAAATGTTGAGTTGCACTGTGATGGCAACCTCGTCTTTGCAAGCTATGATGGTAAGCCTTTGTTTTCTTTTGCTGATAAGACACCATTGAGCGGAACAAAAGTCGGGATCATCCCAATAAGGGGAAGCATAGATTTTGATATGGTGAAAGTGGCTTCGGATCATATGGTTGATTGCACCTTCGCAAATGCGCCAATTGAGTGGTGGGCTGTAAGAGGTGCATGGGAAGTTACAGAGCGTTGGACATGTAGTCCAGAATGGTCTTTCTTCGGCGGTAAAGATTCGCGTTCGCCAATCCTTATGAGCAAGCGCTCATTTGGTGGCGATATTGTAGTTGAAGCGTATATGAGTATAAGGATGCACGGTGAGGGTTACAACTACCCGGGTGACCTTAACATCAGCATCTGCACCGACGGACTTAACTTGGATAGCGGATACAGTTTCGTCTTCGCTGGATGGAACAATACATGCTCTCGTATTCTGAAAGGCGCAAAAGTGATTGCAGAACGCTCCGATGAACTTGGCAAGCTAACAAAATCAATGCAGCACTACCATCGCTATTGGTGGTATTTGAGGGTTGAGAAGTGTGGGAAGAAGCTGCGTATGTTCGTTGATGATGCACTTATACTTGAGGCAGAAGATGATAACCCGATTGATAGTGGGCATGTAGCTATATGGACGGTCAACAAAGGAATAAACATAGGAAGGGTTCGCATATGGTATGAGCGTGAGGCACCTTCAAAGCCTATCAGCGAAGTTATGCAACCTATTATAAGGGCTGCGAGGGCATCTGAGAAACTTATCTCAGGAGCTACAAAGCATGAGCAGTTGCAGCTGCCAGTTAAATTCGACTTTGAAAGCCAGTTACTGAAACCTGAAGTTAGGTTGGACGAAGACAACCAAGTCATGGTTATACTTGATACAACAACCGCAGTTAGTGGCAAACGGAGTTTGAAAGTCGTTAATGCCACTACTGGTGGCAGGTTTGAAATAACTTTGCTTAAAGCCGAGTTTGATGCATCGAAGGCACCGATACTGAGGTTTGCTTACCGATTGCAACCGGATGTTAAAGTGGATATGTTTGTGCGCTCATTCGGGCGGACATTTTATATCAACTTCTCTGGAAATGCAATTGGGCAAGGTCATCCAATGCTTCTGGGCAAAATAGAAGGCGTGATCCCAGACGGGAAGTGGCATATTGCAGAATTTAATCTCGCCGAAGCGCTTGCAGCCAAATTTGGGAGAAGTGATTCGCTAATTGTTAGCGAGATTGGTTTTGCCAACTTCAGTCCAGACCAATACTTGTTCGCTGGAATAGGTGGGAATCACTTTGGAACATCGTTTAACATTGATGATGTAGCGTTGACACAGCCTCAACAGCATGCCTCTACGAAGTGATGTAACCCACAAAGCTTCCCCACATGGCAAAAGTGATGCATAACTAAATGCTGAGATGCTCTTACAATGAGCAATCATGGGCAATGGGAGTTGTGTTAAAAGGATGCATGAGTTTAGCCTCGCTTTAAGCCTTATTGAAGCTGTAGAACAAAAGGCTAAGGAGATCGGTGCAACTTCAGTGGTTTACATAAAACTGCGTGTTGGCATGGCTACAGCAGTTGTGCCTGAGTTCATGACAGAAGCGTTTGAAGTAGCCAAGATCGGTTCGCTCGCTGAAAATGCAACGCTTGAAATAGAGCTTGAACCTATCATGTTCTCCTGTTGGAAGTGCAACACCGAGTTTGAAGGCAAAGACCTATTTTCCAGATGCCCATCTTGTGGTAGCATAGGAGGAAGAGTTATATCGGGCGATAAGCTTATCATTGAGCGCGTTGAAATGGAAGTGATGAAAAATGAGAATGAACCAACAGAACAAACAGCGCAAGCAAGTTTTGATGCTTGAAAACTTGTTGCATGCTAATGAGCTAATAGCAAAACGCATCAGCGAACACGCAAGCAAGACCAAGACATTGCTCATCAACATGATTTCATCACCCGGCTCTGGTAAGACAACGTTGCTTGAGGCTACCGCAAAAGCGCTCGGCGAAGAAATGCGTATCGGGGTAATAGTTGGTGATGTTGCAACTCAAAGGGATTACGAGCGCTTGAAAGGATGCAACATACCTGCTGTGCAGATAGTTACAGGAAGCGAGTGTCATCTTGAAGCAGCGATGATTGAACAAGCCCTTAATCAACTCCCTATTGATGAGCTGGATGTTGTCTTCATTGAAAATGTTGGGAACTTGATATGCCCAGCTGAGTTCAACCTTGGCGAGCACTTCAGAGTTACATTGTTATCTGTTCCGGAAGGCGAAGATAAGGTGCTCAAGTATCCACATGCGTTTCGCACATCTGATGCTGTCATCGTGACAAAGGTTGACTTGCTAAAGCATCTAAACTTTGATGTTGGTTTGGTCGTGGATTACGCAAGGTCGCTCAACCCAAACATACGCATCATTGCCCTTTCAGCTTTTACAGGGGAAGGCATGGGCGAATGGCTTGAGATGATCAGGATGTGGCATAAAGAGGCGTTTGGATGAACCTTCCTATTGGGCAACAAGGAGGGCTAATGGGTGCTCAAGCGGTTTAAAGTAAAGGTGACTGGAATAGTTCAAGGTGTTGGTTTCCGTCCATTTGTTTTTAGGCTCGCAAGCGAGCTTGGGCTGTCTGGTTATGTGATGAATGCCTCCGGGAGCGTTGAGATTGAGATTGAAGGTGAGGAGCAGAAGCTGCACTTTTTCGTAGAGAGGTTAAGAAGGGAAGCACCACCCCTCTCAAAGATAGCATCGGTAGAAGTCTATGAGGTTGAGCCACTGTTTGAGAACAGTTTCAGAATAGTTTGCAGTGAGACAGCATCACAACCTCGCCCAGTTATACCGCCCGATGTGGCTTTATGCCCGGATTGTCTTCGCGAGCTAAACGATCCAAAAGACCGTCGCTTCCTTTACCCGTTCATCAATTGCACGAACTGTGGACCGAGGTTCACAATAATCTTCCGTTTGCCATACGATCGCCCAAACACGACAATGGCTCGGTTCAAGATGTGCGAGCTATGCGAATACGAATATCATAATCCAAAGGATAGGCGATTTCATGCACAGCCAAACGCATGTCCAGCATGTGGTCCGAGGGTATGGCTGTCTGATGAACAGGGCAAGGTCATTTGCTCTGAGACAGGAAAAGCTGTTCGTCTTGCTGGGGAGCTACTCGCTAAAGGGTATATCATCGCCATCAAAGGTTTAGGTGGATTTCACATAGCGTGTGATGCACGCAATCAAGAATCTGTGAAGAAGTTGCGGATGAGGAAGTGCCGACCTGCAAAGCCGTTTGCGATAATGTGTCGTGATGAAAATGAACTCACCAAAGTCGTGGAAGTTGAAGAATGGGAGATGAACCTGTTGCGCTCGCCTCAGAGCCCGATTGTGCTGTTGCCACACAAAGAAGGCAGTGGCATTGCCCCCAACGTGGCGCCAAACAATCTTTATCAAGGTGTAATGCTACCATACACACCACTCCATGTCGTTTTGATGCGCTATTCACCGAGCGTTCTTGTAATGACGAGCGGGAATATATCGGATGAACCGATTTGCTTTCGCAATGAGGAAGCAATCAAACGTCTATCTGGCATAGTTGATTTTTTCCTGTTCCATGACAGGGATATACACATTCCGTGTGATGATTCCGTTGTCCGTCCGATGGCTGGCGAAGCTGTTGTGATAAGGCGCTCGAGGGGCTATGTGCCGACTTCCTTTGAGCTGCCAAGGCATCTCCCAGCACCTGCCCTGGCTGTTGGTGCTGACCTTAAAAACACATTCTGCATTGCTCAGGATGACTGGGCAGTCCTGAGCCAACACATCGGCGATGTTGAAAATTTTGAGACTTGCGAATACATGAGACACGCAATAAACCATTTGTGTAACTTGCTTGGTGTTGAACCAGCAGTGTCTATTTGCGATATGCATCCAAGATACCATACAACCCAACTTGCGAAGGAGTGGTGTGAGATTTCGTTTCCAGTGCAACATCACTATGCCCATGTGTTGAGTTGCATGGTTGAGCACGGTGTCTATGAGCCTGTAATAGGAGTCGCATTTGATGGGACTGGATATGGGATTGATGGAACGATATGGGGAGGAGAGATACTGCTTTGCGAGCTAAATGGGTTTAAGCGTCTTGGACATCTTAAGCAGATGCCACTTGCTGGAGGAGAGGCTGCAATACGAAAGCCCATAAGGCTTGCGTTCGCATACGCATGGGAGATGCTCGGAGAGAGGGTCTTCACTTTGGGTGGCTTGGAGAGCTTGGTTGAGAGGCTAAGCAGTGATGAAAGGCGTATCATACCTTTGCAAGTGGCTCGTCGGCTGAACTCACCAATGAACACGAGCATGGGGAGGTTGTTTGACGCAGTCTCAGCACTGCTTGGCATATGTGATGTTTCCACATACGAAGGGCAAGCTGCAGTTGAGCTTGAGATGGCTGCTACACCTGCGTGGGATATTGATGTTAAGCCACTGCGTTTTAACATGTATTGGGAGAAAGGTTCCATCGTGCTTGACCATCGCCCAACGCTATTGCACTTGATTGAATTGCTTTCATGCGGTGAAGACAGACGGCAACTTGCAGCTCGTTTCCACGTGACCGTAATTGAGATGATTGTCAATGCGTGTCAAGAATTGCGTTCCCTAACAGGTGTAAACAAAGTTGCGCTTACAGGCGGTGTGTTTCAGAACAAGCTTTTGCTTGAGGGCTCAATTGATAAACTTGAGCAACTCGGATTTGATGTGCTCTGGCACCACCAAGTCCCACCAAACGATGGTGGGATAGCTTTAGGTCAAATGGCAGCGCTTGCATTAGCTGATGCAAAATTGCTCACTCGCGCTATAATAAGTAAAACCTTTCAAACTTCACCGGCTTCAAGAGTGAAAAGTGCTTGAAGGAGGTGTTGAGAGTGGCTGTTCAAGTTCGCATACCAATGCCATTGCGTAGCCTAACAGGCAATCAGGATGTTGTGACTGTTGAGGCTAAGACTGTTGGCGAGATGATTGAGAGGCTTGAGGAGAAATTCCCAGGTATGAAACAAAGGTTATGTGACGATGCCGGACAGCTTAGGCAGTTCATTAACATCTTCGTTGATGGTGAGGATATACGCTTCCTTGACGGGCTTGAAACACCTTTGAAAGAGTCAAGTGAAGTCTCAATCATTCCAGCCATAGCTGGTGGTTCATCAGTGTTTCGTTAGTTTATGCTGGCTGTTGCATATGGATTGTGCACCAGAGTAGAGAGTTATTTAACAAACCACTGAGAGCTCACCAGCTGCATAAGTGAAGAATGCATGAAGGGGGTGGTTTCATGTTTAGTGCAAGGTATGATAGGCAAATGCGCATTGATGGATGGGGTGTTGAAGGTCAAATGAAGTTGCGCAATGCAAGTGTTGGGATTGTTGGTATGGGTGGCTTGGGATGCCCTGTCGCCATTTATCTGACTGCAGCAGGTGTGGGGAGGTTGAAGTTGATAGATTCTGATGTGGTTGAAGAAAGCAACCTAAATAGGCAAGTGCTCCACTGGACCGATGACATAGGGCGTCCGAAACCTCAATCGGCATTTGAGAAGTTGAGCAAGCTTAATCCGGAGGTCGAAATGAACTTGGTATGTGAACGCTTAACGGAAGAGAATGTGGATGAAGTGCTCAACGATGTTGATGTGATAGTTGATGCATTGGATAATTTCCCGACAAGGCTCCTCATCAATTCATATGCGGTGCGCTCTAAGAAGCCACTCTTTCACGGGGCGATTTGGGGTCTTGAGGGATATGCAACAACAATCATACCCGGTCTTACGGCTTGCTTAAGATGCATATTTGAGGAAGCTCCACCACCTGGTGTATTTCCGGTTGTCGGGACAACACCTGGCTTGATAGCGATGGTTCAAGCAATGGAGGTGCTTAAGTATTTCACTGGCATAGGCGAATTGCTGCTCAATCGCTACCTTGTTTATGATGGAATGAAGATGACATTTATGACGATAAAGCTGAGGCGAAACCCTAATTGCCCTGTGTGCGCTTCTGTTAAGCAGTGACAGATATAGATTATGTTTGAGGTTATGTTTGAGGCGTATGGCGAAGCAGCTACCGAGGGATTTAAGTTAGCAGTGTTGTTATTGTTTCTTGGTATAGTTGCAAGTGCCATAGTTGGGAAATTGGTTGAGGGTGAACTGTCTCCAACGGAAGGCACTGTGTTGATATTACTCCCTATCGCGAGTTTGGTTCTCGCAATAATTTGGTGGAAGAACATCCTCATCGTTCTATTGAGCTGTAGTCTTTGTTTGGGTGTGGTCGTATTATGGGCGTTGCATCACATAAGCGAACAGCGAATTAGGCGTTGGCTTGATGAGCAAGAGATTGAGCGCTACAAGGCAACAATTAGGTCCGACCCCAAAAACGCTGCAGCTCATTCAATGCTTGGCGATGTGTATCTCAGGTTAAAGCGGTATGATGAAGCTATAAGAGAGTTTGAGGAAGCACTTAAGCTTGATCCGTTGAGCCAAAGCGATAGATACAAGTTGCGTTTGGCTAAAGAGAAAAAACTGGAAGCCGAGTTGAAAGGAATTGCATGCCCACGCTGCCATAATATTAACCCTCGTATTGCAGCGAGATGCCAAAAATGCAATTATGAATTGAACCGCTCTTTTGCGGTTGACTTCATATCATGGATAGCACAGCCAGATTCACTTAGGCGTGTAGTTATAACCACGCTCATTCTCATCATCCCGTTGAGTTTCTTCTTCTTTTTCATCTCGCTTCTGCCATCTGTTCTTAGATCCCTTGTTTGGCTTTGTCTGCTTGCTGCCTTTCTCATCTGGTTGAGGAAGTCAATTCTTTGAGTCGACCTAAAAGCCAATAGCGCTATTTGACGATTTAGCAACGCATCGCCATAATGAGATGTGAACAAAACTACAAAGCAGAGGGGTGATTGCAATGAGGCAAGTGGAAGTGAAGAAGGCACACCCAAAGATGCTCTATAAGGGTTTCACGCTCGTTGAGTTGCTTGTTGTGATAGCTATAATCGCTGTGCTGGCAGCTATCCTCTTCCCAGTGTTTGCGAAGGCAAGGGAGAAAGCTAAACAATCGGCTTGCATAAACAACCTGAAGCAAATAGACGGAGCTTTTAGGATGTATATTCAAGACAACGATGAGCGTTTCCCATTGGGCGTTGTTTGGGCACCAGGTTACATTGGGCGCATGACTGGCAACTCTGGCGTCCTTTGGACTTGGGATATACTTGAACCTTACATTCGCAGTGAGCAGGTTTTCCAGTGCCCGTCAAAGGACTACAGGGCTAATCCTTCACCTATACGCTTTGGGTATGGTTATCATTACCGATTGTTTGTCCAAGGCATTGGTGCAAGACGCGGCGACTATAGTAATGTCTTCAATTGGGATGAAGAACCAGTTCAGATGGCTGAACTAAGGGAACCAACATCTACAGTTTACCTCTGCGATGCCGGAAACATAGCAAATCCTGCATGGCCACCTCAAAGATGGACAGACGACGCCGGAACTGACTTCCGCGTCTTCTTCCCATATGTTTGTGGTGACTCTGGGTGTGCAACATTCATCGCCGACCCACTTTATGGTGACAACACAGCACGCCGTTGGGTCCCAGCACCAAGACATATGGAAGGTGTAAATGTTGTCTTCGCAGATGGGCATGTGAAATGGATAAAGATAACAGACCTTGTAGGTTACCGCCCCGGTGATCCACGCTGCCTATATGACAACTCCCCTTAGATTACCAACGGAAGGAAAAAGAAAGCGTAAGTGAGTAAGCACCAGGCGGGATAGGAGGGCGTTGTATTCTTTGATTCGTGTTGTAGTGCGCTGATAGTGAGAGGTAACATTCATCCATCGAACGCTGAGGAACTTTCCACGCATATGAGATGGCGTAGATCAAGCCTTTTACATCCTTGGAGTTTCGTCTCTCGGAAACTTTTCTGAAGGATAGATGCAGTTTGCTATCCTTCCCCAAGCTGCCTTGAAGGGTTGCAAATATATCTTGTCCCTCGTTTAAGTTCGTCTCCGCATATGGGCTGAGTTTGTAAGCACCGACTTGCAGTGTCCAACATTTTGAGACATTTGCGCTCACACACACCATGCCCCAATCTACAAGGCTGAGTTGGTTTAGTTTCTGCCCTGTTGGGAGCGTTGGGAAAGGGTTCATTGGTGCCCTTGAGAACCACGATTCCTTAGACCACCTTGATATCCAGTTCTGGGGCATATTTAAGAAGCGGTATACTTCAATTTTCGCCTTCCCAAGTGGCAATTGGAAGACCAACTCGCGCATTGGCATTTGCCCATATTGTCGTGTTTGGTTGAGTGTGTAGCCAACAACTACACGAACACCATTTTGCTTTCCGAGGCTTAACCGAACTAATGGAGCTTGATTCGCCTCACCGGATGGCGGACGGACGCTCGTGTAACCAATGTGAACCTGTGGTTTCATGTCCGATTTAGCTGTTGCAGCAATATAAACGCTGTGTTGCTCACCTTTGTTGCCCTCCCTGTCGTCCGTTTGCGATAGCTCCGTTGCAATTAGAACATCTTTGGTTACCGAGTGAAGGAAGACAACAGATTGAGTTTGCTCTTCGCTGTCGGGACCTTTTCTGTCACTCATAGAGACTTTGATGAGAGTTTCCTTCTCCTGTTGTTTTTCGCTCACCATCATCACTGACCTCTCATTAACTCTCTCGTTGCCACGCTCAATTGATGTCACATTAACAACCATATTCATTTCGTCTGATATCGGGTGGTGTAACTGAAGCTGATCAACCTTATGCTCTATTCCTTGAGGCGTTGGCTCCTCTTTGTAGCAATAACGCAGCTTAAGCTTGGAGATATCAACATTGCATTCTCCGGTTTTGACAGAGCCAATTGGTGTTGGCTTGTTCTCCCATGTAGCTGCTAAAGAAGCATGCTTTGAGAGAGGTGAGTGAAGAGTCATCTTCATATAAGTCCCGTCGCTACGAGAATCTGGTTCTGTGTCGGTGTGCACAATGTTGAATTGAAATTTCATTGCGGACTTTGGATTAGTAGAGAACGAGAACGCCATACGCTTCAGTAATGTTGGAGTGCCATCGTCGGGCTTCTTTCGTTGCCAGAAGTTTGAGAAGGACATTTTGTGCCCATCAAAATCAAACTGCTTTTGTAAGCTCCATTGCATCAGCTTGATTTTTTCTGGCTTACCTTCAAATTCTATGTCGCCAAACATGAATGAGGCGCTTGTTGATTTATCAGGCTGAAGCGAGAATGACGTCATGCGCGTGATCTGGGAGCCTTTTGGAGAGCCAACTTCTGTAATGGAGTGGCTTGCTTGAAATATCTTTGACGGGGCTAATGTAAACTGCGTTACCTTTTGAAAACGCCCAATAAGGTTAGCCATGGATTCTTTGCCTATGCTCTTCAAAAATTGCGCACTTGTGGTTTCGCTAACTGCTTCTCTTTTGCTAACTGCTGAAAGCTTCCCACCGAACAATCTCAGCATGTTTACTTCCTGTGAAACCTTCATTGAGGCATTGCTTATGTTTACGCTTTCATGCCTGAGCTGGAAGTCATTTGATGGTTCATATACAAACAGCTGTTCGCTTTCATGCAATTTGGAAAACGAACGCAACGCGTTTGTGGCTGGAACACTAAGCAACTTAAATTCCTTTGAGAGAGACTTAAACTCTGATGCAAGTGCCTTTGTTTCTTCACCAGTTGCTTCGGCAGTGAGCAAAGCACCATTTTCAACCGATGTCTTACCGAGGTGCATTTTCAACCCATGCCCGGTGAACGAAATACTTTGGCGTTCAACTTCACCACTGCCCGAGAGGGAATGCCATTTGGCATCCGCTTTAAACGAACCTACCTTTGAGCACAACGATAGTGTTGAGAATTCGTATCCCTTAAGAGCATTTAGCGAACGAGGGAGAGGTGCAACATGGTTCAGTTCACTTACCCAAGCACCGTTGCCCAAAAGGAAGTCCTTTTCTACACGCGCTTTCTCAAACTCCAACTTGAAGGCATTTGAGCTATGCTCAATGCGGTATCTTACAAGCGAACCTTTAGGTTGAACCTTGGCTACGTGACCCGCTGTGTCACTAATCTGTGTTGTGAACAAGTTATTCTCTTTCACACCACGCCAACATGATAGGGATGACTCGGCTCCGATGGCAAGGTTTCTTGCCTGCAAGCACTGTGACAAAGTCGGATTGAATTGGGCGCTCTTTACAATAGTCACAGAGATACTTGTCCCTTTGCCAAGCAATGTTGAGATATGAGCGCCTTGAACAAGGCTTCCCGGTTTCAGCTTCGTGCTGGTGAGCCGAGGTTCAGTCCTGTCATTGAACATCGTTATCCTTGTTGCCTGCCCGAGACGCGAATGGTTGAGCGTGCTCAAATTGTCAGCATAATTTTGCAAGAATGACTCCTCATAAGATGCCAGATCGCCTGCCATCACAGCTATAAGGATGCACACCCACAACATGGCTATTACCATTAGCTTGCTCATCGTCCTTTCACCTTGCCATGAGCGAGGTGTAGCGGTCATCACCATTGGACCCCGAGCCTGAAGAGCTTTATGTAAAGGCATCGGTTCTGGCTTGCTCCAGTGAAGGTATCGCCGGGGCGAACTCGCTCAACGATGTCAGGGCGACCGAGAAAGTAGTTGTTCAATCTTTTGACCTCATCAACTTCAGAGCGATATTGAAAAGCAGCTCCCATAATCATATGCCATCCTTCTACCGAGACAGTTTTTGAAGATGTTAGCTCCATTGCTTCTTTCCATCGCTTCAAGGCTTCTTCCAGACCGCCTTGTAAGAGAAGTTCTTCATCAACAGCTTCCCCTGATGCCACACCTATGCCATACTTCGGAAGACTCTTAGCGATGCTTTTTTCTTCGTCCCTCGTTTTGGTTGCTTCAAGTGCTCCATACTGCAATGTATGTGTCACTTGAGTGCCGCTCGTTATTTTTTCAAGTTCCGGTAGCTCACTCATTCCTTCCTGCCTTGCTTTTTTGATTAACATTTGTGAAGCCACCTTTTCATGCTCGTGGTGAACTGGCAACGCAACTGTTGCGTGCATGCGTTCTGCAAACTCTCTCACCCCGGCTCTCCTTCGCCCCACATTGGTTCTCATCGGAATACCTGTCCCCTTCAGGCTTATCCTTATGTCATTGATGTTTGATGGTTTTACGGTTTCATCAGTTGCAACTACGCTTGCTGTAAATTTTGCTGGTGCTGAAACTGGCTTTCCATGAACTATACGCTGTGGGCGTTTAACGAGTTCACTTGGTTTATGAGGGATTGGTATGGGACGACTTGATGATTCTTTAACAATGTGGCTTGTTACAATGCGCTTCTCGCCCTCGTGATAAACTTTTTTGACTGTCTCGCCAGTGTGTTGCACAATCACCGTATGCTTTATGCGATGATTCAGCAAGAGTGCAATCAATAAAGCGAACGCAGTAACCATGGCAACCACAATGGCTTGCCTTGACCATTGCAAAAGCTTTCCTGCAAAGTGAATCTTTGTTTGCAACGAAAGCTTTTCCTCACGCAGGCGCTCAATTAGCGCTACCTTGTGATGTGCTGGCACGGGCAAACCACGAAGCGATTTCATTACCTCCATATACCTTTCCCATTGAAACCAAACTGCTGTGCACGTGTCACAGCGTGCTATTTGCTCAAGCAACCCATGCGCATCCTCATCTTCAATCTCCCCATCAAGCAGTTCAAGCATTTTATGTTGGATAATTTTACAATTGTGCGGTCTGTTTGATAGGGTCTGGCTCCCCTTGGCTTCTCTAAGCCGATGCA
The DNA here is from genome assembly GCA_041538025.1 of Candidatus Thermosaccharophagus gerlachensis. GTDB lineage: Bacteria > Armatimonadota > Fervidibacteria > Fervidibacterales > Thermosaccharophagaceae > Thermosaccharophagus > Thermosaccharophagus gerlachensis. The sequence continues at coordinate 9,616 of JBGOEV010000009.1, read as the reverse complement.
AGGTTGTCGTTAAAAACTCGTTTTTAGGTTTGGGCTCGTGAGATGATGCAAGGATTCGCTTAAGTGTGACCATGGAGTTGTAGAATGACATACACTCCGCACAGCGCTTGAGATGCTTGTTAAGCCTTTCCACATCCGCTTCATTTATCTCGCCGTCTATGTAAGCCGAAATAAACATGCGTGCCACTTTACAATCCATCTTCTATCCCCCGCATGCTATGGTAAGTTTGCTCAAGCTATTGAATTCTCAATTAACTTGGACACTTACGGGAAACTTCAGTTTCGCTTTGGCAGTGCGTATCTCGTGAGCAGGGTGACGCATAATGGAAAATGAGCTGACAATATCATTTGGGACGCTTGGTGCAGATGAAAACATCACAGGGGGTGGCGGAAGAATGGGTTATAAGGTGTTTGTAACACGCATGTTGCCGGAGCCAGCGATTGAAAGGCTTCGGAGTGCCCCTGAAGTTTCTGAGGTGAGGATTTACCCACATGACCATGCAATTGAACGGGAAGAGCTACTTGAAGGTGTTAAGTGGTGTGATGCTCTTATTTGCTTGCTCACCGATACGATTGATAGCGAAGTGATGGATTCAAATCCGAATTTGAAGATCATCGCAAACTACGCTGTTGGGTTCAACAACATAGATGTTGCTGAAGCTACAAAGCGCAAAATACCAGTTACGAACACACCTGGTGTGCTCACCGAGACAACGGCTGACTTAGCATGGGCGCTGATGATGGCTGTCGCGAGGCGCTTGAATGAAGCCGAACGTTTTCTGCGCTCTGGTAAGTGGAACGGATGGGGTCCAATGCAATTTCTTGGTGCAGATGTATGGGGCAAGGTTCTTGGGATAGTCGGATTTGGGCGAATAGGAAAAGCAGTTGCGAGGAGAGCGTGGGGCTTTGACATGCGTGTCATTTACTATGACATGGTGCGAGCTGATGAGGAGGTTGAAAGAGCACTACGAGCAAAATATGTGCCGTTTGATGAGTTGCTTAGGGAGGCTGACTTCGTCACCATACATGTGCCACTTATAACACATGGACCAAACAAAACATATCACATGTTCAGCGACAGAGAATTTGACCTTATGAAACGAACTGCTTTCCTCATCAACACTTCACGAGGACCTGTTGTTGATGAGAAAGCGCTTGTGAGGGCTCTCAAAGAAAAAAAGATAGCAGGTGCGGGCTTGGATGTGTATGAGAACGAACCTAAGGTCGAGCCAGAGCTTCTTGAAATGGAGAATGTTGTTCTCCTTCCGCATATCGGGAGTGCATCAATTGAGACAAGAACGAAGATGGCACTCATGGCTGTTGAGAATGTGCTGGCAGTGTTACGGGGCGAGCGCCCACCAAACATAGTCAATCCAGAAATTTATGAGTAAGCATACGGAGACACCGCGATTGAGTCTGTCGGTGGTGAACAGAGGGAACAATGGTTGGGGGCTTGATATTGGTAATTATATGCTTAGTTGCGGTCATCGTGGCTTCCTATGCTGTTATACGCTTCCTAACGCAAGTCTTCAGCGAATGGTGGAGCAAGCCTATTGAGCCAGCATTGCAATTGCCATTGCCATCTGTTACTGGACCAGAGTGCCTTGTTTTGGCATTTGCGGATATGTTTATTGAACCTGTTCAATCGCCTCCGGAGCACTTGAAGGCTTATTTTTCCCCTGTGCCATCATCAGATGTCCATGTTTCAAACAAGCAACTCGTTGAGGAGATGTTCTTTGCATCCTTTGTCTGGCTATCTTGTGAAGGCGCAATTGAATGGAGCATCCAAAAGCGCAATGTAGATCCATTCTCTCCATTCCCACCGCGTGATTGGGAATTGCACATGCGCCCTGTAAGGGCTTTCCCAAGGACACCGTTTGCACGTAACCTTGAAGTTGGCTTCAGGAGAGCATTAAAGGCTTGGTTCATACATAAACCCGGCGATCAAACGGCGCCAGTTGAGGAAGTTATTGAGTTTGCTCTTCGTGAGATACGTCGTCTCACTGGGTGGGCAAAACTAACAGGAGACGCATACCGAGATCTCATCCAGTATGTGCAACAATTCCTCGCCGAGCGTGGTCTTTATGAAGTAAGTGAGGAGAAGGGTCTCTTCGGGAAGAGGCGAATCATGTTCAAACCGATAAAGGAGCGCATTAATGAATTGCGCACTCAAGCTGAGCAACTTAAAGTTCAACTGATGCAGTTCATAGACCAAGAACCAGTCCTTGCAAAACAGCTTCGCACAAGCATTTCCGAAGGGCTTGCAGCTATAAAGCAAATTGAACCTGATAGGAATGCCATCTTTTGACTCTTTCAATGCTTACGAGGTGAACATAAGTGCGCATAGTCATAACTGGTGGGGCAGGCTTCATCGGATCGCATTTGGTTAAAATGTGGTTGAAGGAAGGTCACGAGGTAATCGTTGTGGACAACTTCATAACGGGGCGCATTGAGAACATAGCTAACCTTAATGGCAAACTCACAGTGATGCGTTACGACTGCTGTAACTTTCTCTACATTGATGGGCATGTTGACTATGTTGCACATTTCGCGAGCCCTGCAAGCCCCGCTCACTATATGCGTTATCCAATTGAGACACTGCTTGTTAATTCAATTGGCACATGGCGCACGCTCGGTTTGGCTCGTGCCAAAGGGGCAAAGTATATTCTCGCATCAACCTCTGAGGTTTACGGTGATCCACTCGTAAGCCCTCAAGATGAAGGTTATTGGGGTAATGTCAACCCTATTGGCGTGCGGAGTGTATATGACGAATCAAAACGCTTTGCTGAGGCACTCACTATGGCTTATCATCGCCACCATGGTTTGGATACGCGCATCGCACGCATCTTTAACACATATGGACCTGGCATGCGTATAGATGACGGACGTGTTATACCAAACTTCATCTGGCAAGCGTTAAGGGGAGAGCCTCTCACCATCTATGGGGATGGAACTCAGACTCGTTCTTTTTGCTACATTGACGACTTGGTTGAAGGTATTAGGAGGCTTATGGAGGCAGATGTGCATCAACCCATAAACTTGGGCAATTCAAATGAAGTGCGCATTATTGACCTCGCCAACCTCATCATCAACCTTACGGGGAGCAAATCAAGAATTGAGTTTAAGCCACTACCGGAAGATGATCCAAAACAACGCTGCCCAGATATAAGCAAGGCAAAACAGCTACTTGGTTGGGAGCCAAAGGTCCCCCTTGAAGAAGGACTAAAAATCACAATTGAATACTTCAAGCGCCTTCTCTCTTCAAGCTCCTAACAGTGGCAAAGCAAGCTGGATCATACGAATGCATACTCGGGGAGTGAGCGGAGTGGTTAAGCGAACAGCGTTTATCGCAATCGTTGTGTTGTTTATGGGGAGACTCTACGCACAGGTCAAGGTAGAACAGCTGAACTACCGTGGTTGGGATGAATCATACCGAATAACGAACGGGCTCGTTGAGGTCATAGTCGTCCCAAAGATAGGGCGCATCATGAGCTATAGGTTTGTAGATGGTGAAAACATACTTTGGGAGAATGAAAAATGGTTCGGCAAACTGCGCAGGGATGCAAAGCCAAACGAGTGGGCAAACTTTGGTGGTGACAAAGTATGGCCAGCCCCACAAGCGCAATGGAATGAAGTGATGGGTAGAAGTTGGCCACCTGACGAAGCATTTGACGGTGGTGAGTGCACAGCGATTGAGCTACAAGACGGTGTTGAACTTGTGACGCCCGTAAGCCCACACTATGGTGCATGGCTTGTCAGGGAAATAAGACTGAGTGCCGATTCATCAAAACTCATAATCAAACAGAGGTTGGAAAAACTACGCTTGCCGCTTGTGGAGATGTTGATATGGAGTGTCACGCAGATACGGTCGCCAGATTTAGTCATCATGCCCCTAAGTCGTGAAAGCAAGTTTGAGAAAGGATACACTGTGCTTAGCAAAGCTGAACCTGAATACTGTAAACGTGAGGGTGATTTCTTGCTTCTACGCCGTGACCCGAAGAAAGCAACGAAGGTTGGTGCTGACTCAAAAGAGTGTTGGCTTGCTTCATTTCACGGCGATGTAGTGTTTATCCAGCGTGCCCAATACAGAGAGCATGAGGTGTATCCAGATGGTGGATGCACAATTGAGGTTTATACCAACCCGGATGAATTGCCATATGTTGAGCTTGAGCTGATGAGTCCGATATTCAAGCTCGGACTTGGTGAAGAAGCAAGATTTGACATCTCTTGGGAACTGCATAAGCTTAAGTTTGTTCCGCAAAACGATTCTGAGCGCTTACAGGTTATCAAAGAACTCATCTATCGTTCTGAGCCACCTAACTGACGAAATGTTCATAGCCACCTAAGACCTCTACCAACTTGCCGTTACTATCAACACCATAAACGACGGGTTCTCCCGATTCCACTTCACCTACGATAGTGCACTTTGTTCCACACTTCTTTTTGATTGCCTTGCAGAGTGATGTAGCATGTGCTTTTGGGACAGTCATGATTAGTTCATAATCCTCGCCACCAGTTAAAGCCATCTCAAGAGGTGAGTAGCTGAACCACTTTGAAGCTTCAATTGCCTCCTTGCTCATAGGTATCTTCTCGAGCCACAGGCGAATCCTGGCACCGCTCAACTTGGCTATTTTGGTCAGGTCGCTCGCTAAACCATCGCTCACATCAATCGCGCATTTGCAAAGCCCGGTTGAAGCAGCTGTTAACCCTTCATTCACCCTCGGTGTAGGTCTTAGATGTCTCATTGCAAGGTGACGCAAAACTTTTGAGCGCCTGACAGCATGTGTGCCTACCTCCTTTAATACCCTCAACCCGATTGCCGAATCACCGAATGTGCCAGTAACTATAACTGCATCTCCCGGCTCAGCTGCAGACCTAAGTGGGGTATCGGCATTGTTTACACCAATGACGCTCACGGAGATGAAAATGTTCGTCGGTGAGCTTGATGTATCACCACCAACCACTGCTACACCAAATTCGTTTGCCACCTCAAACATGCCATGATAAAACTTCTTTACCCACATGAACGGTAGGCTGCTTGGCACGGCAAACGAAACGAGTGCTGCAATTGGTTTCGCAAACATGGCAGCAAGATCACTCAGGTTGACTGCAAGTGCCTTCCAACCAACATCACTTGGTGTGAAGTAGTCAAGCGAGAAGTGAACACCTTCAACAAGCGAATCCACGGTTATGACTAATTGTTTCGTTCGCTCAACTTTAAGGACTGCTGCATCATCGCCCACCCCGACTACAACATCGTCCCTTGACCTGACCTGCTCACCAAGTTTGCTGTATATCCAACTTAAAAGTTTCAACTCTCCTATGTCCTTAAGCTTTTTCACCATGTTCATCTCCATTCCCCTTGCAAGCTTTGTATATGCGCACAAGTTCCTCAACAGCCTTTAAAGGGTCGTCAGAATTGACCACAGCCGAGATGACAGCGATTGCATCAGCACCCGCTTTAATAACATGCTGTGCGTTCTCATGGTTTATTCCACCTATTGCAACAACTGGTATTTTTACCGCAACCTTAACAGCCCTTAACATGTCAAGCCCCACAGCTTGAGCAGCATCTGGCTTAGTAGATGTAGGGAAAATAGCACCAATGGAAACATAATCAGCGCCGTCTCTTTCTGCTTCAACTGCCTGCTCAACATTATCAACTGATTTCCCTATGAGCATGTTCTTGCCAACCAACTTCCTTGCAACTGCTACTGGCATGTCTTCATCACCAACATGAACACCATCTGCACCGCATGCTAACGCTACATCAACACGGTCATTTATGATGAGAAGCGTATTTGTGCCATTCGTCATCTCCCTCAATTTAAATGCCCATTCAAGGAGCTGTTTTGTGGTTGCGTTTTTGTCGCGAAGTTGAATAACTGATGCACCGCCTTTAATGGCAGCCATAGCTATGGAGATATGGTCGTGCCTTTGGTTAATGTATCTATCAGTGATGACATAGACGCCACAAACTCTGTGGCGCATCGTCTTAAGTTTGCTCGCTTGCATCTTTCTTTTCCACCTCCCACTTACCATACTATGTCAGCATGTGCTACACTTGCTGATGTAAGATGCCTAACGGGTTTAGTTCCGTAGCTGTTTCTGTAACGGAGGAGAAACAAATGGAGGGAGCAAGAGTTGAGAGATTCGCAATCTATATCCCAACTGAGGGCGATTTGTCGTTCTTCACAATTCAGTTTGATGTTACGCGTTTGGAAGCACTTATTGAAAGGACTCTGAGCAGGAAAGGGCTTTGGAAGTTTATTGGCAATCTGCTTCCTGTTGGGGTAAAAGTGCCGATACGCGGTGGGGAAAAAGTTGATGTGCTCGCTTTAGATGCATACCGAAACTGCGTTGGAGTTCTCTTTGACTTCAATCCAGCCAGTTCAATTGTGCTCACAGTTGGTAGAGCCATACTTGTAGCATCATGGCTTGAAGGTCTATCATATGCTGATGTTCGGCGTATAGCAAGGGACTGGTGGGCAGATGAGTCAGCCGATTTGGAGACTGTTTTTCAACAAGCCTTTGGTGAAACAACTGCTGAGCAAAGAGCTACAAAACCGCAAGAGCAAATTGCAGTTGGCTTCAACGAACGCCCAAGGGTAGCAATTGTGACAGTGCAAAAGGAAGGTTTGGCAGAGCTTCAACGCTATTTGCTTAGGCAAGGCATCTCTGTTGAAATAGCTCAGGTAGAGGCGTTTACAAGCCCGTCCGGAAATGCTATTATCTTCGTTGAGCCCATAAGTTCAACATCTATTCAACCAAAACAGCCAAGCCATCCCAGAAGGGAAATCTTGGGCATGACGCATTCGTTCTTGAGTTCAATAGTTGAGCGTGAGGAATGAAGTGGCATCGTAAACAACAAAGGAGGGCGGCAAGAAATGCTACTGAGCCAACAGTTACAGCCATCACCGCAACTCCATTCAAAAGACTTCTTTGAACTGATCATGGATGTCATCTTCACCCTTGTGGATGGCGATATAGGGTCAGTAGTCATTTATGATAAGCTGTCAGACACACCCCATGTGCTTGTTGAGAAAGCTTTAACAAGGCATGGTGCACAACTCCTTGCAGATGCTCGTGTTATGCAGCTCACGAAGAAAGTGGTGCGGGATGGGAAGGCAATCATTTTAGATTCAGGGAAAGCATCAGAGGAGGAGCTAAATTGGCTAAGGCAATATGGCGTCAGCGCTTTGATTGCCTCACCCATGATAAGCGTTAACGATGTCATAGGTGCTATATGCGTGGCAAGCAAGACAAGGAAAAGGTTCAAGCAAAGCGAGGTTGAAACAGTTTGTCAGATAACGAGCAAGTTGGGCGAGCTATTCCTTAGCCTCTTACCGATCCCGTCTGACCATATATCGTTACGGCGCTACCTTGAATCAACTGTTTGCATTGACACATCACAACTGCTTGAGCGGAATTTAGATATGCTTTTACATCTCGGTTTGCTCGTAACACAGTGTGAGGTTGGGGTATTCGTCCTATGCTCTCCGCGAACTAAAAGGGTCAAAACAATCATCATGCACGGTGACAAAGAAGCAATTGAAAGGCTCAAAGAGCACTTTAAGGCGCACATGGGCAATTCCGATTTAGAGGCGTTCGTTATTGAAGACGTTCACCGAATACTCTCGCAATTCATGAAGTATTATTTTGCCTCTGTGGCGAACTCTTCTGGGACGGTAGGAGGATTCTTCCTCTTTGGCGATGGGAACGATTTCCCACCCGGTAGGAAACAACAGGTGATCGCTCAAATAGCTACATTCACTGGGACTGTCATTGAGAGAATTGCATCAATGTATGTGCTTGAGCGAGCCATATGGACTGACCCGGTAACTGGCTTGGTCAATAGGCAATGTTGGCTCGCGAAGACCGAAGAAGAGCTTGCAAGGGCACGCCGAATGAACCTGCCAGTAAGCGTTGTCTTGATAGACCTTGACGGGTTTAAAGCTATTAACGATTTCTTGGGGCATGCAAAAGGTGACATTGTCTTAAAGCATGTTGGTAGCGTGTTGAGGAGGCATGTCAGGCGGTATGATGTGGTTGCGAGGCTTGGTGGCGATGAGTTTGCTATACTCCTTCCAGCGACACCACCTTCTGGGGCGATGGTTGTTGCTGAGAGGGCAAGAAGCTTGATTGAAAGCTTGGATTTGAGCAACGTGCTTGGTTGTGCTACCCGTTTGACAGCGAGCATAGGAGTTGCAACTGCTCCAAGTGCAGGAGAGACACCGGAGAAGTTGCTTGAAGCAGCAGATAGAGCTCTAACAACTGCAAAGCATCTGGGCAAAAACAGAATAGTGCGAGATGAGAGAAGTAAAGAAAACGGTGAAATGGCTTGGGCTAACATCTCGCTTATGTTTGATACCCGCATGCTGAAATGGTTCGTGAACAGGATATGCCACGAGATAAATAACCCAGCCCAAGGCATACTCGGAATAATTGAGTTGCTTTTGCGGCGTGAGGAAACGACGGCGGAAGATGTAAAGGATGAGCTTCTTAAGGTTCAAAACCTCGTTTTACGAATCCGTAGTGTCACCCATAAGCTTGCCACTGCCTCACATGCTGACCTTGTTAAATATGCTCAGGAGTTCGCAGAGACAATGAGGCGTATATCACATGAAGATAACTCAGAAAGCGAGGGAGCCACAAATAAAGCCAATGCTTGAACAGTGTAGGCAACACCACTCACAGCTACCGCCACGCCAAAAACATAACAGGGGTGAAAACGGGTGGGTGAAGCGTTTGGATTAAAGAAAGCCCATGGTAAACTACGCATCGCTATCATTGAAGACGACGAAGCTGTGAGGGAAGTTTGTAGGAGAGCTTTGAGCCGTCGTTCCCACGAAGTAATTGAGTTTAACAACGGTGCATCAGCCTTAGAGGCTTCAGAGAAGGAAGCATTTGACATAGCCATTGTTGATTGGGTTCTTCCAGACTACGATGGCTTTTCACTTTTTCAAAGGCTGAAAGAGAAATTGCCGAACTTGGTTGGGATAGCGCTCACAGGGCAAGGATTGCGTGACGTTGTCGTCAAATCGCTTGGTGTTGGTATGCCTTGGGTGCTAATCAAACCTTTCACAATAGCAGAGTTAATATCGGTTGTGGATACGGCATGTGAGTATGCGAGCATCATAAACAACGCTGATCAATTGAGGACAAGAACGGAAGTAGCCGAAACATTACTGCATGAGGTTGACCTTGAGAGACTTGGGCAGCGCCTGACTCAAACTGCAATTGAGCAAACAAACTCAAATGCAGCATCGTTGCTTGTTACGGATAGGTTGCGAGGCTGTTTGAGAATTGTTTCTGCTGTAGGCATACCTTTAGCTACGAGGAACATTGAGGTGAGACCGACAACCGGCATAGTTGGGCTTGTGATTCAAATGCGGAAGCCGATCATAATCAACAGTGAAATGATGAAGCATTCATACATAGCTCAAAGGCTTCGCTACGGTGGCAAAGGAAGCGCGATATCTTTCCCACTCCTTGAGGATGAAGGTGTGAATGGAGTTCTCAATGTAACGCGTTGGGAAGATGAACCGCAGTTCAAAGAGAGCGATGTTGAAGCGTTTGGGTGGTTTGTAGCGTGGGCAAGCAAAGTGGTTTCACG
>JBGOEV010000008.1:0-67822 GCA_041538025.1 Candidatus Thermosaccharophagus gerlachensis | reverse complement strand
AGTCCAAATTGGGACACTACTTTTACATGATGTTCATTCCCCAAGGAAGCTACGAAGGGCGCTTGAGGAATACATGCGCCGCGTTTATGAGCAAACGGGCGATAGCAACTGGCTTCGCATAGTCAGCTATGTTGGGTGTGCTAACATAATTTGAATTTGCTTGCCCGTTTCATTGGGGGTGAAGGTAATGAGGCTTAGTTGCCCACACAGGTGGGATGTAACGCCAGAAGAAGCAATTGAAATACAACGCCTCCTTGCGCTTCAAGTCATTGACGAGGATGTCATACCAGACCTTCCATCAAAGGCGAGGTATGTAGCTGGTGTTGATGTCCATCAAACATCTGATGGGAAGATGAGAGCCGTTGTTTGCGTGCTTGAATTTCCAACACTGATTGAAAAGGAGTGCGTTAGCGCTGAGGTTGAAGTTTCATTCCCGTATATTCCCGGCTTGCTTGCCTTCAGGGAAGGTCCAGCTGTGCTAAGTGCCTTTGAGAAGGTGAGGATAGAACCAGACTTCATACTTTGGGATGCGCAGGGGAAAGCGCACCAAAGGAAAGTCGGGTTAGCATCACAGATGGGTGTTATCTTGGACATACCATCAATAGGGTGTGCAAAAAGCATACTTTATGGGAATTGGAGTGAGCCTTCAGATGAGGTTGGCATGTGGACGCCAATCATAGATCCAAAGGATGGTGAGGTTATAGGTGCGACGCTAAGAACAAAAAAGGGTGTCCAACCTGTTTTTGTTTCGGTTGGGCATAAAGTGAGTTTGAAGACAGCCATTGAGCTTGTGCTCAAGTGCTGCACGGGTTACCGTATTCCCGAGCCACTGCGTCGTGCTCACATGCATGCAAGAATGAAACACCAGCAAGGTGAAAGCGATGGGCAACTGAGGTTGTTTTGAAAGGGCAGAAGCGGTGAGGGTGAGTAGCCTGATAAGGTTGTTAGTTTTAATGCTCATCTTCGGTCTCTCAATAAGGCTTGCAATAGCATGGCAACCGTGGGAGAGGTTGATAAGCACTGGTGCTTTCGGTGATGATGCCTGTTATTATGCGAGCATCTCTTATAACATTGCCACTGGTAAAGGTCCAACCACAGATGGCATTCATATGACCAACGGCTTCCAACCACTTTGGGCTTTCATCCTCGTGCCAATCTATGCTCTTGGTGCACCGAAGGAAACCGCAATAAACATAGCGATGACTTTGCTCGCATTGATCAGCACGCTCAACGGGCTCTTGCTTTTCCTTCTCGCAAGGAAGGTTTGGAGTGAACGTGTTGGTCTCCTTGCAACCTTCTTTTGGATGACGTCACCGACGGTATTAAAGCAGTCCATGAACGGCATGGAGACAGGGCTTTATGTCTTCATGCTCACTTTGGCTGCACTTCTTCTCGTTAGCTCAACACAAAATCATGGAACGCTGTGTGAAAGTAAGTTTGGAAAAATCGGTATGCAAATCCTTTTCGGGTTCGTGCTTGGTCTGACCATTTTGAGCAGGGTTGATGGTTTACCATTTGTGCTGGCAGCTATAGTAGCTCACACCTTGAGCTCAAATGGAACTGGTGCACGAGTGCGCAATGCATCACAAAAATTAGTCTCTCGTATTGTCTCAGGCGTTTTCATTTCTGCTATTGTCGTGCTCACACTTTTGCCGTGGCTAATTTACGGCATTGCAACGACAGGGAAGGTTATCCCAGAGAGTGGCATGGCTATCAGATTCCTTTCAATGGCGTATATTGGTGCCCTCGACGAAGGTATAAGTTGGCGTGTGATAAGCTATTCGTTTTCACAAGCACTTTCAACGCTCTTAAGAGTTAAGCAGTGGAGGTATCTGTCCTCAAAACTTGTTGAACTTGTTGGTGCAGTAAGTGCGCATGGTTTCTTAGCTTCGCTTTTGGTTATGTCCATCTTGCTCATCGTATTGCTTTATCGCTTTGGATATTTTGAGCACCTCATGCCGATGCTTAAAGAGATGCGCAAGCTTTGGTTCTGGCTCTTTCACATCGTTTCGTTGTTCTTAGCTTACTCGCTTTATCAATTTGGTTGGTGGTTCTTCCCACGATACTTCTTCCCCGTAATCCCTGTTGGTGTCCTTGTCGGTGCTTTTTGTGCCGAGGCATTATACAGGTGTCTGTTAGAGCGTTTCAAGCAGTGCAGGTGTGTGGCGCAAACAGCAATTGGAATAATCGTAGTGAGCCAACTCATGCAGCTTTGCATTGGTTGTGCTTACTTGCGCTCCGAGTCGTTTTGTGGATTTGAGGAGTATTTGAATGTAGCGCTTTGGCTCAAGAAACACACCCCAAAAGATGCGCGCATAGGTATGTTTCAATCTGGCACTTCAAGTTACCTCTCTGAGCGCACTGTGATAAACCTTGACGGAGTCGTTAACGGCAAAGCACTCTCAGCAATGCTTGAAAAGAGGATGCTAAATTACATCGTCTCCGAAGGCATAAGTTACATTGCGGACTGGGATGAGCTCATTGAACTGCTACTCCTAAAACGCTCAGGGAAGGAGGAGCTTTCAAAGTGGATGTTGATAAAGGTTCGGAAAGGGGAGATGTCGGTTTACAAGCTTGTGAAGGTAAAGTGATGAGGACATCCTGTCCTTGGTGTGGATTTAAAGAGAAACGCTTCCTCATCATTGATGAGGGTGTTCCCGTTGTTGCATGTGTGAACTGTGGGATAGCCTATGCGCTCGTGATACCGACACTTGAAGCTATCCGAAGATACTACACAGAACAGTTCTCCGATGAGCGTCACTGGGAGGTAGTGCTTTCTTCGGCTCGCCCATGGCTACATAGGCGTTTGCTCTCACGCATAATGCATTATAGGGCGCAAGGTGAACTTGTTGATGTTGGATGCTCCTTCGGTCACTTCGCGAGCATGGCAAGACAAGCTGGATATAAAGTTGTCGGTGTTGAGATAAGTGAACCTGCAGCAAGATACGCGCGCACTCGCATGGGGTTAAGTGTCCACATCGGAACACTTGAGGAAGCCAAATTCAATGATGAAAGCTTTGATGTGGTCACGCTAATTGATGTGCTTGAACACATCGCTGAACCAGCGAAGACTTTGAGGGAAGTGAGACGAATATTGCGACATGGTGGGTTGCTCGTCTTGCGCGTCCCAAATTTCAAATTCCACTGGATTAAAACTCTCCTCCTGAGGGCAACAAAGAGAAAACACTTCATAGGGCTTGATTCGCATAATCACATCAATCATTTCACAGTTCGCTCGCTCACCGAAGGCTTAACTGAAATGGGCTTCAAGATACTTGAAGTGAGACCGGGCGTCCCGAACATCTATGGTAGACGGTTCTTTGATGCGCTTCGTATTGCCTATTGGGCTGTGGCTCTGCTGGTAAGCGCGGTGTTCAAGTGGCAAATAGGCAATAGCATAGAAGTGTTTGCAATCAAGGTTTGAATAGCGGTAAATAGTTTTGTGAGGTGACAGTATATGCATTTCTTGCGGAGGCTACGATTCTACTCGCTTATGCCATTCATCTTGCTCCTGCAAGATGCGTTAATGGCTTTGATCGGTTTCGTGCTCGCTTACCACATGCGCTTCTTTTGGGCGGTGTCTAAATGGTTTCCACCACATCTTGGCATACCACCGATCGGCATCCATGCTGGCTTTATCATGCTTCATGTCATAGCGTGGTTGATTTGCTTGAATATGGTTGGTCTTTACAAGAGGCATCGCGATCGTTATGCAGTTGATGAATTTTACAGTGTCTTGATATGCGGTCTCCTTGCGAGTGCCATCGTTGGGACGCTCGCAACACTGCTGCGTTACCAATGGTTATCACGGCTCGTTTTCATCATGGCTGAGGCGTTCACGACCCTCTTAATCAGTTTTGGTAGGGTTTGCATGAGGGCTGTAGAACGCATGCTTAACCGTGCAGGGATTGGGCTTGTTAGAGTTGTTGTTATTGGTTCTGACGCAAACCAGTTCGCAAAGCAAATTTGCGAGCTGGAAAAAAACTGCAAAGTGGTCGGGACGCTTGAACTCGGTGAGCAATCAAAGGGAGATGGCTTTGTTAGTGCTGATGAATTGATAAAGCATCTTTCAAGCATGGGTGAGTTTGATGAAGTCATTGTGCAAGCTGGTTCGCTCAACGAAGATGTGCTTCTCCAACTCCTCAATTGGGCTGACGGGAAAAGGATAAATGTTCGGTTGATGCTTAGTCTCGTTGATGTGATAAAAAGGCGCGGTCAGTTTGAGGAATTAGCGGGCATGCCGTCGGTGATTGTAGCAAGGCTACCACTGCGCACATGGGGGGCATTCGTGAAGCGCATCATGGATATCTTCCTTTCCCTTTTTCTCCTCGTCCTCTTTTCGCTCCCCATGCTCATAATTGCTTTGCTCATAAAGCTCACATCAAAAGGTCCTGTCCTCTATCGTCAGGAGAGAGTTGGGCAAGATGGCAAAGTTTTTGTTATGCTTAAGTTCCGCACGATGTATGAAGGGGCTGAAGATGAAACAGGTCCAGTTTGGGCTAAGCCGAATGACCCTCGTTGCACACCTGTTGGGAGGGTGCTAAGGCGATTAAGCTTAGATGAGCTACCTCAACTTTTCAATGTCCTCAAAGGGGATATGTCGCTTGTCGGACCAAGACCAGAACGCCCATACTTCGTTGAGCAGTTCGCAGAGCACATCCCAAGGTATATGGAACGCCATAGAGTGAAATCAGGCATAACAGGGTGGGCTCAAGTCAACGGGCTTCGCGGTAACTGCTCAATAGAGGAGCGAACAAAATACGACCTTTACTATGTTGAGAACTGGTCGTTGTTACTTGACCTCAAGATACTCATCAAGACAGCATTTGAGGTCTTCTTTCACAAGCAAGCATATTGATCGTCTCTAAAGCACTTGAGTTAGCTTTGCGATGTGGGGGCACATAAACTAAGAATGCGCAAAAGCGCTGTAGCTCGCCAAATTGACCGCTACGTCGGGATATTGCTCCTGTGCGTCCTTAAGCCTGTGAAGCATTGGGTAACTTTTGAAGATGTCTCCGATAAGCTACTTCTCATAAAGTTTGCTGGGATGGGAGACATCATCCTCATGAAACCCGTAGTTGATGGAATTAAGCGGCGTAGCAACCTGCGCATTTACTTCCTCACTTCAAGGGCAATGAAGGAAGTCGTGAGCTACCTCCAGCTTTCTAACGGAGCGATTTATTACATTGATTTTGCTACGAGCTTTTCCCGCCCACTTGAACTTGTAAAAACGATCCTGAATCTACGCCGTGAGCGCTTTCGTGTGGTTATTGATTTTGAGCAGTGGATGCGTTTCAGCAGCCTCATTTCTTACCTTTGCGGAGCTCCGATGCGCTATGGCTTCTCTACAGCAGCACAGTTCCGAAACTCGCTGTATACTCATTCGGTCACCTACAGTTTTACACAACACACACTCGTATCTTTTGCGCAACTTGCTTCACTCTTCCTCGGTGAGGACATAGTCATGGAAAGTTTGAAAGGCTTCGTTGGTTGCATTAGTCCAAGGCAAGACGAAGTTGAAGCTATGCGCCGTATGTTGTTAGCTTACGGATGGAAAGGCGATTCACAACCGCTGGCGATTGTCCACCCAGGTTGCGGTTCTGGTGGTGAACCGAGGACATGGGTTGTAGAACGATATGCGCAAGTAGTGCGCATCCTATGTGACAGAGGCGTTTTCATTGTCCTGACGGGTGGAGGCGATGATGTTGAAATTGCTAAACGTGTCTTCAGAATCGCTGAATCAAGTAGTGTTGCGTTCTTTGTTGGTAGAACATCTTTTGCGCAACTTGTCGCGTTGGTGAGCATGGCAAATTTCGTCCTTTGTCCAAACACCGGCATCATGCACCTTGCAGCAGCGCTTGGTAGACCAACGGTTGCATTGCACGGACCAACTAACCCAGTGCAATGGCGTCCAATAGGTGAAGCACATCGTATAGTGCAAAGTAAGCTCCCCTGTGTTCCGTGCTTACGCTTAGGGCATGATTACAGGTGTAACGATTACAAATGCATGAGCGCAATCACGCTCGAAGAGGTTCTTGAGGCAATTGATGAAATATGCAAGCCTTGGTGAGCAGCGCTTGGCAAATTGGTTACAATGTGTATGTCGCTAAAGACGATTTTGAATCGCTATAACGCTGTCAACTACAGTAGCACAGAAACAGCAACTGGAGGTGGATGAAAAATGTTGATCGGCTTTTACACTGCTCCATTTCGCAACGAGCCATTTGAGCGTGTCGTTGAATTCGCGAGCAAAGCAGGTTTCAAAGCGCTTGAGGTTTTATGTGGGGTTGGTTCAGGACATATTGATGCACAGCAGGTGCTACGCACAGGTGGTGGAAAGATAAAACAGCTCATTGAGTCAGCTGGGTTAACTATTTCGGCTCTGGCAATGTATGGAAATACGCTTGCGCCAGACCAAACTGAGAGGAGGCGTTTCTTGTCCTCTTTGCACAAGATGATAGATGCTGCAGCCATACTTGGTGTTGAAGTTGTGTGCACCCTTGCTGGCATGCCAATGCCAAACAAAACGAAGCTGCAGACAATTGAGGAAGATGCTCCAAAAGCGTTTAGAAGACTCTGTGAGCACGCCGCTGAAAAGGGTATAAAGATAGCGCTTGAAAACTGGTATGCGACAAACCTGCAAACACTTTTGCATTGGGATCGCTTCTTTGAGGTTGTCAATTACGACAACATCGGCTTAAACTTTGATCCATCACATCTTGTCTGGCAGGACATTGACTACTTGTATGCAGCTGAGAAGTTTGCTGACCGCATATTTCATGTCCATGCAAAGGACACGATGATACTCTGGCACAGGCGAAGATACATCGGGAATCAAGAGCACGGTTGGTGGCGTTATGTCATACCAGGTTTTGGTGTGATTGATTGGGGACAATTGATTGGCATCCTACGCAGTAATGGCTATGATGGTGTCTTGAGCATTGAGCACGAAGATGCGTCACTGCCAAGAGAGGAAGGATTGATAAAAGGGTTGAAATACCTTCGCCAGTTCGTGTGAGCAAACAAGATTTGAAAAAGCTCACTGTAAGATGACCGAGAGGACTCTCTCTGGTGTGAGTGGGAGAGTAGTTATTCGTTTCCCGATGGCATCTGCAACAGCGTTTGCGATTGCTGCAAGTGTTGGAATGATTGATGGTTCACCAACACCTTTTGCACCATAAGGTCCATCTGGGTTTGGCACCTCAACTATCACTGGCTCTACATGAGGCGCATCTACACTTGTTGGCAGGAGGTAATCTGCAAGTGTTTGGTTTGCGATCCTGCCGTCTGGTGTGTATTTGTAGCCTTCCATTGTTGCCCAACCAACACCTTGAACCACAGCACCTTCTATTTGTCCTTCAATTGCGAGTGGGTTGAGCGCTTTCCCAACATCCTGTGCAGCTATGTAGCGAAGCACTTTAACCCTTCCAGTATCAAGATCAACTGCCACTTCAGCGAGGGCAACCGCATATGCAGGGCGTGTTGGAAGCCATGCAACACTGTATGAACCATACAGTGGTCCATATTCCGCTATGCAAGCCCTCCCAAGCTCAATGTAGCTAACCCTCTGATTCTGGTTCCCCTTTAGCTGGATGCATTCCTCACCTAACTCAACCTGAGATGGCTCAACACCGAGTATCTTCGCACCGATCTGTAGCATCTTCTCACGAAGTTGTTCAGCTGCTTTTAGCACTGCCATGCCAGTTGTGTATGCTACACGGCTACCACCGGTTTGGTGATGCCATGGAACAGAATCTGTATCACCAACTGTCACTGTCACTTTCTCAATTGGCACATTGAGCTCTTGCGACACGATTTGAGCAAACAGCGTGTTAGTCCCAGTGACATCGCAGGAGCCAGTGATGACTTGTAATGTGCCATTCTCGTTTAGCATAATTGTTGCGCTTGAGTAACCAGAATAGTTTACCCATTCACCGCACGCCAACCCCCTACCGACACGCCAGTTGCCATAACCAAGTTTCTTCAGCACTTCCTCCTTCGGCTTTACACCATTGAGCTTGGCTGTTGGCGAAGCAGTTAATATTGCAGCCGTTGAAAGTTCGCTTTTCTTTGAAGCGTAATCTACGAGTGCTTGCAAAGTTTCCTTGAATCCGATTTTGGGAAGAGGCACGCCATCAATTGATACATCTCCTTCTTGCACAGCGTTCTTCATACGCAACTCCCATGGGTCAACACTGAGTTCTTGTGCGAGCATGTCCATAAGCGATTCACGCACGAAAGCCATTTGTGGTGCATCTGGTGCTCTGTATGCCCCCGGTGCCGGTCTGTTTGTGAACACTCCGTATGAGCGTATTCGGTAGCTCTTTAATCGGTATAGACCGCGCAACCTTATGGATGCGCCCATATAACCACTCACACCGCCATCCCAGAAAACCTGTGCATCAAGAGCCATCAAAGTCCCGTCACGCTTTGCACCCAAACGAGCTCTCGCATAGCATGCTGGTGCTGGATGAGAATCAAGAAGGACTTCACTGTAATCATCAACAACTTGAACTGGCTTTCCTGTCTTCAAAGCGAGGAGTGCTGCAACTGGCTCAGTATAAACTTGCGTGTTTCTACCACCAAAACCACCACCAATGAAAGTTGGAATGACTTTTATTCTGTGGAGCGGTATGCCCAGCATACGAGCAGTAAGAGAACGGACTTGGAAGTGACCTTGAGTGCTTGTCCATATGACAATGCGCTTACCTCCATCTATTGGGCATGCGACAGATGCATTTGGCTCAAGGTAACACTGGTGCACCGATGGGACATAAAATTCACCCTCAACAACAACATCTGATAGACGCATCATTTCATCCACATCGCCACTTATAAACTCTCGGTATTGCGAGATGTTTCTCAATGGCTTGCCGTCAATGTCACAAACATCCTTGAACTCGCCTCCAAGGAAAGCGCAAGGTGCATCTGGCTTTATAGCCTCACGAACATCTGTAACAGCTGGCAGAAGCTCATACTCAACCTCAATCGCCTCCACAGCTTTGTTTGCTGCATAAACACTATCAGCTGCTACTGCTGCTATCTTTTGACCATGGAAGCGGATATAGTCACTCGCAAACAAGCCATTGTTTGGAGTATCCTTTGCTGTAACAACAGCTCTAACGCCTTCCACTTGTAGCGCTTTGGATATATCAATGCGCAATATGCGTGCATGTGCGAATGGGCTACGGAGTATCTTCCCGTGAAGCATACCAGGGAGATGCACATCAGCGCCATACTTTGCCTGTCCTGTAACCATAGCGAGCGCATCAATGCGTTTTACCCTCTCACCTATGCCACTACGAACCACGATAAACATTCCCCCTTGTAGCAGAGGAAACATAATAATATGAAGAAGCCTTAACCAACTAAGATGATAGCGCTTTTGTCGAAGGGTGGTGAAGATGGCGATACCTGAGCGTGACAAAGCGGTTTTAAGAGAGCTTGCAAAGAGGCTTGCCGAGATAGCCTCCTTGCCGATACAGCAGGAGAAGATGGAGCTATGGCGTTGCCTGAACAAACTTAAGCCTATCCGCCCGATGGTTTTGCTTCTAAACGACACATGGCATGAGAACAAGGACGAAATCAAATTGGAGTGCGAAGATGAGTTTGCTCGAAGCCAAGAATGGATGTTAAGGAGGATGCTGTATCACTTTGAGCATATGCCCGACGACCATGTTTATGAAGCGAAGGTTTATTGCCCGATAACCATAAGGGTGAGCAGTCGTGGCATAACACCGAATATTGATCGTCCTCAGCATGAATTTGGTGCAGCTCGGTTCAACCCCGTCATAAGCGAGAAAGATGACCCAACTATGTTAAAGATGCCCGAAGTAACTGTTGATTGGGAAGAGACGGAGAGAAACTATGAGCGCCTTTGTGAGATCTATGATGGCATATTGACGGTTGAGAAGCGCGGTGTGTATTCGCATTGGTTTGCGATCATTGATGAGTTCATTCAATGGCGTGGTGTTGAGAACACATTCATTGACATGATTGAGCGCCCAGAATGGCTACATGGTTGGCTTGAAAGGATGACACAATGGCACTTATGTCTTTTGGAGCAATACGAAAAGCTTGGCTTGCTATCACTTAACAACGGTCCAGTCAACATAGGTCCCGGAGGGCTTGGAGTGACAGACGAGCTCCCGCAACCAGACTTTGACGGTGTGCATGTGCGCACAAAAGACCAATGGGGACACGCCACAACTCAGATATTCGCCGATGTCTCACCAGCGATGCATGAGGAATTTGCCCTCCGCTACGAAAGCAAGTTCCTTTCACGTTTTGGGCTTAGCAGTTACGGTTGTTGTGAGCCATTGCATAATAAGCTTGAGATAATCAAGCGTTGGATACCGAACCTTAGGCGAGTAAGCATAAGCCCATGGGCTGATGTTGAGAAGGCTGCGGAGAGCTTGGGCAAAGATTATATCATGTCGCTGAAGCCTAACCCAAGCATATTCAGTATTGAGCAATGGGACATAAAGCTCGCCGAAAGGAAACTCAGGGAGATGCTTGAGAAGGCAAGAGGATGTGTCGTTGAAATCCTCATGAAGGATCTTCACACATGTCGCAAGCAACCGCAAAGGATGTGGGAATGGGTTCACATGGCGATGAAGTTGGTTGAGGAGTTTGCAAACTGAGGCAACAAAAGATGAGGATGGATGTTAGAACTGACTAAGGTATTCGTTAATCCCATTGAATATAGCAGTTGCTACCCTCTCACGGAACTGCTCATCCATGAGAAGCGCTCCATCGGAAGGGTGGTTTATGTAGCAGACCTCAACAAGCACAGCTGGTATTGTTGTGTTGCGTAACACGAAGAAGCCCCTCCTTCTGATACCGTTGTCTGGGAGTTGCAAGGTGGAGATCATGTGCCTATGTATTATTGCTGCGAGCCGTTCACTTTGAGGAGTAAAGTAGTAAGTCTCTGTGCCCCTCTTTCCACCTTGTATTGGATAAGAGTTGATATGGATGCTGATGAAAGCAGTTGCATTTACACTGTTAGCCAAGTTTACCCTGTCTTGTAGAGAGACGTAGTAATCGCCCGAGCGAGTCATAATGACATTCACTCCTGCGCTCGTGAGCAACCTTTGTAGCTTTGTGGCTATGTCAAGCGTTAATTCCTTTTCAATGAGGCGCTTCACAAACATTGATGGTGGGCTCATAGCGCCCGGGTCGTGCCCACCATGACCGGGGTCAAGAACTATTGTTGCATTTGCAAGTCGGCTCCCACCAAATTCAACGGAAACAAGTCCATCGGCACGCTTATCAATGACCCTGTATCGCACCGGCTTGAATAGCTCAAAGACAACCCTCGTTACAATTTCACCGTCAACCTCGGGTGTCCCAACCCTCACCTCTTTGACTATATCGTTTTTGGGTATCTCACAAGATCCGGGTTGAATCATGAGCTCGCAATTTCGGAAGTCAACAACAACCCTGTATGGATCACTCAATGTAAATGTGCGCCACCTGAAAGCACCTTCAGCCGTTATTAAGCCCTTAACACGCCCATCAAGCTTCTCAAGCTTTACAGCGTTTACCTTTCCTTTTGAAGCTTCCGAAGCCAACGCATCATGTATCAAGATCCTTATCTTGTTTGCTTTCCCGTTTTCGTCTTTCTCTGTTTTATCGTCCCATGCAAGTCTTCCATCTGTGTCTACCACTACCCTTGCTATTGGTGGCGATGACGAATACTGCCCGATGCGCACACGAGCTATTGAACCATGCCTGCCTATTACTTCACCGTATTTTGTGGGGATGATGAGGCAGTGGTGGGCATCAATGTAAATTCGTTCAGGTGCGCTTAGCCTCTCAATGTTGTAAGAAACATTTGAGCTTAGCGAAACATCAAGAAGCCACCCAGCACCTGATTGCTTTATATCAACCGACGATAGCAGTGCACAAATGTAACCAACCCCTGTTTTGCTATCGTAAGTGAAACCAAAGTTGAGCAACTCACAAAGCGACCTGATTGGCAGGTATAGTTTTCCATCCTTCAACTCAGGTGGATACTGTAGCTTTACACTTTTCTCCTCAACAACTGCTTCAGTGGAAAATGGACGCAGTTCAATGCATTTCCCATCATGGCACTTTATCCTTAGGGCGTTACCCTTTACCTCCTCAACATCTTTTGCGACTTCCTTAAGCCACTCGCCATAGGGGATAAGAACCTCGTCATCAACAAACTTGCATAGAAGCCATCCTGCATCCTTACCGAGGACAAAGAGACGCATTTGCGCCTCACATTTGATTTCTCTTCCCGCAATCAGCATGAGGAGCATTAAGGTGAGGAAGCACTTTGAAGGTATGCGTGTGGGTTTAGGTTGGTATTGCTTTATTTGGAGCTGCACTTCTTTGCACCTTTTCCTTCTGCGTGCCCTTTCAACCAGCCTACTATTACGAGCTACTGCGAAGGATTTGGTGGAGGCGGCGGGAATCGAACCCGCGTCCGCTGAAACCTCAGTGTTGGCGTCTACGAGCGTATCTCGCCTTTTACCTCTCCTCGCTTGGTCTTCGGCGAGCGGAATACCAAGCGAGCAAGCCAGCATCTGTCTTAGCAGCGGCTATGCTGGCTCTCACCGCTGCGCAGCCGGCTATCTGACGCCCTGTCCAACGCCACCGGCGAGCGTCAGCAGGACGTGCTGCCGTCAATTAGGCAGCCAAAGCAACAGGCTCGGCATTTGTAAGTTTGCGCGTTGTTAACGGGACTCGCGCCCACCCGGCTCGCAGCCAACACCTCGGCTTTCAGCGTCGAGCCCAATTCGCCCCCACTTTATCGTTTCGGAAGGTTCAGTATTGCCGTATCTTATTTTACCGCACCAAAGCGAACTTGTAATCACTTGGGCAGAGTTTTTGGACCAAGCGCTCTTACGGCATTGTGAGATTACTTTTGAAGCCTCACTGGCTTTTGTGTTATGGCTGATTTATGTGCAGCCTCTATAACGCGCACGACTTCCCTTGTCTCCTCTGGCTTAACGATGAGCTCAGCGCCTCTCAATAGAACATCAGCTATGTTTCGGTAGTAGTCAATCCAATCGCCTCTTACGCTCTCAAAGAGTATTTCAACTGTGACATTGTCTATGGTTGTGTGCACCTTCGCCTTCTCATTTGGGTCAAACGATTCTTTCACAATTGTGCCCCTCGTCCCGAGCACACGCCACCTTGGTCTTGGTATGCGTGACAGGTTTGAAAGCTCAATGTTAAACAGCACACCGTTCTCAAAGCGTATCCAAATCTGAGAATGCGTTTCAACCTCAACATCCCAATGCTTGTAATGCATCTCGGCAAAAACCCACTCAACATTAGCCTTCACAATTTGTAGTGCTTGATCAACCAAGTGTGCACCCCAATCGTAAACCATTCCACCTCCATGCTTCCTCATGGAACGCCATCCACCCGGCTTGCCATAACCGCCAACGAAGGATTGGAACTCAAACGGCTCGCCTATTAAGCCAAGTTCGCATATCCGTTTGATTGTCAGGTAGTCGCTGTCCCAACGCCTGTTTTGAAAGACGGAAAGCAAAACACCATTCCGTTGGCTTGCCTCAATCATTCTGTCGGCTTCCTTTACATTCAAACACATTACCTTCTCAACAATGCAATGCCTGCCAGCATTCATTACTTGCAGCGATAATGGTGCATGGGTGTCATGCGGTGTGACGAGCACAACAAGTTCAACTTCATCGTCCTTAAGGGCATCTGACAGCTTTGAGTATCCCTTTACACCTTGTTCCTCAACTGCCCTTTTGAGCTTAGCTTCGTCTATCTCGCAAACAGCCACGAGGTTCAAGCCATCAACTTGCTTTATTGCATCGCAGTGAAACTTACCCATACCATAACCAACAACACACACGCCTATACCGTTTCCCATCGCCCTTTCACCTCCACTCCCGTTTATGGATTGTTGCTACTACGCACAGATACAAAGGATGCTTCGTATGGTGCCAATGTTCGCTTTACATCTCCCACGCGTGTTTGCATAGTAATAGTTTGCATTTGTGTAGAGGCGTTAAAAAGTGTAACAACTCCATCGTGCCAGAGGAAAAGGATGTCATCAATTTCTGAGAGCTTTGCTATCGGTTGCCATGTGTGAAACGGTGAGATGGCACGCCCTGCAACGCTTGCACACTTTGAAATATCAAATGCCAGATCGGATGCAACGAGCGTAAAAGCTTTTGGACTCTCTTTTAACTCACCAATTGGAAACCACACGATAAACCCATTCCCCAAACGCTTAATCAAACCTGCGTATACGTCCTTCATGACTTCAAGCGGGACATCGGCAACACGCTTAAAGCCAGAAAGAAGCTTTATAAGCTGTATGAGTTGTGCATCATCACCCCGATGCTCAATTCCGATTCTTTTTGCGATCTCACATTTGCCACTTACATCTGTCCACACCTCATTTGATCCGATGAGGAGAATGCCACCCCTTTCAACCCAACTCATCATCTTCTCTAACGAAGCATGGCAAAAGATACTCCCGGCAGGCGCAATAAGCAAGCGGTAGTCCTCGCATGCGCCATTAAGTAGTAGAATCTCGTCAATCAAATCGCAGGGCACTGCATCAACAATAGTGCTTAAGCGCTCACCGAACTCTAAAAGCGTTTGTGGGGAAAGCAAAATTGAAGTAGTTGGTAAAAGCACCGCAACATCCGTCAAATGCTTGCGTGGGATGAGCAATTCACCGTCCTCAAACATGCGCAGCAACCTTGGCACCTCATCAACGGTTAGTGCCAATGCTTCTGGTTGAAGGAGTGCTACAGCAAACGCTTGAAAGCCAATAGCGTTGTTACCTTGAAGCATAAGGCTACCTCTTTTTGCCTTCTTATCACCGAGGTGCACATTGCAAGCAACTTTAACTTTGTAGAACTCGCAAGCCTTTGAAAGTAATGCCAAACAGAGCAAAGGCGCATCTGCGTCCACCCTAAAGGATGTGTTGGTATCAATTGGGGCTTCACGCACGAGTGTGCTCAACTGCCACCCAGTCAGCGGTGTTGCTTTCAAAGGTAATTCAAATGTGAGCATTACCTGTGGAAAGGCTTTCCTTGCTTGTCTTGCAAGCTCACTAATGAAGCTGTTTACTGCTTCACAATACCAGCTGACGAAGTCAAGCCAATGGCGACGCATGCCAGCGGGCAAGTTCACCCAATCCTCATCACTCCGCTGCATCGGATAAACAACATCCTCCCATCGCTCAACACTCACTCCCCATGCTTCTCTCAAAGCTGAGAGCGCCACATACTTGCTCCTCACATAATCCCTGAAAGCGATCTTCGCGAACCTATCTCCACACCAGAGGTCGTAAGGCATATGCCAACCAATCTCGTTGCCCTTTAAAGGTTGAGGGTCAAGTTGTGGTATCCGCAGCGTGAGTGCATTAACCTGCCCCTTTAGGCGCCTTGAGAGCAATTTGAAAACCGTAGCATAAGCTTGAACAGCATGAGGCGCAAACAGTGATGGCTCTTCTGATGCTTTCCCCGATACGACGAGTGAACGAGTTGGCAGATCAACCCCAGAAAGCTTTGGGATGTTGTCCAAGTCAACGCTCACAGCTATGGCAAACCCGTTATGCCTTGCAACCGATATAAATTGGCTCAGTCGCTCAAGCGCTACATCAATTCCCTCTACCTCCTTCAAGCCGTCTTCAAGGCTTAGTTCAACTGTAACTTTTTCTAACAGCTTCTCAGTGGATTCAACCAAGTCACGCAACTTTTCTATCGCTTCCACTCTCCACGGGAGTTTGACCGATAACTGCACAATGGGTTTGTCATTTGCTTCCTTTTGGCTTGCGCTGACTATGCATATGGCTATAAACAAAAGTGCAAGGTGAAACCACGGATTCCCTTTCATTACCCGTTTCACCCTTCATCGTTGCGCTTCTACAGCTTCTTCAACCTAACAACTGTTGTGCCAGAACCACCTTCGTTAAGTGGTGCGAATCCAAACGACTCTACATGTAAGTGCTTGCTCAAAAACTCATGTATAGCTTGACGGAGTTTGCCTGTCCCTTTACCGTGTATTATGCGCACCACTTCATGTCCAGCAAGAACTGCGTCATCAAGGAACTTATCCACCATCGGTAGAGCCTCATCTACTGTCTTACCGATGATGTTTATCTCCTTTGGGATTGAGGCGAACTTGCGCAACCTCAACCCAGATGGGAGATATGTCTTTTCAACCGTGCTTTCTTCTGCAACCTTTTGGATGTCGCTTGCTGGAAGCCAGATGCGAATACCATTAGCTTCAACGAGCACCTCTTTTGTTTCTTCCTTCACTTTGATGACCACTCCATAAACTTGCGCTTTAGGCACAAACACCTTTTCGCCAACCTTCGGGAGTTCCGAAGGCTGAATCGCATCGCCTGTCTTCGGCATGATCTCTTGCTTGAGTTTGTGCAAACGCCTGCGCAATCTTTCTGTAACTACACTTTCTCTTGTTTGTCTTCGCATGTCAGCCAATATCCTCTCGGCTTCCTCGCTCACCTTGTTTAGCATCTCCGTTGCTTCTTTACGAGCCTGTTCCAAGATGCGTTCTTTCTCCTCGCGAAGTTCTTCAAGCTCCATGTTGTAACGTTGAATCAACTGCTGTAGGTTGGAACGTTCATGTTCAACCTCCTCCATCATCTTTTGCATTTCTCTCTTCTGTGCTTCAAGTGTTTTGAGAGCTTCCTCCCACTCAACAGAAATTGAACGGCGCAACTGCATTGCCTTCTCAATCACTTCGCTCGGCATCCCAAGTTGGCTTGCTACAGTAAGAGCATAGCTCCTGCCAGGGAAACCCATGATGAGCTTGTAAGTGGGCTGTAACTTCTCCATGTTAAACCCCATTGAGGCGTTCATAAACCTTTGGTGGGTGTATGAGAAAGCTTTTAGTTCACCGATGTGTGTTGTGCATACAACCTTTGCTCCCATTTCGTGGAACTTGAGCAGTATCGCCTTAGCGAGCGCAGCTCCTTCCTCTGGATCTGTGCCTGCCCCAATCTCATCAATAAGCACGAGTGTTCTTTCATCGGCGTGTTTCAGCATCTTGATGATGTTCAGTATGTGGGATGAGAATGTGCTGATGTTTTGTTCTATGCTTTGTTCCTCACCGATGTCAGCGAAAACCTTCTCAAACACTCTTATGCGTGAGCCCTCTTTCGCAGGTATGTGCATGCCAGCTTGCGCCATGAGCGTCAAAAGCCCTATCGTCTTTAATGTCACGGTTTTGCCACCCATGTTTGGACCAGTTATGACCAGAACATCAAAATCACCACCAATAGCGACATCAATCGGGACTGCCCTCTCACCAAGCAATGGGTGGCGAGCACCAAGTAGCTTCGTTGCGCCATCCGGGCTTACCTCTGGTTCAACACATTTGAGGGAGAGCGAAAACTCAGCGAGCGAGAATAGACAGTCAATGTGAGCTATCGCGTTGAGCGTTATCTTGACCTCCTCTATTGAGTTGATGAAAGCATCGGTTAAGCTACGCAGTATGTGTTTAACCTCTCTTTCCTCGTCAAGTTGAAGCTCCCGAAGTTGGTTGCCCAACTCTACGATTTCCTCTGGCTCAACGAAAAGCGTTAGCCCAGAAGATGACTTATCATGCACGATGCCCTTGACGCTTTGTCTCCTTGAAGCCTTCACTGGGATGCAATATCTGCCATTCCGCACAGTCACTATTGGTTCTTGCAGAGCAGCTTGGATATCTTTGTCGGAGAGGATTGACTGCAGTTTTCGCATTAGGCTATCCCTTGTGGAGCGTATTGAAGCCCTTATACGACGCAGTCTCGGTGACGCATCATCAACTACATTTCCGTTTTCATCAATTGCCCTCCGTATGGATTCTGAGAGCCATCTTAAATCCGAGATCTGGCTTGACAGCCTCTGCAAGCACTCGGGCAACTCGTTGCTCCTTTCAAGTTGTGTTTTTACCTCCCACGCAGCTGAGAGGGCGCTTGCTATCTTAAGCAATTCGCTTGTATCAAGCATTATGCCAGAAGAGGCTTTCTCAATTTCTGCCCTCACATCCCTAACTGAGCCAATCGGTGGCACGCCATGTTTTTCAAGCCACCTTCTCACATCGCTCGTATCCTTAAGCTTCCTCTTTACCTCCTCAAAATTGGTAAAGGGCTTCAGTGATGCTACAAGCTCACGACCGAATGTTGTGCGTGCATGCAGTTGTAGCATTTCAACAATTTTGTCAAATTCAAGCAGCTTCAAAGTCCGTTCGTCCATGTCTCCTACTCACCCGCTTTAAGTTCTCACTCCTCAGCCCAATATGCCAGCCATTGTGAATATGGCTCAAGCTCTTCTGTTCCCTTCTTGCGCTCCCAAAATATTTCAACAGAGCGCGTTTCATGGTGCTTCAGCAATGCTGAGAGAGCCTCCTTTGAAATTTCAATGCCTCTCGGGTTCGTCCCCTTTTGAGGCAGCTTGAGATAGCTCTCTTTACCCATCTTGTTGAAGACATCCTTCTGTGCACTCAATGGTATAGCGAACAGACCACCATAGCCACCCCACCTTATGATGACAAGAAGCATATCAGAGCGTGGCTCATAGCCTCTCACAAACTCTTCCACCTTGAGCCAGTCAACGGTCCAGACGAGCTTTAAAGTGGGTGTCGCATTTGACCTCACAGTGACTGTCTTGATTGAAATTGGTTTCCCAAAGAGCATCACATCTACTTCTGGATAGTTTGGCGGAGTGTTCACATCAACAGCCTTTCGCCCGAATTTGTAAATCAGCATCGCTATAAGTATCTGCTCCCTGAGCGTGCCTACTTCCATGCCTATTTTGCCAGCCCTTGACGAGCGCTCCTCAGCGATTTGGAAGAGCAGTGGGAGTTTCTTCTTTATGCGCTCTTTGAAAGCCTCATCATCAAACAAGCACGTTATGTCCTTACCTGCAGTTTGTGTTGAGCTTTGTTGTGTTGCAAACGCTAACCCGTGCGAAAATTCAAACAGCTTCGCGATAATGAAGAGAAGCAATACCAGAGTAGGCGATAACCTTTGTCCACGCCTTTTCGCACACGAGTAATCAACTATGCCTTCACTGCACATAGCGTAGCACCTCCCACATCATGTGCTAAGTTGCATTTTAGCATTCGTTTAGTTTGCGTTGACCTATGGGCAGTTTAAGTGTAACCGATACCGAAGCGCTAATATCGTGATGGTTGTTTTGCATCAATCTGCTGAAGCCTCTCATGCAGGGCTTTACAAAAGTCCTTGCTACACTTCTCTGCTACCTTACGTGCTATTAGGTTGTTACTGAGGGCATCGCTGTTTGACCATGCGCTGGAGGAAATAGAGA
Source organism: Candidatus Thermosaccharophagus gerlachensis (assembly GCA_041538025.1). GTDB lineage: Bacteria > Armatimonadota > Fervidibacteria > Fervidibacterales > Thermosaccharophagaceae > Thermosaccharophagus > Thermosaccharophagus gerlachensis. The sequence continues at coordinate 48,524 of JBGOEV010000008.1, read as the reverse complement.
AATGAGTCATGCAAAGCTGTGTCTTATGTTGGTGCTGTTGAGCACAAATTTGAGGCACGCTGAAGAAGGTGACTGGGAAAAGTTACATGACAGAAAAGTCCAAAATCAGCTTGCTCAACTTGCCTACAGTGCTATCGTAGCAACTGTCAAAGACAAAGGTGCTGATTTACCTAAGCCAACCAACACCAACATCCGCATCCGAGCAGGTTGTTTTGTCACAATTGAGACAAAGGAAAGAAACGGCACTCTCACCTTGCGAGGTTGTAGAGGGACTTTATTTCCTACACAGCGTTCATTGGCTGATGAAATTATCCGAGCATCTATTCATGCCTGCCGTGATAAGCGTTTTCGCCCTCTGAAGGTAAATGAGTTGTCCCGCCTTATCGTCAGCATTACTGTCGTCCAAAAGTTAACACCATTGGACAACATCTATGCTTTGAGCCCTGAGCATGGCTTGGTTGTAAGGCGAGGTGAGAAAGTTGGTGTAGTATTGCCCTACGAAGGGAAAGACCCTTTGGTTCGTTTGGAGTGGGCAATGCGAAAGGCGGGTTTGAGCAAAAACGAAAACTTTGAAATGTGGTTGATGAAAGCAATAAGGTGGAGGGTCTCTTTCGTCCACTCCTTCCTTTCGGGGTAGGGGATAGGACAAAATTTTTAACAGCGATGAACGATAGTGCATCACAAAGGTCGTTAGGTTGGGAGGTGGATTTTATGTGGCGATACAGTTGGTTGACTTTGCTCCTTTGCATGGTTTTGTTACCATCGTTTTCAAATGGGCAGTGGATATACGCCCCATACCAAGTAGTCCCTTCGCCTTCCGTCCCTGTTGAACTTTGGTGGGATGGAAGAAGAACCGCAACACTCCGAGTTTATCGCGTGAAAAATTTTGAGGAAGTGTTGATGGGACAAAAAGCAGTGCAAGAACTGGTCTGGAGCAAAACCTTTACACGAAAACCAAAAGAATACAAGACGCTCATAAAAGTCCCGCTACTACAAGTTGGTGTTTATAAGTTGGAGATGATAGCAGGCAAGGTGAGGGAAGACCGCACCATCAATGTCACACGAGTGCTTTTGGTCGCTAAGAAATCGCCAACACGAGTTTTGGTCTTCACCGCAGATGCAGAAACTGGTAAGCCTATTGGTGGATGCTCCGTCAGGCTGTTTGATGAGAAACGGAAACTCATCGCACAAGGCAAAACGGACAAGAAAGGATTAGCGTTGGTGGATTACAAACTTGAAGATGTAACAGTTATTGCAACTGCTCCTGATGGAAGCATCGCTACAACGGAAGTTTGGTCAGAGACACGAGAACGCTACACTGTTTACATCTACACCGACCGACCAGTTTACCGTCCGAAACAAAAAGTTTACTTCAAAGGCATCGTGCGAAAGTTTGAGGATGGAGAATATTTAACTGTGGCTGATAAGCAAGTTCGGGTTGTTGTCCGCAACCCTGAAGATACTGAAATAGCCAGGTTGACGCTAACAACAAATCGCTATGGCAGTTTTGCAGGTGAGGTGGATTTGCCTGAGGCAACCCCTTTGGGGCAATATGGCATTATCGCAACGATTGACGGTGAGACACATTTCGCCCACTTTGAAGTCGCTAAGTATCGCAAGCCAGAATTTGAAGTCAAGGTCACGGTTGATAAACCCTACTACATCAAAGGCGAGCAAATTCATGTTAGCGTCAAAGCAAATTATTTCTTTGGTGCGCCAGTTGCTGAAGGCAAGGTCACATATATCGTCAGTGCTTCACCGATTTGGTGGTCTCCCTTCGCCGAAGAGTTTGAGACTTGGTATGAGACACCTCCATACTACGGCGAGTTCATCATGCGCAGCACCACCAAGTTAGGCAAGGACGGAACTGTTAAATTTACCGTTCCAACTGCCCATAAACGAAGCACTAACTATGACATGCGTTACTTCATCCGTTGTGAAGTAACCGACCAAAGCAACAGGACAGTTTCAGGGTCAGCATCGTGTTCGGTGTTTAGGGCATCTTTCCAAATTGCGCTGGCAACTGACAGATATGCTTATCGTGTTGGCGAAATTGCGAAAGTGAAAATCAAAACGGGTGATTTTGAAAGGCGACCGGTTTCGGTAAAACTTTATCTGGCTCTTGAAAGTGAGAGATGGAACAGGAAGGCAAAGCGCTACGAAAGAATAGAGGTTGAGCGACAACAGGTGACGACCGATGCTGACGGCACAGCAAATGCGACTTTCAAGTTGCAAAAAGCAGGTTACTATCGCATTGCTTGCTGGGGTCGTGACGAACGAGGTAACTTAACATCTGGTGCGGTGTGGGTTTGGGTTTGCGCTGAGGGAGATTTTGACTACTCCTACCCAACTTTGGAACTTGTCTGCGACAAAAAGACTTACCGCATCGGCGAAGTGGCGAAAGTGCTCATCAACAGCAACCGCAAAGGCGTATGGGCGCTTGTTACCGTTGAGGGTGATGACATACTTGAGGCTTTTGTGATACCGCTTCACCATCAGTCATCCATTTTTGAATTGCCAATCACAAAGAAAATGCGACCCGTAAGTTACTTGCGTGTTGGTTATGTGTTTGAAGGCAGGTTCATTAGCGCTCACAAATCAATCGTTGTTCCAGCCCGCGAGAAATTTTTGCGTGTGGAAGTAACTACCGAAAAACCTATCTATCAACCTCGCGAGAAAGTTCGCTACCGTATAGTTACGAGAGATGCTGAAGGCAAACCAGTTAGTGCTGAGTTATCTTTTGCGTTGGTTGATGAGGCTATTTTCGCGATGAGAGCCGATCGCACACCAGACATACGCGAATACTTCTTTGGTTGGCGACCTAACTTGGTTGAGACAAGTTGGGAAAGTGTGGTGGTGAAAAGAGATATTGTTGTGGGGAAGGAGAAGGCACGATATGGGCTTATTCCAGCGGGCGCGTTCCAAAAAATCAGCGAAGAAGAAGTCCGTCGCCGATTTGAAGATACTGCTTTTTGGCATCCATTTGTAGTCACGGACGAGAACGGAGAAGCAACTGTAGAAGTTCCATTGCCCGACAACTTAACAACGTGGCGCGCAACGGTTCGAGCAATAACTTTGCAATCACAGGTTGGAAGCACAATTCAAAAAATTCGCGTCACTAAGCCAATCCTTGTCCGTTTACAACTCCCGCGCTTCTTTACCCAACATGATGTTGCGAAAATCCTCACAGTCGTCCACAACAACACTGACGAACCACAGAAGGTTAGCGTTGGGTTGAAGGCGAAGGGCGCAATAGTTTCATCAAGTTATGTGGCATTGAGAGTAATGAAATACCAACACATCTTAAGAAGGTTCGCAGCGAGGAATGTAGGGGGTTGGAATTTCGCTAACAATTCACCAACGCCCAATGGCTTGCTACACACTTTGGTCTTTGTGACGGCGAGTAAATTAGCACTTGCAACTCAAGAAGCGCCTGAGCAAACAGCAGTCATTCCGCCTCACAGCACTCACACATTTACTTGGTGGGTTTACGTCCCTGAAGCTTCGTTTAGGGGCAAGGCAACTTTTACTGCTGCCGTAGCCTCCGAAAGTGGTTTGACAGACGCATTGGAGTTATCTGTGCCCGTTAAGCCTAAAGGTGTGGAAGTAGTTCAATCAAAGTCAGGTATTACGGATACAACAGCCACTTTGACCCTCCGTCTCCCCGAAGACGCAATCCTTCCTGCAAGTTACTTAGAGATTCGCTTGTCGCCATCACTTATCGGACCGATGCTTGGGAGTTTGGAATACCTCGTTGGCTACCCTTACGGGTGAATTGAGCAAATCATGGGGCAGTTTGTCCCAAACATTGTTGTCCTCAACATCCTGAAGGAGCTGGGGATGCGAAACGAGAAGCTGGAACGTGAAGTCCCTAAGATGGTGCGTGAGTGTTTGATCAGAATCTACGATGAGCAGAACTACGATGGTGGCTGGGGTTGGTTTAAGGGAGACATAACTCACAGGTTCATGACCGCATATGTTGTCTATGGGCTGGCTTTGGCACAACAAATGGGCTTTGATGTTGACCAAAAGTGTATACAAAGAGGCATTGAAGCGTTATGGAGATTGATTCGTTCAGAAAACACACCGCCTTTGAAGGCTTACATGCTGTTTGCCCTCACTGAAGCAAAGGCGGCGTGGGGCAAGTTGGCAGGCTCAGAAATTGAGATGCGAAAGATTGCCCAAACCATCGTTAAGGCTTCCAGCAAATCGGCTTTACCTCCAATGGCGCATGCTGTTCTTACCATCGCCTTATCACGATTGGATGAAAAAACCTTGGCGCAACAAAGCCTCAATGCTTTGGAAAAGCAAGCCCGGTTTGTTGACAGATATTGTTTTTGGGAAGGGACTTGGTGCAGGCTTGGTGAAAGCGATGTAGAGGCGACAGCGTATGCGCTAAAGGCACTGCTAAGCCTTAAGCCAAACGATCCGAAAGTTACAGGTGCTGTTTTGTGGTTAATGCTTAAACGCACAGGCAACTTCTGGTATTCAACTAAGAGCACAGCAGTGGCTTTGTTAGCTTTGACTGATTACATCACCCGCTTCCGTGAATTCCAAGCCAATTATTCACTGAAAGTCTTTGTGAATGGTGATATCGTCCATGAGCAGCATATAACGACGGAGCATATTCCACAAGGGGAGATAGTTTTGACAGTCCCTGCCTCGGTTGGTGAAAACAAGGTGACCATCCAGAAAATGGGGATTGGTCGTGTTTACTACACTGTGCTTCTTCGTGGTTTCGTAACGAAGGGCATGAACAGAGCTGAAGGCAATTTACTGACGGTGCAACGTCGCTATCTCGTTAAAGACAAGAGGGGCAAATGGATACCTTTGGGAAGCGAAGTTCGCATTGGGACAGATGTTGCCGTGCAGTTGACAATTACAGCGAAACAGAACTTGGAATATGTCATGGTTGAAGACCCATTGCCATCTGGTTGGGAAGTTGTCCAGTATGTGATTGGAGTCCCAGCTAAAGTGGAAGGGTTGCCAAGCGACTGGTGGACGAAAACCGAAATCCATGATGACAGGATGGCTCTCTTCATGACCTACATGCCGAAAGGGACACATCACTTCAGTTATTTGCTAAGACCAGAAATAGAGGGCACTCAAACTGCACTCCCACCAGTTGCGCAAATCATGTATCGCCCACAGTTGCGTGGAAGAGGTGTTGGAGTGAAGTTAACAGTTCATCAATGAGGGCAGGGTTTGCTAAAGAATCTAAAAAGCAGTTTGAGGTTATTGAAACACTCCAGTTAGCACATATAGCTCGTTGCAATTTTCTCTGGATTGGGAGTGTGTTCAATTATACTTGAAGTGGGATTTTGTGCCATAGTCTGATGAAGGAGGGAATTGGCAGTCAACTGTGTAACTCCCAAAACAAAGCTATGAGGTGGTGTAGTATGGTTGCATGCTTTTATCTGCTTCAGTTCCCCGAATTTGGTGGAGGTGGCAAGGGAGCAAAATATGTTGTCGCAACTTGGATGTTAAAAGCTCGTTGGCAGATCCAAAGGATTGTATTCGTGTCCCTATGGGTAGCCTCTTTGATGGTAGTCTACACACAAGTGCAAGCTCTTGACCTGAAACCACCTGACTTACCACCCGTGACATGGAAGAACGCGCCTGCACATCCACCAGTTGAGATAGTGCGCAACGGGCAGGCAAAAGCAGTAGTCTATGTAGCTGAGCAAAATCCAAGCGCGACGCTTAAGCGGTTGATTGATGAGCTAATAGATGTCATTCAATTGAGCACCGGTGCGAAACTTAAGGTGGTCAGTGAGCTTCCACCTGCTGACCAACCCGCCATCGTAATTGGTGAGTGTGAGGAGACACGCGAGGCTGGCATTGATGCTAAGGAGATCCCGGTTGAAGGTTTTGTGGTTAAGACAGCCAAGAACCGGGTTTACCTTGTGGGCAGTAAACAGGCATTGCCTTCCGGGAGTTCGCCATGGGCACATTGGAGCAATGAGGGGACAGCGTGGGCTGTTGCTGATTTCTTGGAGAGGTTTGTTGGCGTGCGATGGTATTGGCCTGCTGAGGTTGGTGGACGAAGCATTATTCGGTCTTCATCGCTCACCATTCCACCAGTGCATTACAGCGATCAACCTGTCTTTCGCCAACGGGAGTTTCACCCTTCGTATGGATGGAAGCTCCCAACAAAGGCACGCTGGTTTGACAAGGAACCACTTCCCTTTCCTTCAGGCGCAATCCCTGAAGATGTTAAAGAGATTCCGATGGCGAGTTATTTGCCACTTGTGCGCGCTGGGTGCAGTTGGCCTTACAAGATCAAGGTTCACGAGCCTCAGCGCCTCTGGACACGCGGTGAGAAGTGGCTTGAGGAACACAAGGAAATGTTTGCACTCAAAGAGGATGGTAGCCGAAATTGGAGCATGTTGTGTTACAGTTCGCCAAAGACACTGGAGTTTCTTCTTGAAGGTTGCGAACGAGTTTGGGACAAAGGTGGCGATGAGAGGGTAGCTTCTTGGGTCACTTCCACATGCGTGACTGTTTCTCCTGCTGATTATCCAGTGAGCTGTCATTGTTCTGCCTGCCGAGAAACGATAGCAAAAGGTGGTGCATCATTGCTTGTGGGTTTGTTTGTTAAGCGCATGTGCGAGGCTGTAAAACATCGTTGGCCTGATAAAAAGGTGATTTACCTTCCCTATTGGAACTACCAAGAGTGCCCAAAGGAGATTGACTTCCCTGACAACCTTGTAGTCCAAGTTTGCATGACTGGCTACCCAATGGCTCTGAGAACTATGCCTCGTGCATGGAAGGCTGCTATTGAGAACCTGCGTGCTTGGAGATCAAAGTGCACGCTACCTATCACCACTTGGGATTATTCCGACCGAGGTAGTGGCTGGACATATGCCCCATTCCAATATCCACACATCGTGCGCGACTGGTATCAAGCTGTTAAGGACATCATTGCTGGAACATTCATCAATGGTGGCATTGCGAGCGACTGGACTACGACAGCTCCAACACTTTATGTTTGGATGAAAGTGCTATGGAACCCTGATTTGGATGTGGATGCAGTGCTGGATGAGATGTGCCGGAGGCTCTTTGGCAAAGCAAGTGATACCGTGCGTGAGTTTATTCAGTTGGAGTGCAACCTTTGGGAAGCTGGTGAATGGAGGCTTCGCCGCCACTTGGGGGATGCAGGGCGCATACCTGCAGAATTGTTCCGCGAAATCTGGTCTCCAAGGGTTGTTGCCCAACTAAAGGCATTGCATGACAAGGCATTGGTTGAGTTAGCTGACGATCCAGTTGCCCGACAACGATTTCTTTATTTGACTTGGACATTCAGCGCCTTCCTCAAAGAGGCTGAGTCAATTCACAACATGGTTTTCTGATTTAAAGAGCCGATGGCTCTTTCCCTATCCCATTGGATGGAGACCTAAATTGAAAAACGCTGTGAGGTTACTAAAGTGTCAACTATTATGCTGCATAAAGGCGAAGCAGGAGCGCTATGGATACCGAAAAGGTGCAACAGCAGTTCTGGGAGCGTTTTTTGGCAAAGTGAGCAAGCATGGGAAGAATGAAACGAAGTGAGCCAAGCGGAACGTGAGACTCTCAAAACTCTTTTCCCTGAACCTGCTTCTTTGCTGGCGCTGAAGGCGGGCGAATTTTTGGAAGGCGAGGCTCCTGCTGAGTTGATTGAACGAGTGCAGGACATAAGTGAGTAGCGATGAGGGTGACAAGTTTTTGCATTGCTTGGTTTTTGTTGCTCACTCTTTTAAAGAGTTCATTTGCGGTTGAAGATTTAATTGGGAAACAAGCACCTGACTTTGCATTGCCTGATTTGAGTGGCAAGGTAGTTCGCCTATCTCAGTTTCGCGGCAAGGTCGTCGTTTTAGTGTTTTGGGCATTCTGGTGCGATACTTGGAAGGGAGCAGTGAAGACCCTAAACGATTTGAGAGGAAGCATTCCACCCTCATTGGTGCAAATTTTGTGCGTCACAGTTGATCCAACTTGGAAAGAGATTGGGCAAAGAATGAAGCGAAGAACTAATGGCTCTTTCCCTATCCTGCTGGACAGAGGAAGCCGAGTCAGGAAACGCTACAAGGTCACTAAAGTGCCGACGGTTTTGCTGGTTGATAAAAAAGGATTTGTCCACATCGGTTTTGTCGGCTGTCCTCGTCTTGAAACTCTTAAAGCAGCCGTTCAACAGGTTGCGAGTGCACCATAGGATGGCAAGCATTGATAAAAGCCGAAGTAAAAGTTACAGCAAATGACGATACAAGATGGAAAGCTTGTTCATGTTTATGCCCTCATTTTGTTAAGGCATTCCTGCTCGCGGTCCTTACCCGCTATAATTGTTCTATGCGACAATATTGCAAGCAGGTTACTCGCTTAGGAGGTGAAAAGCAATATGATCAAGGTTGGCATAGTTGGGTGTGGAGCGATGGGGCGTTCGCTTGCATCTGAGCTTGCAAAAGTTGAGGGGGCAAAGATTGTGGGCTTCTGTGATGTGTCACAGGAGAGGGCAATGGAGCTTGCAAACAGCTATGGTGTGCCAGCATACTCGGACCCGATAGCTTTTGTGACGCATCCTGAAATTGATGCAGTTGTTATAGCTACACCACCATTCACTCACAAGGAATTAACTATCACAGCTGCAGAGGCTAAGAAACACATCTTTTGTGAAAAGCCGATGGCTCCGACCACCTCCGATTGCCTTGAGATGATTAGAGCTTGCGAGCGCAACGGTGTTAAGCTCATGATAGGTCAAGTGTGTAGATATTATCCTCTCCATAGGGCTGTCAAAGAAAATGTAGCTTCTGGGAGGCTCGGGGAACTTATCTCGCTTTTCGTTTACAGGGTTGGAGGAGGCTTTAGTGGTGTTTGGGATGTTCCTTGGCGCAAGTCAAGGGCACAGTCTGGTGGTGCCTTAATGGAGATAAACACGCACGAGTTGGATTTCATGCGGTGGGTGGGCGGTGAAGTTGAGTGTGTCTTTGCACATGGCGGAAACTATGTGCACAGTGATTGGGACTACCCAGATTGCGCTTTCGTATCATTGAGCTACCGAAGTGGTGCTATCGGTTTATTACATTCAAGCCAAGTCTCGGCGATTGGCGGTTATGGATGTCGTGTTGATTGCACCAAAGGTTCAATACTGCTCCCATCATTTTGGGGCGAAGGAGCTAAGATGGTGGTGAGAACTGCAGACGGTGAGGAAAGGAGCATAAGCATGGACGAGCTTTCGGAGCGATTCCCTCATTCGCCAGTCTGGCAGGAGTTAAACGAATTCATAAGCGCAATAAGGGAAGGAAGGGAACCAGAGATAACTGGTTACGATGGCATGGCTGCTGTTGAGCTTGCTGAGGCTGCCTATATGTCAATTGAAACCAAGAAGCCAGTAGCCATTCCATTAGTTGAACGGTAGAGTTTCTTGAAGCCACATCTGGAGTGGTGTGAGCATGTGTCAACGGGTCACCGAGGAAAGAATGCGCAAGATGGTAGAGGTGCTGAAGAAGCGCCAAACGGACTTGAGGGTGGTGCTCGAAGAGATTCGTAACCCGCGCAACATATCGGCGATAATGCGAACTTGTGATAGCGTAGGTGTGCAGTATGTGCATGTGATTTACACCGGTTTGAAACCGCTTGTGCTTGACCCAAGCATAAGCAAAGGTGCACAGCAATGGATCACGATGATAATCCACACATCAACTGAGGAATGTCTGTGTGAACTTAAGTCGCTTGGTTATTTGATCTATTGCACGCACATTGATGTGACTGCAAAGGATTTCACTGAGGTTGATTACACGCGTCCTGTAGCAATCGTTTTTGGGAATGAACAGCATGGTGTCTCGGAAACAGCTTTGCGCTTTGCTGACGAGCGCATAGTTATACCGCAGATGGGTTTCTCGCAAAGCCTCAATGTATCTGCCTCGGTCGCTGTCATCTTGTATGAAGCGCTTAAACAGCGAAGAAGCGTTGGGATGTATGACAAGCCGAGGCTGGATGAAGCTGAGCAGAGGCAACTGTTAAGTGAGTGGCTGGAGCGTGAATCTCGTTCCAAGTAAGGAGGTGAGATCGGTAATGCAGCGTTTGGCATACTGTCTCAACACAAGCACGATACGCCAAGCAAAGTTGCTTGATAAGATACGCATAGCTGGAGAATGCGGTTACGACGCTATTGAGCTCTGGAACGACGAGATGGATGAATACATCCGCTCTGGTGGAAAGATGAGCGATATAGCTAAGGCGTTGTCTGATTATAACTTGAGTGTTCCAAGCGTCATAGCCATCCACAACTGGATGACAACATCGGGCGACGAATACAGAAAAGCAATTGATGAAGCCAAAAGGCGCATGGAGCAGGCAGCAGAAGTTGGTGCAAAGCACATCGTTGCAACACCGCCTGTTCGTAGTGAAGTTCCGTTTGATCCTTCGGCTGCTGCTGAGAGATACCTCCAGTTGCTTGAGCTTGGCAGGGGTATAGGTGTTCTGCCTGCTGTTGAGTTCCTTGGCTTTTCTGAGGTCGTAAGTAAAGTTGGGCAAGCATGGGATATAGTGAAGCTCTCAAAAGCAAGTGATGGCTCAATTGTGCTTGACACATTTCACCTTTACAGAGGTGGTTCATCGCTTGAGGATGTGCCAGATCTGACTGGTCAGTTTATTGCCATATTCCACTTCAATGATGTGCCAGCAGAGATACCGAGGGAAAAACTCACCGATGCCGATAGAATCTACCCTGGTGACGGCATATTGCCACTTCGGCAGACTGTTGAAGAGGTTATGAAGCGAGGCTACAGTGGTGCAATATCGCTTGAGCTGTTCAACAGGGCGCTCTGGGAGAAGGACCCAATGGAGGTTGCGCGGATCGGGCTTGAAAAGATGAAGGCAATCGTTGAAGCTTAGAAACGGGCTTCTCGTCCTGTCTGGTTGCGTTAAACTTGGTTAATTGGAGAGGTGCCCGAGCCTGGTTGAAGGGGCGCGACTCGAAATCGCGTAGGGGTGGCAAAAACCATCCCTCGGGGGTTCAAATCCCCCCCTCTCCGCTCATGAAAATGGAGTGGTGCCCGAGTGGACGAAGGGGCGGCTCTGGAAAAGCCGTAGGGGCGGAGAATACCGTCCCTCGCGGGTTCGAATCCCGCCCACTCCGCATGAGATGAACCATCAGATGTGAAGCATCCTAAGAAGCATTCCTATGTCGTAACGATGACCGACACAGTTGGCTTGTTCTCGTTCATGCTGTGTCCTCTGAAATGAAGTGAGCGATGCCAAGTGCTTCAAGAGCTCCCGATGCGCATCGTTTCGTTACGCTGTCCATTTGTCGCACACTTTTATGCGCCCTTGAGTGAATGCGAAGCTTTGATGTATGCATCCACAACATCGTTTGGTGGACCGTCCATGCGCACTTCCCCATGCTCAAGCCATATAGCCCTTGATGCGAGGCTTCTAACCCATGGCATGTAGTGCGTCACAAAGAGGATTGTAACTCCCATCTCGTGCATCTCGTGCAACTTCTTCAAGGCTTTGCTTTGGAAATGCTCATCTGTAGCTTGCAACTGCTCATCCAAGAGGAGTATCTGAGGCGAAGCGTGTATGCCGAGAGAAAAGCCAAGCCGTATGCACATCCCTGTGGAAAGTGTTCTCACAGGCGCATTAAGCATACCCTCAATTTGGGCAAACTCAATTATGCTGTTAAGCTTCTGGTTTACTTCAGCTATGCTCATACCCATTGAGATGCCTACGAAGAGCAAGTTCTCATACACTGTTAGCTCTGGATGAAAGCCACCAGCCACACCGAGCATCGCAACGGCTTTCCCGAAGACTTCACATACACCACTTGTAGGTTTGTATATGCCAGCTATTGTTGCAAGCAATGTTGTTTTACCACTCCCGTTCGGACCGATTATAGCCACGCTTTCACCTTTGCTTATTTCAAAGGAGACATTGTTTAATGCTACAACCTCCGCTGGACGAATTCTCCCAAAACGCACCACCATCTCTTTGAACGTTGCTGGACGATCAAAATAGCTTACGAAGACTTTGCGCAACCCTTTGACTCGTATAGCAACATCGTGCGATTTGTCTTTGCTACAAGATGACATTGTGCTCACCGCCTCGGCATTTTTAAACGGCATACGCTTATTGCTCCAAAGTGGCATCATACCAATGTTGGGATTATAACTTGGCGGAGAGGTGATTTGAATGGACGGTATTGCGCTTAAAAATGTGAGAGACCTTTGGGTCAACAACATGCGTAACTTCCCGAGGAAGACATGCGTCATTTGGCATGGTCGTGAATACTCGTTCGCTCAGGTTGATGAAGTCACAGACAGGATATGCGCATATTTGCAGAGGCGTTTTGGTATGGGCTCTGAAGATCGCATAGCTATATGTGCCCCAAACTGCCTTGAGTTCTTTTTGCTTTACTGGGGCATAGTCAAGGGTGGAGGCGTTGTCGTCCCAGTGAACACTCGTCTGACGAGCGATGACATGCTTTTCATGCTTGAAAATATAGACCCACTCGTTTTCTGCATCCACGCAAGTGTAAAGGATACAGCACTCAAAGCTGTGAGCAACATGAGGAAAGCACCAAAGCTTGTTACAATCGGCTTTGAAGAAACTGATGCAGTCAACTTCGAAGAATTGCTCAACTATGAAGGTGAGCCAACTTACACAGAGATTGACCCTGAGCAGCTTGTTATTATCATGCACACATCTGGGACTACTGGGCGCCCTAAAGGTGCAATGGTTACACACAGCAACATACTCTTCAACATACGCATGGCGATAATAGCGCACAGTTGGCGTCATGAAGATGTTCATTTACTTGTTGTGCCAATGTTTCATGCTACTGCGCTTTACAGTATGCTCCCTGCTTCTGCATACCTTGGTAGCACAGTTGTCATAGCACCGCGCCCTGAGATACCAGAGATAGTTGAGCTTATTGAGAGGCACAGGTGCACAACATTTTTTGGTGTCCCCACTCTCTTCTACTTCCTCACCACATACAGAGAGCTTGAGAAGCATGACCTTACAAGCCTAAGGTTAATTGCTTATGCTGGTGCTCCAATGCCACCTCAAACGATAAGGAGGCTGAGGGAGAAATTCCCATGGGTGTGGCTTCATAACTTCTTTGGCTTGACAGAGACGATATCAATGACTCATGTCTTGCCAAACAAGGACGCTTTGACACGCCCTGAATCAATAGGCAAAGTCCTACCAGAAGTGTGGCAGCGCATCATTGATGAAAACGGTAACGACGTGCAAGTTGGTGAGGTTGGCGAGCTTTGTTTCCACAAGCACAATGTTGTTAAAGGCTATTGGAATCAACCCGAACTAATGCGTGAGGCAATGTTAGGTGACTGGTTCAAGACGGGTGATTTGGCTTGCATAGATGAAGATGGTTATGTCTACCTGAAAGGGCGAAAGAAAGACATGATAATCGTTGCTGGTGAGAATGTATACGCCCTTGAGGTTGAGAACGCTATATTGTCACATGATGGTGTCATGGATGTAGCAGTTGTAGGAGTCCCAGCTAAAGGTGCACTGTCATACCTTGGGGAGTTGATAAAAGCTGTCGTTGTCACGAAGCCTGGGGTGAGGCTCACAGAAGCAGATATAAAAAAGCACTGTGCATCCATACTTCCAAGCTACAAAGTGCCGCACATAGTTGAGTTCAGAGAACAACTGCCACGAAACCCTGCTGGCAAAGTGATCAAGCATAAGCTTATCTGAGGGGGCTTGCTCAGCAAACGGAGATGGAAAAGAACAGCGCATCAGAACAAGCCAGTTTAACATCTCTCTGTATTCTGCTGATTGTTTTCCTGTGCCTACCATTGCTTGTTTCAATGTGGAAGCCGATCCCTTATGTGATAGAGCGGTTCACGCCAGACGACGCTTACTATTACCTCAACACTGCCCTCAACATCGCTCGTGGGTATGGTTCAACATTTGACCGTATCAATTTCACAAATGGCTACCATCCTCTTTGGATGCTCATCCTCATTCCAATTTACAGCTTGGTTGGCGGTGTTGAAGAGCCGTTGCGTATCGTTTTAACGCTTCAAGTCATAATGCTTTCGCTTTCAATGTGGCTTTCGTTTGATGTGATGAAGCGATTTGTATCAAAGCCACTTTCAATAATTGCGCCGATGCTGGTTTATGCTTTTGTTGGGCTTGCTGGATTTTATGCGCTTGAAAGCCACTTGCTGGTTTTGCTCTCCTTGCTTGCCGTAAGGTTCTCCGTAAGCAGGCACATCGTCTTTGAATCGCAAAAAGTAAGCATTGACGATGTCCTTTTTGCCTTGCTACTCTCGCTGGTAACTCTTTCAAGGCTCGATTCAGTTTTCATCTTCATCTCTTACATTGCTGTCCTTGTGTTTCAGAGAAATCGGTTAAGCATCGCCAAGCTTTTAACCGTGACCGTCGCTTACGCTGTCTTGCTCGTGCCATACCTGATTTGGAATTACGTTCACTTTGGGCACTTGATGCCAATAAGCGGTGCACTGAAGAGTGCATTCCCAAATGTTGTCTTCATCCCAAGGCATCTTCTGATAAAGCCAGTCCTTGTAAGGATGGCTATACCGCTTGTCCTCTCAATCGCCTACATGATCATGTATGGTGCTGTGAAAGTAAAGTTCAAGGGCTTACATTTACCATTGCTCACCTTCAATTTGTATGTTCTCTTGCATGCGTGCTATTCGGCTTTCCTTCAAGACTGGGGTGTCTTCCCGTGGTATTTCGCGTTGCCACTCGCTATAGCTTCTTTAAACATCCCCTTGCTTCTTTCGCTTCTCCAGAGAAGTCATTTGCTGGATGCGTGCATAGTAGTGCTGTGTGCTTTGCTGGTTGCGATTGCTATGAGCAAACTGTTTCTGCCATCTCGTCATGCTGGTTTGCGGACGCTATACAAGCAGGCTATGTGGCTCAAGGCGAACACAGAACCTGATGCAGTTTGCATCGCTGAAGATGCTGGCATCATCGGTTACTTCTCTCAAAGGCGTGTCATCAACCTTGATGGGCTTATCAACAGCTATGAGTATCAGGAATACCTTTTGCATGGTAGGTTCATTGATTACATTCGTGATAAAGGTGTGCGTTACTTCATAGCAACAAGGGGTATGCCACAACCGAATAAACCGTTCCACTACGAAGCGTATAGCCACTTATACAATGTCAGTGGTGGTAGCATTGAGTTAAAGCATGAGTGGCGGATTGATGGCGCACCAATACCCACATGGAAGATTGGGAGGTGAACAGTCGTGAAATATGAAGTGAAAGACTTGAGCTTGGCAGAAGATGGTTTGCTCGCTATTGAGTGGGCTGAGAGGCAGATGCCAGTCCTTCGCATCATAAAGGAGCGCTTTGAACAAGAGAAGCCACTTGAAGGTGTGCGCATAGGTGCTTGCTTGCACGTGACGACCGAGACGGCGAACCTTGTTCGCACATTGAAAGCAGGTGGTGCCCATATAGCGCTCTGTGCATCAAACCCTTTGAGCACTCAAGATGCGGTTGCTGCTGCACTCGTGAAGGTTTTTGAAATACCTGTCTTCGCCATCAAAGGGGAAGATAGAGATACATACTACAGGCATGTTCATGCAGTCCTTGATACAGAGCCGAATATAACGATGGATGACGGTGCAGATCTTGTCTCAACTTTACACTCCGAAAGAAGAGAGCTGTTGGGAAACATCATAGCTGGAACAGAGGAGACAACCACTGGTGTGATAAGGTTGCGCAGTATGGCAAGGGAGGGCATCCTTGCGTATCCCATAATCGCTGTGAACGATGCCCATACGAAGTATCTATTTGACAACCGCTACGGCACAGGTCAGAGCACAATTGATGGTATACTGAGGGCAACAAACATACTGCTCTCTGGTGCTACAGTTGTTGTGGCTGGATATGGCTGGTGTGGGCGTGGCATAGCGATGCGTGCGAGAGGAATGGGAGCAAATGTCATTGTGACTGAAGTAAATCCACTTAGAGCACTTGAAGCGGTTATGGATGGGTTCACAGTCATGCCAATGAAAGAAGCTGCAAAGCGCGGTGAGATATTCATCACTGCCACAGGAAACATAAATGTCATACGAGATGAGCACATTGAGCTGATGAAGGATGGTGCAATATTGTGCAACTCTGGTCATTTCAATGTTGAGATATCGCTTCCAGCTCTTGAAAGGGCAGCTGTTAGCAAAAGGCGTTTGCGCCCCTTCCTTGAGGAGTATAAACTTCGGGATGGAAGACGCCTATACCTGCTCGCTGAGGGCAGACTCGTTAACTTATCTGCAGCTGAAGGTCACCCAGCTGCAGTGATGGATATGAGCTTCTCAAATCAAGCGTTATGCGTTGAGTATATCATCAAGCATGGCAAGAGCTTGGAAAAACAAGTCTACCCAGTCCCGAAGGAAATTGACGAGCAGGTGGCTATGCTCAAACTCAGGAGCATGGGGATAGAAATTGATGAGTTGACAGATGAACAACGCAGGTATTTGAGCTCTTGGGAGATGGGCACTTAGCATTGCTCAAAGGGTTGTGAGTAAGGAAATGGCTCCTTGCGAGCTTTCTCAAGCAGTGCTGAATGAGGCAAAGCAATTTGCTTTCCTCATTGGAGCGATGGCATTCGTGTTAGCGATGCTATTTGGTGGTTTAATATACACCATCTCTCATCTGCCCGAATACAAGAAGCCAAACTGGCTCAAATCGTTTTGTGGTGATCTCGCAGTCTCTTCCTCACTTGCTATCCCAGTCTTTGTGGCGAGCTACATTTATCTTTCGTTCGGTCAAAAGCATGTTTACAGGATGTTCATCGGATGCGCTGTTTCTTTGCTTATAGCGATGATTGGTGGGTGGGCTGTGCTTGCTCTTTCAAGAAGGGCGAAAAAGAACACAGTGCTTATGCTTCGCATTCTCATTGCAGCGGTATGTGCTTTCATTATGGTTTTGCATGGCATCGCCTTTGATACCATTAAGATGCCTTTCACGACGACGTTTGTAAACCTTGGCTTCCTTGCAGTTCCAATAACAACGTTTTGGATGACACTGCTCATAGTAGCCTTCCAGATGACAGCGCGAGTTTGGTGTCTTTCGCTTGGTATTGGTGCTCTCTCGTCGCTCACGCTTGCTTTTGCTGCTTTGATGTTGCCACAGCGCACATCACAGGTCTCGGTAGTATTATCTGGCACTACTTTCGGTGCATGTTTAGGTATGCTACCATGGGCAATGATAGCTGGGCAAGATTTCATAACATTTGCAGCATCAAGCTCCATTGGTGTGCTAACAAGTGCTATAAGCGTTTCTGGAGCGCTCAAGAATACTGCTATGTTGCTTGTGGTTGTCCCTATGCTCGTCCTTGGAATACCCGTTGTTGAGGCTACATGCGCTCTGTGCGAGGTGGCTTCAGGCAAACAACTCAAGAGGCGCATAAGCTTGTTTGAACTGCTTGCATCAGAAGGGCTCGCTGAGAGGAGGCTTTGGTTTGTCCTTATACTCGCCAACTCTTACCTCTGTCTTATTGCAATAGCTCTTGTGGCGCTTGTGCAGATTTACTTTATCCTCAAGTTGATCATCTTGGCTTCGCTTGCTTCTTTTGCTGTCATGCTCGTTTATGTTTCAACGAGACTGCTCTCCCAGAAATCACGACCAAGGGAAACCTTCATTGAGCTCCTTGGGATACCAATTAGCACCCTTGATTGGGATGAGACGCTCAAGCACATTGAGCAACTCATATCCAGTGGGAGACCGAACATCATTGTAACGGCTGACACATCGGCGCTCGTGCGTGCTCAGGAAGATGATGAGTTTAAGCACATCCTTAAGAACGCCTCACTTGTCACACCTGACGGGATTGGAGTAGTCATAGCTGCGCGTCTTTTAGGCTACAGCTTGGCACAACGCATCTGCGGTGTTGAACTGATGGACAAGCTTTGTGCAATGGCTGCTGCAAATGGCTACCGTGTATTTCTACTTGGTGCTAAAGAAGGTGTCGCCGAGTTGGCAGCGAAAAGGCTTTCTGAAAAACATCGTGGTTTAAAAATCGTTGGGACACATCATGGCTACTTCAGCGAGGCTGAGGAAGAAAAGGTAGTCCAGCTCATCCGACAAAGTAAACCACACATCCTTTTTGTCGCTATGGGGATTCCGAAGCAGGAAAAATGGATAGCAAAGCACTTGCATGACCTTAATGTCCCTGTATGCATAGGGGTTGGCGGGAGCTTTGATGTTTATGCCGGTGTTGTAAAGCGTGCACCAAGGTGGGTTCAGCATATTTGCATGGAATGGCTATATAGGGCGATAAAGGAGCCACACAGGTTTAAGCGTCTCATCGCAATACCAAAATTGCTACTTTGGGTTGCAAGGTCTGTGGTAAGAGCTATGCGATGAAGCTCCCATAGTGGTCGCAGGGAGAGAACGAAGTAATGAAAGAGCGCATAGCATTAAGCATAGATCCGGGAAGTTCAAAGTGTGGTGTGGCAGTGGTTGGCGAGAAAAGCGGTGTCCTGTGGGCAGGGATCGTCCAAACAAACGAAGTGGTGAATTGTGTCTCCGAGCTCGTAAAGATGTTTAAAGTGGATTTCATTTTGGTTGGTGGGAGCACTGGATCAAAGGTTGTCGTTGAAAGTTTGCTCAAAGCCAATTTGAGTGTGTCGGTGCTAAAAGTTGATGAGCGTTTCTCAACGCTTGAGGCGAGACAGAGATATTTCAAGGAACATCCACCGAAAGGATGGAGGCGCCTCATACCTGTTTCGCTTCAGACACCACCAGAACCATATGACCACTACGCTGCTATAGTCCTTGCCGAGCGCTATCTAAGTCTGTTGCAGGACAGAGAAAACAACCTGAGTTGAATTTGGCACTTGCGTTTTCACCTCAACTTGGCTATAATATAAATTGCAACATCAAACCTATCCTTTGGAAGGAGGTGAAAAGAGATGATGAAGAGGCTTCTTCATGAGGAGGGTGGACAGACCCTCTTGGAGTATGGTTTGCTTGTGAGCCTCATCGCGCTCGTCTGCATCGCCATTTTGACGCTCCTCGGCGAGCGCGTCCGTAACCTCTTCGTCACAGTTAACAACTCAATTAGGACAGTCTAATTTTACCCTCTCAAA
Organism: Candidatus Thermosaccharophagus gerlachensis; assembly: GCA_041538025.1. Lineage (GTDB taxonomy): Bacteria > Armatimonadota > Fervidibacteria > Fervidibacterales > Thermosaccharophagaceae > Thermosaccharophagus > Thermosaccharophagus gerlachensis. The sequence continues at coordinate 29,457 of JBGOEV010000008.1, read as the reverse complement.
GCAGGTTCACCACGGAAGCAGTGGTGGACCTGCTTTAGTTTTGAATAAACCAACAACAGTGCATGGTTATATCTTGTTGCAAGGTAGCGGAATAAGTGTCTTGTCCCAAGTAACCATCACAGGTATTGAGTTGGGAATTTCCATGGGTGGCGGTATTCAGGTATAGAAAGCTTTACAGCTTCTTTATCATCAACGATGCTCTCGGTCTTCGGATCAAACTTTATTGCCCTCCCAAGCTTCAGCGAGAGCAAACTTAAAACGATTGGCACATCAACCTTAACATGATATAGAACACTGCAGTTTGGTTGTCTTCTTTCCTTTATGCAATCGAGCCACTCTCGCACGTGGCTTTGAGGGCGTGGCAAATCCTTAGGTGGCAACTGTGCATCCTTCATCCTATCGCCTTCAGGGACAATCTTGAACGAACCATAGTCGGCGAAGAGTGTCCCGTTAGTGCCATGGAAGTATATTCCGAGCCTACGCCTTATAACTGGCTCACCATGGAAATCAAACCCATAGCTGTTCGTCATTGAAGTCCACCATGTCATGATGAGCTTCTCATAGCGCCATAGAACGTAGTGGTGGTCATATGCATCACCATCATCTTGGATAATGAACCTCCCGCCAACCGAGGTTGTGAGTGTCGGGTATTCAAGCTCAAGTGCCCATATAGGCAGGTCAATGATATGCGGTGCCATGCCTGCAGTCCAACCACCACTGTAATCAATCCATGAGCAATGATGGTATGAGCTTGCAGCAAGCATTGGGTGGTATGGACGAAGTGGCGCAGGTCCACACCACATATCCCAGTTTAAGCCCTCTGGAGGCTTAACCTGCTCATGCTTCCCTATCCCTTCCTTGCCCTGATTGAGCACATGGAATGTTTTCACCATGCCTATATCGCCAAGTATGCCCGAACGAATTATCTCAACAACGCGGATGTAGTTTTCAGTTGAATGGATTTGCGTTCCAACCTGTGTGATTACGCCATAACGCTTGACAGCATTTCTGACAGCGAGGCTTTCAGCAAGATGCAGAGTCATTGGTTTCTCAATGTAAAAGTCTTTGCGAGCTTCACATGCAGCAATGGCTTGAAGCGCATGCCAGTGTGGTGGTGTCGCAATTATAACTGCATCAATGTCTTTTTGCGAAAGCATCTCACGAAAGTCGTCGTAAGGTTTGCATGTCTCTTTAAACTGAGCAACAGTGGCATTAAGCCTTTCCTTCCAGACATCGCATGCACCTGTCACAACTACATCTGGGTATTTTGCGCACTCGTTTAAGATAGCTCTGCCTCTCCCACCGCACCCTATCAAGCCGATGTGTATGCGTTCATTTGGGCTTATAACTTTACCATGTGAATGGTATTGCTTTGCTGACAGCCCGATAATGCTCACGCTTAAAACCTTTTCAATGAATTCACGCCTTGATTGAGTGTTACTCATGATTATCACCTCACACTGCGGTGGTTTTCATAGAATTGCCTCTTTCTCTATCGCTGCCGATTAACTGATGCCATGTGTTGAACCATTTGTCAAGCTCGGACAAAGCCACACCCCATAGGGTGTGCGATAAAATTGTAACTGAACCATATCTGCAGGAGGTGATACAGATGGCAATACGAGTGATGCAAATCAAGCCTTGGAAACTTGAGACCGAAGATCGCCCCGGAGCATTGGCTGATGCTCTTGCACCACTCGCTGAGGCAGGAGTTAACTTGGAGTATGTCGAAGCGTATGCACATGAGGCTGAACCAGGTAAGGCAAGCATATTCGTTTATCCAATAACTGGGCGCAAGGCTATAAACGCAGCAAGCAAAGCTGGTTTCAAGCAAGTGAGTGAATCACCATTTGTGCTCGTTGAAGGCGATGACAAACCCGGGATGGGTCAGAAGCTTTCGAGGGCACTCGCTGATGCAGGCATAAACATTCACGGCGTAAGTGCACTCGTCATCGGGAAGAAGTTTAGGGTTGTCTTTTCATTTGAAAGCCCGCAAGATGCCAAAAAAGCATGCAGGGTTCTAAGGCGGGTGACGAAATAAGCACCCCCTTTGGAGGAGCATGAGAGGTTAAAAAGAACAGGGGCAGGCATGATAGGTTAATGCCTGCCCCTTAATTTTATCGCTGTGGCATTAGAATGATGTGCGTAAGCCAACACTCACAATCCACGCATCTTCATCCACATCCCCACCGAAGTGGCGCCATGCAACCTCACCATACAGGCTCACCCTTCCTGTTATGAGCCAATCAACACCCACATGCGCACCCCACACTGTCACATTCTCAGGATCAAATCCTGTTGTCCTGCCAACTTCGCCACCAATGTAGAATGTTGGGTTAGGACGCTCAGCACCGCTTACGAACCAGTATCGTAGCTTAGCGCTCCACATCGCTCCACTGCCTTCAGGGTCAGAAAAAGCTACAGCGATGTCAATGTTGGGTGAAACGAAGTAGCCAAGCGTAACACTGTATCCCCATACATCTTCGCCTTCGGTGAACCAGCGTCCGACATCAGCAGTCAGTGTGAACTTGCCCTCAAATGGATACGCCCTCTCTTCCTGTGCAGGTGCTTTGCTCGTTGCTAATGCCACAGCGACCAACGCCACCATCACCCATGCCATCTTCCGCATCTTTTACCCCCTCCTTAGCGTTTGTGTTTTGCTACAGTGCTTGTTGAAGGTTGAATGAAAGGTAGTATTATGGTAGGTGTGTTCTCCGTTGTTTACCACACCCACCATGCCACAACTCAATCCCTCTATTCATCACCTCCTTTCGCATGATTGGTGATCTAACAACCACCTTCTCACAAAATGATAGCGACATTGATGTGATGTTGTCAATACCCCTTCCTTAACCCTGCCCCTTTACACTCTCAACTTCGCTTATGACCTGTTCAATTAGGCTAACCGCAAATTCAACTTCATCAAGCGTAATGATAAGCGGTGGGAGAAGCCGTATTATGTATTCGCCTATTGCGTTTACTATCAAGCCACGCTCAAGCAAAATGTGTTGCACTTCTTTTGCCACACCATCTTTGAACTCAATTGCGAGCATTAAGCCCTTCCCACGCACTTCCTTCACAATTTTGCTTCGCTCTGCAAGTTCCTTCAATCGTTTGAGCAATTCGTTACCCATCATAGCTGCATTTTCAACGAGTTGCTCCTCGTCCAAGACATCTAAGAAAGCGAGGGCAGCTGCACACGCGATAAAGTTTCCCCCAAAAGTGCTTCCATGAGATCCGGGTTCAAAGCCTTCAGCTACCTCGGGCTTCGCTAACATAACACCCATCGGGATTCCACCAGCTATGGATTTTGCGATGGTGAATATACTTGGCTTAACGCCATAGTGTTCATGTGCGAAGAGTTTACCAGTTCGCCCAAGTCCAGTTTGCACTTCATCAAGTATTAGCAAGATACCATGCTCATTGCATAGCTCTGCGACGCCCGGCAAGTAATCATCGTCTGGTATGTTAACACCGCTTTCACCCTGGATTGGTTCAAGCATTATAGCGCATGTCCTTTCGCTTATAGCTCCCTTTATGGCTTCAATGTCATTGAACGGCACATACACGAAGCCATCAACAAGAGGCTCAAAGCCATTACGATATTTTTCTTGACCAGTTGCTGTCATGGCAGCATATGTGCGCCCATGAAATGAGCCAAGAGTCGTTATGATTTCATAGCGTCTTGAGTTCCCTTTCAGCTTCATATATCTTCGCGCAAGCTTTATTGCAGCCTCATTCGCCTCCGCACCACTGTTGCAGAAGAAGCATTTGTATCCATTGCTTAGCTCTGATAAGCGTTTTGCAAGTTTAGCTTGAGGAATGATGTAAAAGAGGTTTGAAGTGTGTATCAATCTCTCAGCTTGCTCTTTTATCGCCGAGACGATTTTTGGGTGGCAGTGTCCTGCACCTGTCACGCCTATCCCTGAAAGGAAGTCAAGATACTTTCTACCATCCGTGTCCCATAGGTAGGCGCCTTCCCCCTTAACAAACGCAACCGGTGAACGCGAATAAGTATGGATCACAAACTCCTCATCAAGCTTCATCACATCTTCAAGCAGCATCTGTTTTTCTCCCCGCATAGTTGATGTTTCTTATATGAACTGGCGCAGGAAACGTATGTCGTTTTCGTAGAAGAGCCTTATGTCATCTATTTTGTGGCGAAGCATCGCGAGCCTTTCAACACCCATCCCGAATGCGTATCCTTGCCACCTCTCAGTATCATATCCGACATTGCGAAGCACATTTGGGTGAACCATACCACAACCGAGCACTTCAACCCATCCCCTCTGCTTGCAAACGGGGCAACCATGAGCATCGCATATAGGACAGCTTACATCAACTTCTGCACTCGGTTCAGTGAAGGGGAAGTAATGGGGTCTGAAACGCACTTTTACATCCTCCCCAAAAAAGCGTTTCGCAAAGACTACAAGGGTTCCCTTGAGGTCTGCAAATGTCACATCTTCATCAACAAGCAATCCTTCAACCTGATGGAATGTATGTGAGTGTGTCCTATCAACTTCATCCCTTCGGTATACCCTTCCGGGAGAGACAATCCTTATCGGTGGTTGGCGTGATTCCATAACTCTTATTTGCACTGCCGAGGTCTCAGTGCGCAGTAGTATCTTATCAGTTATGTAGAAGCTATCGTGGTCATCCCTTGCTGGGTGGTCTTGAGGCATGTTTAAAGCTATAAAGTTATGCCATTCCGTCTCAATCTCGGGACCGTCAACAACTTCAAACCCTAAGTCCGTGAAGATGCCACATATCTCATTTATTGTTTGCGTTATTGGATGAAGACCACCTACTCGCCATATCCTCCCTGGCATCGTAATATCAATCTTTTCGCTTGCAAGTCTTTTATCACGCTCAACAGCTTCAAGTTCCATTCGTTTTTCTTCAAACGCTGACTGGATCACTTCTCTAACACGATTCGCAAGCTCACCAACCTTCGGGCGCATCTCAACTGGTAGTTTCCCTATGCTACGCAGCACCTGTTGTAGTTTGCTTCTCTTTGTCAAGTAGCGAAGGCGAACAGCCTCAATTTCCTCAACGCTGTTTGCCTCTCTTATAAGCCTAAGTGCCTCTGACTCAATTTCTTCCAATGTCCTTAACAGTTCATCACTCTCCACCATTTGGTTGGTCACTCCCCTCCCTTATGTTGTTTTGCCATTTCATCAGCGTAATACCATTGCCTTAAGAGTTCATACGCAAGTATGGCACATGCGTGCGAGACATTTAATGATTCTGCTCTCCCATGCATCGGTATAGTCAGTGTTAGATCAGCGATGGAACGCATGCTTTCACTTAACCCTCTCGCTTCGTTGCCAAAGAGAAAAGCCACTCTCTCACCGAAGTGATACTTGTAGCAACATTCTCCATAGTGTGGATCTGTAGCGATAACTTTAAACTCGTTCTCCTTAAGCCATCCATGTAATTCGCCTGTATTCGCGACTTTCACAAAGGTGATATGTAAAGCACTTCCTGCACTTGAACGCAGGACCTTGGGGTTGTATCTATCTGCTGTGCCCACTGTGGCTATAATGCCTGCAGCTCCTATAGCATCAGCTATTCTCGCGATTGCGCCCACGTTAGTTGGATCTTGAACATCTTCGAGGATGAAGACACAGTCTTTCTGTTTAAGTTGGATGTCCGAGAGGTTTTGATGGCGTTGCTTAACGATGGCTATTACACTGCCCCCAGATTCAACAGTTGATATCTCGTCCATAAGTTTTTCCTTCATCAGCGTTATATCTATTGCCTTCCCCTTTGCCAGCTCAATGATTTCCATTCCTTTAGCAGTCTCAGCGAAATGTGGTGTTAGCGCAACCCACTCAATATGCCATCCACCCTTCAAGACATCAAGGACAAGCACTGGTGTTTCAACGATGAACAAGCCATACTTTTTCCTTCCATGCCCTTTAGTGAGTGCCTTTGCGAGCTTATACCTTTCGTTCTCAGGGCTTGAGATGCATTGAAGCTGCTTCATGTGGATAAGATGGAAGCAATTAATCGCTATCCTGATGCAAGGGCAGCTTTCACCTTGCTGATGACCTCAGAAAAGCCATGCGGGTCATTGACAGCCATTTCAGCAAGCATCTTTCTGTTCAGCCCTATGCCCGCAAGCTTCAATCCATGAATGAATTTGCTATACGAAAGACCATGCAAGCGCACAGCAGCGTTTATCCGAGCTATCCACCATCTCCTAAACATGCGCTTTTTCAATTTCCTATCTCTGTATGCGTTTGCGAGTGCCCTAATCACTGCCTCGTTTGCTCTTCTAAAACACCTACTCTTTGCTCCCCAATACCCTTTGGCAAGCTTGAGTATCTTTTTGTGTCTTCGCCTTGTGACTATTCCACCTTTGACTCGCATGCTGATTTACACCCCCAGAAAGACATGGTTATGGCGAAAGCAATTCTTTTATAGCCTTCGCTTGCCCGCTGTATACTTCGGTCTCTCTCTTCAACAATCTTTTTCTGCGCTTACATTTACGGCGCATGTAATGTCCTCCTCCCATCCGCACATGTATAACCTTACCTGTAGCAGTCAACTTAAAACGCTTCTTCGCTGTGCGCTTTGATTTTGTCCCCGGCACTTTCCTCGCCTCCATTTAGCAGAAACTTGTTTTTGTCTTGTTTCCACTACCTAACTTTGTTTGTCCTGTCGGACTTTAAGGGCATCTCGCCTCGGTGTAAGAGTAGCTATAATTTGACTCCCTTGTAATTTTGGTTCCGCTTCCACCTGTGCTACATGCGAGAGCTTTTCAAACAGCTCATTTAACTTGTTGTAAGCCATCTCCATATGCGCCATTTCCCTTCCACGAAGTATCATGCATATGCGCACTTTATGTCCCTCTTGAAGTGCTTCTGCTGCGTTGCGTGCTTTGAATTCCAAGTCATGTTTATCTGTAAGCGGGCGCAGTCTTATTTCTTTCAACCCCTTTTGGTGCTTGCGAGCTTCCTTCTCACGCTTACGCAACTGATACAGGAATTTACCGTAGTCTATTATTCTACACACAGGTGGAGAAGCGTGTGGCGCAACTTCAATTAAATCAAGTCCTTTCTCTCGAGCTATCTGTAACGCCTGTTTAGTTGGCATTATCCCAAGTTGTTTCCCATCCTCATCAATCACTCTCACTTCGCTCGCCCTGATGCGTTCATTGCGCCTGAAGAAAGGTTGCTCTTTTCCCCCTCCCCTGATAACATTTCACCTCCTTCATTCGTTTTTGCAGTCCCATTAACTCAAATTATTTTGGCGCAATCAGTAAGGCAATAGCTTCCCTTTGCTGGTGTAGCTCCTTTCTCAAATCTCAAACGCATTTTGATTCAATTTGGTTTAACAGCATCTCCTTGAATTGCTCGATGCTCATGCTCCCTAAATCCTTCCTTCCTCTCTGGCGCACCGAAACGCAATTGCTACTAACTTCTCTATCACCACAAACAAGTATATACGGCACCTTTCGCAACTCGCAATCCCTGATCTTAGCTGCCACTGTCTCACTTCGTGATATCACTTCAACCCTTATGTTCAGCCTTGATAGCTCTTCTGCTACCTTGCTTGCATACTCAAGGTGCCTATCAGCTACTGGCACAATGCTCACCTGAACTGGCGCAAGCCACGTCGGGAAGGCACCAGCGTAATGTTCAATGAGTATGCCGATGAAACGCTCCATTGATCCAAGTATGGCTCTATGTATCATGACTGGGCGATGTTCCTTGCCATCGCTCCCTATGTAAGTCAGTTGAAACCTCTCGGGCAAATTGAAATCAAGCTGTATCGTCGTGCATTGCCATTTGCGTCCGATAGCATCAAACAGGTAAACATCAATCTTTGGACCGTAGAAGTTGGCTTCACCTTCAAGGCGTTTGTATTTGATGCCAAGTTTCTTAAGCACTCCTTCAAGCTCGGCTTCGGCTAACTCCCATACTTCATCTCTTCCCGCATACTTCTCTGGATGACTTTTATCCCTCACTGAGAGCACAACATCAAACTCCTCAAACCCAAACTGCTTGAGAAGGTGGTATGTAAGGTTGATGAGCGCCTCTATTTCATCACCAACCTGTTCCAGAGTGCAAAATATGTGTGCGTCATCTTGTGTTAACCCCCTGACCCTCATCAACCCATGAAGTGTCCCTGAACGCTCATATCGGTAGACAGTTCCCATCTCAGCGAGGCGCATCGGTAAATCCCTATAGCTTCTGGTGGCAGCTTTGTAAATGAGGATGTGGAAGGGACAGTTCATTGGACGCACAAGGTATTCTTGACCTTCAACGTCAATCCCTGAAAACATGTTCTCCTTATACCAACTCAGGTGTCCACTTATTTTCCAAAGCTCGGCTTTTGCTATGTGAGGTGTGTAAACGAATTTGTAGCCTCGCTTCGTAAGTTCTACCCTGAGCAGATCTTCAATCAACTGTCTCAATATAGCTCCATTGGGATGCCACAGGACTAACCCAGGTCCTATTTCTTCTTCAATTGAGAACAACTCAAGTTCTCTACCTAAGCGCCTGTGGTCTCTCCTCTGTGCCTCCTCAAGTGACTTTAAGTGCTCCTGTAACTGTTCAACAGCAGGAAACGATGTTCCATAGATACGTTGAAGCATCGGGTTGCGCTCATCACCGCGCCAATATGCGCCGGCGCTGTGAAGCAATTTGAAAACTTTCACATACCCAGTGCTTGGCAGATGAGGTCCTTTGCACAGGTCAACAAATTCACCCTGTCGGTAAACCGTCACTGTTTCTTCGGTCATCTCATCAATTAGCTCGACTTTGTATTTCTCACCGAGCGTGGCGAAGAGTTCACGTGCTTTAGAACGGCTCATCTCAATTCGCTCAATCGGTATATCAGCATCTATCAGTTTCTGCATCTCCTTCTCAATGAGCTCAAGGTGGTATGGTTCAAAAGGTTTCTCCACATCAAAGTCGTAGTAAAAGCCGTTTTCAATTGGTGGTCCTATGCCAAGCTTCGCCTCGGGGAAAAGCCTTTTAACAGCGTGTGCCATTATGTGCGCAGTCGTGTGCCTATATACATCCCTGCCAACTTCATCCTCAAATCCGACGAAGCGAATTCTTGAGCAACTCTCTATAGGGCGCTTAAGGTCAAATGGGACTCCGTCAACGATAGCAACCAACACACTGTCCTTCAGCTTAGAACATGCCTCACATTTCTCTAAGATTTGCAGAGGTGTTATACCAGCTTCGCATTCTACTTCAATTTCCTCATCACCGATTTGAACAAGTATACGCATTGTGGCTCATCCCCAATAAGCATAACGATTGGTGGCGATAAAACGTGTGGTGCCACATCGCAGCCGATTGCAAAAACTAAAATAGTGGGCGGTGCAGGAATCGAACCTGCGACCTCCGTCCTGTCAAGACGGCGTTCTCCCTCTGAACTAACCGCCCACTTGATGACGCCCCGCATCTTCACCTTTTATTTTGATGCGCACACTGGCAGCTGTAAAGACTGACTCCAGCTACCTGAATCACTCAATTAAACCGGGAGGTAAGTCAACGATAATGCGCTTGCCTTGCGTATCTATTTCTTTGACGAACTGCTTTGTTACTGGTATCAGACCACGCTTCGTTACAAAAAGGTCATGTGCTGGTGATGAAATGACATCAACGACCTCGCCAATCTCCTCACCATCTGTAGTGACGATGACCATGCCAATTAACTCCGAGACCAGAAATTCTCCTTCTTCAAGTGGTGGGAGTGAATCTGGATGAATCGTTATCTGCCATCCGATAAGCTTCTCAGCCTTTTCAATTGAGTCCACGCCCTCAAGCTTAAGTATCACTCCTTTTCCTCTGCTCTCGGAGTGCTCTATCTTAACGAGCAACCTCCTTTCCGTCGGGCTAACAAGGCACACTTCATTCCCCGGTTTAAACCTGCCCTTTAGCTCGGTCAGCGGGAATACTTTGACACTCCCATCAAGCCCGTGTGTGGAAACAATTTCACCGATCACCTTAGTCCACTCTTTAAGCGGGTCACGAAGTATCGGTATGCGCTTTTTCGCTCCCGCACTCTCCCCTTTCACGAAAACTCCCCTCACCAAAGCGCACAATCTACAAACAGCTCTTGAACACTCCCTTGGTTACTTCCCGTGACTTCAAGTTAAACGCTGAAGTCACCTCAAGGAAGTTATGCAGGTATTGCGTAACGCATGCTTATTGCTTTTGCTCGCTTGTTGTTTGCTGTGACGGTGGCAGTATCTCAACTGTTACCTTCTTTCCCCTCTTCGTTGCAGCTGCTCTAACGAGTGTCCTTATAGCCTGAGCTATTCTTCCCTTGCGCCCTATCACTTTGCCCAAGTCATCGTCAGCGACCTTTATCTCGATGACGATGACCCTTTCGCCTTCCATCTCTCTAACTTGGACTTTGTCTGGTTGATCAACAAGATGCATCACGATGTATTCAACCAGCTCCCTCATCCCCAAACACCCCTTCAACTGGGAGTTAGAGTTCGGACAGTGAGAGCATTCTTTTAGCTCTTATCACTTCTACCAGTTTCCTTGCGTAATCTTTCAAACTCCTGCCAGATGCCTTTTTGCTTCAGTAGCGATAGAACGGTTTCTGTAGGCTGTGCACCTTTCATGAGCCAATACAATACCCTCTCGTGTTTTATATTTAGCTCAGCTGGTTCAGAGGTTGGGTTATAATACCCAACCACCTCAATGAACTTCCCATTCCTCGGTGCCCTTGAATCAGCTACAACTAATCTGAAGCGGGGTCTGTTTTTTGAGCCAACGCGCATGAGCCTTATTCGCACTGCCAAAAGCCGATCACCTCCTTCAAGTTCGTTTGCTCACCTCATGAAGCCGAGCACCCTCAAAAGCTCTTCATCACTCAGCTTCACTTTTGATAAGCGTTTTAGCATCTCACGCAGCATCTTGAACTGCCTCAATAGCATGTTAACATCCTGAACCGTTGTTCCGCTTCCTTTGGCTATCCGTTTTTTCCTGCTACCATCAATTATCTCTGGATTGAGCCTCTCCTCTGGAGTCATTGAAAGTATGATTGCTTCGAAGCGTTTTAAGCGCTGTTCATCAATTGCAAACGGTAACTGTCGCATCCCACTGAAGCCGGGGAGCAGTTTAAGTAGCTGGTCAAGTGGACCTGTAGACCTCAGCCTTTGAAGCTGCTCAAGCATGTCCTGAAGATTGAAGCGCCCCTCCTTGATCCTCTTCTCCAAGTGTGCAAGCTTCTTTAGTTCTTCTTGAGCGAATGCTTCTTGTGCCTTCTCAATGAGCGTCCTTATATCACCCATCCCGAGTATGCGTTCAGCCATCCTGTCAGGGTGGAAGACATCCAAGTCGGAAAGCTTCTCGCCCGTCCCTATAAACTTTACAGGCTTACCTGTAACAGCTCGTATTGACAAGACAGCGCCACCTCTTGCGTCACTGTCAACTTTGCTAAGTATGAAACCAGTTAACCCAACCTCCTCATCAAACTGGCGTGCAGCATTGACTGCATCCTGACCCATCATCGCATCAACGACGAGGAGGGCTTCATGTGGGTTTAATGCCTCTTTCACTCGTCTCAGTTCCTGCATCATTTCTTCATCAGTGTGCAGGCGCCCACCAGTATCTGCGATGACAATGTCGTTTTTCCTCTCTTTAGCATATTGAAGCCCGAGCAAAGCTATGCGCTCTGGTTTCTCCCTTACTCCCATCTCAAAAACTTCCACGCCTGCCTGCTTACCAACTTGCACAAGTTGCTCAACTGCTGCTGGACGCTTCACATCACAGGCTAAGAGTAATGGGTTATGCCCGCGCTTCTTGAGCCATAAAGCGAGCTTCCCTGCAGTTGTTGTTTTACCAGTCCCTTGAAGCCCCATAAGCATGATCACTGTTGGGGGAGTCTGAGAAAGCTTTAAGGGTTCTTGTTTTCCACCGAGCAGTTGCACCAGCTCCTCGTAAACTATCTTGATGACATGCTGAGCTGGAGTGAAGCTTTTTAGCACCTCTTCGCCAACAGCTCTTTGCCTTATGTGTTCAAGAAACTCCTTTACCACTCTGTAGTTAACATCGGCTTCAAGCAGGCTGAGGCGTATCTCACGAAGGGCTCTCTCTACATCTTCCTCCGTCAACCTCGCTTTGCCTCTTAGCTTCCAAAAGATGCTCTGAAGCTTCTCGGTCAACCCTCTGAACATGCTCATATTCAATCACCACCAATGCCGTTGGTGAAAGCACTCATGCTCATTATGTTTAAGCATGGTTTCATTGCTTCACGATATGTTGATAACACAGTGAGCGCTCATAACTAACCTCGCTAAGAGCAAGGCATTTAAGTAGCAACGGTGTAGTATGAAACACTTTTGCCCTTTCGTAAACCTTGTTTATTATGTCAACCACAGCCATGGTCGCTACAATTTTGCATGGAAAAAGCATATGTCAAACCATGCGTGGTGATCAAGATGAACAAGGTGCTCGATAAGCTTTTCAAGCTTAGTGAGCATGGAACAGATGTCAAGCGTGAAGTCCTCGGTGGGATAACGACATTCCTGACGATGTGCTACATTATTTTCGTCAACCCAGTCATACTTTCAGCAGCCGGTATGGACAAAGGTGCTGTCATGGTCGCAACTTGCGTTTCAAGCGCTATTGCGACCCTCTGTATGGCATTCCTCGCCAATTATCCGATAGCACTTGCTCCTGGCATGGGACACAACGCGCTCTTTGCATTCACAATATGTGGCTCTTTAGCAGCTGGTGGTTTTGGGCTATCTTGGCGTGCTGCGCTCGCATGCGTCCTCATCTCTGGCTCTCTCTTCATACTGCTATCAAACGTTGGTTTTAGGGAAGCGATCATAGAAGCCATTCCAGAATCGCTCAAACATGGCATAGCAGTCGGCATAGGGTTGCTTATAGCGATGCTCGGATTGCAGTGGGCTGGAATAGTCGTTGATAACCCTGCAACGCTTGTTGGCTTGGGCAACTTGAAAGCCAAGCATACTCTCGTCTCCATCTTCGGTGTTTTGGTAGCGATGTTCCTTATGGCATTGAATGTGCGTGGTGCAATACTGCTTGGAATAGTAGCGAGCGCTATCTTAGGGCTACTGACTGGCGTGACGAAGTTTGTAGGTGTGGTCTCAATGCCACCATCAATTGCACCTACATTCCTCAAACTAAGTTTCTTTGAGCTACCATGGGGAAAGTTCCTTGACCTGCTCGTGGTTGTGTTTGTGCTTTTCTTCCTTGACGTGTTTGATACAGTTGGGACGCTCATTGGTGTCTCTGTTCAAGCAGGTCTACTAAAGAATGGGAAGCTACCGAAGGCAAGGCAAGCTCTACTTAGTGACGCCATAGGAACAGTTGCAGGGGCACTGCTTGGAACAAGCACAGTTACGAGCTACATAGAGAGCGCAGCTGGCGTAGCTGTCGGTGCGAGGACTGGGTTAGCAAGTGTTGTGACTGCGATATTGTTGCTCCTCTCGCTCTTCTTCAGCCCGATCATGGAGATGTTCAGCGCTGAAGCAAAAGTGAACGGAATGACACTTCATCCAATCATCGCTCCACCGTTGATTATTGTCGGCTTCCTCATGATGACGAGCATCAGGTTCATTAAGTGGGACGATATAACGGAGGCTTTGCCGGCTTTCTTTGCGCTCGTCATTATGCCCGTCACATTCAGCATCACCGAAGGAATAGCTTTCGCTTTCATAACATGTTCGCTATTGAAGCTGGTCACGGGGAGGGCGAAGGAACTCAACTGGCTCGTGCACTTATTTGCCTTTCTCTTTCTCGTCCGCTACATCATTATGCCGAGGTAGCCTGTGTTCAATTAGCAGTTTCGCAGCGTAAACGCCTGAAGCTGAGGCTGTAAGGAAATACTGTGGGTCATCCTCAAACCTTCTCCCCATGCTCCTCAAAGTCAGGTTATGTGAGAGCGCCAGTTCTATGCCGTGTGTCCCATCTTCCCAAACGATGTTGTGGTGCTCCGCTATGCGATTGCTTTTGATTTGCCCCTCAACATATTTACGCTCGTCGCCATCAAAGTTGTGGAAGCAAACTGTTGCACGCACGTTCGTTATTCGTGTTAGGACTGTTACTGTGTGGTGGCTTATCCCAAAATGCCTGCTGCGCTTTTCTGAGAAGCTCACCCTCGGTATCAGTATTGGTTCGCCATGTAGAGCTTTAACAGCTTCAAGCATCCATCCTGCCTCAACACCTGAAAAACCAAACTTTGTTGCAGTCCCAACGTGCCCCGGACCAGGCGTGACAATCGCCACACTGGCATTCAGTATGTGCTTCGCTGTTAGCAAGGCTGTGAATATGTTTACGCACTCAACATCGCCACCAAAGGCTTGTCCGATAGTTATGGTCGCATCAACAAACCCTTTGGATTTCAGTTCCCTGACAAGTTCGCTAAAGGCAATCGGTAAGGCTGCAGAATCGGTCATGATGTAAACGACATTTGATTCTTCACCAAGCGTAGCTTTGAAGCCAGCTGAGGCAGGTGCAAGCATACTGTGCAACTCACCAACCAACACTGGCATCCCGTTGATGCTATCGGCATCCTTAAGCACCTGATGATATTCGCTCTCTTGAGCATCGGCGCTCATCACATTGATTTGGTGTGGTGAATAGCGCATCTTCATTATGTGACCATGCGATGATGGCACAGCAGTTGGCGATGTCAAGTTTGCAACTACAAAGTGATAGCCACCAGTGCCCAAGCCAAGCCTCACCGCGATGACATTCAGCAAAACTTCGTCACCAACAGATGCCTTACCAGTCAAAGCAACATAGTTGATGGCGGTTTCCCTCCCCGCTTTAACGAGCACTTCAAGGAGTTGTATATCTGGATGTTCAGTGAGAATGTTTGTGACCACACCGACTTCAAAACGCTTCATGCTCCCAGTTTGAACTCTTGCAGAATTGCTCATTTGCCATCGCCCCATGTTTAGCATAACCACGGTCCCTTTCGGCACGCGCAATTTTATGCTACAATGTTGACCATGCATTTGGTGCGCTTCAAAAGACCTCCACACAAACATAGTGAGTGTGTTGCGAGGTGATTGAAAGTGGGTAGTGAGGTGATAACCGTTTGCGTTATCGGTTGTTGTGGGCGTATGGGCAGGGAAGTTGTTAAGGCAGTCACATTGCATGAAAGAATGAGGTTGGTTGCCGGTGTTGATGTAGTGCAGGTTGGTGAAGATGTAGGCATCCTTGCTGGCATAGGGGAGCTCGGTATAAAGGTGAGGGATGACTTGAAAAACGCGTTACTTGAGAGCGGTGCGAAGGTAGCGGTTGAATTCACACATCCAAGCGCAACTTTTGAAAACGCAAAGACATGTATTGAATGCGGTGTTGCACCAGTTGTAGGCACAACTGGTTGGACAGAGCAGATGCTAAAAGAGCTGAGCGAGCTGTGCGAGAGACACAATGTGCCAGCCGTTGTTGCACCAAACTTTGCCATCGGTGCCGTCCTTATGATGAGGTTCGCTGCAGAAGCTGCGAGGTATTTTGACCATGTTGAAATAATCGAGCTCCACCACGATAAGAAAGTGGATGCGCCATCTGGAACTGCTCTGAGGACTGCCGAAGTGATGCTTCAAGCGAGGGGTAAACCGTTCAAGCAACCAAGTATAGCTGAACCAGAGATTTCCCTCCCTGATGTGCGTGGTGGCTTAAAGGATGGGGTAAGGATACACAGTGTTCGTCTCCCCGGGCTCGTAGCACATCAGGAAGTTATATTCGGTGGGCAAGGACAAGTGCTAACGATAAGACACGATTCTCTTGGGCGTGAGTCATTCATGCCCGGAGTGCTACTTGCAATTGAGAAAGTCCTTTCGCTCTCCGGTTTGACATATGGCTTGGAGAATTTGCTTTGAGTAAAACTCATCTGCACACGAGTGAACTCAAATACTCTCCCATTTGTTCAATTGGGACGACCTCATCAACTGCGCCAGCTTCAATGGCTGCTTTTGGCATGCCGAATATAATGCAGGATGCTTCATCTTGGACTATGCACTTTCCACCACGTCTTTTAATTGCGAGCATGCCTGAAACGCCGTCCTTCCCCATCCCGCTCAAGAGCACCCCTATACACCTATCACCGAATGTATTTGCCACTGAGTGGAATAGCAAATCAATTGAAGGTTTGCAAATTGCATCCCTTGGTTCATCTGTAAGCCTTATCGTAACCTTACCTGTTATGCAACTTCGTTGGACGAGCATATGTTTATCCCCCGGCGCAATAAACACTTTGCCTGCTTCAACAACATCGCCATCTTTAGCCTCATGTGCTGTGAGTTTGGTATACTTATTCAACCGTTCGGCGAAGTGATTTGTGAACGGCTTTGGCATGTGTTGTGCTATAAGTATCGGTGCAGGAAAGTCATCTGGGAGCGACGATAGGAGTGTTTTTAGCGCAGCAGGTCCACCACTTGATGAACCTATAGCTACGACCTTAAACTTTTTCTCCCCACTCCAATGCCCTATGAAGCTTCTCCTTGGTTTTCTTACGTTGTATTTCTTCACCATCTGCTTAAGCTTGCTCGCAGCCTTAACACTCGCTATAAGCCTGCGAGCAATGTGATAAATTTCGTCCGATGCCAAAGATGTTGGCTTCTCAATGACATCAATTGCACCGAGTTCAAGTGCAGCGAGCCCGCTTACAATCGCTTGTTTATTGAGCGCTGAAACAATGATGACTGGCAATGGGAACTCCTGCATTAGCGTTGAGAGGACACTTAATCCATCCATGTCGGGGAGCATTACGTCAAGCGTAACAACATCTGGGTCAAGCCTTTCCGCAAGCTCTATTGCCTCTTTTCCGCTACCAGTTACGCCGATGACTTCAATCTCTTCGTCGCTTTCCAACATCCTCGTTATAGCCTTTCTGGTAAAGACTGAATCCTCAACGACAAGGACTTTGATACTCTTACTCATTCCCGAAAGCTCTCCTCACCACTTGTTGTCGCTCTATGGTGGAGCTATGATGACGCTTATTGCCATTCCGTCTTTATCAACGCAGTTAACGAGCACAGGCTTCGCTGCATCCCAACTCATTGGCTTTCCTGTCACAATTCGCACATCCATGCATGGTTCAGATGAGAAAAGCGTTGGCGGGATTGATTTTGTCTTGAAAGAAGCTATAGCTGCGCATATGTTGATAGGACCTGAGGCACCAATTGTTTCTCCGACTGCAGCCTTGATTGAGCTTACAGGGACATTTTCACGACCTTCATAAAGCCTCAATATGGCTAAAGCCTCTGCCTCATCAATCACTGGTGAACCGTTGGCAGAAGCGCAAATCCAGCCGATCTCACTTGGCTCAATGTGAGCAGCACTCAATGACTTTGCCATGCTCTCATAGATAGCGTCTGCCATGTCATCAACATTTACACTGCGTGACATAGCTATGCCCACACCAGAAATGTATGCATGCACATCGGCATCTCTCTCCAAAGCTGCCTCCTCGGTTTCAAGCAAAAGCATGCATGCACCCTCACCCATAACCCAGCCATTCCTTGAGTTATCAAAAGGGCGCATTTGTTCAATCCCTTCATCGCGTGGTGAAAGCTCGCCACCATCGTAGTTAGCCATGAATGGTAGTGCGGAGAAAGCCTCTGAGCCACCAGCGAGCAAGCGCTTTGATAACGAGCGTTGTAATGCCATCGTGCCACCTACTACTGCTTGCATCCCAGATACCATCCCAGCGCTGTAACAGCAATGATAACCTTTAAGGTTGAATTCGATTGCTGCAAGGCTGATGGGAGTGTTCATGTAGGCGTGTGTAAACATTATTGAACTTGCATACCTGAAGCCTCGCTTCATTATGCGTTCCCAGAAGATGAGCATGCTGTCTTGGCATCCGTATGCGGTCCCGTGGCATATTCCAAGATTTGGTGCCACCTCATCAGTTACCACAAGCCGTGCGTCATTGAGGGCAAGCCAACAACTTGCGAGTGTAAGTGCGGAGCATCTGTCAATGTATGCTTTTTGTGTTGGCAACAGTTGCTCCATTGGGGTTGCGATACGGTATGCAGTTTTGCTACGCAATGGTTTTACAAACTCCTCTTGCAATTCCACTGCACCGCATTTGCACGCCATTAGAGCATGAGAGAATTCCTCAACTCCAACACCGATGGCTGTCACTATGCCAACACCCGTTATTGCCACCCTGTGCATCTAACCACCTCACCTTCATTTTTCACCACCATTGTAACGAGCAAGGACGAGAGCGCTATTGTTTCCACCTATGCCTGCTGATATTGATATGGCGATGTTGACCTTATGTTCCCTTGCTTTGTTGGGCACATAATCAAGGTCACATTCTGGATCTGGCTCTTCATAATTCAGCGTTGGCGGGACAATGCCTTCATTGATCGCCTTTATCGTAGCTATTGCCTCAACGCTTCCAGCACCAGCCATTACATGTCCAACTGCAGCTTTAATTGAGCTAACGGGTATTTCATATGCCCTACTGCCAAGCACAGATTTTATGGCGAATGTTTCCTCAGGATCATGAAGTTGTGTCCCGGTGCCATGTGCATTAATGTAGTCAACTTGTTGTGGTGCAACTTGGGCATCTTTAAGTGCTCCCATGATGACTCGTATCATCCCTTCTCCACCTTTCCCGGGTGCAGTTAAATGGTAGGCATTGCTGTTAAGTGCGTATCCCATTGCTTCAGCGTAGATCTTTGCTCCCCTTCGCCTCGCATGTTCTTCAGATTCAAGCACGAGTGCGCCTGCACCCTCACCGAATATTGTCCCGCTACGCCTCTTATCAAATGGGCGTATCATCTCTGGTGTTATCGTGCCGAGTATGCTCAAACCGCCAAGCGCAAATTTGGAGAGCATATCATGACCCTCGGCTATCACTACATCGGATATGCCAGACCTGATCAAGTCTATAGCGACGCCTATCGCACTCGTTCCAGAGGAGCATGAATTGGAGAGCGTGATTGAGGGTCCGAAGAAGCCGAACTTGTGAGCTACATAGCGAGTCGGGAAGTCAAACTCAAACTGCTCAAACAAAACAGCATCAATTTGCTCACCAGAAAGCCATTGTGAAGCGAACTCTTCCCAACGGCTTGCTCCACCGAAGTTGGTGGAGAAGACAAGCCCGACCTTTAAGCGTTCTTCATCACTTAGTTCAAGCAAGCCTGCATCGTTCACAGCCTCAAGGCATGCAAGGTAAGCAAAAAGCGTTGCTTCATCAATGTCCTCATCAGGCAACGGCGCACTAAGCAACACTTCCTCTTTGACCTCGCCAGCTTGCTCGTTCCTAAGCCCAGTTGGGTCAAAACGAGTTATTCTTGATATGCCACTCCTCCCCTCAATTAGACCCTCCCATAAAGCCTTAACACCGTATCCAAGACATGTTATCGCTCCCATCCCTGTCACAACTACCCTCTTACGCATCACTAATCAACTCCAGATGAAAGATAGGTGCCTCAACGCTTATCAAATTAGCTGACACAGCTATATCACCTTGGTTGCGTGGAGAGGTTCTCCGCAAAACGATGAAAGAACATCCTTGTGAGGTGTAGGTGAGTGAGCTCCTCACTTCTGCTTGAACTTAATTGGGCGCCCGTCAATATCGGTTATGCGCAGTGTGGCCCACCAACCACCACCGAAGTTGACCACTTTCAGCAGTATCCTGTTCAAGCCAGCTTGCAAGCGCACCTTTACAACTTCCTGGTCAACAGCTCGAGTCCCTGCGTAGCGGTGAACGAGCTTTCCATTTAACCAACATTTTAAGCTGTCGTCGCTCCCGAGCTTGAAAAGTGCATCCATATCTTTCTCAACCTCAATCTCGGCATACATGAAGGCGCTCACATTTTCATTCGGCTTAAGCAGTTCATAAAGGTTGACGAAGCCATCAATATCTTTCGTGTGATGCTTAAACCATCTAAGCTCAACACCGTCAAACTTGACTGGCGCTTCCAAATTCACTTCCTTCTCTGGTGGCAATACCGCATCAATATCCGTGCCCTTGAACGGACCGATGAGCCACCACGATGTTACAAAGCCTCGTGCAGATGAAACATCAACTTCAGGGTTGAGTTGGCGCAGCTTGGAAAAAACAGCCTCTGATAGTGTTCTTGGAGTGCTCATTGCAGCGAGCCTGAAAAGCATTTGCAAAGCTTCGTCTCTCTTCCCAGCATCAGCAAGCGATACAGCAACTGCAAAATAAGCACGAGTAGCATCTTCCTTCAACCGTGGTTCTTCAAGCAACTCCTCAATGATTCTAATTGCTTCCTCACTTGGTGCTTTTGCGAGCCCACTTAACGCTTCCCTAACAAGTTCAACGGTGCGAGAAGTCCTTGCTGCTATGACAAACATCTTTACAGCGCCTTCTCTGTCACCTTTCTCAAGCTTCTTGTTGGCAAGTGCGATGTAAGCCTTGAGCGCTGTCTCATGGATCTCGTCAACTCCCGATGTAGCTGCTTTGAGTAGCAACTCTTCTGAAGCCTCCCCGAGTTTCCCGAGTGCTTGCATGCTCGCTACTTTTACCGCATCGCTTTTATCCTGCAATGCTTCGTTCAACACTTTCATTGCGACCTTGTCTTTGCGCTTCCCCAAAATAAGCACAAGCCTTGAGCGAGTCACATCATCAGCTGTTTCCATCAACTTTGCGAGCTCAGCGCTTGCTTCTTCCCCTTCCATCCCGCTCAAGCATTCCATCGCTAAAGAACGCACAAATGGATCTTTGTCGTTCAGGCAAGTTGCGATAGCACCAATCGCCCCAATGTCGGCTATCTTTGTTATGTGCAAAAGCAACGCTCTTCTTTGCCTTGAATCTTTTGCAGACTTAAGTGCCTCTATGCCAGCTCTCAGTGCCTCTTTCTTTCGCCCCGAGGCGAGCAAATGCTCGTAAAGCATAAGCAATGCAGAAAAGGCGCTACGCACAACCCTACCGTTGGCGTCCTTTAACCCCAAAAGGATGGCGTCAATTGCGATTGGATCTCCTATCTTACCCAGTGCCTGAAGCGCTGCGCAACGCACATCTGCATCTTTACTCAGCGCTTCATTCAACAAAAGCTTGACTGCCTTTCCATCCCTTCTCTCACCGAGGGCGTTAATTATACCGATGCGGATGTTTCCCTTCGCTTTAGGGAGCCAATCTCGTAATGCACTCAAAGCAGTTTCAGATGGATTTGCACAAAGCGCTTGCCTGCTACTCTCGGCAAGCTCTTCATCGGACAGAAAAGTTGATAGCGTTTCTACCGCTTCGTCACCGCCAACTATTTGCAGTTGCTCAATGAGGAAACGCTTAACCCAATTGGGGAGGTCAGTTTTGAGCAAGTTGCAGAGCGTCATGCTCAACTCCTTCCTTTCCTTCTCCATCCCCTTCGCGGTGAATGTCATAGCAAGACCGTGCACCGCAAACCTAACACCACCATCCTTTCCCTCTCCGAGCTTCGGCATCATCTCAACAAGTTGCTTAACACCATCCATCCCAAGCTCTCGTAGCCTCTCAAATGCTTTCATGCGAACCTTCTGGTCTTCCGAAACGATGTCCTTGATTATGCTTTCAATCACTTCTTGCTTCACCTGTGGTTCTTTCGGCTCACCAGCTGTCGTCATGCATTGCTGTGCCAACGGCAACACAAAAACAAAGAGAAGCGCTACCCACTCTCTCCTCACCCTTATCGCCTCCTTGGATTGGTTATGTCATCAAAGATGCCAAGGAGCTCTGTAAGGTATGTTGACGAACCTATTAGCCTCATCGTCCCCAATGAATTGCTCTTTAACAGGGTCCCAGACAACTTTCCTTCCAACCCTTATAGCGATGTTCCCTATATGCAGTATCGTTGAGACGCGATGCGAGACTTCGGCATTCCCTCCGGGTTGCTTTCTTGTCTTCAATGCAGTTTCAAAGTCAACGAGTGGCTCTGGATCTGGATAGCTGTCAAGCTGTTTCAGCAAGTCTGGTGGGTCTGTTCGTCCATCGTTGAACACTTTCCCTTTTGGACCTTCAATCCAAGGAACATCAGGTGGGTCTGGTGTTCCCCACTCACCGCTTACGCACCTTATTATCGTGCCATCTGCGAACTTGTAAGTTATCTTACCCCACAAGCGCACAGCATCTGGGTGAGCTGGGAACTCAGCCTCAGCTTCAACCTCAACTGGACCTGGACAGTTTTCGTCAAAGCCGAGCATATACAGTATCGGATCAAAGTAGTGAGAACCCATGTCAGTAAAGCCACCACCATCATAATCCCAGTAACCACGGAAGCTACCATGACAGCGGTGTGGATGATATGGCTTATATGGTGCTGGACCAAGCCACATGTCCCAATCAAGGTGCGGTGGAACTGGCTGTGGTTGAAGGTCAATTCTACCACTCCATTGGCGCACCTTCCAGTTGTATTTGTGATGGTTCATCGTTATAACGAGTGGCTTGCCCAAAAGCCCACTCATTATAAGCTTACGCCATATCCTTGCTCCATACCTCCCAAATGTGCCTATGTGGAATATGACGCCATGTCTCTTAACAGTATCTGCTACGACACGCCCTTCGTAGATGAATCTTGTCATAGGTTTCTCGCAGTAGATGTCTTTGCCAGCTTGTGCTGCGTGTATGCACTGCAAGGCATGCCAATGTGGCGGTGTGGCTATGTAGACCACATCAACATCTGCTCTATCCAAGATGTAGCGGTAGTCTGTATAGCCATCACATTTCACGCCTGCCTCCTCGGCTATCTTGAGTGCTCTTGCGAGGTGATTTTTGTCCACATCGCAAACTGCAACTACACGCACATCCTTGCGTTTAAGCAAGCCCCTAAGGTGACCTGTCCCCATTCCTCCAACGCCAATAACAGCCCTAAGGCTAACATCGCTTGGTGCAACATTACCTGTGCGTTTTCCGAGGACCTGTGCTGGCACTATTGTTGGCACTGCAAGTGTAGCTATGGCACCACCAAGCCCACTAATGAATTGGCGACGTGAGATGTTTTTCACTTTGCTATCCATCACTCACCACTTCCTTATTACATGTTTGCTTCCCGTCCCCTTTGAAACAAGCTTAGCATTAAGTGGTTGCTTAAGCAACACTGATAGCAGTGTGCGTATTGCATGTAAGCGCTCACTTTGTGCTTGTGGTTTTCTCAAGCAGTGGAAAGCCAGCTTCCTCGCGTTGCTTAATGTAGGCTTCGCAACACGCTTTTGCGAGCCTTCTGACTCTGGCTATGTATTTTGTTCTCTCTACGACGCTCAAAACACCACGAGCATCAAGCAGGTTAAAGATGTGTGAGCATTTGAGGCAATACTCAAACGCAGGCTGAACGAGCCCATGTGAAATTATCCTCTCACTCTCACGCTCAAACATCTCAAAAAGTTTGAAGAGCATGTCAGTGTCAGCAAGCTCAAAGTTGTATTTTGAGCCTTCAACCTCAAAGCGGTGATGGAGTTCTCCATATGTTATCCCGTTAGCCCATTCAAGCTCAAAGACGCTGTTTACACCTTGAAGGAACATCGCTATCCTTTCGGGTCCATATGTTATTTCAACGGTGATCGGGTTAAGCTCAATACCGCCCATCTGTTGGAAGTATGTGAACTGGGTTATTTCCATTCCGTCGAGCCAAACTTCCCAACCTATCCCAGCAGCACCAAGTGTTGGTGATTCCCAATCGTCCTCAACGAAGCGTATGTCATGCATCTCTGGGTCAATTCCCAAATACTGGAGGCTGCTTAAGTAGATGTCCTGTATGTCATCTGGTGATGGCTTTATCACAACTTGGAATTGGTAGTAGTGTTGCAACCTGTTTGGGTTCTCACCATATCTCCCATCCGTTGGGCGACGCGATGGCTGGACATAAGCTGCCCTCCAAGGTTCTGGACCAAGACAGCGAAGAGCAGTCGCAGGGTGCATTGTCCCAGCACCAACTTCCATGTCAAAAGGTTGAAGGATAAGGCAACCCTTCTCAGCCCAGAAGCGCTGCAGAGACATCAACAGCTCTTGAAACGTCATTTGCTCCTCACCTCAACTTCTTCTGAAGCTACTCGGTGAATTGAACCACCACTGCATTACATTGTAATGCGAACAAAGTTCAGCTAAGGATGAATATTCGGAAACGAGATGAGCAAAAACGATGTCTAACGATAAAGGCAAGGAGCACTATAGGTTTGATACCAAGGTGCACTCTTTCAACGCTTTCACCCTTCGGGGGGTGTCAATGTTGGGTGGAAGGCGTTCTCTCTATTCTTTTGTGTCAAATGGAGCTAATGCGATGAGTGCGTCTTGTTTTCCCATCACTGGTATGTGTCACTTTGGAGCATTGCTTATCGTGTTTGTGTTGCTTCTCCTGCACGAGGTGGCAGCAATACAAGGCATCACCCTAACCGACATTGAATGCGAGCCCGAATACACACTTACATGCACAGTTAAATCAACCCACGATTGGAAAACAGATGCACAGTTCAACATCGCCTTCAACTACATTGATGAGAAGAGGTTCTATTACCTCAAGTTGAGCAGGGCTGGTGTGGCTCTCTTCAAGGTCACACCAAGTGGTGAGAAGAGGATTGATATGCCTATACAGCTGTATCGTCCAACTGCTCCACAAGTCAAAATCGCTGTGAAGCGTCGTCAGAAGCGCATCGTTGTAATCTGTGACGATAAAGTTGTGGCGAGAGCATCTGATGGCGAATATGTTTCTGGGCGCATAGCTTATAGCTCAGTGCCAAATGGTGCATTTCAAATTGAGCGGTTGCGTCTCCAACCAATTGAAGAGATTTACTACGGAGATGACTTCACGAGGGCATCGCAGGAAGTTGGGGTGTTTGAATTTGTTGGAGGCGAATGGAGGTTGACAGGGTTAGGCGAACCAACTGGCAACCCAGATTACAAGGCAAACGCATTCGCGCTCAGGGCAAGCTCAAAGCAACCATCGTTAGCAGTTTTCGGATACTGGTTCTGGGACAATTACAAAGTGAGCGTCGCTGTGAAGCCAACGCTGGCTAACGCTGTCGGCTTATGTGCTTTCTATCAGGACGAAAAAAATTACATCCTGATGCGCTGGACGAGCGCCCTCTCAGCTGGCGGTGGTAAGTGTGAACTTTTGCAGTGCGTTGATAATAAGGTGAGCGTGCTCGCGTCAAAGCCAATCGGATTCGTTCCCGGAATATGGTATTCAATAAGCCTATGCGCAACGGATGAAGCGCTTATAGGCTCAATTGACGGTGTGCCAGTGTTGAATGCTCAGACTCTTAACTTCTCTCAGGGCAAAGTCGCCCTCTATGTTGAGGGTTGTGATGAAGCTTACTTTGACGATATTGAAGTAAGCACATGGGAGCATTTTTATGACAGCTTCATGGGTCATTCGTTGAGCGATTGGGAAGTTTGGAGTGGCGCATGGAGCATCAAAGGTGGCGTCTTGAGTGGGCAAGGTGAATCAGCATACCTTGCAACAGGATTGGAGAACTGGTCTGATTACGAGGTCTCGGTCAATGTCGCAAACATTAAAGGTGCTGCTGGAATTGCTTTTCTGTGTCAAGGTGTGGGGAAGCATTATTTGTTCAGGTGTGCACCAAGGAATAATGAGGCACTTGTCACACTCTCAATCGTTGAGAATGGGGCTTTGCATGTGCTATCAACAGGGAAGTTTGAGCGGTGGAGCAATGCTCCCCACAAACTTAAGGTCGTTGTGAAACCTTGTGGTATCTTGGAAGGGTTTATAGATGATGCACTCGTGGTTCGTGCGTTCAACACAGCACTTAGAAGGGGCTACATAGCGCTATACTGTAACGGCAGTGCAATCTTTGACGATGTTTTGGTGCAGTTCAGAGAACGAAGATACAAGGAGCCACCAGTTGCACGCCAGTTCCTCAAAGAGGAATACATGATTCCATGGGCAACGAGTAGGGGCATGTGGGATGTCACGCGCTCCGATGGCGCATTCACATACTGGTGCTATGGGCGCTTCTATGGTGAAGATGGAGGGTTTGGTGAGGTAGAGATTGAATTTGACTGGCCACGTGTCATTCAATACTGCAGTGAGCTCACTTTCTCTTTTGGTGCGAGCGAGCGCAACTTCTCAAGTGGTGCTTTGCTGAAGCTTTCTCGCCTTGACCGCCCAAACAGGATACGCCTAACGATACAAGAGGGTAACAAGGTGCTCGCACAAACTGAGTGGCAAAAGGAAGAAGAAAAGTTGCTGGTGCGCGTAAGCGCCTCGTCAGGGTATATCGCTGTGCTAATAGATGGTGAACCAGTCATCGGGGCATTGCTTGAGAACAAACTTTACGGGAACGAGCTTGCGATAAGAGTTGGCGAGCGCCCAATTGATATTACGCTGTTCAAGTTGTATCCCTCAAACTTATTTGACACGACCTTCTGGAAAGCGCCAGTTGAGTTCTATCAAACGAGGGGCACTTGGGACATCGTTCCGAGATGGCCATGTGAGCTTGATTGGTCTTGGTATGGTGGGTTAGGTGATAGAGTGCCAGTTGTGTGGACGAAAATGAAGTTTAGTGGAGACATGGTGATTGAGTTCTATGGCAACATAGGCATGGATTTGCCTAAGGAGCCCGGCTACAGTCGCCCAAGCGACATTAACATCTCGTTCTGTGCTGATGGGCTCAACTTGAACAGTGGCTATAGCTTCATATACTCCGGCTGGGATAACTCCAAGAGTGCCCTCCTCAAAGGCGATAAGATTCTCGCAGAAAGCACACAGCATCGCTTCATCTACCCGCATAACCATAACTTCTCATTCCATCAACGCTGGTTTTACATTCGAATTGAGAAAACAGGTGAGCGAATACGCTGTTATGTCTACTCACCTGAGACAAAGCAAGAAGACCTTGTCTGCGAGGTTGTTGATAAAGATGCATTAAACAGTGGCTATGTAGCGCTTTGGAGCTATCACAACATCCTCCTTGTGGCTCGCCTCAGAATCTGGTATCAGAAGTGCGAGCCATCACTTGAGCACATTAAAGTGCTTAAGCCGATAGCCATAGCGCGTGAACAAAAAAGGAAGATGCTTCAAACCGTGAGTGCACATCAAGATCCAAATAACAACTTTGAGGTAGGCACTGGTAGTTGGATACCGTTGAGCGAAAGCAACGAGGTTGTTTTGACTCGCGATGCGAGCACAAAGGCTGGTGGGAAATACAGTCTGCGCATAACTAACGCTATAAGCGGTGGGCACTTTGGTGTGCGAGCTTTCATCGGGCATATAGATTTGAAGTCGCGCCCGAAACTGCGCTTCGCATACCGATTGCAAAACGGTGTTAAAGTTAACATCTACTTCAGACGCGGTGAAATGTGGTATGCGCTCGTCTTAACAGGGAGTGATAAACCGCCGATTGACTTGAGGATGAAAGTGTTAGGTAAAGTGCAGGATGCTAAAGCTGATGGAAATTGGCGTTGGGTTGAATTGAATCTTCTCAAGGCTTTCATGGATGTTGAGCCGAATGCACCAAGTTACGCGATTGATGAGATAGTCATTGGTGAGCTGAACGATCCACCATACTTGCAAGCTGGCTTTGGAGGAAACACGGCAGGAATGAGTTACTGGATTGATGAGTTCACGATACGATAAAACTGAATGGCATATCTCCGTGTATCAAGCAGCAGTGTTTAGAGGCTTCAGAAGATGGCGTGTTATACTTACCAACGGTTAACTGTGGCGGAGGTGAAAATTACTTTTGTGAGGTGATTAGGTAATGCACAGTAGCGTGATGGATGGTGGCATTCCACCTGTCAATGAGCTTTCGTTTGAGACCAACCCCTACTTAAAGCGCATCAAAAACACACACTTGCTCAACTTGCGCCCTATACTTGAGGTTGCAGACAAACACGAATTTGGGGTGCTCGCAGCTAATTGTCTTCGTCCAGAGATAACAAGGGCTGTTCTGCGTGCTGCATTTGACCTTAACTCGCCAGTCATCATTCAAGTGGCGGAATCGCAGGTCTCGTATGCGCTTGATGGATGGTTCTCTGGGAGCAAATTTGAGCGCTTGAACGCGTTTGCCGAGTTTCTCGCAAAAGAAGTTGAGAGGCTATGGGATGAGAAGGGTTACCTTATACCGATTGCTTTGCACCTTGACCACCTCCAGAACGATGATGAACTTGCATTTGATGCTCTGAGGGCAGGCTTTACATCAGTAGAGCTTGACTTCTCAAAGCACCCGCCAGAGGTTGATAGGGGCGAGGCAGTTGAGATGAACATTGAGCGGTGCTCAAAGATCATTCCTGAATTGCACAAGCACGGTGTTACAGTTGAGGTTGAAGAAGGTGAGATAGGAGAAGCAGCAGCGAGAGCTGCGCAAAGTGAAGAGGAAATAAGGAGGGAGTTTACAAAGCCTGAACATGCAGTCAGGCTTGTTGAGGGAACGAATGCAGATGCGATAGCTATATTTGTTGGGAGCGCGCATGGGTGGTATCTACGGCGCCCGATAATAGGCTACAGCAGGATGCGAGAAATTGATGTTGCGCTAAGGGAGAGAGGCTTCTTTGCACCGATAGTCCTTCACGGTGGCACAGGGCTTAGCTACGAAGCCGTTCACAAAGCCATAGGTGCTGGCGCAAGAAAGTTCAATTACGCCACCGCACTTGCCGATATATTCTTGAAGGCACTTGAAAGAGATCCTTCAGGTAGAGGTAGGCAAATCGTTGAGAAGATGACGGAAACCGAGAAACAGGAGTCCGAGGCGAAAGGAAGGAAACCTCGCGGTGCGCGGTATGTCATAGGTAAGTTCGCTGGTGAAATAGACAGCCTCGGGGATTTCGTTTTGAAGGCAGCGGAAGATGCCGTCTATGAGCACGTGCGTGACATGATCACAAACGCATACGGAAGCAAAGACAAAGCACCACTTTATGGAAGTGGCTTTGGCAGATGCCCACTTGAGTGAGATATTGCTCACGCGATAAGAGACCTTGTAGCACAGCCTTTCTCGGACTACAAAGTCATCCACGAAGGGAAGGAGATGTTTGGTGCTCACCCTTGTAAATGTGATATGGCAGTGGGCGCTAATATGCGCTCTCCCAACTGGTGGACAACAATTGTCAATCGAAAGCACTCGGCTACGAGTAGTGCTTGATATATCTGGCACTATCACAGTTACCGACAAAACTGCAAATGTTAATTGGCGCAGCCTATCCATTGCCCCTTTCAGCAACCTTCAAAAACTTCCCGATGGTAAAGTCTCGTTCCAAACCGAAGCAAGACAGCGTAGTGGTAAAACTTTCCCTGTGATAGTCACGATGTGGCTTGAGGACGATGAACTCGTTGCAGAAGCGTCCGTCAGTGATCCGAAAATTCAAGTTGGGACATTTTCCTTCCTGCCACCACTTCCGCCAATCAGCCCGAAGAGCGAGTTGCTCATCCCCTTTTACGGCAACGGCATAGCAGTGCCTGTTGATGGGAAAGAGTTTCGCGGTCGGTCTTTCACTGCGTATGGCTCGCTTGACATGCCTTGGGTCGGCGTCACTGATGGCGAGGTCGGCTACCTGCTGCTGTGGGACGGTAGAAGTGCCGATGACGGGAAC
>JBGOEV010000007.1:0-69120 GCA_041538025.1 Candidatus Thermosaccharophagus gerlachensis | reverse complement strand
TGGTGGCGAGGTGAAAGTTGTTCAAACTGGGCAGGCAATCACGGTCGTTGTCCCGCCAAAATATCAGCAAGACCTTGTCACGGTCATTCGCCTTGACCTTGACAGACCTGCAATCACACTTCAACCTCGTCAGGGTCCGGACATCCCGGCACTGAAAGCACATGCTTCCAATGTCTTCAAAAACAATCCAACCTTCGGTGCCGATAAAGCGGTGGACGATGATGAGACGACGCGATGGGCAACTGACTACGGAACTCGTTCGGCTTGGCTTGAAGTTGATTTGGGCAAGCCCTTGAAAATCGGTGGCGTGAGGATTTTAGAAGCAGCGGAGTTCGGTGAGAGGGTCAAAAAGTTCGTCGTCAAGTGCAAGAGCAATGGTGAGTGGAAGACGGTCTTGACTGGAGATAGGATAGGCGTAGAATTCATCCGCAAGTTTACTCCCGTGACGGCTCAAGTTTGGAGGTTGGAAATTTTGGAAGCGACGGAAGGTCCGACGATTTATGAGTTCCAGTTGCTGCCGGCAGAGGATTGAAAGGCAATAAGGGCAATTCATGTTCCACCAAACAGCCGTTGCTACCTTGTCACCGAGATGGGAGAACCCTTCTTTTACCTTGGCGACACTGCATGGGAACTTTTTCACCGATTGACATGAGAGGAAGCGGAATTCTACCTGAAAGACCGTGCAACGAAAAGCTTCACCGTCATCCAAGCTGTCATCCTTGCCGAACTTGCTGGCTTGAATACTCCCAATGCCGAAGCTCACAGACCACTTCACGAAAACGATCCAACTCAACCCAATGAGGCTTACTTTGATTTGGTTGACTGGGTTGTGAACAAAGCGAGGGAGTTGGGGCTTTACATCGGGATGCTCCCTATGCCGAAACACTTGGTCTTGTTGAAACCTGCTGAGAAGATTAGCGAACGATGAGGTTGATAGCTACGAGCACATTGCGAAGATAAAGCACTGTGGAGGTTCTTTCCACGGTCAGCCAATCCAGAGTAGTTTTTAGTTTGGCGTAATGCTTCATTTGGCATAGCTTCACTGTGCTGTCACTAAGCACTTGGTGGCAGTGAGTGAGCTTATGCATTCAAGAAGCGTTTTGATGCTGAACGGTTTTCGTAGAAGCATTCTTGCGCCAGCCTTTTTAGCTTGCGCTTCACTTAAGCTGCTACCGGTCATGAGCACCACTTCAATATCCTTTGTTGTCGGGTCGCTCTTCAACAGCTTGCACACTGTCAAACCTGATATATCGGGCATGACTACATCAAGCAAGATTACATCAGGGTGTGTCGTTCGTGCGAGTTCCCAACCCTCTTCACCGTTTTCAGCAGTGATGACTTTATAACCTGCTTTCTCAAGGACCATCTTGAGCAACTTGCAAATGCAATCCACATCATCAACTACGAGTATAGTTGGCGTCATCATCTCACCTCCCTTCTTGTTGGTTTCCACTTGCCTATGTTCCACAAGTGGTAGTTCAACTTCACATACATGAAGCAGTGCCTTCGTCTGCGCTTTTGGTCTGTGAGTTTTTAGCGAGTGCGCAACTTATGCCTGAGGAGGTAGCAGAGGTCAAGTGCGAGCAAGCAAAGCCCGAGGAAAGCCATTAGCAAGTATGGTGAGCGTGGTTGGAGTGTGAGTTGAGCTATCCATCCTCCTATGACAGGTCCAAAGACTGAGCCACTGCCCACCGTTGCTTCGTGCCTTGCGCTTCCTCGTGTTGTCTTGCCTTGTGAGAGTATGGAATAGTAAGTGCTCGTTGTGCATGCCAGCCCAGCGCATATCCCAACGAATGTGAATGAAAGCGCAAAATGCCATACCCTACTGCTGATGGCAATAGAGATGGAGCTGATGATTATAGCAGCCTTTATTGTGATGAGCATCTTTGGGTTTATCCATCTGTAAAGTAACGGTGCAGCGATGAAACTAACAACATGTCCACCGAGAAGCAAAAATATGAGTCCACTTACTTGAGCTGGGTTTAGGTTCATCCATTTTGCCCATTTCGGGAAAAGCGCAACAACAGCACCAACGGTTAGCACCCTAAGTAGGTTGCCAAGCTGCGCTGAGGCTACGATGAGTTCATCAAACTCAACATTGCTTTGAGCTATGGCTTCACTATGTGCTTTTGTGCGTTCATGGTGTGAGCTTTCTTTTTGCAACGCTACAAGCACTGAAGCTACAAGGAAGCTTATGAGAGCCCCAACTACAAAAGGCGTATGTGGTGAGTGCATGAAGAGTATGCCAGAGAACCTCATGCCAATGGTTCTGCCGAAGCTCCAAGCTATGTTGTAGATTGTGATGAAGTGGGGTAACTTTTCCTGTGGTGCTGAAGTCCCCATAAGTGCTTGCACAGCTGGCCAGTAAAAACCAATAGCAATTCCACTCACCGTTGAAATGACCATGAGAGCGAAGATACTGCGTGTGCAATATGCAAGCGTTAGAGAAAGCGCAGCTATAGCGTAGACTACGCTACCGATGAAAGCGCTTCTTTCCCTGCCTATGGCGCTACTTACCCTCGGGTTGCAAAGTGACGAAACAGCATAGCCAAGTGGGCTTGCAGCGCCTATCAAACCAAGTTGAACATCTGTGGCGTTAAGCTCCACCCCAAGGATCTGGATTGCAAGAATTACAATTCCACCAGCCATGTCCATGAGGAAGGCGAGCAGACACCATACCATCTCAACTGCCCCCCAAGAACCGTTCATGATTAAATTGAGCTTGTGTTGCCCAAACGCTAAAATTATACTTGCGCGTCACCGTCGTGATTTCAAACTTGATGTTCTCACATGCGCTGGTGGAGGTGTGGATGAGGATGCATATAGTGATTTTGTATGTTCTTGTGCTCATCACCTTCAGCAGTTCTTTTGCCCAAAGGACACAACAAGAGCCACAGCTACCAATCGCCTTCTCAGGGACGGTTAACTTGGTTGCTGCAAGCAATGGTGGCAAAGTTGTCTTTGTTACAAGCCAGCTTAATGAACACTGGGAGGCAAGCAATTTAATTGACGGTGTTGTAAACAAGACGAACGGGTGGGCGTCAAGCAAGGCTACTTTCCCTCAAGACATAGTGTTCGCCTTCAAAGATGAAAAGCCAAAGCTCATCAATAAGATTGTGATTGACCCCACTACACCAGA
This sequence comes from Candidatus Thermosaccharophagus gerlachensis, assembly GCA_041538025.1. GTDB lineage: Bacteria > Armatimonadota > Fervidibacteria > Fervidibacterales > Thermosaccharophagaceae > Thermosaccharophagus > Thermosaccharophagus gerlachensis. The sequence continues at coordinate 65,981 of JBGOEV010000007.1, read as the reverse complement.
TGGTCCACTACCCGGAAGGTGGATCAAGGAGTTTGAGCTTTTCGTCTCAGACAAGTTCCCGGCAGAGCGATGGAAGTTTGTAATGCATGGCTCCGTGCGCAATGAACCACGCCCACAAGCATTTTTCTTCACACCAGTTGAAGCTCGCTATGTGCTGTTGAGGGTGCTAAGCAATCACGGTAGCGATAGGTTCGTTTCAATGGGTGAGGTTGAGATATACGAAGCTATACCAGCTGTAGGCATACTTGATCAGCTCATAGCACGCTTGGAACAACTGTTGCGTGAACTCAAGCAATACCGCGAGACAGTCGCACAACTTGGTCCGATACTTTCGGAGATGCCTCCTGAAGCTTTCAAGAAGTTCGAAAAGCTATGGCGTGAGTTAACTGGCTTGCAGGAGATCAAAGGGAGTCAATCACCACAGCAAGTGAAGTGATATAAGAGTGGTGGTAAGCTCACTATAGCTACAGTTGGTAAACCTTCGTAGGAGGTGGTCAGCGATGAACAGGCGTGAATTTTTAAATGCAGTTGTTGGTAGTGTAACAGCCACAGTAGCTACAGCAACTGCAGGTGAAGTTAAGGAGGGCGAGCAAAAACAGAAGCTTATAAGCCCCGGTTGTAGGCGCTCAAAAGTGAAGGTGGCAAAGTTATACCTCGGTGTTCCGAAAGCTCACTGGCCAACTCCGCTTCTTGACCTGAACATGGAGATGCAGCGTTATGAAGCTGAGTTTGAGAAGATGAAGGCAGACGAGCTTAGCGATGTTGAATTCACTGTTACTGAATTGATCACATCCGTTGAAGCTGCAAAGCGAGTTGCAGAGCAACTCAAAGATGTTGATGGGGTCCTCATCATCCACTTATCAATGGGCATCTGGGGGATGCTCAATGCGATACTACAAGCTAAGCGTCCAACGATGCTTTTTGCTGCACCATATTCAGGACACGAGTGGGCAGGGTTTGGAAGGCTACGGAGTAGCCCAGAGGGCGCACTGCTTGACTGTATACTCAGCAGTGATCTTAGCCAACTTGCAGTTGCCATACGACCTTTCAGAGCTATCCATCATTTGCGCGAGGCGAAGATATTGGACATAACGAAGCGTGACAGGTCCACATTCGCAGGGGAAGTGAAAGAACGCTTCGGAACAGAGATAAAGGTCATTGAGCGTGATAGGGTCATCAAGTTATACGAATCTATTCCTGAGGCTGAAGCGGTTGCCGAAGCAGAGAGGTGGATAAAGAAGGCAGAGAAGGTTGTTGAACCCTCTCATGAGGAGATAGTTAACTCATGTAGGCTTGCTCTTGCGCTTGAGAAGCTTTTGGACGAAGAAGATGCAACAGTTGTTGCGGTTGATTGCTACGGAACGATGTGGCGTCAACTGCCAGCATACCCGTGCTTAAGCCATTGCAGGATGAACAACATGGGGTTCGGTGGGATATGTGAATCAGATTTGCAAAGTGCTCTCACACACATTATCTTCCAAGGGCTATGTGGCAGACCGGGCTTTATAAGTGACCCAACTGTTGACGAAAGCAAGAACAGCATCATTCTGGCGCACTGCATGGGGACTACGAAGATGGATGGACCAAAAGGTGAGGAAGCACCATTCAGGTTGAGGAATGTCATGGAAAGACAAGAGGGCGTTGTCGTTCAACCGAGGATGCGAATCGGTCAAAAGGTTACACAAGCTATATTGCTCGGCACAAAGACAATGCGTTACTTCACTGGCACCATAATTGATACACCAGATTTGGAGAGGGGATGCAGGACAAAGATAACAGTGCAAGTTGATGGCAGTGTCACTAAGCTGTGGCAGAACTGGTCTGGTGGGCTACACCGCCAGACAGTCTATGGCGACATAGTCGCCGACTTGAAGCGCTTCTGCAAATTCATGAACATAGAGCTCATTGATGAGCTCTCATAATGCATTTAACGCATTCTTCGGCTGGCAGGATTTACTTATAAGCGCCCGGTATAACGAGAAAGATGCACAATGCATTGTATGTGAGCATGAACGAGGCAACGCCTATGGGGAGGATAAATTGAAGTCCTTTTTTCACTGTTGCTGGAAGCAGTTCAATCAAGCCAGCTGCAAAGAGGACTGCAAAGAAAGCGAACATTAAAAAGAGGTGGCGCATTTGAGCCGAGAAGTAGTGCATTAGAAATGCGATGTAGAGGAGGAGCAGTGTTATAAGCCAGCAAAGTAAGGAGAGCCAACTCACCGCAACTTGCTCCCCAGATGTTATCAATCGGCGTGACATGAGCAAGCGCAGAAGCCCGATGGCAGAAGCGAGTGTCGGAATGAGCCAAAGGTAGTAAGCCCAACCTGGCAGGAAAATATCGGTGAGCCCGAACAAGCCCCAAAAGGTCCAGTAGAGGTAACGAACTGCAAACGAGAAGTAATCAAGCATTGAATAGCCCATAGCCAAAAACCAAGATGGCTGAGCTGCATGCTCCGATAGCTGTTCGTAAACCCTTTGTCCCAGTGGGTCACCGTAAAGGATGATGTTACGGATATACCACCATGAACAAATAGCGAATGCCGTAACGCATGTTATAGCAATGCACTTGAGAAGCTCACGAATGCTTGGCGTGTAGCGCCTCACATTCCAAAAGAGCACAACGATGGTGGCTGAAACGGCGCTCCATGCAAAGTATTTTGTTATACCGATGCAACCGAGGAAGAGACCAAGAGTGAATGCATCTTTTAACCCAATGCTTCTTGAGAACGGTGTGCTCAGAAGCCAAACCATGAAGATGGAGCACAAAGCTTCAGCGAAGTTATCGCTGTTGATTGATGAGTTGATGAAAGCGTGCATTGCATGCGTGGCAGCAAAAGCCAATGCAGTGTTTGCGTAAATCGGCTCGTTCGGAAAGAGCAGTTTAGCCACATGGAAAGTCGCTAAGACAGTAATGGAGCCACAAAGCATGCAAAATATGCGCAACACCCAAACTGTAGCTCTCTCTGCGTCTCCTTCATTTGCTCCGATGAGCTTCGCAAGCGACTTTGAAGCGATGAACAGAGGTGAAGCGAGGATGTAGAAGAGAGGTGGTTGGTGAGCTTCGTGCCACTCTTCACCCTTTTGCATCTTTGGTAAGCTTCCTCTTTCAACGATGTGACGGACATAAAAGTGGTGTGCATTCTCGTCTGGCGCTCTACCAAATGGTGTAACGATTGCATAGCCGATGCAAATTAAGAAGTAAGCACATAGCATGAGCGAGACAAACGGCTGGCGCAACGGTGTCATGAACATGTGCAACGACATTGGCTCAACTGGTTCTTCGGTGACAGGCTTTCGTTTTGATGCCCGCATGGGCTTTGAGCTTTTCTCTTTTCCCCGTCTACACACCTTAGGTATACCACCTACGCATTTAAGTTGGGCTTAGAGCCATTTCTTCACATTCGCGTATGGCTTCTTCAATTATGCGCAACCCCATCTCAACCTCATCTTGGCTTATCGTCAGCGGTGGTGTGATCCTCACAACTTTATCCGAGTGCAAAGTCCAACCGAGTATGAGGCATCTTTTGAGCGCCTCAGAAACAACCATCCTTGCAATTTGTCCCGAGGTGAATTCAATGCCGATCATAAGTCCGAGCCCACGAACATCGCTTATGCATTTTGAGTTCTCCTTGATTGAGCGCAACCTATCAACGATGTAGCTACCGACTTCCCTTGCCCTCTCCCAAAGCCTCATCTTGACTATCACATTGATAGATGCTAATGCTGCAGCACAGCATACTGGATGTCCACCAAATGTCGTCACATGACAAAGTGGTGGTTCCTCTGACAGTGTTTCCATGATTTCTCTTCTTCCGACAAATGCTCCAAGTGGCATTCCACCACCTAACGCCTTTGCCAGCGTGACTATGTCAGGCACTACACCCCAATGTTCCATCGCAAACATTTTTCCAGTGCGCCCAAATCCAGTTTGCACCTCATCAAAGATAAGCAAAGCTCCGACCTCGCTACAGCGTTCCCTGAGCCTGTGCATGAACTTTTCGCTCGGTATCCTTATACCTCCCTCTCCCTGTATTGGCTCAGTTATGACAGCTGCTGTCTCTTCGTCAATCTCATCAAGCCTGTTAACATCATCAAATGGCAGGAACACGACATTCGGAAGGAGTGGCTCAAAAGGCTTCCTGTAAACATTTCTTCCTGTCACAGATAGTGAACCATGTGTATCGCCATGGAAGCTCCCCTCAAATGCGACAAGCTTCTTTCTACCCGTGAACTTCTTTGCCACCTTTAAAGCGCCTTCGTTTGCTTCGGTTCCGCTATTCGTGAAGTAAACAACATTGAGTGGCTCGGGTAGAAGCTCACTCAAGCGTTTTGCGAGTTTCACCTGTGGCTCAAGCACGAACTCACCATACACCATCACATGCAGGAACTTGTTTGCTTGCTCAACGATTGCTGCGACAACTTCTTCGTTTGTGTGCCCGATGTTGTTTACGGCGATCCCAGACATGAAATCAAGGTAAGCTTTGCCATCGCTCGTGTAAACGAAAGAGCCTTTTGAGCGCTCAACTACAAGCCCAATCGGTTCCTTCGATGTTTGGCATACATGTTTGAAGAAAAGCTCACGTAGATCCTCATACATCGCTTCACACCTCAAGTTGCTTTGGGTAGATGCATTGTTTATGCTTAGCGCTCAAAGTGTCTCCTAAGCTCCTCATCAGTTATCGTTAGGGCAACTGGTTGTCCGTGAGGGCAAATGAATGGCTTCTCAGTTTTGCTAAGGTCTGAGAGGAGCTGTTCCATCTCCGCAATTGAGAGAACTTCGCCAGCCTTTATCGCCGACTTACATGCAACGCTTGCACGAAGCGCATCTATTAGCTCTTCAAGCGTCCTCATTTGCTGTTCAAGCATTAGCTCAGAGATGATGTCGCGCAGTATCTGTGCATACGGTTGGTTTACCATTATGGCAGGTATTGAGCGCACAACGAGTGTCCCACCGCCGAAGTGCTCAATCTCAAACCCAACCGATGAAAACGCCTCCAAGTGCTCTACAACGAAATTAACTTCAGCTTGACCAACATTAAGCGTAATGGGTGTCACAAGCCATTGGACAGCTTTAGCCCTTGTTTCTTTCTGGCAGAGCGATTCGTAAATGATGCGCTCATGCGCCCTATGCTGTGAGATGATGCAAAATCCGTTAGGTGCTTCGGCGAGAATATATGTTTTGTGCAATTGTGCCACTGGGTGAAGTGACATCAAGATTTCATGCCAGTCAACTAACTCGCTACCAGAAATTCCTATCCCAACATGTTTCTCGCTTGGCTTCGTCTCGGGTGTGGTAACCATCACAACATTTTCTGCTGATGTAACGGCATGAGTTTTAGAGGCAGTTAAATCCGTCTGAGCCGTTTGTTCGGTGCCGATCTGGAGCTTTGAGCGCAGTAGTTTCCCGAAAGCATCTTCTGCCCTTTTCAAAGCTTTCACTGTTGCTGGTTTAGGTTGGGGCTTTAACGCTATTGTTGGCACGACGATTGTTCTGCCAAGCGCAAGCTCAATAGCTTCAACTACAAGCCTTTGTATCTCAGCTTCATTTGCGAATTTGACTTCAGCCTTCGTTGGATGAACATTCACATCCACAAGCTGTGGGTCAATATCAATTCGCAATACACAAACTGGGTGCCTGTTTGGCAGTATCGTCTTCTGATATGCGTGAGTTATTGCGAGCGCAATCCCTTGATGCTTTATAAAACGCCCGTTTAAGATTACGACTTGATGGCTTCTACTGCTTTTGGTCAAAGAGGGCTTTGATGTAAGACCGCTTATGCGCACCTTCGGTGTTGAAAGTTCTATCGGGATAAGTTCACTTGCAGTATCGCTCCCCCAAACAACAGCAACAGCTGAGCGCAGGTCACCACCAGTTGCTTCCGAAGAGTAGCAAAGCACATCCTTGCCATCATGACGCAAGGTGAAGGAAACATCCGTGTGGGCAAGGATGAATTTAATGAGCATCTCGGTGATGTAGTTAAATTCGGATGCTGGTGAGCGCATAAATTTTAACCTTGCTGGAACATTGTAAAACAGGTTGCGCACCGTCACTATCGTCCCTGCAGGACAACCGACTGACGAAAGCTGTGTTATGACACCACCTTCAACGACGACCTTTGTTCCAACATCGCTGTCATGTTCTCTTGTCAGCAGCTCAACATGTGAAACTGAAGCGATGCTTGGCAGTGCTTCGCCTCTAAAGCCAAGGGTTGTTATGCGATATAAGTCTTCAGCGGTGCGTATCTTGCTTGTGGCGTGTCTTTGGAAAGCCATCACAGCATCCTCTTGTGACATGCCACAACCGTCATCAGAAACCCTGATCAAACGCCTCCCACCAGCCTCAACCTCAACGGTTATTTTTCTTGCGCCTGCATCAAGTGAGTTCTCAACCAGCTCCTTAACGACAGATGCGGGGCGCTCAATCACTTCGCCACCAGCTATCTTCACAACCACATCAGGGTCAAGCACCCGTATTTTTCCAGCCATATGCCTTTTCACCTCTCCTGTTTGCAGCCACACTTTATTATGCGTAGTTTGAAAACTTCTTGAGCGAAGGCTTTAAGCCTTTGACATAGTCGTTGGAATGGTGTAAAATATGGATGGCATGATGAACAAATTGCTCCTAAGGGGGCGATGGCGAGAATGGTTGAAATGCCTGAGAAGGCTTTAAAGTTACAGTGCACGCTCGCCAAAGAGAAGGTGCTGTCCACACAAAGCACGCAACTAAGCTATCTTTTGGTTGAAGTCATCCCCGTGGGTGCTGGTGAAGCCGAGCGTATGCCATTGAACATTTCTTTCGTGCTTGATAGGAGTGGTTCAATGGCTGGTGAAAAGGTGGCGAACTTGAGGGAGGCTGTTAAGCTCGTCATTGACCAACTTGAGCCAGATGACATTATCTCAATAGTCATCTTTGACGACAGGGCTGAAGTGCTTGTGCCAAGCCAACCAGCAAGCGATAAAGAAGGGCTTAAAAGACTCGTTGACAAGATAACCGACAGAGGCGGAACAGAAATGTCAAAAGGGATGAGACTCGGCTTGAACGAGCTGCGCAAAAATATGGGGCGCGATAGAGTTAGCAGGATGGTTTTGCTCACCGATGGTCAAACATTTGGCGATGAAGATGAATGTATCAGGTTGGCGAAGGAGTGCCAAGAGTTTGGCTTGCCAATTGTAGCATTTGGGCTTGGTGAGGATTGGAATGAGGAGTTGCTTGATGAGGTTGCTGGTGCTACCTCCAGTAGCGGTGGTTTCTCGGAATTCATCCAAGAGCCATCGCAAATACTCATGCACTTCCAAGATGTGCTGAGAAGCATGAAAGGCACTGTTGCAAAGAACGCCTACTTGACCTTAAGGCTCGTTCAAGGTGTCTCGCCAAGACAGGTTTGGCGAGTGCTCCCACTCATCTCAAACTTGGGCTATCAACCGCTCTCAGATAGAGATGTCCAAGTGCCACTTGGCGATATTGAAAGAGATGTTGGGCAAGCTATACTTGTTGAGCTCCTCATACCACCAAGACCTGCAGGGCGATACAGGCTCGCACAGGCTGAAGTGAGTTACGATATACCAAGCAGGAACATATCTGGGGAAAAAGTTCGCACCGATGTGATTATTGAGTATACCACTGATGAAGCTGCAGCAAAACAGGTTAACGCAAAAGTTATGAACTTCGTTGAGAAGGCAACGGCGTTCAGGTTGCAAACACAAGCTCTTGCAGCTGCTAAGTCTGGCGATTATGAGCGTGCTACACGCTTGCTTCGCCAGTCAGCAACGCGTTTGCTGAGTATCGGTGAGAAGGAACTCGCAACGGTTGCCCTTGAAGAGGCTAAGCGCCTCGAGCAAGGCGAAGGTATGTCATCGGTAGGAACAAAGCGCCTGCGCTATGAAACGCAAAGGCTTACTCGCCGTCTCTCAGAACAGCAAGGACAAGAGTGATGGAATCAAAGTTGTCATTTGGAGGTGAGTTGCAATGGGTATAAAGTGCCCACAGTGTGGGACGGAGAATTTAGATGGTGCGCTGTTCTGCGATGAATGTGGTGCGAGTTTGAGCGATGTCGGTGCAGAGGTTGAAAAGACGGAAGTTGCGCCTGCTGAGGTTGAGCAAGCTCAAGAACTGCCTCAAGTGGCTGTCGGGAGAGCATGTTCTTCGTGTGGGCATGTAAATCCTGAGGACGCACGCTTCTGCGAGAATTGTGGTGCTGCTTTGGAGGAGGAAGTTAAAGTAACACCACCGCCTCCTACCGTTATGGCTAAATTGGTCACATCTGAAGGCGTTGAGATTGAGCTTGACTTTGGTAGCAAGTCGGAATTGCTCATTGGGCGCGCCGACCCAGTTAGCAGAGTATTTCCAGATGTTGACTTAACACCGCATGGCGGGTATGAGGCTGGAGTCTCACGTAGGCATTGCATAATACGCTACTCAGATGGTAAGTTCTCGGTTGAAGATTTGGAGAGCACGAATGGCACAAAGCTCAATGGCAAGTTTATTCCTCCAAAAGTCCCACAGCCTTTAAACGATGGCGATGAGCTTATCTTAGGTGCTCTCGTTCTGAAGTTCCATTGCAAGTGAGCGGTCAAGAAAAGTTGCAACATGGCTCTTTCAACTCACGTTGGTGGAAGGCATCCCAGCACATCCATCTTGGGAATCCTCTTTGCATTCTTTCTCTCGGTCTTGTTTCCGCATGGAGATGGATGCCCATCGCATAGTGCTGTAGAACTCCCAAGGGTTAAGTGCATCGTTGTCATTCTTGCTGACTCCGTAGGCTTTGATGAAGTGCTCTCAAATTCAATGCCTTTCCTAAGCCAAGCAGTGCGACGATGTCCAATCGGTTTGATGAGCCGCGATTGCAGGCTCAGAGAAAATGTCGCCAGCAACTATGTTACGATTTCGCTTGGGCAGCGCTGTGCAGGTGATGAAAAAGCAAGTTTGGCATTCGGAGTTGAAGAGGAAGTAGATGGAGAAAAAGCTTCGGATGTCTACGAGCGCATCTATGGTGTGAAACCGAAAGGTAGCATAGTCCACCTCGGGTGGAAACATGTAGCTCAGTTGAACGGTTGTAAAGAGCTCCTCGGGCTTGGGTGGGCACTATCGGTAAACGGTGTTTCAAGGGCTATCTTCGGAAACGAAGATTGCATCAACAAACCTTCTCGCTACTCCGCTTGCTTACTCACAGACGAACTGGGGTGCGTTCAAGAAGGCATCGTTGATAAACGATTGTTAAAGCGCGTTGGGCGCTTCGTTCTAACGGATGAAAAGATGTTGTTGCATCTGCTTATGCGCGCACTTGATTTGCATCGCTTCATCGTTGTTGACTTGGGTGATGCAAGGCGAGTTGCTAAACTGCCTCAAGAAGCTCGCAGACTCCCATTGATGCATATTGATGGAGTCGTCCGTATGATCTACGAATTGTGTGTTCACCATGATGCATTTTTGTGGTTCGTCATTCCATCACCATCGCCTGAAAGACAAGAAATGACATTGGTGGCTATCTTGAGCGTTTATGGTGAAGCATTGCTCACTTCTAAAACGACACGCACCTATGGGATCATTTCAGCTACCGATCTCGCAGTTACTTGGCTTCGCCAACTCGGCATAGATCCACCACCGCAGATGACTGGGCATGCTATCATGGTTGCTCAAGCTGACGATGCTATTTTGAAGCTCCAAAGGTTGCACACACGCACAAAACAGCATTTCAAAAACTATCGTGGCGCCGTCATTGGTGCAGTCGTGGTTTGTTTGCTTACTTTGTTTTTTGCAATAACATTGGGTGCAAGCAATATATTGCACCAACGCCATTCTCAACTGCTCGGTTTTTTTGCGCTCTCAAGCTTCTCACTGCCATTGGTTCTGCTTTTAGCTGGTGCTCTCGTTTTTCCTTCACCGCTATCTACCTTTGCATTCGTTGTCACTTTCAGTCTCATCATGGGAACTGTGATGCACCGTTGCTTTGGTGGGCTTCTTGGTGCAAATGTTCTTTCTCTCTTGCTTCTCCTCGCCAGCACCATTGATTGCTTTTTCTCAAACGCTCTTTTACGCAACTCATTCATCGGTTACACACCAATCAATGGATGGCGCTTCTATGGGATCGGCAACGAGCTTGCTGGTGCACTTGCGCCATGTTGTGTGATCTCGTTATCGTGGTTGCTTTCATTGCCCCTCCGTAGAACATGGAAGCTATTGATTGCAATCTCATTTTGCTTTTGTGTGGCGATGCTGGTTGGTATGCCAAACTTGGGTTCAAACCTCGGAAGCGCCCTCGCAATCGGAGCTTGTGTAAGCGGAGTTACTGTGGCTTTCTTTCTCAAAGGTCATCGCAACAAGCTCATCTTCATCCTATGTGCTATGGGCGCTTCTTTCGCGGTCGTATCGTTAGCTATAGCAGCGTATGAATCTCTTCTCGGCGAGATGCACTCGCATGTCGGTCAATTGATTGAGCGTATATCAAAGTTTGGTGTCGGTGCTTTAGCCGATGCCTTTATGCGCAAAATCTCAATTCATGCGGAGGTAATTTTGCATCAGCGGTTATACCTGGTTGGCATTGCCTTCTTAATCATTTTCACGCTCTCACTGCCGAAGTTGCGATATGAATTAGCCGATGCCAACCTCGGCAACGTAAAGTTGGCGATATTTTTTTCTTGTGTCGTGTTATGGTTGATGTTTTTGCTCAACGACACGGGTGCGTTGTCTCTCGTCACTGGATTGATAGTGAGCATCAGCTACGTGTTTATCGCTCTTTCAGCCACATCAAGGTTGATAACAAGCAGTGGTAGCCAACAAGCAAAACGGATGGTGCTGAAGTAGCCAAGTCATGACAGTAGGCAGGTGAACTTACACTTCAAAGTCGGGGCGCCTCTTTTAAAGTGGTAAACATAGTTCTGGTTACTTCGTATTGAGTGGCGGTTGCAAGTTTCGCAAGCCACTCTTTTGCTCATATGCGTATGACACACGCAGTATCGTTGCCTCATCTAAAAGCTTACCTATGATTTGCATCCCGATCGGCAGTCCGTCTTGGAAACCACACGGTATTGATATTGCTGGAAGACCAGCCATGTTAACTGGTATGGTGCAGACATCTGAGAGCTTCATTTGTAGTGGGTCATCAATCTTCTCACCGAGTTTGAATGCGACTGATGGTGCAGTTGGCGTAATAAGGACATCGCATTTTTCAAACGCTCTATCAAAATCACGCCTTATGAGTGTGCGAACCTTTTGAGCCCTCAAATAAAACGCTTCATAGTATCCAGCGCTCAAAGCGTAGGTGCCAAGCATTATACGGTGTTTCACTTCTCTTCCGAAGCCCTCTTTTCGTGTGCGTGAATACATCGCCACTATATCGTTCGGCGTCGGCTTACACCTGTAGCCATATTGGACACCATCGTAGCGTGCGAGGTTTGAGCTTGCTTCAGCTGGTGCGATGATGTAGTAAGCTGCAAGGGCATAATCTGTTGTCGGTGTTGAAACTTCAATTGCTTCGGCACCCATCTCCACAAGCTCTTCAACTGCCTTTAAGACAGCACTTGAAACAGCCTTCTCAACACCTTGGGCGTAGAATTCCTTCGGGATGCCTATTCGCAACCCCTTCACATCTGGCACAAGTGCATCTACATATTTTGGAGTTTGCATTTTGATTGACGTTGAATCCCGTGGGTCATGCCCAGCGATGAATTGTAATAACAATGCACAATCGCTCACATCTTTCGTTATTGGACCAATCTGATCAAGCGAGGATGCGAAAGCTATCAATCCATACCTTGAAACAACACCGTAAGTTGGCTTCAATCCGACAACACCGCAGAACGCAGCAGGTTGCCTGATTGAGCCACCAGTGTCGCTTCCGAGTGCACCAAGACATTCACCTGCTGAGACAGCTGCAGCTGAGCCACCACTTGATCCACCCGGAACCCTGTTTAGATCCCAAGGGTTGCGCGTTGGGAAGAAGCCACTGTTTTCTGTTGATGAGCCCATCGCAAACTCATCAAGGTTCGTCTTACCGATTATGACTGCACCTGCCTTCTTGAGCTTTTCAACAACCGTTGCATCGTATGGCGGCTTGAAGTTATACAGTATGCGGGAACCAGCTGTTGTGAGTATCCCTTTTGTGCAAATGTTGTCCTTGATCGCTATAGGTATGCCAGTTAACGGCGTTACATCCTCCATGTGCTTCAATCTCCTGTCAGCCTCTTTTGCTTGCTCAATCGCCAACTCATCGGTGACGGTGATGAATGCTTTGACGAGGTCTTCAACTTGCGATATGCGTTCAAGGACAGCCTTCGTTAATTCAACGGAGGATATGTCACGCCTGATCAACAGTTGATGTGCCTCATGGATTGTCAACTGCCATAACTCCATCATCTCTCATCTCCAGAAGCGTTGGGTTGCCAGTGTCTCAAGACTCCTCAACTATCCTTGGGACTCTGAATGCTTCTTCAGTTGCATCTGGAGCATTTGCGATGACTTCATCCCTCGGGAGCGGTTCATTAACAACGTCGGGGCGAAAAACATTTGTCATCGGTATCACATGCGATGTTGGTTCAACATCTGTCACATCAAGTTCTTTAAGTTTCTCCATGTGCTCAAGTATCTGGTTAAGCTCCCATGTGAAGCGCTCTACCTCTTCTTCATCCAACTCAAGGCGTGCGAGCCACGCGACATGCAACACATCCTCACGGCTTAAGCGCATGCTGCCACCTCCGCGAGGTTGCTTACCTAAAGCGACGAATCATAGTAGCATTAAGTGAAGAAGCCCCCGCCGGGAATTGAACCCGGGAACCTCCTTCTTACCAGGAAGGCGCTCTACCTCTGAGCTACGGGGGCGAAACCGATGGTGCAGGGGGGAGGATTCGAACCTCCGAAGGGCGGCGCCCACGAGATTTACAGTCTCGCCCCTTTGGCCAGCTCGGGCACCCCTGCACACTTAGCCACAAATTATGATAACGCGCTTAAACATAACTCTCCCCATTCAGCTTCAGCACTCCTATTTGCTGTGGCGCTCAACCGAGACCACTTCTAAAGACATATCAAGCGCCTTTGCTGAGTGCGTTATCTCACCAACAGAGATCATATGAACACCGCAGGAAGCCACTTGTTGAATATTCTCAAGTGTGATGTTTCCCGATGCTTCAATCAAAGCTTTGTCACCAATAAGTTTCACTGCCTCGCGTATTGTCTCAACGTCCATGTTGTCAAGCATGATTATGTCGGCACCGGCTCGCAAAGCTTCACGGACATCATCAATGGTATGTGCCTCAACCTCTATCTTCTCATCGGGGAACATCTTTCTGGCTCGTTTTATCGCCTCTGTTATACTGCCAACAGAGCGTATGTGGTTGTCCTTTATCAGGATACTCTCGTAAAGCCCGAAGCGATGGTTTGAACCACCACCAACTCTTACAGCATACTTTTCAAGTAAGCGAATGCATGGAGTTGTCTTGCGGGTGTCTTTTATGATAACTCCATATGGTGATGCAAGTTCAACGAACTTCGCAGTCAGCGTTGCTATACCCGAAAGGTGTTGAAGGAAGTTGAGAGCGACCCTCTCACCCATCAATATCGCTCGTAGTTTACCGCGTATGCGTGCTACTTGTGTGTTGGCATTAACCCTATCTCCATCTCTCACCAGCATTTCAAAATCAATGTTTTGATCAAGCGTCTCAAAGACCCATTTAGCCACCGGCAAACCAGCTATGACACCAGCCTCTTTTGCAAGGATAAGACCGGTGCCAATCAAGCACTCATCAACTACGGCATTTGTTGTTATGTCGCTATCACCTATGTCCTCACGAAGCGCTGTTTCAATTATGCTTTGCACTTTATCCCTTTCAAGCTTTAATTGCGCCTCCATCTCCATCGCTCATCTGCGTAAGTGTTTTAAACATGGGACACAGCTTGAGAGCATTAAAACACTTCATAAACGAAGCCTGTATAGTGTAGTATGGCACACAATAGCACATTGTATCAGGGGTGAGTTCCCGTGAGCCGTTCTAAGGAACGGGTTTGCAAAGTATGTGGTGCTGCCGTTGCAGATGATGCTCGCTTCTGCCATGTATGCGGGGCAAGCATAGCAGGACCAGAGGAAGAAAACCCGGCTATCTTAGAGATGGTTGAGCAGTTTAAAAATCGCTTGAGGGAATACCCAGAAGATGCAACGGCTCACTACAACCTTGCTCTCGCCTTCATAATGCTTGGCAGGTTTGGCGCTGCAGTGCAGGCGCTTGAAAAGGTCATCCAGCTTGAGCCATCGTTCTTGGACGCGCATTTCCAGCTTGTCAGGGCGTATGTCGCTTTGGGCAACCTTGAAGCAGCAAGGAACGCTCTCTCAAATATGGAACGGATAGCACCAAACAGTTCAAAGACAAAGCATGCATCACGCTTGCTGGAGAGGGAGATGGCAAAGAGGGGCGAGAAGTCTAAGGGCGCTTAGCATGCACTATAGCTTCCCCAATGAAGAGTAATTTCCGCCTCACAACCTCTTTCAAGGAAGCTCGTTCAATAATAAGTTGCTGTAGTTCTTTCCAACCCTCGATAGCGTGCATGCCGAGTTTGAAGTAAATCGCTTTTCCAGTGGAGTCCTTAACCCATCGCATCGTCATCTCACAAACATCTTCCCACTTCAAACTCACTTTCACATACCTATCTCGGTATGTGATGCCATTTCTATCGAGCAAGATGACCGCCGTCATGTTGACTATAACGAGATACGAGCAGTAGATACCAAACCCGAAAGATGCAAACAGCAACGCAAGCATACCCTTTACAGTCATCGGGTTCTCAAATGGGAACCACATTATGGCTACATGTGTCACGACGCCAAATACCCACACGATGAAAAGCAAAACTGCCCATCCACTTGCATACTTTCGGTATTTGAATGTGCGTAGCTCTGTGCCCTCGGTTTGCATCGTTTAATTCACCTTTTGAAGCAAAGCTGAAAAACATCAAGCACCATGACAAAGCTTTTAGCTTCCTTGTATTATGAGTGAAAGCAAAGCCTTCTGCGTGTGTAGCCTGTTTTCGGCTTGCTCAAAAGCGACGCACCTTTGCGAGTCCAAAACTTCATCTGTTATCTCTTCACCTCTGTGTGCTGGGAGACAATGCATTACAACGGCATGAGATGGAGCTAATTCAAGCATCTTCTCATTGACTTGGTATGGTGCGAAATCAACCCTTCTCTTTTCCGCTTCATCCTCTTGCCCCATGCTCACCCACACATCCGTGTAAATTGCGTCGGCGCTTTTCACAGCCTCATGTGGATCGTTTCCGATAGTCACCTTTGAACCAGTTCTTTGAGCTATGTTGATTGCGTGTTGAACAATTTCTTCCCTTGGTTCATACCCCTTGGGTGTGATGACCGATATGTTAACCCCAAGCATTGCCGAGAGCAGAAGGAGGGAATGAGCGACATTGAACCCATCGCCGATGAAGACCAAGTGCTTCCCCTTCACATCACCAAAGTGTTCTTTGAGCGTGAAGAGGTCTGCCAGAGCTTGGCATGGGTGCTCAATGTCAGAGAGAGCGTTTATGACGGGCACATCAGCCCATTCTGCCATCTCCTCCAGCGTCTTGTGCCTATGAACGCGAGCCACGATGATATCTACCCACCTTGCGAGGTTCCTTGCTATGTCCTTTACTGCTTCCCTTGTCCCAAGCCCAACTTCGGCTTGCGTCAATACCACAGGATGCCCACCAAGATGTCTTACAGCAAGCTCAAATGTTACCCTTGTCCTAAGTGACGGTTTCTCAAACAGCAGTGCAACTGAGCTATGTAATAATGTCTCCCGTAGCCTCTTTCTAACAGCGCCCGATTTATATTCACCTGCCCATTCAAAGAGCACCTCAACTTCGCTCGGCTTCAAATCAGTCACCGAAAGGAAATCCCTGTGTTCCCTCACACCATATCCCTCCTCATCAAAGCCCCCCAGTTCGGCGTTGCTTTAGGAACCTAAGGAGCTTCTTCAACTGGAAAGTGTTTATGACATCATTTGGTTCAAGCCATCCACGCCTTGCTGTTCCCACGCCATATCGCATGAACTCAAGGTGGACTATAGCGTGTGCATCTGTTCCAATCGCCACTGGAACACCGTGCTCTTTGCACATGCGCGCATGCTCGTCTTTCAAGTCTAACCTTTCTGGGCTTGCATTTATCTCAAGTGCAACCCCTTCTTCTGCAGCTCTCTTGACGATGAGTTCAATGTTAACCTCATACGGTTCCCTTTGCCCTATCAACCTGCCAGTTGGATGCGCTACTATATGCACGAACTTGTTTTCCATGGCACGCAGTATGCGCTCGGTCATCTTCTCCTTGGGCATCCTCATTTGCGAATGCACAGCTGCTATCACTACATCAAATTCTTTAAGCAACTCATCTTCCAAAGCGAGCGAACCATCTGGCAGTATATCAACCTCAACGCCAGTCAATATAGTTATTTCGTTGATGCGCTCGTTCAACTTTCTTATGTAATCTATCTGGCGCTTGAAGTCCTCAGGTTTTACACCCCAACCCATCGGTGGTGAGTGGTCTGTTATAGCGATGTATTCGTAGCCAAGCTGTAATGCTGCCTCAGCGAGCGTTTCAATCGCTTCTGCACCGTCACTCCAGTTTGAATGAACGTGTAGATCTCCCTTTATGTCGGATAGCTCAACAAGCGTTGGTATAGCGTTTCTTTCCGCTGCTTCAATCTCACCTCTATTCTCACGCAACTCTGGTGGTATCCACACAAGACCAAGAGCTTGATACACCCCCTCTTCCGTCTCCCCTGCTATTTTCTCATCTGCGGGTTCCTTGAAGACACCATACTCGTTTATCTTTAAGCCGAGCTTTATCCCGCGCTCGCGAAGCAAGATGTTATGGTCTTTTGAACCAGTGAAGTATTGAGCAGCTGCTCCAAACGATTCAGGTGGCACAGCTCTAACATCAACCTGAAGACCGTGCTCAAACAGCACACTTGATTTTGTTGTTCCCTTGGCGAGCACATCCCTTATGCCTTCCAAGCTAACGAACTTATCCATCACAGGTTCTGGGTTTGTTGTTGCAACGAGTATGTCCACATCACCGATTGTTTCCTTCATCCTACGCAGGCTCCCAGCTGGCAGTATCAACTTGGCTTCGGGCAGTTGCTTCAGTTCGCTCACGATGTAGTCGGCAGTCTTCCATGCTACATCCAAGCGAAACCTTTGAGCAGTTGTTCTGAGCAGTTGTATCCCACGAAGTATGTTTTCTTCCTTTTTTGGACCCATCCCGGGCAAGTGGCGCAACTTGCCTTCCCTTGCAGCCTTCTCAAGTTCTTCAATCGTAGTTATCCCGAGGCGTTCATAGACAAGCCATGCTGTCCTTGGTCCCATATCTGGTATCTCTAAAAACGCTCTTAGTGACGGTGGGACTTTGGCACGCAGTTCTTCAAGCTCCTTCACCTTCCCCGTTTTAACAAACTCGGTTATTTTCGTAGCCAAGCTCGTGCCAATGCCTTCTATCTCGCTCAGCTTCCCCTTCTTTACTATCTCCTCTATTGGAGTGCTTAATCGCCTTATGGCTTCTGCAGCCCTTCTATAAGCACGCACTTTGAAAGGGTTCTCCCCAATTATTTCCTTAAGGTCACCAAGTTCTTCAAGCATCTCAGCGACCTTCTCATTTTGCATCGCTTTTCAACTCCTTATGGCTGTGGGTTTGATGTGCGTTGCGCCAATTACCAGTTTGACATCATTCTAACTCATCATGTTCAGCCACCTTGTGACCCCTTATCCTCAACAGAGTTGCATGCTCGTTCATTAAGACACCTTGTGTTGTAGCTTCACTTTACAATTTGGTGCAAACGCAGCATTATAATTAAAGTGGCAGTTACACTCGTCATACCCTCCACAGTGAATTGATTCCTTTCAGTCTCAACGAAGGTTAGAGTATGTCAAAGCAGCTCGCTGACGCAGGTAGATCACTCTAAGGAGGTGAGCTGTGATGAAGATAAAGCCGTTGCGTGATAAGGTGCTCATCAAGGTTGAGGAAGAGGAGGAGAAAACAGCGGGTGGGATCTACTTGCCTGACACAGCGAAGGAGAAGCCACAGCGTGGCGTTGTTGTGGCTGTCGGTGATGGCAAGCTGACCGACGAGGGCAAGGTCATACCGATTAGCGTAAAAGTTGGCGACAAAGTTATCTTCTCAAAGTATGCTGGCACTGAAATAAAACTGAACGGAGAAAAACACGTAATCTTGAGTGCCGATGACATCTATGCCGTCATTGAGGAGTGACACCTGCGCCTACATATGAATTGCGCTCAAATCCCCTTAAGCTTCCCGATACTTGCTTCATTCCATAACATGGCAATGACATCACAATGGGGGTGATTTAGTGATGGCAGCAAAGCAACTCATTTTTAGCGATCAAGCGAGGCAGGCACTCTTTCGTGGTGCGAAAGCTGTTGCTGAGGCAGTAGCAGTGACACTCGGACCAAGGGGACGCAATGTAGTGCTTGACAAGAAATGGGGTTCACCATCAGTGAGCAAGGACGGAGTGACAGTCGCGAAGGAAATAGAACTTGAGGACAAATTTGAGAACATGGGTGCGCAGTTGATGCGTGAGGTTGCGTCAAAGACAAACGATGTTGCAGGCGATGGAACAACTACAGCTACAGTGTTAGCATACGCGATGCTCAAGGAAGGGATGAAGGCAGTTGCTGCTGGTGTGAATCCGATATTCCTGAAGAAGGGGATGGAGAGAGCTTTGAGAGATGTCGTTGAGCATCTTAAAAGCATGGCGATTGATGTTGAGACAAAAGAAGAGATAAAGCATGTTGCAACTATAGCTGGCAACGACCCAGAGATAGGAAACATCATAGCAGATGCGATGGATAAGGTCGGTAAGGATGGAGTTATAACAGTTGAGGAAGCAAAAGGGACACAAACCACGGTTGAGGTTGTTGAAGGGATGCAGTTTGATAAGGGTTACATCTCCCCTTACTTTGTGACCGATGCCGAGAACATGCAATGCGTGCTTGAGGAGCCACTCATACTTGTGCATGAGAAGAAGATAACCTCAGCGCTTGACTTGGTTCCTTTACTTGAGAGGGTTGCTCGTGCTGGGCGTCCGTTGCTCATCATTGCTGAGAATGTTGAAGGAGATGCGCTTGCTACACTCGTTGTGAATAAGCTCCGAGGAGTGCTCCAGTGCTGTGCTGTTAAAGCTCCAGCATTTGGTGAACGTAGGAAAGCCATCATGGAAGACATAGCTATCCTAACGGGTGGGCGCTTCTTCAGTGAGGATCTGGGGATAAAGCTTGAGAATATAGACCTAAGAGACCTTGGCACTGCTAAGCGTGTTGTGGTTGAGCGTGAGAAAACAACGATAGTTGAAGGTGGTGGCTCAAAGGAGGCTATAGCTGGACGGATTGAGCAGATAAGGAAGCTGATCCAAGAGACGGAGTCCGATTACGACCGTGAGAAGCTCGAAGAAAGGTTGGCAAAACTTGCTGGTGGCGTTGCAGTTATAAAGGTTGGAGCACCGACCGAGACAGAGTTGAAGGAGAAGAAGCATCGTTTTGAGGACGCCCTCAATGCTTCAAGGGCAGCTGTTGAAGAGGGCATATTGCCAGGTGGCGGTGTAGCTTTGGTGAGAGCTCAAGTCAAGTTGAGAGAGATGGAATTTGAAGCACCAGAGGATGAAAAGGTTGGCTATCGCATCGTTATTAACTCTCTTGATGCACCGCTTCGCCAGATAGCTGAAAACGCTGGGTATGATGGAACTGTCATAGTTGAAGAAGTGCGCAACCGAGATGGCAATATAGGCTTTGATGCAGAGAGGGGAGAGTTTGTTGACATGGTTAAATCTGGCATAATTGACCCTTTGAAGGTTGTGCGCACTGCCCTTGAAAATGCTGTCAGCATAGCGACACTCATACTTAACACAGAGGCACTCATTGCCGAGAAGCCTGAGGAAGAAAAAGAGAAGTAAGCAATGCCTCTGTGATATGGCTTAGGACAATTGAGGAGGGTTGATTGCGCATGGCGCTTGATGATGTTTTTAGGGCTACCTCTTTAGGTATACGCAACAAGTATCTTTGCACGCTTGCGGTTGCAAAAAGAGCTCGTGAGATATTGGAGCAAGCTGCTTTTTCAAATCAACCGCTTGAAGAAAACCCTGTCATAACCGCTTTAAAGGAACTACACAGTCGCAAGCTCTTTATTGAACTGCAGGATGAAGAACTGAAGAAGGAGCTTGAGAGCTATACGAAAAAGATGCTGCCATAGCAAGCTACTCACATTCAATAACTCTCATGAACGGAAGGCGTTGTAATGTCCTTACAACCTCAAGGGTGGTTATTTCGTGAGGGAAAGTTGCGATAATACTTGTTGTGCGTGTTGAGCCATCGGAGGAGCTTGCAAACTCAATCCTTGTTATGTGAGCCCTCAGGTTTATCAGCGTTTGCAATATTTCATCAATCGCGAATTGTTCTGGCTCATACACGCATCGTATGGTAGCTGAATACCTATCGCCCTTTCCAAACCATTTCCTTTCAACCTTCCTGAGGAGTGTAAGGGAAGTAAATGCAAGCGCTGTCGTCACTGCTGAAGGGATATACCAACCCATACCGACACAAAGCCCTATCGCAGCTGTAACCCATATGCTTGCTGCCGTTGTCAAACCCCTTATCACATCTCCTCTAAGCCATATCGTGCCAGCACCCAAAAAGCCTATACCAGTAACAACATTGGCTGCAATGCGCGCTGGGTCAGCATTGCTGTTACCTGACTGAACAGCAACTGCTATTGAGACCATCATGAAAAGGCATGAACCAAGCCCAACAAGAACATGTGTTCTAAGCCCAGCTGGTCTTTCCCTCGCTTCCCTCTCCACCCCGATAAGGGCGCATAAGATCATCGTCAAGATAAGCCTTAGAAATACTTCAATGCCAGACGGAAGCACGATTTACAACCCCCGTCCACAACCTTTAAGTGGTGAACAATTCATTCCTTTGGTGTTAGCTCCTCATAAAGTGTTTTACGCAAGTGGTCGATGAAGTCTATAACTTCGTCCTCATGCACAAGCAACGGTTTCCTATCCCTTCGCAACCTTACTTCCACCTCTTTGGAGTTCTTGTAGCTCTTGCCGATAACAACCTGAATTGGAATACCTATCAAATCGGCATCTTTGAACTTCACGCCTGCCCTCTCGTCCCTATCGTCAATTACAACTTCAATTCCTGCGCGATTTAATCTGGTGTAAATGTTTTCTGCAGCACCTCTTATCTCGCTGTCGCTCATGTCCACAGGTATAAGCCACACTTCATATGGTGCAACAGTTATCGGGAAGATGATCCCGTCCTCATCATGGCTTACCTCAACCACAGCAGCGAGTATCCTGCTAACGCCTATACCGTAACAGCCCATTACGAAAGGTTTCTCGCATCCGTCCTCATCAACGAAAGTTGCTCTCATTGCATCGCTATACTTTGTTCCGAGCTTGAAGACATGTCCGACCTCAATGCAGTTTTTGAGTCTGAGGACACCGTGTGCACATCTTGGGCAAGCGTCGTTCTCCTTCGCGAAACGAATGTCAGCGAATTGGCTAACGGGGAAATCCCTCCCCCAGTTGACATTGATGAGGTGGTAGTTGTCTTCGTTTGCCCCCGTAACAAAGTTTGACATTTGCGCTATGTCATAGTCAGCCACTATTTCGACATCACTCAGTCCGACTGGACCTGCGTATCCAACATCGGCTTTCGTTAGGCTCATCACTTCGTCTGGTTCTGCCATCCGCAGCTTTGAAGCACCAATGTGTTTCTTTAGCTTAGCCTCATTCAATTCAGCATCGCCACGCACAAGGACAGCTACTGGCTTCCCGTCAGCGATGTATATGAGCGTCTTAACGAGTTTTTCTGGCGGGACATGAAGATAGCTTGTGACTTGTGCAACAGTCTTTTGGTTCGGCGTAAACACCTTGCTCATCGGGAGCATCTCGTCATATGAATGTGGTGGATATTGCTCACTAAACGGCTTTCTCCTTTCAGCTCTTTCTCTGTTAGCTGCATAACCGCACTCATCGCATATCAAAATCTTGTCCTCACCGCTTTCAGCGAGCACCATGAACTCAAGGTTCTCAGTTCCACCTATAACACCAGCTTCAGCTTCGACAGGTATGGTTTTCAAACCGCATCTGTAGAAAATGCGCGTGTATGCTTTTATCATCGCCCTATAACTTCGTTCAAGCCCTTCCTCGTCCTTATCAAACGAATAAGCGTCCTTCATTGTGAACTCCC
This sequence comes from Candidatus Thermosaccharophagus gerlachensis, assembly GCA_041538025.1. GTDB lineage: Bacteria > Armatimonadota > Fervidibacteria > Fervidibacterales > Thermosaccharophagaceae > Thermosaccharophagus > Thermosaccharophagus gerlachensis. The sequence goes on along the minus strand of JBGOEV010000007.1, from coordinate 43,741 downwards.
TTGCACGCATCAATCCACCTCTCGGGCGAGGCTCATCTCTGAACTTGACCTGTATTTGGTAAAGGATAATTGGTAACTGCCTGTATGAGTGCACATCTCTCCTTACCAAGTCAGTTATAACTTCCTCATGCGTTGGTCCAAGGCAAAGTAAGCGTTGCTGTCTATCACGCAGTTTGAAAAGTATCTCGCCACATTCCTCAAGCCTACCTGTCTCTTCCCATAGCTCTACTGGATGAAGTGATGGTAGGAGTGTCTCCTGTGCACCGATTGCGTTCATCTCCTCTCGCACTATCATGGCGATCTTGTGAAGCGAGCGATAACCTAAAGGGAGATATGCATAAACACCAGTTGCAACCCTCCTTATAAACCCAGCCCTCGTTAAGAGCTTATGGCTTATAAGTTCTGCTTCTGCTGGAGGTTCACGCAATGTTGTGAAGAATAATTGGGAAGCTCTCATGTGCATCCTCCCCTTGCTTTTACCAAGTGCCTATAGCGCGTTTGAGTATGTAACCGATGTCCCTTGCGCTTATAAGCGCAACTAATGTGAGCAACAATATGATCCCAAACAACGTCAACTTCAATTCCAACCTTCGGTTTATGCGGTGCTTGAGTATTGCCTCAACGATGAGCACAGTTATCCTTCCACCGTCAAGTGGTGGTATCGGCAGGATAAGGTTAAACAGCCCCACAACATAGCTAAGTGCGCCCATCACGCGCAATTGCAAGACAAGGCTTAACCAAGCGTGTTCTTTTAGCTCCCAGAAGACGCGTATTGGACCTCCAACTGCCTCGTGCAGTTCCGTAAGTCTCATAAAGAGCATCACTATGCCATATGTGATGTGAGCACACTCACTTAAAGCTATCTTTACAGCTGTAATGAAGCGCTCGTGGAAGGCAATTCGTTCTTTTGAAGGTGCCTGAGCAAGTTCAATACCGATGATTCCTCTCTCCCTTCTCACAACTGTTGCTTTGGTCATCCTCTTCAATCCTTTTCCTTTCGCCTCTCTTAGCTCAATCCCTTCCTGCGCGATTGGTGTTACCTTTAGAGGGAGAATGCTTCCGTTGCGCTTCACCTTAACCATGATCGTCTTCTTCGGGCTGCTTGATATGGCTGCTACGATTATATCAGCGTCAAACTTCCCGATGTTTGAAATACCGATGAGAGAGTCACCTTGGCGGACTTCGTCAACACCGCACTCAATCACCTTATCGCCTCGGAGCACTTTGAGCTTTAGCCCTCTCTTAGTTTTTCCCGGTGAGCTTCTGAGCTGTTCAAGCCATTCCTTATCCAGTCTTATCCGCAATCCATCAATGGCAATAATTTCATCGCCCGGCTTAATGCCAGCTTTCGAGGCTGGCATGCCCATTGCTACCCTCGCGATTGTATTAGTGCTTCTCATGTTTGTTATCGCCCAACCGTAAATGACCAGCAGTAGGAATGCTATGAGCAAGTTGGCGACAGAGCCAGAGGCAAGCACAATGAACCTGTGAATTGGTGGGCGGTTGTGGAAAGCTTCCGGCGATGCAAGTTCGCTTGGTTCATCAAATTCCATCCCATAGATGCGCACATACCCACCAAACGGTATCATACGGAGCGAATACTTTATCCCACCAATAACCCTTGTCCAAATTGCTGGACCGATGAAGACCGAAAACTCAATGACCTTCATGCCTACCCTTAATGCGGTCAAGAAGTGGGCAAGCTCATGGATGAGCACTACAAGACCAAGGACAAGAATTGGTATTACAATGGATTTAGTAACCCCAACGACTGTCTCCAACAGGGGGCATCACCTCAATTCAACCTCGGTGGAGATGGGATCTCAGCCAAGCGCTATAGCATATTCTATCAAAGACGCTAACAAAACGCACACGCCAAATGGAAGGAAATAACCTGTGTAAAAGCCTATCCAACCAACCATTAGCTTTGGGGCTTCTTTTGGTATCGGAACGGATGTGCCTGCAAGAGCGAAAGACAAATATCGCTGCATCACTGCGCCAATTATGATGAGCACGAATGCCTCAATCATACCTCTAACATTTGCAGATAGAACCCACACTATAATCGCTGATAGCGTAGCACCAACCAGCATTTGCACAGCATGCACCATAGCTTTCTTCCTACATTCCTCGCTTGTTTCATTCACCAAACAACTGTAGCTCGCTATCCCAAGACCTATGATGATGGAAAATAGCAATTCAGGTTTTCCATCTGGCGCACCAAGCAAGTTCATAAGCCCAAATACTACACCTATGAGCGTGCCGATCAATACACTTGAGGTTACTCCAAACAACAGTGGTTGTAGCTTCCTATGATGCCATACATCAGCTGCATATGAGACAATGGTTGCTGCTATAACGAGAATGCCCATCATGATGCCGATACTCAAAGCGATCAGCGTGAGGTCGTTCAACATCCAAGGTGTTGAACGATATGCTGCATTTTGCCCTTTTGTGTGTATGAGCGCAGCTACAGCTTTATCAGTCCGTCCGAGATAAAAGAAAACACCCACAATTGCTGTTGAAATACTTGTCGCAAACGCTTCCGAAGAGAACGCTCTCAGCTTCACTTTAAACAGGTGTGCCATTTCCCAAGAGATCACATATGCCAGAAACAGACTCACTACTACAGTGGGTATGCCGAACATGGCAAACTTAACATCAGCAGCTACAAGCAGGAACGAGAGCACGAAAAGCAACCTAATTAGTAGAGCCCCTTGTTTCAACGGGAACTACACCTCCAAAACGCCTTTCACGCCTTTGGTAATCAATGATGGCTATGTAAAGATGCTTCTTGGTGAAGTCAGGCCAGTAGATCGGAAGGATGAAGATCTCTGTATATGCAAGTTGCCATAGGAGGAAGTTGCTCAAGCGCTGTTCGCCTGCAGTCCTAATGAGTAAGTCTGGGTCTGGGAGACCATCGGTGAAAAGATAACTCTTGAATGTTTCCTCATCAATCGTTTCCAATTCAACGCTCCCTTTGCGTATGTCGCTTACCAAACGGTTTACCGCATTTAGTATCTCTTGCCTGCCACCGTAGTTTATGGCGAGGTTTAAAATCATTCGGCTGTTCTGCTGTGTAAGCTTGACAGCCTCATCAATTTCCTCAAGGAGTGATTTTGGCAGCCCTTCTCTTAGACCTATGTGGCGTATCTTTATCCCGTTGCGATGTAATTCCATCTTTTCCTTGCGCAGTGTCACCTCAATAAGATGCATTAACCCTTTCACCTCAGGCGCAGGTCGTTGCCAGTTCTCCGTTGAGAACGCATACAGTGTTAATACCTCCACGCCCAATTCCGCGCATGCTTCAACAGCTTGCCTTGTTGCCCTTGCGCCAGCCCTGTGACCGTTCAATATCGCCACACCTTTCTCCTTAGCCCATCGCCTGTTGCCATCCATCACAATCGCTATATGCCTTGGGAGTTTGTTTCTATCTATCAGCCTTAGGCACTCTTCTTCAGATAGGCGTTCGTATGCCATCAGGAGTTCTTCTGTGCGCATAAATGGCTTTCTGCTTTGCTCTGTCACTGTTTATGCCCCCCGAAGCGCCTATATGGTTGCACATAAGCCTCCGATGAGGTTATCAACACTAACTTCCCATCGCGTATTCTTTGAGCCACAACTCGCATCACACTGCTCTTTGGGGTTTTATTTGGTGGTTTTGTGCAAACCACTTCAACATCTCTAACGCATGCCCTCTTTACCTCATCAAGCGCTTCCTCAAGCGTGAGCCCGATAAGGTTCAACTCACCGACATCCTTCTGACACTCACAGTTAGCATGAGCCACCATTATCCCTCCAATATCTCCTTCTCCTTCGCCTTCCGAAGCATCTCAATTTCCTCAACATACTTTGATGCGAGTTTATCAAGCTCTCCTCTTGCCCTTTTAACGTCATCTTCGGAGAAGTGTTTTTCCTTCTCAAGCTTCCTCAGCTCGTCAAGTGCATCTCTCCTCACATTCCTGACGGCTACCTTCCCTTCTTCAGCCCTTTTGCTTGCGAGCTTAACCAACTCATGTCTTCTCTCCTCAGTCAAAGGCGGTATCGGAACTCTTATCACATTCCCGTCTGTAGATGGAGTTAAGCCCAAGTCCGAGCTCAATATAGCCTTCTGTATAGCATCAATGATGTTTTTATCCCATGGGTCAACGACGATTAACCTTGGTTCAGGCGCCGTAATTGAAGCAAGCTGTCTCAATGGGTATACAACGCCGTAGTATTCAACTTTGATATGGTCGAGCAGTGCCGGGGAAGCCCTGCCAGTGCGCAGCATTGAGAGATCATTCGCTGTTGCTTCAACAGCTTTTTTCATCCTGTGTTCCGCATCATTAAGCAATTGTTTTATCTCCTCGTGCATCACATATCACTCCCCACAGCAGTTATGAATGCACGAGTGTCCCGATTGGTTCACCTAACACAACTCGTTTCAGATTCCCAGGGATGCATATGTTGAAGACAACTATCGGTATGCTGCTTTCGTGGCAAAGCGATATCGCAGTTGCATCCAAAACTTTAAGTCCGAGCTTAAGTGCATCGATATGCGTTATAGTATCAAACTTCACAGCTGTTGGATACTCATGTGGATCCTTATCAAACACACCATCAACATCTGTCCCTTTCAAGACCACTTCTGCACCTATCTGCAATGCCCTCAGTGCTGCTGCTGTATCGGTGGTGAAAAATGGGTTACCAGTTCCGGCTGCGAATATGATGATTCGTCCTTGCTCAAGGTGTCTCAGTGCCCTTCGTTGAATGTATGGTTCAGCGACATCTCTCATTTCAATAGCTGTCATCACCCTCGTTTCTGCACCGAGGTTTTCAATTGCATCCTGAAGCGCCAACGCGTTTATAACAGTTGCAAGCATGCCTATGTAATCGCCAGTCACCCTCTTGATAGCGTAAAGCGCTGCATCCCTTAGTCCTCTGAAGATGTTTCCGCCACCAACAACGATGCCCATCTCAACACCCATCTCATGTATCTCCATAATTTCGCTCGCGATGCGTTTAAGGGTGTCTGGGTCAATGCCAAAGCCTCTTTCACCGGCGAGCACCTCACCGCTCAGCTTAAGTAGGATTCGCCTATATTTTGGCTTCGCTATTTCTTCCCCCATCTTTTGATCACCTGCTTTTAACTTTACTGCCCAACAACAAACCTTGCAAACCTCCTTACGGTTATGTTTTCGCCAAGGCGTGCTATCATCTCCTTTATCAACTCGCCAACAGTGCGTGTTTCATCCTTTATGTATGGCTGTTCAAGGAGACAAACCTCTTGGATGAACTCCTCAAGACGCTCTTCCACAACTTTTTCAACCATGTCTTGTGGTATGCCACTGGTAAGAGCATGCAACTCGTAGGCTTTCCTTTGGCTCTCAAGGACCTCTTGCGGTATCTCATCGCGTGAAATGTATTTTGGATCCATAGCTGCAACTTGCATTGCAAGTTCATATGCTAAGCGTTTGAACTCGTCGGTGCGTGCTACAAAATCAGACTCGCAATTCAGTTCAACCATAGCACCTATCCTACCACCCGTGTGTATGTAGCTTGCTATGACACCTTCAGTTGTTGCTCTTCCTGAACGGCTCTCAGCTTTTGCCAAGCCCTCCACTCTCAGTATCTCTATCGCCTTCTCAAAGTCGCCGTTTGCCTTCTCAAGCGCACGCTTGCAATCCATAACTCCAGCACCTGTGATTTCGCGTAACCTCTTCACTTCTTCAACGCTTACCTTCATATCTATCTTCCTCCTCGCGCTTGGTTTGCTCTTATCCCCTTCGTGATGTGATACTTATGCTTCCTCTTCCATCTCCAACTCCTGTGGAGGTGATTCAACATCAATGTCTTCAACTGTGATTTCGGTTTTAGTTGAAACTTCCTCAGCAGGTTGTTCCTCAGCTTGTGCTACCTCAACGGTTGGCATGCTCTCACCTTCAGAAGTTTCAGGCACCTGCACGCCCAATGCCTCTGCCAACATCGCTTCTCTCAACTTCTTCCCCTCATTAACAGCTTCAGCTATTTTCATCGTGATAAGCCGAAGCGAGCGTATAGCGTCATCGTTCCCTGGTATTGGATAAGCAACCAGCTCAGGGTCGCAATTTGTATCCACAATCGCAACTATCGGTATGCCGAGCTTATTCGCTTCTCTTACAGCTATGTTTTCGTGTCTTATATCCACGATGTAAAGCAGATCTGGAAGGCGCTCCATGTCTTCTATTCCGCCCAACAGCTTCTCAAGCTTTGCTCTCTCTTCACGCATTTGAGTGCTCTCCTTCTTCGGTAAGAGGTCAAGTATGCCATCCTCCTCCATCTTGCGCAACTGTTTCATGTGTTCAACCCTTTGCCTTATCGTCTTGAAGTTCGTTAACATGCCACCAAGCCACTTTTGGTTGACATAGAACATGCCACAGCTCTTTGCAGCTTCTTCAATTATCTCTTGCGCTTGCCTCTTCGTCCCAACAAAAAGCACAATAGCACCTTCAGCTACCCTCTCCTTCACAAAGTTATAAGCTGCCTCTAAGCATTGGAGTGTTTTCCTCAAGTCAACAATGTGTATGCCGTTCCTCTCCTCAAAGATGTATTGGCGCATCTTTGGATTCCATCGCCTCGTCAAATGACCAAAGTGAACACCAGCTTCAAGCAATTCACGCATCGTCACTATAGCCACCTTTAAACCCTCCCTTTCTTTTTGTTGATCGTTGATCACTGTTCATGCTCATCACCCCTTGAGACGATTTAAAAACTATCCATACCTTCTTACACACAGCTACTTTTGCGTGCTGCTTCTATCGCATGGTAATCTTTCAACGCATTAGTCTAACGCGCTTACTGGCTTGCGGGCTTTTGAAAAAACATTTGCGTGTTGTCTTCAATTTAGCACTACTTGGATTCGCCCTACGTTTCAACTGCTTCTTCAACTTCTGGTTCTTGTTTCCCTGTGCGTATCACATACTCAATATCTCGTATGGGTGTGACTCTACCAGAGATGAGGCAGTGGAAAAGGTATTGACCAGACTCGTTCCAAGGGGTGTGTGGCAGTATTATTCTTGTCAGCCTTTTCTTACAACAGTTGCACATTGGGCGCAGTTTCATTATTTCCTCGTCGGGCAAAGAGGGCATTTAAAATCACCCCCGTGTTCATGGCGCACGAATAAGCCCAGCCACGCACCCACCGTCGACAGTTGCCTACGAGCGTAGCTACATGTGTTAGCTCCAGCCAGGCTACCCTGCGGCGCTCGGCATTGGGTGCTTACCCTTGCTTCCTTTCGGACCTGGGGGATTCACACCTTACCGCCGCGCAGGACCCAGCCTTCAATGCTAACGCCATGTAGCCCGTTTCCACAGGCAACAGCCTCGGGTTGGGAATTAAGCCCCGCTATAGCCGGTTGCGGGTTCAGGGCACGGCTAGCTCCCCGCCTAGCGTGGCTGGGCTCTCGCTATCTGGTTGCAAAACTTCAACCATCTGCATTCTTTATTTTATCTGCGCTTGCCATAAGTTGTCAAACTGCTCTTTGCAGTCCTCGCTTTTGAACATGTGTCAGAATTTGCATGTGGAAGTAATTCCACACAGACTAAACGGTGAAATTGACATGCCAAAAGGACGCTCAAAGTTTGTTTGCCAGCTATGTGGTTTCCAAAGTGAGCAATGGCTTGGTAAATGCCCCGAATGCTCAGCGTTCAATTCTTTCGTTGAAGAGATCGTAGGTGAGGCGAAGGCAGAAAAGAGAAGAGAAAGAGAAGCTGTATGCGTTGCAGAACCGTTAGGAGAAATTGCTTTGAAGAAGTTGAACCGCATCCTGATCGGTATTGATGAAGTGGACAGAGTCCTTGGCGGGGGTGTTGTTCGAGGGAGCGCTATCTTGGTTGGTGGCGAACCCGGTATTGGGAAATCAACACTGATGTTGCAGGTGCTTAATTCAGCTACAAGCGATGGTAAGCATAGAGCTGTTTATGTAGCTGCTGAAGAATCAATGGAGCAAATAGCGTTGCGAGCAGAGAGGTTGGGGATATCCTCTTCAAACATCTTTGTGCTTTCTGATGTGGATGTCACACTCGTATGCGAAGAGATTGAGCGTTTAAAACCGTTGGTAGTTGCTGTTGATTCAATACAGGCTATGCTTCATCCAGATTTAGCTTCAGCACCTGGTAGCGTAAGCCAAGTGAGGGAATGTGCTTCTTTGCTTGTGCGCACAGCAAAGGGGATTGGAACCTCTATCTTCCTTGTTGGGCATGTCACGAAGGAAGGGCTCATTGCAGGTCCAAAAGTCCTTGAGCACATTGTTGATGCTGTCCTTTATCTTGAGGGTGACCAGAACTATGCTTTGAGAATCTTGAGGGCTGTGAAGAACAGATTCGGACCCGTTGGTGAGATCGGTGTCTTTAAGATGTCCGAAGGTGGTTTAGAACCAATCCCAAACCCATCGGAACATTTGCTCTCACATTCATCAGTTAATGTTTCTGGGAGCGTTGTTGGCGCTGTTATTGAAGGGAGGCGTCCATTGCTCCTTGAAATTCAAGCGCTTGTGGCTCCTACATATTTCGGTGCTCCAAGGCGTCTTGTGACTGGTATGGATTACAACAGGGCATGCATGCTCATAGCTGTCCTTGAAAGAAGGACACGCATCCGTCTCAGCGATCAAGATGTCTATGTTAACGTTGCTGGCGGTATAAGGGTTAGCGAACCAGCGATTGATCTGCCTGCGGCGATTGCCATCGCATCAAGCAGGTATGACGCAATCATACCAAAGGATATGGCTGCTTTCGGTGAAGTTGGCTTAGGTGGTGAAGTCCGTCCAGTGCCGTTGCCGGAGCGAAGGCTAAAAGAGCTCTCAAAGCTCGGTTTCAAAAAATGCCTTGGTCCAGCTTACGCGGAAGGTTTGCGTATTGATGGCGAGATAGAGTATGTGCCTGTGAAGCATGTAACCGATGCTATTTCAATGCTCATCAAGTTTGATTTAAAGTCGCACCACAACGAGGGTGATTAGACACCATAATGATGGAGTGAAGGAAGCCTTTGAAAGAGACTTAAACAAAGGGGAGTGAGGGAGTTGAACCGCCGTTTCCAAAACTTTGTATGGTTGATCACAGTGATTTGCGTTATCATCTTTTTTGCGCTGGCTGGTGTGCGTTTGAGCATCCTGTATACAGGGTGGCTTCTGCAATACCTTGGACCAGGTAAAGGGCATTTAGAGTTACTTAGTCGTGCTGGCATAGTCATCGTGATGGTTTTACTTGGCTATCTTGTTGGTAGCCCTCTTGGTTGGAAGGCTGCCGATGTTCTGTTTCGCCTTGACAAAATACCACTCGCAGACAAACTCGCAGCGTTGTTTGGTGTGTTGCTTGGGTTGATACTCTCCTACCTTATCCTCCTTCCACCATTGAGCGTATTTAGATCCCAGATCCAGTCTTGGGAAATGGCGCTCGTTATCATAATCCCAGTTACAGCTTTCTCTCTTTACATCTGCCTTCGCATTATGGTTGGTGTGAAGGAGGAGCTGGCGAGATTCTTTCCGAGGTTTTTGCGTGCTCGTATCGGTGAGTTGCAACCGACATCTGCGGAGAGTGACACGAGCTCTTACCAACTTGCGCGACTGAAGCTGCTTGACACAAGTGTCATCATAGACGGAAGACTCAACGGAGTTGTAGCATCTGGGTTTATAGAGGGGAGGATATGCATACCCGATTTTGTTCTTCACGAACTGCAACGCATACGTGACTCAGAAGACCCACTTAAGAGGGCAAGAGGTAGAAGAGGGTTGCAAATGCTTACAGAATTGAGGCAAGCATATCCACAGAGGATTGAGGTCATAGACAACTACAGCAGTAATGTTGAGCGAGCACCGACAGTGGACATGAAGCTAATAAGGCTTGCTGAGGAGTTGGATGCAGCTATAATCACAAATGATGAGGGGCTTCAACGCATAGCGCACCTCCACCATGTGCCAGTGCTAAATTTGAATGTGCTTGCAAACGCACTAAAGATAGTCGTCATACCCGGTGAAGAGCTTGATGTCTACATTGTGCGTGAGGGAACCCATCCAGGACAAGGTGTTGGCTACTTGGATGATGGCACAATGGTCGTTGTTGAAGGTGGAAAAAGACATATCGGTAAGAAGGTGCGCACAACTGTGCGCAATGTGAGCCAAACAGCTTCTGGCAAAATGATATTCGCTGAGTTCGTTCGCGAATTGAGTGAAGAAGATGAAGAAGGGTGGTTGTTTGGAAGCAATAACAGCCATAGTTCCCGCAGCTGGTAAGGCTGTTAGGATGGGTGTTGGACGAAACAAAGTCTTGATCCACGTTGCAGGGGAACCAATATTATCGTGGGTCTTGAAAGCTCTGTGCGCCACAGGTTTCATTAAAAGGCTAATTATCTGCGTAAGAGAAGATGAGCAAGAAGATGTGCTGCATATAGCTGAGCAACATTACAGTAGCATGGAGATAGCGCTTGTTGTGGGAGGCTCAGAAAGACAAGAGAGCGTTTACAATGCGCTAAAAGCTATTGGTAGCGAAGATGGTTATGTTGTTGTGCACGATGCTGCGCGTCCTCTCGTCACGCCACAGCTTGTTAGCAAGGTGGTAGAGGCAGCTATTGAACATGGTGCAGCTACAGCTGCTATACCTTGCACTGACACAGTTAAAGAAGCCGATGCAGGTGGGTTCGTTTTGCGGACTCTCTCGAGGCAAAACCTTTACCTCGTTCAAACGCCTCAAGCCTTCTCCTGCAAGTTGCTAATTCGTGCACATGAGAGGGCAAAGAAGGTGGGTCTTCTCAGCACAGATGATGCAGCATTAGTTGAAGCCATAGGTGCCAAAGTGAAGCTTGTTGCGGGAGACCCTTGCAATATAAAGGTGACGGAAAAGAATGACCTTCTCATCGTTGAGTCCTTCCTCAAAGAGAGAATTGCCTCGGGCGAAATGATAAGGTGTGGATGTGAGCTGAAGACAGCTCAAAACCATATTCGGCTTCGGTCAGACGGTGAGTGCTGATGAGCGAAGTTGCAAGGGTTGGTTTTGGCTACGATGCCCATCCATTCGTTGAGGGAAGGAAACTTTTTCTTTGCGGTGTGCTCGTTCCACATGATAGAGGGCTTGCTGGGCATTCCGATGGAGATGTTGCACTCCATGCAATTTGTGATGCTATCCTTGGTGCTGCCTGTTTGGGTGACATAGGTGAGCTTTTCCCAAGCGATGACCCAAAGTATGAAGGTATATCAAGCACATTCCTACTTGAGCACGTGGTAAACCTTGTTCGTGAAGCAGGTTATGAAGTTGCGCAAGTTGATGTAGTTATAGTGGCGAGCGCACCGAAGCTTAGTCCGCATAGGGAAGCAATGCGCCAGAGGCTGTCTTCGATTATTGGCTTGCCGATGGATTCTGTGAGTGTAAAAGCTAAGACAACAAACGGGCTTGGATTTGTAGGAAGGGAAGAAGGGATTGAAGCGTTCGCTGTTGTGTTACTGCGAAGGAAAGCATAGAAAGTGTTATGACGAGTGTAAAGCTTGCTTTTTACATTAGGTGCTTTTCTTTGGCGAGGTGATGCGATTGACGCTACAGGAGCTTAAAGAAAGAGCAATAGCGGAGTTTGGTGAAGAGCTTGAGCGTGCTACGCCTGAGAGCGTCCAAAGGTTTGTCGCGCTCGTTCACGCTGAGTTATCGTCACAGATGAAGCGCGGTCAATTTGTTGTCGTTGATGAGACATCCGACTCATACCTTGATGTCATGCGCCGCTTCTTCAGGAAGGCTTTAGATATGCCAGCTGAAGAGGCAGCTATATTGCTCTGGTTAACTGCCATTGAATGGCTCTTCAGTAGCGTTGAGGATTAAGAGCTACGCAAGATTTCAATGTGTCCTTGGAGGCGCATGTGCTTGAGGCACCTGTAAGGTGAATATGGTGATGAGTGGATTTATGGTCATACCTGCTGTTGATATACGAGGGGGCAAATGTGTTCGGTTGGTTCGTGGTGATTTTAATCTGCAAACCATCTATGACGAAGACCCAGTTAGAGCAGCGTTGCATTGGGCAAGTTTGGGTGCTAAATGGCTACACATCGTTGACCTTGATGGCGCACTTGAGGGGAAGCCAAAGAACTTGCATACGCTTTCACGAATACGGCAGGCAGTGGAGTGTAAGTTGCAATTCGGTGGGGGTGTTAGAGAGCTGAGCGATATTGAGGCTGTCTTGTCCCTCGGTGTTGAGAGAGTTATCTTGGGAACAACCGCCGTTGAGAACAAAGCACTGCTCGCCGAGGCTGTAGGAAAGTATGGCAGTAGGATAGCTGTGGCAGTTGATGTTAGGGACGGGAAAATCGTGGTGCGCGGTTGGAAGAGAGAGACGCAATTAACCCCTGTGGAGATGGTGAGGCAACTTGAGGAGATCGGCGTTGAGACCGTCATCTACACTGATGTGAAGCGTGATGGGACAATGCTTGGACCGAACATAGAAGGTATAGCAGAGGTTGTGTCTCTCTCATCGTCACTAAAAGTGATCGCATCAGGTGGTATAACCACATCACAGCACATAAGGGAGCTTGCGAGGCTATATCCGAGGGTCATCGGGTGCATCGTTGGGAAAGCGCTCTATGAGGGGAAGCTGTGTTACACTGAGGCTGTAACAACTGCAATGATGGCTACGGGTGGTGAAAAAGATGGGAAGTAAGTTGTCTTGTGCCCCTCAAGTTGTTTTGTATGTTTGCGCTTCCCTTATCCTTGCGAGGTTTGGGGTTTGTGGTGAGCCAGACTTTCTGAAGCGATATTACGATATCCCAGAAGTTGTCGCGATTGTTGATGGTGCGCCAATAAGCCGTGAAGATTTCATAGCGAGGCTTTTGTGCGATCATGGTGTTGAGGTTTTGCGTAGCATGGTCACGCTCATGCTGATAGAGGGTGAGGCGAGAAGGCGCGGCATAAGTGCTACCGATAAGGAAGTGCTTGAGCGTTTCAACCCGCTGTTTGAAGCCCTTGAGAAGAAAGAAACCGAGAAGCTCATGAGGGCAGGTCTACCACCAAACATAAGCCCGATGATGCTGTGGGCTGAAGCCAAGAAGTATGTGCTCCTTGAGAAGATGCTACGAAATGAGATACGAATTGATGATGTTGAGATGCGCCGATATTACTATCGTCCACAAGTATACAAGCGCTTCAACCCAGACCCTGTGTATGATGTGCGTGAGATAGGTGTTCTAACACCAGAGGAGGCAAATGCCATTTGGGGTGAACTGCTTCGTGCTCAAAGAGAGCGCAAAGACATAGCGAGAGTTTTTTCAACGCTTGCCTTAAAGCATTCAAAGATGCCGACAGCAAAGCTTTTAGGTTCAAGGGGTTACCTTAGCTTGGATGAACTGCCACATGAGTATAAGCTCATACTGCGTGCTGCAAAACCGGGCGAGATATTCCCACCAACTCAGGTTCAGATTGATGGCGTTAACTATTGGGTGATACTTTGGGTGCGAGATATAAAGGTGCCACCTAAAGTTCCGTTTGAAGAAGCAAAGGCAGAAATTGAGAAGGAGCTTTTCAGTGAACAACTTGCCTTGAGGGCAAGAGCTTTTATAAGCGAGCTCTGGGACAAAGCACTCAAGGAAGGGAAGATCAAAGTCATGGTTGCTGCGTTGAAGGAGTTGGTTGAGAAAGGTGCGCAACCAGAGAAGCAGGGCGAGGTCACAAGGAAACGCTGAAGCGTCATTATGGCATGATGACTCGTTTTCCATCCTTGCGGGTAAGCGTTAAAATTGTAAGCGCCAGAGTAAAACGATGTGTGAGGAGGTGTTGAACTATGGCGCAACAAGTGAGGGAGATCGGAGTAGGTCTTGTAGGATATGCGTTTATGGGGAAGGCTCACAGTCAGGCGTGGCGTAATGTGAAGCATTTCTTCTCACCGCCTCTGATACCTCGCATGGTTGCGATATGCGGACGTTCTAAAGAAGCAGTTGAGAAGGCAGCAAAGCAATATGGGTGGGAAAGCTATGAAACGGATTGGCGTCAGCTGGTTAAGCGTAACGATATTGAGTTGGTTGATATCGTTACACCAAACGATTCGCATCATCCAATAGCAGTTGAGGCAGCTTCTGCGGGCAAGCATGTTTTTTGTGAGAAGCCACTTGCACGCAACCTTCAGGAAGCTGAGGAGATGTTGAAGGCTGTTGAGAAGGCTGGTGTGAAGCATGCCATCTGCTTCAACTACAGGCGTGCGCCCGCTGTCCAGTTGGCAAAGAAACTTATAAGCGAGGGAAGGCTCGGAAAGATATACCACTTCAGAGGAACATACCTTCAGGATTGGATTGTAGATCCCAACTTCCCACTCGTTTGGCGCTTGCAAAAGAGTGTAGCTGGTTCTGGAGCGCTTGGTGATTTGGCTGCGCATGTGATTGATTTAGCTCGCTTCCTCGTTGGTGAAATAGTTGAGGTATGTGGTTTGCTTGAGACATTTATCAAAGAACGCCCGTTGCTTGCAGCGCGTGCTGAAGGGCTTGCAGCGGAGGCAGTGGCTGAGCAGAAGGGTGTTGTTGATGTTGATGACTGCTCCCTTTCACTTGTTCGCTTTGAGAACGGCGCTGTCGGATACATTGAGGCAACACGCTTTGCTCCGGGACGCAAAAACTATAACAGGTTTGAAATCAACGGGAGCAATGGTTCGCTTGTCTTCAACCTTGAAAGGATGAACGAGCTTGAGCTTTACCTCAGGGATGACCCACCTGAGATACATGGCTTTAGAACGATCATGGTTACAGAGCCAGATCACCATGCATATATCAAAGCATGGTGGCCACCGGGGCACATAATCGGATATGAGCACACATTTACTCACACTGTCTATGACCTTCTCTGCGCCATCGCTGAGGATAGGTTGCCGGAACCGAACTTCTACGATGGCGTTCAGTGCCAGCGTGTCCTTGATGCAATTGAGCGCTCTGCAAGTGAAAAGGCGTGGGTGAAAGTTGAGATACTCCCAGAGTTTAAGAAGTAACGATAACAGGACAAAGCTTCGTCTGCGATGGGAGAGGGTGAAGCAAATATGAGTGATTCGAGGGAGGGGGAACTGTTTGTCTACATCAACGGTGAATTTACCCCAAAGAGCCAAGCTAAGATCTCGGTTTTTGACCACGGGTTGCTATACGGCGATGGAGTCTTCGAGGGCATAAGAGCATACGGGGGAAAAGTCTTCAAGCTTGACGAGCATCTGGACAGGTTATATGAGTCGGCTCACTGCATATGGCTCAACATACCTATCTCTAAGCAAGAAATGCGTCAAGCCATATTAGAAACGCTGAGGAAAAACAACCTCAAAGACGCATACATAAGGGTTGTCGTCACAAGGGGCATCGGGGACCTTGGGCTTGAACCTTGGAAGTGCTCAAACCCAACTGTGATCATTATTGCTGACTACATAGAGCTTTTCCCACAGGAGCTATACGAGAAAGGCATTACAGCCATAACGGTCTCAACGAGGCGTAGCTCGCATCAGGTGCTTAACCCAGCGATAAAATCTCTCAACTACTTGAACAACATCTTGGCGAAGATGGAAGCAAAGTTAGCTGGCAAGCAGGAGGCTATAATGCTAACGATTGATGGCTACGTTGCTGAAGGGTCGGGTGAGAACATCTTCATCGTAAAGAAGCAGTGTTTATACACACCGCCAGTTCATATGGGCATACTGCGTGGCATAACAAGGGGCGTCATTTTGGAACTGGCACAGAAGCTTGGCATACAAGCCTACGAAGCTGTCCTTACATCAATTGACCTTTATGTTGCTGATGAATGCTTTATGACGGGAACTGGAGTTGAGATTGTCCCCGTAGTTGAAATAGACGGACATGAGATAGGTGACGGCAAACCGGGACCTATAACGAAGATGCTTATGGAAGAGTTTCGGAAACTAACAGCGCAGGATGGGACTCCAATTTATTGAGTGAGTTTCTCATCGTGCCGTGCGGGGTTGGAGGTGAGGTTTACGAATTGCCTTATGAGTGGCAAACTCGTTTGATGGAGGTGGTTAGAGGGGGATGAAACTTTGACATCCAATTAAATGCAAGCGCAATACTTCATTCGATTTGATGGAGGAGATTGACTATGGTTGATAGATACACAGAGAGGGCAAAGCGAGTATTACTTGAAGCTCAGGATTTAGCCATAAAGATGCGCTCCCCACATGTTCAACCTGAGCATATCTTGCTTGCCCTCCTCAAGCAATCTGACGCGATGGCTGTTGAGATACTTGAGAGGCTTGGCGTTGACATTGAGCAGCTCAGGATGGATGTTGAGAGTGAGTTAAGTGTTACTGCTGGTAGGCTTACGACGACTGAGCCAACATTGACTCCCGCATCAAAGAGGGTGCTTCTGTTTGCAGCAGATGAGGCGAAAGCCCTCGGTGATAAGCACATAGGCACAGAGCACCTTCTCCTTGGGTTGCTGCGAGATAAGCATGGCACTCCGGCAAGGCTTCTAATGCGCTATGGTGTGCGGTTTGAAGATGTGAGGCGAAAGGTTTATGAGAGCCGTTACAGTCAGAGGGGCGATGTAACAAGCGATGTAAGGAGACAATTCAGGAAGCGCACTAATACGCCTGCACTTGATTCCTTTAGCAGGGATTTGACTCAGCTAAGCGCTGAAGGACAGCTTGACCCAGTCATAGGCAGGGAGAGCGAAATAGAGCGCGTCATTCAAATATTGAGCAGGCGCACGAAGAATAATCCAGTCCTCGTTGGCGACGCAGGTGTAGGGAAGACAGCAATAGTTGAAGGGTTGGCTCAAAGAATTGTTCAAAGGGAAGTTCCAGAGCCATTGCTTGGCAAGAGGATTGTTGCACTTGATTTGGCTGCGATTGTTGCCGGGACAAAGTATAGAGGGGAATTTGAGGAACGCATGAAGCGCATCATGAATGAAATAAAGCAAGCACAGGGTGAGATCATCCTCTTCATTGATGAGTTACACACCATAGTTGGTGCAGGTGCTGCTGAAGGCGCTATTGACGCATCAAACATTTTGAAACCTGCATTAGCTCGCGGTGAGCTTCGTTGCATTGGTGCTACAACGCTTGAAGACTACAGACGCTACATTGAAAAGCACCCGGCACTTGAGAGGCGTTTTCAACCTGTCTTTGTTTCTGAACCAACAGTTGAGCAGACAGTTGAGATACTGAAGGGATTGCGCCTAACATACGAAAACTTTCACAATGTCAAAATCAGTGATGAAGCAATCTTGGCAGCTGTGCGTTTGTCACACCGCTACATTACGGACAGGAGGCTACCAGATAAAGCAATTGATGTGATTGATGAAGCAGCCTCAAGGGTGAAGTTAAGAGGTTGTATGCCACCACCTCACATAAGGGAGCTTCAAAGGGAGATTGAGAGATTAAATGCGGAGAAGGAGAGAGCTATTAACGAGCACGATTATGAAAAGGCAGCAAGGCTTAGAGATGAAGTGGCAGCACTCTGCGAGAAGCTAACGCAACTTGAGGAGGAATGGCAGGCAAAGGTTTGCGAACAGGAGGCAGTTGTCACAGAGGAAGATGTTGCTCATGTTGTCTCTGAGTGGACTGGCATACCGATTAAACGCCTCACAGAAGATGAAACACAGCGCCTGTTGCGCTTGGAGGAGTATCTCAAAGAGAGGGTAGTTGGGCAAGACCATGCTATTGAGCTTGTGGCAAGAGCGATAAGAAGGGCAAGAGCTGGTCTCAAAGACCCGCGTCGCCCAACTGGATGCTTCGTTTTCCTCGGTCCAACTGGTGTTGGTAAAACATTGCTTGCAAGGGTGCTGGCTGAATTCCTCTTTGGCACCGAGGATGCTTTGATACGCATAGACATGTCCGAATACACTGAGAAGCACACAGTCTCAAGACTTGTTGGTGCACCTCCCGGATATGTTGGGTATGAGGAAGGTGGACAGCTTACAGAGAGAGTTAGGAGAAGACCTTTCTGTGTTGTCCTGTTTGATGAATTTGATAGAGCGCACCCAGAGGTTACAAACATACTTCTACAGATCATGGATGAAGGAAGGCTGACTGATGCACAAGGCAGGACAGTTGACTTTAGAAACGCAATCATCATCATGACATCAAACATCGGCTATAGGGGCTTTGGTAGGGAGATTCAGGAGGCTGGTATCGGATTCAGGCGAGGTGAAGATGAAGAGGAGAGGGTTAAGTCGGTCTTTAAAGAAATGGAGAAGAGAATGCTACAGCTCTATGAAGAGCGCTTTACGCCGGAGTTTAGGAACAGGGTTGACGAGGTCATCGTATTCAGACCGTTGCATAGAGAGCATGTCCTCAAAATTGTGGATATAGAGCTGCGCCCATTTGTGAATGAGCTTCGTAATAGAAACATCACACTTGAGCTGACGCAAGCAGCAAAGGAGAAGCTTGCGGACATAGGTTTTGATAAGTATCATGGTGCAAGACCACTTAGAAGGGCATTGCAAACACATGTCATTGACTTGCTATCAGATGAACTGTTAGCAGGACGTATTGAAGACGGTGACCATGTGGTTGTGGATTATGTTGATGGGAAGTTTGTGGTAAAGGTGAAGGAGCTTGCCCTATCGGTGAATGAATAGTGGAGAGCGAGTTTCATGTTTGTTGTGTGAGATATTGATGGCGCGGTAAGATAACAACGAATTTGCTTCCATGCCCTACTTTACTTTCAACGGTGATTTTTCCACCATGTGCTTCGGTCAACCTCTTAGCGATGGCTAATCCAAGTCCTACTCCTTTCTTCTCTGCTTCACCCTCTGCATGCTTTAACCGAGAGAACGGTGTGAAGATTTTTGGTAGATCCTCTGGGGGTATCCCTACACCTGTATCAACTACCTCAATTGTTGCAAATTCGTTCGTTTGGCTAACGCTCACCGTTACCTTACCACCGCTTGGCGTATACTTGATTGCGTTATCCACGAGGTTGGAAATGACACGCAGGATTGCGTCTCTATCTACAGTGACTATGACTGGTTCGTCAGATAGATTGGCTTTGAGTTCAATTCCACTCTCAATCGCTATTCCAAGGTAGCTTGTGACACACTCGTTCACAAGTTCGTTAAGGTCAACGACATCAGTGTGCAGTAGGAATGTCTCTGGCAGTGCTTTCATAGCTTCTGTGAGCTTCTCAACCATGCTCTCTATCTTATCGCTTTGGTTTAGTATGAGTTCCACAACCTTTGATTGCTTACGCAAAAGTTTCCCGAACACCCCGCGTAGCAGTGAGAGCGCAAATCCTTTGATTGCTGTTAACGGCGAGCGTATGTCATGTGAGAGTGAGAGAACAAATTCCATTTTGAGTTGGTCGAGGCGTTTCAATTCCGTCACATCCCTTAGTATTGCTACAGCACCAAGTTGAATACCCTCGTCACCATAAACTGGAGTAACAATGACGTTGATGAAGCAACCACTTGGTATTTCAAGTTCACGGGATATCACAAGTCTGCCCTCTTTCAAGACGCGTTCAATTGCATCAAGTATTGGCGTAAGGCTTTCATGCGAAAATGCCTTCGTTATATGCATATCGCTTTCTTCCATGTTCAGCAGGAATGCAGCTGAGGAGTTGTAAAGGACTATCTCACCACTCATATCAACTACGATGACGCCTACAGGCATGCTTTGGATGATAGACTTAAGCTTACTCCTCTCCAGTTTCACCTCTTTAAGGCTCGCCTTCTGAATCTCCTCAATCGTTGACTGAAGCTCACTGAGGTAATCGGAAAGCAAGCTCCTTGCGGAGACATAAGAGGCAATGAACTTCTCAATGACTGGTGCAAGCTCCGGTGGAGGTGCATATTGGTAAACTGCTTCCTCTCCTTCGCCTATGCGCCTTAGCAAACCTGCGTTTGCGAGTTCTTCTGCTGCTTCACGCACATCTGCTTCCCTTCTGTTCATCCAACTGGCGAGACCACGGTATGTGTCCATTACTCTGTTTTCGTGCAGAAGCCATATCAGCTCTTTCTTCAGAGGTGTGTTTGCAATAGAGCTTATAAACAGCTCAACATCATTAGTAGTCGCCACTATGGCTCACCTTCCACCAATGTGACTCGTTTACCTTGATCAAGCTCTCTCCTTTAACGGGTTTCAATTATCACCGCTGCTTTGTTCCGTTTCTGCTACAGTCTTTGTGGGCTTCCTCCTTACGATTTCATCGTAGTTTATCCCAGCAGCTTCAACAGCTGCCCTCCAACTCCCAAAGTGTGATTTTGATTGAGCGCTTGCAAGCAACGCTGGGGCTTCCTTCTGAATTGCACTTATCCTCAGATCCTTTCCTTCCGAGTATAACTTCCTTATCGCCTCTATGATGTCTTCCTTCGTCCACTTGCGTCTCTTAACTATCTCAGTGTAGTTAAGTCCTGCAGCCTCAACAGCTTTTTGCCAGCTCCCAAAACGATGCCTTGCCTTCCTAAAGAGCTTGGGATGATTCTTCCAAGCGCTTTTTATTTCCTCAGGTCCCTTCTCTTCGTATAGCTGTCGTATCTCTTTAAGGATGCCTTCCTTTATCTGTTCGACTTCGCGTTCGCGCATCTGCTTTGCAATTTCATCATAGTTTATCCCGGCAGCTTCAACAGCTGCCCTCCAGCTCCCAAAGTAGCGCGGATCTCTTGCAGCACTGAGTAAGGCTGCCTTCTCCTTGTCCTTACTGAGAGCCTTAGGGCGTAGATCTTCACCCTTTGAATGCAAGTTCCTTATCTTCTCAATGATTTCTTCCTTCGTCCATTTGTGTGCCTTGATAACATCGTTGTAGTTTATCCCGGCAGCTTCAACGGCTGCTCTCCAACTCCCAAAGTATTTCTTTGAGCACGCGATTGAGACGAGGGAGGAGAAATCCTTCCTAACTTTGGATATGTTGAGTGGGTGACCTTCTTCAGCGAGCTTTCGTATCTCTTCAATTATCCTCTCCCTTGACCACTTCCTTCTCGGCATTCTGCGACACCTCCACTCCAGTAAGGTTAGTGTTGTATCCACTAAGGACATGCTTTAGCTTCCAAACCCATAACGCAGTGCCGTTGATACCGTTAATCAAATTATGTCTCGTTAGCTCAATTATGACAGCCGAGGGGTTGTCGTTGCAGATCAGCAGGGCTATATCGTTACTTGGTGTTACGATTAAATTGAAAAGTAACACGAAGCTAACACTCTGATCCAGCTGGCAGGATCTCTTTACACATTGAGCTTCGCGCGATAAAATACGATACTGCGTGTGAGGATGAACCTTCACTCAAGAATAAGCGAAGTGGAGTGGCAAGCATTTTACATGGAGTGAATAGCGCGCTATAATAGGTGAACGGCACTGGCGGAGGTTGAAGTAGTGGTTGAGGTTTACAATGGTAGGTGAGTGTGGCATAATAAAGAAGTGGCACGATGCGAATGAACCTTTGAAAACAAAACAGTGGAGATGGAGGCGAGGGGAAAGCGCAAGATAAAGTGATTCGCCTTGCGAGCCAGATTTGCTGACCTCATCTTCTGAGGTCAGCATCCCCGTTGGAGAGTTTGATGGTGGCTCAGGGCGAACGCTAGCGGTGTGGATAAGGCATGCAAGTCGAGCGGAGGGAAGTAGGTCAAGCCGAAAGGTTTGACCGACGCCCTCAGCGGCGAACGGGTGAGTAACGCGTGCCTAACCTGCCCCGCAGAGTGGAATAACCCCGGGAAACTGGGGCTAATTCCACATACGCTCCACATGGCGCATGCCATGTGGAGGAAAGGGTTGGACGAGGAGTCCTTCCGCTGCGGGAGGGGGGCGCGTCCCATCAGCTTGTTGGTGGGGTAACGGCCCACCAAGGCTACGACGGGTAGCGGGCCTGAGAGGGTGGTCCGCCACACCGGGACTGAGACACGGCCCGGACCCCTACGGGGGGCAGCAGTCGAGGATCTTGGGCAATGGGCGAAAGCCTGACCCAGTGACACCGCGTGGGGGAAGAAGCCCTGCGGGGTGTAAACCCCTGTGGCAGGGGAAGAAAGCCCAAGTTTCCCTTGGGCTTGACGGTACCCTGCTAGAAAGCCCCGGCTAACTGCGTGCCAGCAGCCGCGGTAATACGCAGGGGGCGAGCGTTGCCCGGATTTACTGGGCTTAAAGGGTCCGTAGGCGGTTGCCTAAGTCCCATGTGAAAGCCTCAGGCTCAACCTGAGGAGGACATGGGATACTGGGCAACTTGAGGGCGGAAGAGGCCGGCGGAACGGCGGGTGTAGCGGTGAAATGCGTAGATATCCGCCGGAACACCAATGGCGAAGGCAGCCGGCTGGGACGCCCCTGACGCTGAGGGACGAAACCCTGGGGAGCGAACCGGATTAGATACCCGGGTAGTCCAGGGTGTAAACGTTGTGCGCTAGGTGTGGGGAGTTTTACTCTCCCTGTGCCGTAGGGCAACCATTAAGCGCACCGCCTGGGGAGTACGGCCGCAAGGCTGAAACCCAAACCAATTGACGGGGGCCCGCACAAGCGGTGGAGCATGCGGCTTAATTCGATGCCACCCGAAGAACCTTACCAGGGCTTGACATGCTGGCTTAAGCCCGCCCGAAAGGGTAGGGTGGGACGGTTTCCCCGTCCAGCCAGCACAGGTGGTGCATGGCTGTCGTCAGCTCGTGCCGTGAGGTGTCCGGTTAAGTCCGGTAACGAGCGCAACCCCCGCCGCCAGTTGCCAGCGGGTAATGCCGGGCACTCTGGCGGGACTGCCCGCGTAAGCGGGAGGAAGGTGGGGATGACGTCAAGTCCTCATGCCCCTTAAGCCCTGGGCTGCACGCATGCTACAATGCCCGCTACAAAGGGTTGCGAACCCGCGAGGGGGAGCTAATCCCAAAAAAGCGGGCTAAGTTCGGATCGCAGGCTGCAACTCGCCTGCGTGAAGCCGGAATCGCTAGTAACCGCCGGTCAGCTATACGGCGGTGAATACGTTCCCGGGCCTTGTACACACCGCCCGTCACGCCATGGAAGTCGGTTGCACCCGAAGCCGGTGGGCTAACCCCTCATTACGAGGGGAGGCAGCCGTCGAAGGTGTGACCGGCGACTGGGGCGAAGTCGTAACAAGGTAGCCGTAGCGGAAGCTGCGGCTGGATCACCTCCTTTCTAAGGAGCTAAAGGCAATGGTGCGTGAGCACCTTGCCGAAATTAGCTCCAACAGCTTTCCCCTTCTGCCTCCTCTCCACGAATTTTTGTGTAATATGAGGGGCGTTTTACATCTGGGCCTGTAGCTCAGGTGGTTAGAGCGCGCCCCTGATAAGGGCGAGGTCCGTGGTTCGAGTCCACGCAGGCCCACATGGTAAGTAGAGGTGAAAATTTTTGGGGTGAGCCAAGTCGCAGCAAATGGTGGGAAACGTTGGAACTCCACCAATTACAGCAGAAGTTGAACCAACAAACGAAGCAATGGCTCACCCCATTTCAGCGAAGGTAGATGGGCCTGTAGCTCAGTTGGGAGAGCGCCTGCTTTGCACGCAGGAGGGCAGCGGTTCAAGTCCGCTCAGGTCCACCAACCACAATTTACTCAAAACTAAATAGATGTCTGGCATCGGTAGCTGATGAGGCTGCTGATGCGCAGAAGTAGAGCGGTGGGAGGAAACAAGTGCGATAATATAGGTGTGCAGTCAAGCTACTAAGGGCACGCGGTGGATGCCTTGGCACCAGGGGCCGAAGAAGGGCGTGGCAAGCTGCGATAAGCCTCGGGGAGCCGCACGCAGGCTGTGATCCGGGGATGCCCGAATCGGGAAACCGGGCACAGGCACAACCTGTGCCACCATAGGGTGAATACATAGCCCTATGGGGGGAAGCCCGCGAACTGAAACATCTTAGTAGCGGGACGAAAAGAAAGCAAAACCTAACCCTTAAAGGGTTAGGCGCACCTCCCCTAATAAGGGAGGTGTGGCGATGCCCCGAGTAGTGGCGAGCGAAAGGGGCACAGCCCAAACCATGTGGGTGTAAAAGCTGGCAGGCGTTGCCCACATGGGGTAGCGGGACTGACCCGGGCGAGGCTGCCAACTCGCCAGGGAGTTACAAAACCCACGCTTAGCCGAACACACCTGGAAAGGTGGGCCATAGAGGGTGATAGCCCCGTAGGCGAAAAGCGATGGGTCTCCTGGGGGTCAGATCCCAAGTAGCTCGGGCCTCGTGGAAGCCTGAGCGAATCTGGGGGGACCACCCCCTAAGGCTAAATACCCCTGGTGACCGATAGCGCATAGTACCGTGAGGGAAAGGTGAAAAGAACGGTGGGAAGCCGAGTGAAATAGAACCTGAAACCGCGTGCCTACAAGCAGTCGGAGGGCTATGCCCCAATTCCCACAGTTTTGTGGGATATTGGGGAATGCCTGACGGCGTGCCTCTTGAAGAATGAGCCGGGGAGTTACTCTCGGTGGCGAGGCTAAGCGCCATAAGGCGCGAAGCCGTAGGGAAACCGAGTCCGAATAGGGCGTTCAGTCGCCGGGAGTAGACCCGAAACCGAGCGAGCTACCCATGCCCAGGGTGAAGTCCCGGTAATACGGGATGGAGGCCCGAACGGGTCGGTGCTTCAAAACCGTCCGATGAGGTGTGGGTAGCGGTGAAACGCCAATCGAGCTCGGAGATAGCTGGTTCTCCCCGAAATATGTTGAGGCATAGCGTCGGGCGTTAAGTCACGGAGGTAGAGCACTGGTTGGATGCGGGGGTTTACAGCCTACCAATTCCAATCAAACTCCGAATGCCGTGACTGGTCCCATATTTGGGGCTAAAGCCCGGCAGTCGGACTTCGGGGGATAAGCTCCGAAGTCGAGAGGGAAACAGCCCAGACCACCAGCTAAGGCCCCAAAATCCGGGCTAAGTGGGGAACGTAGTGGAGCCGCTAAGACAGCCAGGAGGTTGGCTTAGAAGCAGCCATCCTTTAAATAGTGCGTAATAGCTAACTGGCCGAGCGGCTCTGCGCGGAAGATTCAACGGGGCTAAGCCCGGTGCCGAAGCTGTGGGTTAGCACACTGTTTTGGCTAATATGCCCAGTGTGCTAACGGTAGGGGAGCGTTCTGTGCGGGTTGAAGCCCGACCGACAAGGACGGGTGGACTGCACAGAAGTGAGAATCCCGGCACGAGTAGCGACAAAGGAAGTGAGAATCTTCCTCGCCGTAAGCCCAAGGTTTCCGACGGAAGGTTCGTCCGCGTCGGGTTAGCCGGTCCTAAGCCGAGGCCGAAAGGCGTAGGTGATGGACAGCCGGTTGATATTCCGGCGCCACTGGCCTGTGGAAATGCCTCGGGTGCGACACCAAGGGAGCCCGCGTGCAGATGGTGCCGCGTGGACCTTGGAGGTGGGCTTCTTTTGTAGAGGCTCACCTTGGAGGGACCGACCTGAACCCGATGAGGGTGTAGGGACAGGGGTGCCCCAAGGTGTCCGAGAAAAGCCTGAGGCTAATCCTACCACATTTGTGGTAGGTGCACAGGTTAGTGACCGTACCGCAAACCGACACAGGTGGGCGAGGAGAGTATCCAAAGGCGCGCGGGATAACCCCCGCCAAGGAACTCGGCAAATTGACCCCGTAACTTCGGGAGAAGGGGTGCCTCGAGTAGGGTGAAAGGGACTTGCTCCCGATTAGCCCGAGGAGGCCGCAGAGAAACGGCCCAGGCGACTGTTTAACAAAAACACAGGTTCCTGCGAACCCGTAAGGGGACGTATAGGGGCTGACGCCTGGCCAGTGCCCGAAGGTTAAGGGGACGGGTTAGCCAGCTACAGCTGGCGAGGCTCGGAACCTAAGCCCGGGTAAACGCCGGCCGTAACTCTAACGGTCCTAAGGTAGCGAAATTCCTTGTCGGGTAAGTTCCGACCCGCACGAAAGGCGTAACGACCTGGGCACTGTCTCGGCGGGGGGCCCGGCGAAACTGTGGTGTCCGTGAAGACGCGGACTACCCGCGGCTGGACGGAAAGACCCCGTGGAGCTTTACTGCAGCCTGGTCTTGGGCTTTAGGCTGTCATGTAGAGCATAGGTGGGAGCCTTAGAAGCCCCGGCGCCAGCTGGGGTGGAGGCACCAGTGGAATACCACCCTTGACAGCCTCAGGTCCTAACCCGGGTCGTCATCCGGCTCGGGGACAGGGTCAGGTGGGCAGTTTGACTGGGGCGGTCGCCTCCTAAACGGTAACGGAGGCGTCCAAAGGTCCCCTCAGGCGGGATGGAAATCCGCCGTGGAGTGCAAAGGCATAAGGGGGCCTGACTGTGAGGCTCACAAGCCGAGCAGCCGCGAAAGCGGGGCTTAGTGACCCGGCCGTGGCGAGTGGAAGTGCGGCCGACCAACGGATAAAAGCTACCCCGGGGATAACAGGCTAATGGCGCCCAAGAGTCCACATCGACGGCGCCGTTTGGCACCTCGATGTCGGCTCATCCCATCCTGGGGCTGAAGAAGGTCCCAAGGGTTGGGCTGTCCGCCCATTAAAGGGGTACGTGAGCTGGGTTCAGAACGTCGTGAGACAGTTCGGTCCCTATCCGCCGCGGGCGCAGGAGGCTTGAGGGGTGCTCTCCCTAGTACGAGAGGACCGGGAGGGACCGGCCTACGGTGTGCCAGTTGTGCCGCCAGGCGCAGGAGCTGGGTAGCCGAGCCGGGACGGGATAACCGCTGAAAGCATCTAAGCGGGAAGCCCACCCCAAGATAAGGCCTCCCATCATGCGAGGCTCTGCCTCGCATGAGTAAGGGCTCCGGGAGACTACCGGGTTGATAGGCCGGAGGTGGAAGCACGGCAACGTGTGAAGCTTACCGGTCCTAATAGCCCGAGGGCTTGACTGCACACCACTTCTTCTGTAATTCCTCCCACTGTCTCTACTGCTGCTACAATTGTTTGCGTAACAGCGCAAAAACCAAAAAGTGTTTGCTTGTTAGTTGAACCCCTGAAGCTATCCCCTGCATCCCTAAAAAGCCTCTGATGACATTTTTAGATGTGTCGAAGTGGATACCCCCCTCAGTGACCTTTGTGATACCTCTTCACCCCTTTCTTATTTTCCTCGGCACCCCTTTTAGACCGTTGCGCCTCTCCCAATACCGTGTTATAATTGTATGGTGGATGTGGCAGTGGTAGGATGCAAACGAAAGGTGTAAGGGGGATCTTGCATGTGTAGTTTCTTTGGCGAAGGGGCATGGGGCTTATCCACAGCAAGGGAAACACTGGTAAGGCTGTTTGGCTTCCTATGCCTCCTTTTGGCTTGCAGATCACTCTTCGCTGGTGATTTTTACTGTCTTCCACTTGCACCTCAACCTCCTAAAATAGACGGCTATGTTGATGATAGTGAATGGCACTTTTCGGTGAGGTTTGATGGATTTTCCTTCAATGGTGTTCTTGAGCCGAGAAGGGCAATAGGTTATGTGGGGGCAACCGAAGATAAAATCTACTGTGCTATTGTCTCAGAACTGCCCAAAGAAGGAAAAATACTTGCTCAGGTGAAAGGGAATATAGAGAAAATCGTTTTTGACGATGCTGTTGAAGTCTGGATTGACCCTAACCCACAAGAGGAAAACGGAATTGTTTATCAGATGCTTTGCAATTCTCTTGGGTATGCCTATTATCTTGCTCATCCAAGAGGGGAAGTCCCTACTCAAGCTTACTATGGATGGAGAGGAAATTTCAAAATTGCCAATGGATTTCATAACGGCTTCTGGCACTGTGAAATTGAGATCCCCATTGAGAGCATCGCTAAAAATAGAAAAGCAAGTGAAGGAATATGGGCAATTAACCTTTGCCGGGATTTCAAGCAACCTTGGGCGTGGTCTTGTTTGGGAAACAACGGTTATAATCCCCAAAGGGATATCCTCTTCAAATTTAGCAGAGATGATTGCCTCGTCACGAAATTCAGCCATAGGACTGACCCAATATTTGGCGAGATCAATTGTTCGCTGGATGTGCTTAATCCTACCCACAAATCTTTGGATGTAAGGATAAAAATTTCCGTAAAAAGGGACTCTCAAGAGGATGTTAAGGAGGAAAGAGTAAGCTTAGCCCCGCACACGAGCAAAAGCTTCGGAATCGCCCTCAAGGACACAGTGTCAGAAAAGTTCCAACTCAACGTGTATGTTTCTTCGCCTGATGAAAAAGTGATTTACTACTCAAGGAGTTACCGTTGGAAAAGGGCAAGCAGTGAGGTGAAGTGGATAACTACTCCAGAGAGAGCCAAACCTCCCATAGACTTCCTCTTTTCCTACTACCCTTACTTGAACAAAATGCGCATCCTTGCTGACATAACTGCCCTGCCCGAGGGAGCCAAATTGAAGGCTTTGCGCTTTCAAGTAAGGGAGGATAAACCGAACGGGAAAATCGTCAAAGAGGTGAGGATAAACAGCGAGGAGTTTAAAGGTGGAAAATGTGAAAAAGTTTTTGACCTTCCTCCTCTTTCTGGCAAATACATAATATCCGCTAAAGCTGAAGGAGAAAACATTCCTTCAGGCGAAATCATCAAAAGATTTGAGAGGAAAGTTTTCCCTGAATGGGAGCACAAGAATTTTGGGAAGAGCAGGAAAGTTTATCCCCCTTTTACCCCAATAAAGGTTCAAGGCAGGAAACTTTTCACCGTAATGAAGGAATACGAGGCAAACGATTGGGGGCTTCTTTCCTCGGTAAAAACGGAAGATCAGGAGCTGAGGATCAAGAAGGAGCTCCTTGCGTCCCCCATGATCTACCGAGCAGTGGTTGAGGGAAAGGAATTTTTCACCACTAAGGGGAAGCTTTCATTCAAAGAAAAAGCAGATGACAGGGCGATAATGCGGGCAAGTTTTTCCCTCGGCGATTTGAAAGCCGAATCTAAATCCACTCTTGATTACGATGGCACTTTAAGGGTTGATTTAACGCTTTTGCCAACTGCTAAGAGGGTAGATTCGCTCATCTTGGAGATCCCTCTAAAGGATAACATGGCAAGGATGATGCATGCGATGGCAGATGGGATAAGGAGCGTCATCTTGACCGATTATGTTCCTGAAGGGCAGGGTGTTGTTTGGGACGCAACTAAGCTTATGACATCTACCTTTCCACCTAATTTCTGCACTTACATTTTCCTTGGCAATCCGACAAGGGGGATCTGCTGGTTTGCTGAGAACGACAAAGGTTGGAGTTGGGATCCGCAAAAGCCGAATCTTCAGCTTGTAAGGGAAGGGAATGTCCTAAAATTGCAAGTCAACCTGATAAATAAGCCAATCGTGATAGACAAGCCCAGAACAATCACATTCGGCATATTGGCAGCTCCCGTCAAGCCAAGACTTGCTGGTTGGCGTTACAGATGGTTTAAGGAGAGATTCTCCCTTTTGGGCACCGATATAAACTGGTTTGCCCTTGGCGATTGTGGCTCAGTCTATCCAGCAGGAAAAGATATGTATCTTTGGAAGATGCTTGCTGAAGGAAACAAAAGGAAGCTTTCCGACCATGAGATTGAGGAAGTAATCCAAAGGGGGAAGAAATATTTTGAGCCTTATGGAAGAACCAATAGTTTTATTGCTCATGTCCGCTATAATCTTCGCTCAAGATACAAGACAACCATGGTTTTTTACTATAATCGTGCCTCCTATGCAGCTTGTGAGGAATTCCAAACTTTTATGGATGAATGGTGCCTCAACAATTACAATCCATACCGCGGTCAAAATGCAATTTATGAGATTCAAATTGTTCCCTCTGAATCGTATATTGACTATGCCCTATACTGGTTTGGCAAATCGTTTGAAATAGCCAACAATAAGGGGGTTTACCACGATAATTACTTCTTCATCCCCAGCTTTAACACGATGAT
This sequence comes from Candidatus Thermosaccharophagus gerlachensis, assembly GCA_041538025.1. Lineage (GTDB taxonomy): Bacteria > Armatimonadota > Fervidibacteria > Fervidibacterales > Thermosaccharophagaceae > Thermosaccharophagus > Thermosaccharophagus gerlachensis. The sequence goes on along the minus strand of JBGOEV010000007.1, from coordinate 14,079 downwards.
GACAGGTGCTTACGAGAAAGAAGATGGCACGATTATGCCCTCAACAGGCGTTTGGCAATTGAGGGAGTTCCAGAAGCGAATATTTACCTTCATGAACGAAAGAGGAATGGAACCGATTGTTATGGTCCATAACACGAGCACGCAAATCCTTCCTCTTTATTCCTTCGCCACCGTTCAATACGACTGGGAGTGGCGCTACTCGGAAGGGGATGTGCACAATAGATTCCCAAGAAAATACATTCTTCTCGTTTCCACGGGCGAATTAGCCGGCACTTGGCCAGTGCTTCTAAGTGACCATGGTCCACAGGCAAATGACCCTTGGATTCAGAAGACCTATATTGCTGTCACCCTCGTCCATGACTTGTTAGGTCCTGTGGCAACATGGGTGCCAGAGCTTGGCAAGCTTTGGCAAAAATACAGAGAACCATTCCTAAAACTTGCTGAAGAAAAGGGAATGGTGGCTTACAGATACTGGGATGAAAGGGAGCAACCAATATATGCAGAGAATCCAGACTTGCCCGGCATCACCTACTCCCTTCCTGGCAAGGAGGCACTTTATGCAATAACTTCCTATTCGTCCAAGGATGAGGAAGCAATTGTTCATATAAAGCCCGATATACTCGGATTTAAGAGCTATAAAGTCATTGACATTGATACTGGTGAGGAGTTGAAAGTGGTGAACAATACTATAAGGTTCATCCTGAAAAAACACGATTTAAAGGTCTTTCGTCTCCTTCCAAGTGAGTAAGAGTAGGTGATAAGCATGGAAAGGATTCTAGTTTTTGGCTTTCTTTTTGCCCCTATACTTTTCTCTGGCATCTTCCCAGAAGGGAGGGAGAAAGCAGTCATTTATTATAACGACTTTGAAAGCGAGGATGGAAAAGCGAAGATAAACCTTGTAAGAATGGATGAGCATCTTCCTTTTTTATCATCGGAAGGCTTCATTGGGAAAGGATGTCTTAGTCAAAATAGGAGAAGTTTCGTCTTGCGTTCTCCTTTCCTTTCTCCTCACAAACTATTGACGATTTCGCTTTGGTGGGCACTAAAAGAGGACCATAAGGTAGGTCATATTTTCGTTATTTTCTCACTCAATGGCAAAGGTTTTATCTCTTGTTTTGTCAGAGGAGGAGGCAATGATACTTGGTGTGCGCTCGCCAAGCCAGCTGCCGTTTTCCAAGTTTACCATTTTCCGGGTGTCAAAAACATCAACGGGATATACGACTTTGATGTAATGAAGACGATGGATTTAAGGGGAGGGGTTTGGCATAACACGATTGTTTCTTTCTCCTGTGGTAGGGAGATAACTCTTTATCAGGATGGGAAAAAGGTGGGAAAATGGATCTTAACTCGTGGTTTAAGGGAGGAAGATAACATAAACTCACTCTCCCTCGCACCCTACGGAGAAGCAGTATACTTTGACGAGATTTTGATCTTGCAAGGGGTGTTAGGAGAGGAGGAAGTGGAGAGATATTATCAGGTGGTGAAAGGTCTGAGGGAGATTTTTGCAGTTAAATAGCCAGCTTAGAAGGGGTATTGGGAATGCCGACAGTTGCTTTTCCAGAAATAACTGTGGCGAGAATAACGGATAAAACGAAGGAACATCTCCACGCAACTTATTACGGGATATCCCCGTTCAATAAAACCCAACAGTATGTAGCAATTTTGGAGACAACCGTCCAAGATCGTCTCCCTACAAGAGAAGATGTAGCAACACTTGGATTAATTGATTTGAAAACGAGGGAGTTTATCCCGATAGCTGAAACTCGGGCATGGAATTTCCAGCAGGGATGTATGGCGCATTGGTTGGACGAAAATAAAATCGTCTTCAACGATGCAAGGGAAGGGAAGTTCGTCTCAATTATCAAAGATATCGCTTCGGGGAAGGAAAAGATAATTCCCCGACCAATTAGTGCAGTTTTCCCAGAGAAGAAAATGGCTTTGAGCATCAACTATGCTCGGCTTCGTCTTGCAAGACCGGATTATGGGTATGATGGGGATGGAGAAGACCCAAAGGTGGATGACCCTTATCCTGAGGATGATGGTCTTTTCGTAGTAGACTTAGAGAGCGGGAAATCTGAGCTAATTCTTTCAATTTATGAGGTAAAGGAGTTTCTCGGCTTGCCAGAAGATATTGATTCCCGACCTTTAATGCGTTTTGAGCACACCTTGTTTAGCAAGGACGGAAAAAGGATATTCTTTTTAGCGAGAGTTCAGAGAAAAGGAGGAGGGTTTCACACAGCTTCAATGACGGTTGGTTCCGATGGGAAGGAACTGCGAGCTTGTTTCCCCTCTCCTTGGGAATGGTCAGGCTCTCATTTTGATTGGCTCACAGCTGATAAGCTGATGGTAACTGCGCGATATGAGGGCAAAAAGTGGTGCCCAATTCTTTTTACGGATGGCAAAGGCGATTACGAAGTCCTTGGGAAAGGGCTTTTGGACCACGATGGGCATGGAACGTTTTCTCCTGATGGGAAATGGATGGTTATGGATAGGTATCGGGATGCGTTGGGGAATCAAAGCTTATTTTTGATGGATATGGAGACGAATGCCGTCTTATCTCTTGGGAACTTCTATGAACCTCCAAGGTTTTACAACCCTCAAATCCCCGGATACTGGAGATGCGATTTGCATCCCTGTTGGTCTCCCAATGGGGATATGATCGTCTTCAATTCAACTCATGAGGGCACAAGGCAGGTTTATCTCATAAACTTAAGATGGTGAAAAAGACTGCTTTTTACCATTGTAGTCAGGTTTGTAAGGGGGGTGTAGGAGGGTGGGCAGGGAGGCATCCAACAAGGTAAAAGGCGAGAATTTAAGAAGAATGGCTGGAGAATGCTTTGCATTGCTTTTTTTCTTTATTGTTTCCCCTCCAGTTCTTTCCGACCCCGAACTTAAGCTGTTCATATGCGAGCCGAGAAAGGCATTTTGGCAAAGTGAGAAGATCTATTTTGGGCTTTTTTCTCCGAAGGATGTTTCTGGAGAACTGTGTATCTACGCCCAAGCAGGAAAAACTTCATCTGCCCCATATCAACTCTTAAAAGAGAAGATGAGCTTGAAAGGAGGAGAAACCGTTGTTTGGCAGCTGCCAGCCTACTTCCTAAAACCGGGGAGATATCACCTGATTGCCCAAATAAACGGTAAAGTAGTGGGGAAAGAAGAACTTCATATTTCCTCAATTTTGCCTCCCACCCATTTCCTCATTGGTTCAACCGCTCCCCTTGAAGAGAACTTAAAAATTGGTGCAACTTGGGTTTACCTTGACCTTTACAATTACGCCAAGGTGGATGGAGAAGGGAACTTCATCCCCGATCCTTTAACTCCTTCCATGTTTGAGAGAGGAGTGGAGAGGCTGATTTCTAACGGGCTAAAGGGCTTTGTTTGGCAGGGGTTATGGAGTGGATATGTTCTCCATCAGCCCTTTGAATCTATGGCTTCATTCCTCGATCCTGAAATAAGGAAGGTAGCGATGCAGAGGGCTGAGTTGGGAGCTCAGCAGGCAAGGAGGTTTATAAGCACCGTCGCTTCGCTTGGCGGGATGGATGAGCCAGGCTTAAATTATGGCATCGTGAAGGAAGGTCGTTTTTCTGGGCAGGCTTTTTCCTTGTTCCCCGATTTCTTTACTCGTTTAGCTTCTGAAAAAGTCTTAAAACGCCCACTGCCCTCCGATCCTCGCGAGCTTCCCCAGGACGAATGGCTTTCATGGATGCATTGGCGGGCTAACATTATGGGTGAGTTTTTCAAAGAAGCGAAACAGCATGTTAAGAAAGTCGACCCAGAACTTCCTTGGGGACAGGATATCTATGCCTCATTTGCGATAAACGATGGGACAAATCCATTCCTTCAAAGGCTAAACGATATTCCAACAACTCATTCCTTCATGTTTTGGCGAGGGGTAGCCGAGCAATCATGGCACTTCGCGCTTGAGAAAGTTGGAAGAAGGGATAAACGCTTTCATTTCGCCTCCAATACGACTTATTTCACCCCAAATAGCCCAGATGAGGTTTCACTCGCCGAGATGGTCACAAATTATGCTGTTATGGATGGTGTGGGAATGCTTTGGCATCTCAATTTTCAGAGCGCAAAAAACCTCAAACCGTCTTTTGAAAGAATTAGGAAATTCGGCGATTTCATCCTCGCTACCTTGCCTGCCCGCCATCCAATTGGGGTTCTCTATTCATTCACCGAGGCTGCTATGCGTCTTAAGGAAGCAGGGGAAGTCCCAAATAGCGAAATCTATCGCATCCCAAGGAATTATGCCTATGAGTGTTTTGCTCTCTACCACGCTATCCGTCGTGCTGGATACACGGTTGATTTGATCCACGAATGGGAGTTAAAAGAGGACGGTTTGAAAGGGAGAAAAGCGCTTTTCCTTGTAGGGATTAAGCATCCTCTTCCTAAAGAAATTGTGAATAGGATTCGGGATTTTCAAAGGAGTGGTGGGAAGCTGTTCGCTGATACAACCACGAGTTGGTCTCCTCCCGAACTGCAAATTAGTAGAATCCCAATAGACATGTCTTCGTATGTGCATCGGATAGAAGATCTGGAAAAGACCGCCAATGAACTTATGAGCAAAGAGAATTACACCGAAGCAAGCAAGATAATGCGACAGGCAGTAAGCGATGCTCTGCTCGATGAATATGCCGATGTTTTGTCTACCGTGCTTGCTCAAACTCTTGGGAAGTTTGAGATAGAGGTCAGCAAAAGGGGAATTATACCGGGGAAATGGGTAAGTGGGGAAGGAAGATACTACCTTCTCCTCAACGATGCTCAAAGAGCGTCCCCTCAGGAAGTGGAGAGGGAAATAAAAGGTCGGAAGGTAAAGCTCTATCCTGCTTCGGATTGGGACGAGTTAAAAGGGGTTACCGTTAAGTTTAATGCCCTTCGCAGCGGGGAAGCGGTTTATATCTTGGAAGGAAGGGATTGGGCAACGACAAGGAGACTCACTTTAAAGCCCGGGGCATCGCTTAAACTCGATTTTGAGCCTACGGAAATGAAGATCATCGCCATTCTTCCCCAACCAATTGAGCAAGTTAGACTGAGGGCAAAGATGGTGGCAAAGCAGGGGAGGTTTCTTGAATTGACCGCTAATTGCTATGGAAAAGGGAACCGTCTGATATCTGCTGCTTTGCCCTTGAAGGTAACAATCACAGATGCACAGGGAGATCAAATACAACTTTGGCGCTCCACCGATTCCAAAGGCGTTTATAAGGAAAGCATACCAATTGGCTCCAATGAAACTCCTGGCAAATGGAGGATAAGCGTGGAGGAGCTTTTTAGCGGGAAGAAGGAAGTGGTTGAAATAAGTGTTCCAACTTCACCCCCTTCTAAGCTGAAGATCATTCCCGATGTCCTTACATGTGATGCGTCGGCAATTCGCTCGCTCTTGAAATCCGGCAGGAAGATAATCATCGTGGTGGGAGAGAAGGCGAGCGAGGAGGAAAAGGAAATAGCAAAGGAGCTTTGTGAGCGTTTGAGGGCAAAGGGGATTTCGGTTTTCGTGGAAGATGAGCACCTTGTTTGGAGGAAGGGAAGATATCCGAAAGTTTTCCCAGCAATTGAGAAAAGAGGGGAGAAATGGTTTGAGGTAACAGAGGAAGAAAGGGAAAGGAGGAGAAAGCCATGGGTTAAGCTCCGAATATGGGCGGGGGAAAACGGCTATCCACCTACTCTTCCAGATGCCTTTGAGGTGGGGGAGGATCTCATCCTCGTGGGAACCGATAGCTCAAGCACTCTTATTAAGGCTTTACAGAGGGCAAGTATCCTGCCCTTTGTTGCAAACGACTATTTCCCAGGGAAGGGAAGGGGGCTCTTGGAATATTCCTGGTCTCCGTTTGCGTTGGGGAAAGATGTCATCTTGGTGACAGGTAGTGACCCAGCTGGAGTGAGAAAGGCAGCTCAGGAACTTCTCACTCTGCTTCGTTAAGGGTGGTTTTATGGGTTGAGCTGTGTCAAATTGCAAAAATACCTTAAGAAGGTGGTGAGGGGTAATGCCCAATAACATTAGAACGGTTTCGCTTGCTACTGTGTTTCTCCTTGCCAGATTTTGGAGGAGGCAGAGGATCATGATGAAGATTTCCCTAATCTCCCTTTTCCTTTTTGGATTCCTTCGCTTTGTCCTCGCTCAGCCCAAACCCTCTATACTTTTTCTTCAGACCGGGTTACAGGATAGGGAAGTTGCCAGGAAACTGTTGGAGGCAGGTTTTGAGTTTGACTGGCGTTGGGATTTCCCTAATGAGAGTTACATTAAGCAGTTCAATGTGGTCGTTCTGCTGAGGGGAGGTGCTTATTTAAGCGACAAGGAAAGAGGGATCCTCCTTAGCTTTGTAAAAGAGGGAGGTGGGCTCTTCATCAGCCTTTGGAAAGGAGAGCATTTGGAGGATTGGGATGGACAATTTCGTCTTCTTGATCAAATAGGTGCTCGCCTTCGCCCTGAAACAGTCCACGATAGAGAAAGGGAGAAAGACGGTGGCACCCCGTGGGGAATAAAGTTTGCCTACACAAGCAACATCTCCCCATCGCCTGTTAGTGAAGGAGTTCGTCTCATTTGGTATCCAGTTACCGAAGGGGCAGGAGGAGCTTCTTCCACTTTAACCTTTGATGTTAGTAGCGATTGGCAAGTGGTCATCCGAGGCGAAGCCTCTTCAAAAAGCGTGCTGTGGGAAAGCCATGCAAGGGGATTGCCTACAGAAAGGATAACTAAAGAGGGAATTTCAGCTCCACCTATCTTTGCCATCCGGTCCTATGGCGAGGGAAGGATTGCCCTTTGCTCTATAAACTCATCCTATCATTTTTGGGGTGGGTATGCCACTGCTTTGAGGGGGATAGTCATGGAAAGCGGTCTTAACAACCAGCCAAGCGATTTCTTGCGTCTTCTCCTTAACACTCTTCATTGGCTTTCTGAGCCTTCGTTGAAGTCAGGGAGATTTGGAGGCGCTAAAACGCCTGCTCGGCTTCTCACTGAACCAAAGCTCCCGCAAATTCCTCCATGGGATTGGAGCAGTGCTCGTTTTCCTCCGCCTCCAAAGGTTTTTAGAGGGATAGTTGGAGCTCAAACCGAGATATCTGGGGGAAAAGGAAAGGTGGAGGATTATGCCAAACTTGCTCGTTCATTAGGGTGCGATTTCATAGTTTTTTTGGAGGATTTTTCCAATCTACCGAGGGAATCGTGGGAAAAGCTTGTCAAAGAATGCGAAGCCGTCTCAGGGAAGGATTTCTTAGCTGTGCCCGGGTTCCGCTTTGAGGACGGTTACGGGAATCATTATTTTGCAGCGGGTTACCGCACCCGCTATCCAGATGAGCATCTTCTTACCGATGATAAGAAGCGTTTTGCTACAACTCACCCTGATACAAAGGTCCCCGGTCAAGCTGGGTATGTCTTACTGGATTGGATGCACAATCTCAACAGAATGAATCTCACCATTGGCTCATGGTGGCATTCGAAAAATCCCTGCCCTTACTATGAATTTAGAGCCTACGATGCTGTTGCTATTTTCAGTCAGGATTTTCGTGAAGGGAAGCTGAAACTTTTGGATGAATTGATTGAAGGATACAAGCACCTTCAAAATAGAGGTGAATCTCTCTGGCCCTTTGCTATAAGCTTGGTGAATGAGCCGAAGCAGTTGGAAAAAGCTTTAAAAGAAGGATACGTGAACTATTTTGAGGCGTCGGATTTAAACGATTTGAAAGAGCAATTTTCCTCTTGGCATCCCTCTATGCCTCCTTATTGCCACCTTCGTTATGTTTCAAATGGACCTCGTATTCTGGAATGGCGTTTTATTGGTCCGAGGGATTATGAGAGCTATGATTGGTTTGACTGGACGCATTGGCGTTGGAGACTGAGGCTCGCCATAGCATCGGATGTCGGTTTGAAAGAGGTAATGATTTACGATGGCGAGGAGTTAATAAGGCATTTCTATCCAAGAGGGGCTAAATACTTCGACTGGGAGGAGGATTTCAATCACGGTCAGCAGCATAACCTTTTCGTCATAGCAAAGGATTTGAAGGGAAGGCAAGCCATCACGATGGAGCTTTTTGATCGTCCTCAACCGTTGCTTGAGGAGTTCATGTGCGGTGACAGGATGAACCAGCTCTCTTATAGCATGCAGAGAAGGGAGGATGGAACAGGAGCGCAAAGTGGTTTTACCTTTGGAATGACCCCTAACAAGGGACCTTGGGATGGGGCTGGGCTAATTGCACCTTCCTCAACTTATAAGCCCGATAATCGCCTTGGTGGGATGATTCCCGGCTTTGACGGTGCCCCCGGAGGCGACCCAGTGCTTTGGATAAATCCATCAATAAAATGCGATAAGGGAGAGGAAGATTTGAGTCGAGGAAGGATTTGGACTGACAGGCTTCTGCATAGTGCCGATTTGATGATGGGCTATGGCAAGAGCGATGGGTTTTATCCCCCTGAAGTTCCTGCCTTAAATGTCTGGCACACATTAGCCCCTGCTAATCCATCAAAGCTTATCGAAGCAAAAATAACCCGCACATATTTCAATCTCAGACCGGGGCTCTTTTCTTCAATCGTTGCAGAATTGGAAATAAAGTTTAAGGAGAAAGTGAAGATCGAGAGGCTCGTTTTAGGGCAATTTTATAAAGCTGGTGCTAAGAGATGGTTCATCCGCACTCAGGAGGGGAGATTATTATCGAGCGAGAAAACACCCGATGAATTGAAAGCTTGGCAAAAAATAAGCTTAAGTAGAGACGGATACATAGCGTTTTGTGGTTCCCCTATGGGCTCAGTTGCCGTTTTCAATCTGAGCAGTGAACCCTTGGATGTTTATGCCCAAAAAGATAGCCCAAGTTGGGGAATTCGTTTTCCAGTAGAAGGGAAGATTGTGGAGAAAGGGGGAAGCTTGATAGCAAAGGTTCTGGTCGTTGGAACACCCTTTACAGTTGAGCCCGATGAGAAGTGGATTGAATGGGTGAGGGAAACAATGGGGTTGGCAGGGAATGTTGGATACAGCTTAAAGGTGGAGAAAGGGAAAGTAATTGGGCAAAAATACATCTTGGAGGTTGATGGAGAAGGGGAAGGGTTTTCCGGCAAAATCGGTAAAGCCGATTTGCCTTTAACACTTCCTATAGTGGTCAAGGGATTGCAGGAGCGTTGGAGTGTGTTTCTGCTGGAAAGGGATAAGAAAAGGGCAAGACCAATAGGGCAACTGGGAGATAGCGCTTATGTGACGATGGACTTGCGCGAAGGTGACAAGGATATCTTCATCGGGCATCCCATCGTTTGTGATGATAAGGAAATCTTCATAAATGTCGTTCAAACTGGGGAGAAAAAGTTTAGCGTTTACTTGCATAACCCAACTCCCAAGAAGAAGAAGATTAAGGTGAGGAGTGTTGCTCAATGGAGTTGGGGGAAACTTCTCACTCGTCAAATTGCTCTAAGTCCGGGCGAAGTTAGGGTTATTGAATGGTTTGTTGAATGATTTAGAGGGTTCTCCGTCGAAGGTTGGAGCTTAAATCCTTTGATTGGAGGGGTGAGGTGAAATGGTAAGCATGTTGCTTTTTGTTAATTTTGGGCTATTGAATGCGGAAATAGTCGGTGAGAGGTGGGTTCACCCGATGGCGCAACCTTTGGAGATCGATCGTAACGGTCCATTTGTAGAATTAGCTGATGGTAGTTTAGCAACTGTTGATGCTCAAGGCTTCCGCATCAGTAAGGATGATGGAAAAACATGGTCTGAAGCTATCCCTGTTTGCGAAGGTATTAATCCAAAGGAGCCTGCCTCTTATTACCTGCTGCGGACCCGTAACAATACGCTTATCCTTGTCTACTTGAACTTCAGTGAGCGTCGTTTTGAGTGGGATGAAGAAAAAAAGGAACCAAAGGAAGGTTGTAAGTTGGAAGTTTGGGCGATACGCAGTTTAGATGGCGGTAAGACTTGGATTGATAACCAACGATTGCTTGGCGGTTACAATGCCAACTTTTTTGGGTTGATTCAAACCAGCACGGGGAGAATCGTTGTCCCACTTGAGCATTTAACACACAATCCAGGAAGGCTTGTTGCTTGTTCCTTTTATTCTGATGATGAGGGCAAAACATGGAGAAGAAGCAATTGGATTGACTTGGGCGGACATGGACACCACGATGGTGCTATGGAGCCAACAGTTGCGGAATTGAGTGACGGTCGGCTTTTGATGCTCATCAGAACGAGCCTTGACAGGTTCTGGCAGGCAATCTCTGACGATGGTGGACGATACTGGCGGATTATTCAACCAAGCCAGATTGATGCCAGCAATTCACCCGGATACCTTCTCCGTTTGAAAAGCGGTAGGTTAGTCTTGGTATGGAACAGGCTCAATCCAGAGGGGCGTATCTGGCAAAAAAGTGTCTTGCCTCAGCATACGGAGTTTCCTTCATCATGGCATCGTGAGGAACTTTCAATTGCTTTCTCCGAAGACGATGGAAAAACATGGACAAAGCCAGTCGTCCTCGCTCGGCAGCCCGGAGGGCAGTTGAGCTATCCTTACTTATTTGAGCGTCGTAAGGGCGAAATTTGGGTTATCGCTGGCTTCGCCTTCCGCCAGCGCTGGAAAGACCCACTCCCATTGAGGCTCAAAGTTGATGAAGAAACGTTCGTAAGGATAGCCAAGGGACAGTAAGCAAAAGACAACATTACGCTATAATTGTAGTTTGGAAGGTGATGTTGATGGAGGTAACGATAAGGCATGCTCTCCCCAAGGACATAGCAGCGATAGTTAGGGTTGCAAACTGCGCGTTTCTGGAAGAGGCAAGGTTGCCTTGGCTATTTGGCGTTGGCTTAGTTGAGCATTTGCGCAATTTCCCAGATTGGCAGTTTGTAGCCGAAGTTGATGGTAGAATTGTCGGATTCCTTGTAGGCAAGCCAGGTGAGGATAGGGCATTTATCTCGTGGATCGCCGTTCATCCAGCACATTGGAGGAAGGGCATCGGTGGCAAGTTGCTCAAAGCCATTGAGGAAAAAGCAAACAAGGCTGGTTTGAGGATTGTTGAACTTGGGACACCCTTTGCACGAAAATTTTACGAAAAATATGGCTATAAATGTGTCAACATACAAAAGAAGCTTGTGCTCAACCTCTCGCAAAGGAATGTAGACAAGCCACAAAAAATCTCGCTAAAAAATCTCTCTTTAGATGACCTGCCGAGGCTTCTCAAGTTTTTCGGCGAAGAAAAGGAGTATCTTGATACAGCTTCAAAGTTTTTCAGCTCGCTTGCTGATGACCCACACCTGTCACTGCTTGGCGAAAGACGAAATGAAATTGTCGGTGTGGCAATTGCTACCACAGCACGACTAACACCAGAGCTTGTAGTAATTTCCAAAATTTTTGCCAAAGATTTTGATTACATGCTCTCAATGTTGAACGGACTTGAGTATGTGTGCTCTTGCTATGGGAAGCGTTGGCTCGGCGTGAGCTTGCCAATACCGCATGTTGATGAGGAGAAGTTGCTTTCACTTGGCTGGGAGGACGCAAAAATGCCAAATTTTTGGACATTATACTGGATGAGAAAGGAGTGGTAAAACCCATATACAAAGCCTAAATTTTAGTCAGCAATTATGGCGCTTTGACATTTTACGAGGAGACAGGTCAATTCGCTCGGGTCAATAAATTGGCAATGCATTAACGGCTTTGAGACCAATGCCTATGCTTTTGCTGATGTGGCAATCGCTTCTTCGCCATGTAACAAGGGCGAGCAAGATAAGGACGGGGGAATTGGAGCAATCCGCCAAGCAAGTCATTTTGCCGATAATGGATGAGTAGCAAAACCTTAAATCGCATTTGCGCATAACTTTGAAGGGATTGGATGTAGTAAGTGTCCAAAAGTGGAAGGGGTGAAGAAATGCGGACTTTGAGGGTTGCTTTGGCGCAAATGAATGCGACAGTCGGTGACATTGAGGGCAACGCGCAAAAGATTGCCGAAGGCATTGAGCGAGCAAAAGAGGTGCGGGCGGACATCGTGGCGTTCCCTGAACTGGCTGTGACAGGTTACCCACCCGAAGATTTGCTCTTCAAGCCCCACTTCGTCACACGTAACAAGGAAGTCGTAGCTGATCTGGCAAGGCAGGTGCCCAAGTCGTTGGTAGCAGTCATCGGCTTCGTGGACGAAGACGGCGACCTGTTCAACGCAACTGCTATCCTACATGATGGCAAAATCGCCACTGTTTACCGCAAGCACTATTTGCCCAGCTATAGTGCCTTTGATGAGTCTCGCTACTTCCGACGAGGCGATGAAGGATTAGTGCTAACGCTCAACGATGTGCGTGTCGGCATCACCATTTGCGAGGACATTTGGTATCCCAGTGGTCCTGCTCGTGCTGAAGCGTTACTGGGCGATGCTCATTTGCTTTTGAACATTTCATCGTCGCCTTATCACATGGGTAAGTTGGTTTGGCATGAACAGATGTTGAGCGTCCGCGCCAGCGAAAACCTCGCTGCCGTCGCTTGCGTCAATTTGGTCGGTGGTCAGGACGAACTCGTGTTTGATGGAGCAAGTTTGGTTGTGAACGAACAAGGCAAAGTCATTGCCAGAGCGAAACAGTTTGAAGAAGACTTTCTCGTCGCCGACATTGACTTGGTGGGAATAGTTCGTTCGCGACTTCACGACCTGCGCTATAGGCAGGGCAAGCAGAGGTTGGTGGCTGGAGAACGGGAGCTTGATGGGGTGAAGGTGAAAGTCGTCGCCTTACCTTTTGAGCCTGCCGAACCCAAACCTGCTGTTGAGCCACGCATTGAGGTGCCTTTGCCTAAAGTCGCCGAAGTCTATTGGGCGTTGGTGTTGGGCACGCGTGATTACCTGCACAAAAATGGGATGAAGGATGCCGTCATTGGGCTAAGTGGTGGGATTGACAGTTCCTTGACTTGTTGCATCGCTGTGGATGCATTAGGTCATGAGCATGTGACGGGCGTGGCTATGCCTGGACCTTACTCGTCGCAACACAGCCTTGAAGATGCCGAAGCGCTGGCACGCAACTTGGGCATCCGCTTTTTGGTCATCCCTATCACGGGCGTCTTTGAAGTGTTCCTGCAGGCATTAAGCGAGGTGTTCCGAGGTCTCCCGCATGATGTGACGGAAGAGAACTTGCAGGCTCGCATTCGTGGGACAATTTTAATGGCGCTGTCTAACAAGTTTGGTTGGCTCGTTTTGGCGACGGGCAATAAGAGCGAAGGGAGCACTGGCTATTGCACCCTTTACGGTGACACGGCAGGTGGCTTTGCTGTCCTCAAAGATGTTTACAAGACGCTTGTTTACGAACTGGCAGCATATGTGAACGAGAAGGCAGGACGGGAAATCATTCCGCGTCGCGTTTTTGAAAAGCCACCCAGTGCTGAGTTGAGACCTGGACAAGTGGATCAGGAAAAGTTGCCACCCTATCCGTTGCTGGATGCCATCCTGCAGGCATATTTAGAGGAAGGAAAGAGCGTTGCTGACATCGTGGCGATGGGCTACGATGAGGCAACAGTGAGGAAGGTAGCTTGGATGGTTGACAGCAGCGAATACAAGCGCCGTCAATTTGCACCGGGACCAAAAATCACTTATCGCGCTTTCAGCGAGCACCGAAGGCTGCCAATCTCTAATCGGTTTAGGGAGTGGGAAGGTTGATAGCTCGTTTGCGCCATTGTGCTTGCGGTGCTTCGTTTCCTTTTGAAGTTTTCTTCATTGGCATTTCCAATCTCAGCAAGGGGGCAAACTTCACCTGCCCAACGACGGGGGAAACTGAAGATGCCATTCGCAATCTTTCAACACCTTTGCCCAAACTGTGGTGAGCGCATAAGCGCTGACCGGTTAGAGGCAGGGTTAGCGTGTTCAAAATGCCTTCCCGTTGAAGCCGTCGGGAAGGGAATGGCTCACCACCAACCGTTCTTGTGTGAATTGCTCCGAGAGAGGGGAAATTTGCAAAACTACAGGTGGGTTTGCTACCTTCACGAGAGCGAGAAGGCGTTTGAGGAATTTTTCCGGCGCCATCTTGGGTTTGAACTTTGGTCGCTTCAGAGGGTTTGGGCGCGCCGGGTGCTGTTGGGCGAAAGTTTCGCCCTTATAGCACCGACAGGCGTCGGCAAAACGACTTTCGGCATCGCAATGGCTCACTT